>JAZDHH010000007.1:0-191487 GCA_043806015.1 Nanobdellota archaeon | reverse complement strand
TAGTTAGCGACATAAGTAACGCATGAAGTTTTGTGTAAAAATATGTTCTGTCCAGTAGTTTTCGAGGGCGTTTTGCATGTCGTCTATGGTCGGGAAGTATTGTGATTTTGTCACGTTATTTTTTGTGACTTTCCAGCACGTTTCTATGGGGTTGAGCTCGGGAGAATACGGCGGTAAGTATTCCACTTTTATGCGTGGTGAGAATTCATCAAAGAGGTGTTTGATGCAGCAGGTTTTGTGAAATCCCGCGTTATCCAAAATGACCACGTACTTCTTTTTCGGGTTGAGTTTTTCGAACAGATTTCGAAGAAAGTGCTTGAATGTCAGACTATTTTGCGACTCGTAAAAATCGTAATGGAAATGATGGTCGCTGGTTAATGCGCCGAAGGTGATGAGTTTTTTGTTGCTCCAAAAGAATGCTCCGCGCGGCGTTTCTCCTCGAGGAAACCATATTTTCTTGTAGGTCGTGGTGAGCTGGAAGCTCGCTTCGTCAATGGCTATAATTTCATGATCCACGTATTGCGTTCGAAGTTTTTTTTAAACTCCTGACGGAACTTATCCACTTTCTTCGGATCATTCTTCACATGCTGTGGACGAGGCGTTATTCTCGAAAAGTCAAGTTTGTGAAGAATTCTTTCGACATGCCGAACAGAATATTTTTTGTCCGTCTCCTGCTCAATGATCTGCGCGAATTGTTTTACGTCTATGGAACAATAGTTTTTATTCGCTGTTCGTGCTTGGTTCTCGAATTCTTTCTTGAGTTTCACAAGCGTCTTTTTTGTCAACAGCGTCGGACGGCCACTTCGTGGTAAGTTACTTATGCTCCCCGTTTTTTCATATTTCTCAATGAGACGACTGATTGCGGATTGATTGCACCCCACCAATTCCGCAATTTGCTGTTGCTTTTTGCCTTCACGTTTCCACTTCAGAACGAGCTCCCGAGTTTGCAAGTTTATCATGACATAACTAAAGCATAACTCATATATAAATTATGCGTTATTTTTGTCTTCTACTAACTTCAAGTAAAGTTGAACTTAAAGGCGAGGGCTCTCAAATTGAAACTAACGAGTATTGGAAATACTCGTTATGGGGTCAATTCCGGAGGAATTTCGCTTTATCCCTCAGTTCTTGCGGGTTAATGGCACTCGGCTTCATTAAGAAGTTCTCTCCCTGTTATCCGCATGGAATTCGAGGAAATGCTTGTTCGGCTGTCAGAGGAGCAGCGTCTCCGCGGCCTCTCGCCCAAGACCATGAAGGCCTACAATTACCATGCAGGAAGGCTCCTGCTCTTCCTTAAGAAGAGTTCGCTTTCTTAGGACCCTGATGCTGTTAGCTGGAACTCTTTATCACAACACATCTATGACTATCGGCCTTGCTGAATGTAGATGCGACACCCCCATTGAAGCTGTTAAGTATAACCATACATTTAAATAATCTTTTCCAAAAGAAAGGACTACAGGTGATTCAATTGGATGATCCAAAGAAGAAACGTTTCAGCAGATTAGTGCTTCTCATCGCTGCCGGCATCGTGTGTTTGTTTGTTCTCGGGCTCTTGATGCTTCGAACTCCTACCCAAGGAACAGACCAAATGGAAAATGCTGCAGGGCAAGCGAGCCTGCCTGCAAGACCCGCGTTATTCTCCAGCCCCTCCACCCTTTGGCCGATCCCCACCCAGCGGATTGAAGGGGACAAAGTGGTCGAGGAAACGCTGCGCAAAAACGTGCAGATGCCTGAGCTTGAGGCAGGATTCTCCATGGACGGCGCCCGGGAGGACGAGAGCGGCCTCGACTGCCTCAACCTTTCCACCATCGTCGGACCGGACGGATCTGTCAACCTTACCCAGGAACACATGGTCTACCTCGATGACGAGGGGAATCCTGCGATCCGCATCTGCGGCTATCAGTATCATCTTTCGACAGAGCCGTATGGCAGCATCGCCATGAACGTGGAAGGGGATAGCATCAACATCTATTGTGAAAACAGCACCCTCATCGAAGGAAACGATTACAACTACGGATTCTTTGGTGATTGGAGAGCGCCGCGGGCGAGCGTAAGGAACTGTCACCTGCAACATTTTCTTCATGGAGTAAAATTCGCAACTATCGGTCGCATAGAGTCTAATCTCATTCAAGATTGCCCAAATGGCGCGGCAATCGACCTGGGTTGTGGGCAACAAGATGCGGGATATGTCAGTAACAACCGGATTGAAAGCTCGTATATCGGCATCGGAAAAGCGTGTGCAATGTTATACGAAGCGGACAATATCACCCTCGACAGTAATGAAATCATGAACACCACTCGATACGGAATTATCGGATCAAACGTGGTGATCACTAACAATTCAATTCACGGCCCATGTTCTACAGGCATCTCGACCTCCAGCGTTTATCGGTCGAAAGTCATCGGCAACACGGTCGATTCCTGCGCCAACATCAGCATCCGCGCGTCCTATATGCCCTTCGCTGGTAACCATCCACTCAGTCTGCATGTCGAAACGAATCACGTCATGGGCTCCAAGCACGGGATAGTCGTTGATTACCGCAACATGCCAGAGCCAGACCTCAGCAGCAACTATCTCATCAAGAACAATGTTGTCCGAGGCTTTTGGGGATGGGGAATCATCGTCGACGGAGAAAATCATGCGTATTCCATCATCGGATCGATTGTCGAGGGAAACACGGTCTCGAACTCGAACCTGAGCATAGGAATCGTTGATGAAGCGAACGATATCACCGTCCGAAACAACAATATGGATCATTCCCTTGGCTATGGTCTCTTCTGCACAAATGCGACCGGAGTCTCCTGGAGATGCAATGATTGCCATGGCGGGCAGGCATACAACGACCAATGCGCTCCAGCCGCCTTCTGCCAGAAGTGCGGCAGCAGCTCGCCTGCGTTCATTGTGACCAAGCCTAAGTACTCCCTACCTCAATGATTTTCTTTTTTCTTAACCTTTAAATACCAGGACGCGCAAAAAGAGGGCATGGCACACTTCGACCGCGTTCTCCCGGACAGCAGCGTCGTCATCGACGGCCTGCTCTCGCGCAAGCTGCAGGACAAAAGCATGAGCTGCGACGAGGTCATCATCGCCGAGCAGCTATTCTCTGCCCTGGAGCACGAGGCTTTCCAGAACAAGGCAGCCGGCTTCCTCGGCCTGGACGAGATATTGCGGCTCAAGAAGCTAGGGGCGGAGCAGAAGTTCACCATCACATTCCACGGCACTCGGCTGCAGCAGCGTGAACTCAAGGAAACCACCCTTGAAGAGCTCGGCCACCACCTGGTGCAGCTCGCCTTCGAGCATGACGCGACGCTCCTTACCGCGAACAAGGTGACCCTGCGCCTCGCAGAGGCGAAAGGAGTCAAGGCGGAGCGCATGAAGCTCGAGGCAAGAGACCTAGCGCTGGACTCCTACTTCGACCCGAGTACCATGTCGGTGCACCTCCGCGAGAACGTGCCGCCATTCGCCAAGAAAGGCAAGCCAGGCGACTGGAAGTTCATCCAGGTAGCCGAGCAGCCCCTCACGCAGGAGCGCATCCAGGAGATCTCCCGGGAGATCATCGAGGAAGCTGGCTTCCGCAAGGACGGCTTCATCGAGATCGAGCGCCCAGGCAGCACCATCATCCAGCTCGGGAGCTACCGCATCGTCATCACCAGGCCGCCCTTGTCAGACGGCTGGGAGATCACGGCAGTGAAGCCGGTCAAGAAGCTTGCCCTCAAGGACTATGCCTTGAGCCAAAAGCTTTCCGATCGCATCAGCGCGCAGGCGGAAGGCATCCTGGTGGCGGGCGCGCCAGGCCACGGCAAGAGCACCTTCGCCCAGGCATTGGCAGAATTCTACGCAGCGAAAGGCAAGATCGTGAAGACTATCGAGGCGCCGCGCGACCTCATCCTGCCAGAGACCATCACCCAGTACGCGATCAGCCACGGCACGCCGCAGGAAATCCATGACATCCTGCTCCTCAGCAGGCCGGACTACACCATCTTCGACGAGATGCGCAATACCGACGACTTCCGGCTCTTCGCCGACCTCAGATTAGCGGGTATCGGGCTCGCGGGCGTGGTGCATGCCACCAATCCCATCGACGCCATCCAGCGCTTCGTCGGCAGGATCGAGCTGGGTGTCATCCCGCAGGTCATCGACACGGTCATCTTCATCCGCAACGGCGGCGTGGACAAGGTTCTTTCTCTGAACATGGTCGTCAAGGTGCCGAGCGGCATGACAGAAGCGGATTTGGCGCGGCCAGTCGTCGTTGTCAACGACTTCGAGACAAAAAAGCTGGAGTTCGAGCTCTACAGCTACGGCGAGGAGACCGTTGTCGTGCCTGTCGGCAAGGACGAGAGCAAGAGCCCGGCTAGGCAGCTCGCGTCGCAGGCCATCGTCACCGAGTTCAAGAAGTTCGCTGACCAGGTCGAGGTGGAGATGCTCAGCGAGCACAAGGTCGTGGTCTCTGTTCCCGAATCCGTGATCGCCAAGGTCATCGGCAAGCAAGGGGCGACCATCAACGAGATCGAGAACCGCCTTGGCATCGGCATCGAGGTCCAGGCGCTGAAGAAAGGCGGCGAGGCCATCAGACCAATCGACACCAAGATCAGCAAGAAGAACCTCGTGTTCACGCTCGACACCAAATACGCCAACAGGGACGTGCACATCTATCTCGACGGGGAGCACGTGCTGACGGTCAAAGTGGGAAAGGAAGGCGAGATCAAGATCAAGCGCACCAACAAGCTCGGCAGCCTGCTCGCGGACGCCGTGAACATGAAGGAACAGTTGGAGTTCCGGCTTTAAAGCTTCGCTATAAGTTCTGCCGGCGGCTCCCAGTCATTAAAAATAGGCAAACCTGTAGGATGCCAATGTGCACCTTCTTCTTCCAGGTCACCGGATTTCTTAGGAACGCAGAGCACGAGCGAGCGGACGTTGAAGTAATTGTTGGTTGTGGGGAAATATAGCCATACCCCCTCCGGGAACCTGTTTTGAATGTCTCGAAGAAGGGCTTGGATCTGTCCTGGTCTAAAACCTTCGGGATTGATGGTGAATGCACCAGTGTCCGGGTTGACAATGCCCACGTCCGGCTTGATGTTCCTCTCGATGGTCGAGTAGAACGGGCTGCTCGCCGGATCGAATAGCGCCGTCACATCGACGGGTCGCGATCTTTCCTCGAGGTCCATGGAACCGCTGAAAAAGAGCCCCCTTATCAACTTTTTTATCACTTCATCCGTTGATGAAGCTGCATGGGTGCTCCGGGCGGATCATGGAAAATATCGAAAAGTATAATAATCGGTCATTATTATCAATAGCATGGCGACATGCACCGTCCAGGACATCATGATCCAAAAGGTTCAATTCGTCAAGGCTGACGATGCGCTCCTTTCTATCGCCGAGGAGATGTACCGATCCGGTATCGGTTCCGTCATCGTCACCCTTGGAGGGAAACCCTGCGGCATCATCACGGAGCGGGATCTCGCCCACCATTGCGTCATGGGACCAACGAACATCTTTCACGCGAAGGCCAAGGACATCATGTCGGCGCCACTCGTCACGATTCCGCCTGGCACACTAGTCACAGAGGCCGCGAGACTGATGAAGGAGAAGAACATCAAAAAGGTCGTTGTGATTTGGCAAAATGAAATCCTCGGCATCGTCACCATGACCGACATCATCCACAACATTGACCTCATCCAGAAGTACCAAGGCAACAGCCACCTCCAGGTCAAGGATATCATGAATCAAGACCTTTACTACGCAGACTCCAACGATCGCGTGGTCATCATCGCCGAGCTCATGCGTCGTGTCGGGGCAGGATCGCTTGTCATCATGGAAAACGGAATCCCTATCGGGATCCTGACCGAGCGTGATCTGGTCAAGAGCTGTGTCTTGGGAGAGAAGAACTTCTTCAAGATCAAGACCGTGGACATCTTCTCACAGCCGATCATCACCATCGATGAGGACGCCGAGATCCTGGACGCCGCGAAGCTCATGAAAGCGCGGAATATCAAGAAGCTGGTCACCACCGACAATCATGAACAGATTACGGGCATCATCACCCAGACGGACATCGTCTTCAATTTCGACCGGATTATTTTGCCCGTGTAGCTGATTAGATATTAGTATCGCGTCTTGTCATCCTTTTTTTCCCATTCGCGCATCGGCTTGAGGCAGAGCTCGCGAGAAATCTGTTTTTTCGTGACTTGCGTCTTCTTCGCCTTTCCCTTGATCAGGTCGTAGATGATATTGTCATCAAAGCCGATCCTGGCAGCGTCCTTCCTTGTCGCGCCATAGAACAGCGTCCGCATCTTTGCCCAGTGGATGGCGGCTAGGCACATGGGGCAGGGTTCGCAGCTCGTGTACAGCTCGCAGTCAGAAAGGTCGAAGCGACCGAGCTTTTTCGTAGCAGCTCGGATGGCGACTATCTCGGCATGGGCGCTTGGATCATTCGTAACGATGACCCTGTTATGGCCTTTCGCGATGATCCTGCCCTTGCGGACGATGACGGCTCCAAAAGGCCCGCCGTGGCCGAGGCGCACACCTTGCTCGGCTTCCTTGGCAGCGAGAAGCATGAAATCGCTCATGGGAAGAATTCCGCGAGCCGGGTATATTAATGTTGCGGGGAAACGGCGGAATAAAAAGATAATTTTGCCAGCCAGCCGGTAATGCCTTCATCCAGAATTTGCATTACCCTCGAGGCATGGCGATCATAGGGATCCTGAAACTCATTTATCCCTTCATCCTGGCAAACCCGCGCAAGAAATGCCCTTCTTTCCAGGAGCAGCTCATGGCATAATGGCAACGAGATCCTTCCCTCCTCGAGGAGACGCATCAAGCCGCCTTCAGCATCAATCCCCGGAAGGGCGTGAGTAAGATTCAATCCAGTGACGCCCGGGTCTGCCCTCCCTTTCAGAGCAAGCCCTAATTCATTTTCGAGCATGCGAGCCTCCATATAAACCGCTGAAGAGGCAATATCCCCTGCGGTCGGAATGATTCCCATAATATCAACCACTTCGCAGCAATTCAAGCAGGTATATTAAGCTTTCTTCAACAAATTCCGTGTCAGGACGATAATGAAAAGATGAACCTGAGGATCTTTTCTTTCTCCTCTAGGCTTTCGATCACGAGGTCGGCGCCGGCCTTCAGCAGCTCTTCCTGGGAATAATGCCCAGAGGCGACGCCGATGGATAGCGCGCCAGCACCTTTCGCAGCAGCGATGTCGAGCGGCGTATCGCCGATGACGACGACGCGGTCAATCTCAGGTGACTTCTTTTTTCCACGTCGGATGGCCACGCGAACCAGCTCCGCCCTGTCCTCATGATCAGACCCAAAGCCGCCGAGAGAGAAGAAGTGATCGATGCCCAGGCGCTTCATCTTGTGCCATGCTGAAGCTTCGAAGTTGCCGGTCGCCAGGCCGAGGACAGCGCCCTTGCGCTCAAGGTCGGAGAAGAGGCCTTGCACGCCTGGCATGAGGGCGAAGGGATCATCCTTGATCAGTTCCCCGAGGCGCCGGCCCATGACTTTCTCATACTCCTTGCTTCCCTCGGGCGATGGCTTCTTGCCATGGCTCAACAGCATCATCCTCTCGATGGCAGGCTCGGTCATGCCCGAGGTCTTCACCTTGCGGATCTCATCAATGGTCAGGTCGATGCCGTGGACGTCGCGCAACGCGGCTTGGAAGGCATGACGGTGCGCGTCCGAGCTGCTGCTCAGCGTCTTGTCGATGTCGAAGAGGACGAGCGGCTTCATCGACTAATACAGGCGAAGCGTCATTCTTAAGGCTTGCGGCGCAAGGTTTTTAACCTCTCGGCTCCCCTTTGCCACCATGCTCGACATCAAGCTCTTCCGGGACAGCCCGGAGGTCGTCAGGGAAGACCTGCGCAGGCGCAAGGATGAAGAGAAGGCCGCCTGGGTTGACAAGGTCATCAGCCTCGACCAGCAGCGGCGTGAGCTGCAGCAGCATGCAGATGCCCTGCGCCATGAGCGCAATGAGCTCTCCCAGGCGATCAACCGGCTGAAGAAGGAGCACAAGAACGCCGACCTCGAGCTCGCCCGCGCCAAGGAAATCCCTTTAAAGCTCAAGGAGGCCGAGGAGAAGGAGGCAACACTGGCTTCTGACATCAAGTACCTGCTCATGCGGCTGCCCAACATCATGCATGAGTCTGTCCCCTATGGCAAGGACGACTCCGAGAACCAGTCGATCCGCAGCTGGGGCATCCCCAAGGTGCCGGACTTCCCGCTGCTCAGCCACGGCGAGCTCGCGGAAAAGCTCGGCGCGGATTTCGGCAGGAGCACAAAGATAGCGGGCGCAGGATTCTATTTCCTCAATGGCAAGCTCGCCCTGCTCAACCAGGCATTGATCCGGTTCGCGGTCGATCACCTGGTCAAGAAGGGCTACACCTACGTCGAGCCTCCGCTCATCATGAAGAAGCAGAGCTATCAAGGGGTCACTGACCTCACTGATTTCGAGAAGGTCATGTACAAGGTCGAGGGGGAGGACAGCTACCTCATCGCGACGAGCGAGCATCCCCTCATCGCGCAGTTCGCCGACGAGGTCCTTGAAGAGAGGCAGCTGCCCATCAAGCTCTGCGGCTACTCCATGTGCTTCCGCAGGGAGATCGGAAGCCACGGCGTGGACACCCGCGGCTTCTTCCGCACGCACCAGTTCAACAAGGTCGAGCAGATCATCCTCTGCAAGCCGGAGGAGTCCTGGGCGCTGCACGAGGAGCTGCAGCGCAACGCCGAGGCCCTCATGGAGAAGCTCGGGCTTCCCTATCGCGTGGTCAACATCTGCACCGGCGACCTTGGCACGGTCGCGGCGAAGAAATATGATATCGAGCTCTGGATGCCGAAGCAGAACTGCTATAAGGAAGGGGCGAGCTGCTCGAACTGCACCGGCTACCAGGCGCGGCGCCTGAACATCAAGTACCGGACGCCGGATGGCAACCACACCCTTCATACCTTGAACAGCACCGCCATCGCGACCTCACGGGTTCTGGTGGCCATCCTCGAGAACTACCAGAATCAGGACGGCTCGCTGACCGTGCCTGAAGCCCTGCAGCCGCTCCTCGGCATGAAACGTATTGAGCCCTGATTTTTCCGCCGGCCCCGCCATAAGACATATAAATCTTGTCGCATTTTTCTGTCACATGCCCCTCTTCAAGGACATGCTCGGAAGCAACGAGACCCTGTTCAAGAACGCGGTCGCGCTCGACTTCGACTTCATGCCGAAGATGATCCCCTATCGCGAGCAGGAGCAGCACTACATCGCCGAATGCGTCAAGCCCTTGTTCAAGAAGCGCAACGGCCGCAACCTCATCATCACCGGCGAGCCGGGCGTCGGGAAGACCCTGGCCTGCAAGCACGTCCTGGACGAGCTCGAGGAGCAGACCGACGAGATCATGCCGGTGTACGTCAACTGCTGGCAGCACAACACCACCTACAAGGTCATGCTGGCGTTCTGCGACGCCCTCGGCTACAAGTTCACCCAGAACAAGAAGACCGAGGAGCTGTTCGTGGTGGTGAAGGGCATCCTCAACAAGAAGAGCGCGGTCTTTGTGTTTGATGAGATCGACAAGGTCGAGGAGTTCGACTTCCTCTACACCCTGCTGGAGGAGATCTACCGCAAGGTCGTCATCATGATCACCAATTACAAAGAATGGGCCAGCGAGATAGACCCTAGGATCAAGTCGAGGCTCATCCCCGACACCTTGGAGTTCAAGCCCTACAAACCGGGCGAGATCAGGGGCATCCTGCTCGAGCGCAGGAACGCGGCGTTCTACGACACCGCTTGGCAGGAGGACGCTTTCGACCTCGTGACGCAGAAGACCGCAGAGAGCGGCGACATCCGCATCGGGCTCTTCCTGCTGCGGGAATCCGGGAATGCCGCCGAGGACGAGAGCAAGCGGGCCATCACCCTCGCGCATGTCCAGAAGGCTATCTCCCGCATGGAAGGATTCTCCATCAAGAAGGACACCGAGCTGGAGACCGGGACGCAGGAGATCCTCGCCTTGGTCAAGGCGCACCCGGACAAGCGCATCGGCGAGCTGTTCAAGCTCTACCAGGACGGCGGGGGAGCGGCCACCTACAAGACCTTCCAGCGCAAGATCCAGAAGCTTGCCGAGAACAAGTTCATCTCGGTGAAGAAGATCATGGGCGGCGCCGAGGGCAGCACGACGATCATCGGCCCGTTCCAGCACAAGAAGCTCACGGAATTCTAAGGTGCGCCGTCCTGATGATTCCGTGGACGAGACGCCGGACATCCCTCTGGACAGGGCCCTGATTATTCGCGGCCCGCTTCGCCATGAACCGTGCAAGGGCTTTCGCATCGATGCGCATCCGTTCCCGATAATTAGGATCACGCATCTTGTCACTTGTGACTATCTTATTAGCCCATTCGATGATCCTCGGATTATAGAATTCGAGGTCAGGAGGGATAGTGAAAGGCTCACCATGATCCATGCAGTCATCGATAACCTGTAGGATCTCATGATGATACTGTTGCCGATAGTCCTGCGTGGAGCGTGCGTGCGTCCGAGCAAGCCGCCAATGGCGCCGGAGGAGCAGCCGATCATGGAGTATTTCCTGATACTTGAGAACGTCCTCCAGGAGGGCTTCATACGGCCTTCGGTCGATGATGGGCCGACCCTTTCCTTGGTAGATCTCCTCGAAGAACTCAAGGACCGTGGTGGCCGGGACGACGGTATAGGCATGGCCGATGTCACCGCTATGGCTGTCGGATGAGGCGTACATGCCGAGGCCAGAGTCGAGGGCGAGCGCGATCCCTCCGAGGCGCTCCAGGAGACTGCCCCCTCCGTTCACCACCTCGATGATGCGGAACTGCTTCGCGAGATTAGGGACTTTGGTCACATCAATCTCTTTCTCCTTGATCACCCGGTCGTCGAACCAGAAGGGGTGGTTGTAGCCGAGGAACAGTCCATGGTCGTCGCCGTAGGACAGGAGGTCCCTGACCGACAGACCCTTCATACGGGAAAGGTGGGATTCGCAGCGCCGTTCGATCGTCTCGGGGTCGCCCTCACGCATTTCGCGGGGCATCCAGACCGCGACGTGAATGATATGCCCGACAGCCGGGTCCTCTACAGTCAGCTCCACACCGGGGACAGCGAGGCCGCGCTCATCCTCGGGGAGCCCCCTGAGCAGCTCGTAGAATCCTTTCATGGTGTCGTGGTCAGTGAGCGTGAAGAAATCCATGCCCCTGTCATTGATCGTCTTCCGGAAAAGGGTCAAGGGAGCGTACGCATTCACCTTCGGCACCTGCGTATCCGATCCTGAGGAATGCAGGTGGAGGTCAGCCTGATAAGGTCGCGCCATATGGGTGAGGGGAACACGGAAGGCTTTTTATGGATTATGACACTGGACACTGGACATCCGACGCCGCCGGGCTTAAGAAGGGATGGCCCCCGATAAGAGCTATCATGGAAGCCCCGGCGGGTTCCCTCACCTCTTTTCCCGCCAGCTTCTATGAACGAGGTGACTACGATGGAACTGAACCACGACGACATTGAAGCGATCTTTTTCCGGGTCATCCGGAACCTGAGCGTCAAAACCGCGGCCCTGAAGGCGAGAACATGACCCAACCCTGGATCCTCTGCTTCATCGACCGCGAAGACGAAGGGCAATGAAAACTTTTTTAAAGCCTTTTTCTTTCCCCCTCTTTTATGGAGACGATAACGCCTGATGAATTCATCGTCAACAAGCACCGCTTCTTCCAGCACCTCCGTGACGGGGCGCTCTTCATCTATCCCACGGACACGATCTACGGCATCGGCTGCGACGCGACCAACGAGAAGGCTGTGCAGCGCCTGAGGAAGCTCAAGGAGCAGACCACCAGGCCATTCTCCGTGCTCGCGCCCAGCAAGGACTGGATCCACCAGCACTGCGAGACCAAAGGCAATGAAGGCTGGCTGCGGAAGCTGCCCGGACCCATGACCCTCATCTTCAAGCTCAAGGACAAAACATGCATCGCGCCTTCCGTCAACCTGGGCAACGGCACCCTGGGCGTGCGGCTGGTCAGCCATCCGGCCCAGAAGATCGTCGAGGAGCTCGGCAGGCCGATCATCACCACTTCCGCCAATGTCACAGGCAGGAACTTCATGACGTCCGCGGAGGACATCGACAGCAAGATACGGAACGGCATGGACTTCTTGATCTACGAGGGCGAGAAGCCAGGCAAGGCTTCCGACATCATCAACCTCACCGGGCAGAAGCCGAGCATCCGGAAGCGGTAAGCATCAGAAACGCACGACGTCCCCTGACCTGAGTTTTTCTGCCCCGCAAGCCTCAACGAATCTCTCGATGACCATATCTGAGGTGCAGTGGGACGGAAAGCATCGCTCGACAACCTGCTTCTGAAAGAAGGAGACAGTCTTCAGCGTGACCTCATCGATCTCCCTGAGGTGAAAACCGCCGATCACCGCATGAACCTTTTTCACGTTGGTGACTCTTTTCGCGTGCTCGATGATGTTGCAGATGCCGGCGTGCGAGCATCCCGCGACAATGATGAGGCCCTTCGGCGAGCGTATCGCGATCGCGGAATCGTCCAGGATGAAATCGTCCTGCTGTTTATCATCATAAAAGGTCGTGGCCTTCGCCTCAAAATCGTTCAGCCGGGGTATCTCGCCGAGGAATGTGATGTTGCCGCTGACCTTGTACGGCTTTTTTGAGAGCACCAACTTGAACTTCCGCCTCGCCTGCTCCTCGGTGAGGGGAAGCCCGATGTAGGAGCTGTCCCGCTTGCGATAACGTTTCTGGAAGCAGCTGGGATGGCAGATGAGCGTCTTGCCTGACAGGTGCGCGAGGCCGTCGCCATGGTCGCCGTGGCCATGGCTCAGCACGATGGTGTCGACCTTGTCCAGGTCGATGTTGAGCGCCTTGGCGTTCTTCAGGATGATGTCTGACGGTCCCACGTCGAACAGGATAGTGCTGTCATCCTGAATGAGAAAGCTGAGGCCGTGCTCCGCCGGGCAAGGGCCTTGTCGATTATCATCAAGCACGGTGAGGATCATGCGTTTATGATAACCAGGGACGTTCTTAAATTTTTCCCGTAATGCTTAAATAGCCTGCTGTCCTCACTGCGCACATGGACGACCAGAAGATCGGGTTCCTGCGCCAGCAGCACATCGGCGGCTTGGTCGATGCGCTCTTGACCTCGGCGCAGCGCCTCGGGTTTACAGAAGAGGAGACGAAGGCATCGCTCGGCTACGCGCAGGCCCGGCCTGATGTCCTATTGCGATGGAAGGAGCTCGGCAAGGCGTTCGCAAGCCACTTCATGAACGGCGCCGACGACCGGGCGCTCGAGGACGTCCGAATGCTCATCCAAGAATTTTCCAAGATCGCCTCTTTCGAGAAGGCCGTGTTTCCGGATTCGTTCGCCAGCCTTGCGTCGTCCTGCCAAAAAAAGCTTCAGCTTCTCAAAAGCCGGTCGGTGGATGTCGTCGCGCTTGAGAAGAAATTGGCAGAGCTTTAACCTATTTCCCGATGTCCTCGAACCAGAGCTTCGGCTGCCTCTTGATGAACTCACGCATGAGCGCGACGCATTCCTTGTTCTTGGCGTCCTTCACAGCGACGCCATGCTGCCGCATGAAGGCCTTGGCTCCCAGGAATGTTTTTGATTCGCCGGCGACGACTTTCCTGATGCCGAACTGCACGATGGCACCGGCGCAAAGGTAGCAGGGCATCAGGGTCGAGTAGAGGGTGCAGCCCTTGTAGGAGCCGATGCGGCCCGCGTTTTGGAGGCAGGTGATCTCTGCATGAGCGACGGGGTCGCCCTTCTGCACGCGCAGGTTATGGCCGCGGCCGATAATCCGGCCTTGCCTGACCAGGACGGAGCCGATGGGGATGCCGCCGCTGCGCAGGCCTTTCCTGGCCTCCGCGAGCGCTGCCTTGAGGAAGCGGTCCATGCTGCTTTTTCCGCTCTCCCTGCTTTAAATGGTTTGCGCTTTCCAGGCCCCAGCCTTCCTTGCAGAAGCGCTGCAAGCCGCGGTTCTGCACCCATTTCCTGAGCCTCGAGAACTCGATGGCCAATTCTCTGCTGGTGCAGTGCTTGGGATCGACATAGCCGTCATAGCCGAAGGTCTTCCAGACATACTCCTTGTGCATGGCCTCGAGGTTGTCCTGGAGCTTGCCCTTGATCTCGGCGACCTCGACGAAATAGCCAAGCTTCCGGAGCGCGTCCTTGGCCTTGGTGTTCACATGCCCGGTGCAGATGCGGATGAGGGTCGTGGCCTTGTCCGGGTGCAGGTGCTCAACCAGGGAGACTGCCGACCGGGCATAGGCTTCGAGATAGAGCTGCTTCAGCCGAGACTCCCTCTGGAAGAAGCGGGTAGGCACCTCGACGGTGTAGATGCGGTCGGTCAGGGAATCGTGCAGGCCGCAGAGCACGCCTCCGAGCAGGAAGCCGACGCCGCTGTCGTCGATGCTCAGCGTCCTCGCGACCTTCGACGGCCGCATAGGAATGTTATCGATCAGGCAGCGGAGGGTGTGCTCGTCGTTGGTGGAGATCTTGAGGCCTTCCTTGCCGCGGTAGACCTTGACGTTGAATTTCGGGTCTGCCCTGATGCCGTCGCCCTGCACTTTCAGGAGGAGGTATTCGTTGTTCTCGGGCTTGCCTTCGGGCAGCCCGAGCCGGCGGATCCGCTCCAGGAGCTTCTCATCAACGCGCATCTCACCACACCGCGAACAGGCCTGCCATGAGCATAAGCGATATTAGATAATACATGTTATTGAGGACGTAGAGCGCGACCGGCTTCCGCTCCCAGAGGACGAGGCCGAGGCTTGTCGTGGCGATGAAGCCGAGCCAGGCGAAGAAGCCGACGGCCATGCCCTGCGTGAAGGTCTTTGCCTGCACGTAGGCGACGCCGTAGGCGAGCACGTAGCTCATGATGAGGCTCGCGCAGAAGTTGACGATATGAGCGCGCTTCGAGCTTTTCATCTTGACGCCTGCGAGCTTCTCCCACCGCTTGGCGAACAGCCAGGGCGAGTACCACAGGAAGCCGATGAGGTTCATGATGGCCGCGGCGGCGAGGAGTGCGAGAGGGTTGATGGTGATTGCCATGCACAGCCTTGCGCAGGCCGGGTATTTAAATCTTGAGGAGGCCCTGTCCCCGGGGCATGAAAAAGCTCCCGAAACGTTTTTATAGGCAGCAGCCATTCGTTCACTCATGAGGATCCTCGCGTCCGGAGACCTGCACGGCGACACCAGCCTTGCCAAGAAGCTCGCCGAGAAGGCGGAGAAGGAGAAGGTCGACTTAGTGGTGTTGACCGGCGACCTGACTCAGTCCGAGGAGAAGACCCAGGGCATAATCGGCCCGTTCCTGGCCAAGGGCAAGAAGGTCGTCATCATCCCGGGCAACCACGAGACTGTCGCGACCGCGGATTTCCTCGCCGAGGTGTACGGCATCACCAACCTGCACGGCTACTCGCTCCGGTTCAAGGACATCGGCTTCTTCGGAGCGGGGGGAGCTGACATCGGGCCGTTCCCCATCACCGACGACTACATCATGAAGCTGCTTTCGCAAGGCTACAGCAAGCTGAAGGGCCTCAAGAAGAAGATTATGGTGACGCACGTGCATCCCGCGGGCAGCATGATGGAGAAATTCTCGAGCTTCGTGCCCGGCAGCGAATCCGTGCGCAAGGCCATCGAGACCTTCAAGCCGGATATCGTGCTCTGCAGCCACGTGCACGAAGCCGCCGGCCTGGAAGAGATGATCGGCAAGACCAAGGTCATCAACGTTGCGAAGACGGCGAAGGTTTTTGATGTTTAATCACTCTTGTTCTTCTTCGTAATGCCGCTTCTCTTATGGATTATTTCGGACTTCCCGAAATTCGTCGTCATCTGCAAACGATAAATTTAAATAGTATTAAATAATCTTATTTAACATTCAATAAAGTGAGACCCATGGCCCTGAAAACCTTCAACATTGAAGAAAGCGTCTATCGCCGCTTCTCTGCGCTCTGCAAGGCGAACGGCATCAGCATGAGCAAGCAGGTCGAGTTCTTCATACGCTCCATGGTCGACAAGGAGCCGAAAGTCAGG
The DNA here is from genome assembly GCA_043806015.1 of Nanobdellota archaeon. Lineage (GTDB taxonomy): Archaea > Nanobdellota > Nanobdellia > Woesearchaeales > JAHIVG01 > JAZDHH01. The sequence continues at coordinate 175,450 of JAZDHH010000007.1, read as the reverse complement.
AAAGAATACCTTGCGAAGCTGGAGAGGATCCGGAAAGGGCCTTTTATCCGGGTTAATAACCTCGAAGAGTATTTTTCGAAATTATAATGTCAATCAATGGAAAATTTCCGGATTTCTCCTATTCAATCATTTAATCTCTCTCATCGCAAACCCCTCTTATGGAATATCAATTGGAGATTTCTCCATCAATCCAGCATACTCTTCGAAAGCTTAAGAAAAAGAATCATGTTCTCCTCCATGCTCTCCATGTAAAAATGCGAGAGATCGTATTCAACCCCTACCACTTCAAGCCCCTTCGCGGCGACATGCACGGCATCCGAAGAGTCCATATCATGAAGTCTTTCGTTCTTACCTATGAGATTGACGAAGTGGCGAGAACAGTTAAGATCCTCGACTTCGGCCATCACGACCGAATATACGGCTAAGCTTACCCCTTCATCACCGCGATCGGCACTAAGCGCGCCACTGTCTTGCCGATGCCGAGCTCGTCGCTGACCCTGACGACCTCGTCGATGTCCTTGTAGAATTGGGGAGCCTCCTCTGCCAGGCCCTTCATGGAAAAGCCCTTCACCGTGATGCCCTTCTCGGCGAGCGATCGCTTGACATCCTCGCCGCGGACGGTGCGCAAAGCTTCAGATCGTGACGCGACCCTGCCGGCGCCGTGCGCTGTCGAGGCGAACGACACCTCTTCGGCTTGCTTGGTGCCGACGAGCACGTAGGACGCGGTGCCCATGCTGCCCGGGATGATGACTGGCTGGCCGACCGCTTGGTAATCCTCCGGGATCTCACGCTTGCCAGGGCCGAAAGACCTGGTCGCGCCCTTGCGGTGCACGCAGACATGCTTCCACTCGTTGTCGATGTAATGGTCCTCCATCTTGGCCATGTTGTGGCAGACCTCGTACAAGGTCTCCATGCCGGCGCTCGAGCCCATGACCTTCTCGAAGGATTCCCTGGTCCAATGCACGATCATCTGGCGGTTGGCGAAGCCGAAGTTGGCCGCGGCGCACATGGCCTCGTAATAATCCTGACCGAGCTTGGACTTGATCGGCGCGTTGATGAGCTCACGGTCAGGGAGATTGGCGACGCCGTAATGATCCTCCATTAGCTTGATGTAATCGGAAGCGACCTGATGGCCGAGGCCGCGGCTCCCGCAGTGCACCATGACCATGACCTGGCCGGCATGCGTGATGCCGAACCTTTTCGCCACATCAGGAAGCACAATCTTGTCAACTTTTTGGATCTCTAGGAAATGGTTCCCCGAGCCGAGCGTGCCAATCTGCGGCAGGCCGCGCTTCTTCGCGAGGTCAGAGACCTTCGCGGGGTTGCCCTTCATCACGCCCTGCTCCTCGAGATGCTCGAGGTCCGCCTTGATGCCGTAACCGTTCTTGAGAGCCCATTCCGCGCCAGTGGAGAGCACCTCGTCAAGCTCGTCCCTCGAGAGTTTGCGCGTGCCGTCCCTGCCGACGCCGGCGGGCACTGCCTTGGAAAGCGCGTCAAGAAGCTCCTGGCTCTTTCCCCGAATGTCGGCTTCTTCCCAGCTTGTCCTGAGCAGGCGCACCGAGCAGTTGATGTCGTAACCGACGCCCCCGGGCGAGATGACGCCCTTATCGATGTCAAAGGCTGCTACCCCCCCGATGGAGAAGCCGTAGCCCTGATGGGCGTCAGGCATGGCGAGGGAGAATTTCTGGATGCCTGGAAGGCAGGCGACGTTCTTGACCTGCTCAAGCGTCTTGTCAGCCTGGATCTTCTCCATGAGGATGTCCGATGCGAACACCCGCGCCGGGACGAGCATCTTGCCTTCCTGCGGGATCTGCCAGACGTTCTTCGCGATTTGCTTGATCATATATCAACCACCACCTGGACGGTCCATTCCTGCTCTTTCTTGATCTCCATGTCATGATAGGTAATCGCCTTGACGTCCTCGTCGAGGGCGTAGCTGGAGGCGTTGTCGCCGAGGACGGTCGCTGAGAGGGCGTTCCCCTCGATGGAAAGCTCCTTGACCTCGGCCAGCAGGAACTTTTCGGTCTGCTGCAGCAGCAGCACCTGCTCGAGCCAGGCGTAGAGCAGCTGCTTGTCGTCATGGCCTGTGGCTTCGACCGTTCGGAGCTCGATGGCCCGCACAGGCTTCTCGCAGATGAGATGCGCGAGCGCCAGGGCAGCGTTGGCGAAAGCCTCCTGCTTGTCCTTGCCGAACGCCTGCAGCTTGATGTCAGCGGTATGGTCAAGGAAGCGGTATTTCATGCTTCGGAGGAGGCGGGCAGACTTTAAAAAAGCTTTCCTCAGAAATCGTACTTCACAATCTCTATTATTGGATGGTCCTCTTCCTCCTCCTGGATGTCGTTGCCGAAGAGGTCCTTGCCGACCACATGGGTGATGTCTGTGAATTCCGCCTTCTGGTCCGTCGCTTTCTGTTCCGCCGGCTTCTGCTCAACTATGCTCTCTTGTGCAGGTTGGGTGTCATTGGCCACGACCACGGGCTGGCCCCTGGATTGCAGCCTGCCCTGGATGTAGGCGATGGCTTCCTCCATCTCCTCCATGGAGTCGCGTTCGGTGTCGATGATGATGCGCATGCTTTTGGCGTGCGCAAGGGACTATTTATGCTTTGTGCAGAATTGTTACTCTTATAAAGAAGTAAAAATTGGAAAATTTATTTTTTTCCGTCCCGATGATCACGCTTCTTCTGCAGTCTTGCAGTGCCGGGGTTCAGGGTTGCACGCCCGTTGCCGAGCGGCACGGGATGGCTGCTTAACCACAGAACCCTCCTCATGCGGGCCCCTAACTGACCCAGCGATAGAGGCGGACAATCCTCGGCTGGAGCAGCGAGTCATTGCCCGCGATGAAAAGAGTTTCTGTGTCGACCCTCGAGTCAGGTAGCCCTGCCGGAGCCACCGAAGCGTCAGTCGTGAGGTTGACGAGGAAACTCTCTGAGGAAGGCAGGAGCGGCCTCACGATGCCCTCGACGCAGGTCTTGTTGTCAGCGATGACACACGCGCGGAATTGGCTGTCGTGGAGCAGGTTGGGCAGCACGGAGGGGACTTCTTTGGCGGATTCCTGGGTCGCTGGGAAAAGATACACCAAGGCCATGAAGCTGAAAGCTATGGCAATGAACGCTTCCAAGGTCCGGATAAAGCCTTTTACCATGCGCGATAGGTGATTGATGTGCTGTTGGTGCTTGCATCTTGCCCGAGGACCAGGAGCGGCTCGGTGACCGCGTAGACCTGCGTCTTCGGGGGAGAGGTCATGTTGTGCTCCACAAAGGTCTGCGAGGCATTCTTGATGATGAAAGAGAAGTCCCGCTCGAGTGGGATGGACCAGCGCTGCTTGAGGGCCGTATGGCTTGTCGCGTTCACGGCGGAAACATTCTCCCACCGGACGCCGGTCAGGGTCTCGAAGGAGCCGAGCAGGGCGACATGCTTGTGCAGCCTGGTCTCGCGATTCTGATAATCGCCTTCATGCATGATGAAGCGGAACTCGCTCACGTTGAAGAACGTGGCGTTGACGAACAGGCGAGAGGAGTTCTCAGCGCAGAGGGAGATGTTCACTTCCCGGTCGAAAAGGAGCTGGAACCCAGATCCGCCGTAGAGATCGATGCTGTCTGTGGACAGGTTGGCGCAGGTCTCCTCGGTATAGTTGAGACTGCCCTGGTCGCGGTTGTTGGCGAAATAGTCCGGATACGGATAGAGCTGGGCGGTGAGGGTGAGCCTCGGCCGGGCGGTGCCGTAGCGCAGCGTGAACCAAACCTCGCGGCGCTGCATGTAGAAATAGGTGCTGATGTTCCAGCCGTCCTCGATGAGCTTGTACTTGGCGAAGATCGGCGTGATGTTCATCTCGCTCTCCGTCCGGGGTACGGGTTGGTTGTTCTGGAGCAGGTCGAGGCTGTACAGCCGGGTGCCGTTGTAGGAGATGACCCCTGGCAGGGAGCTGTTCATAGAGGCCTTGACGCCCTGGCCAGGCACGGTGACGTCCAGGTCGTCGGCGATGACCGCCGGCAAGGGATACGGGTTGCCATATTCTGCTGCCGAATGCACCAGGGCATAGCTCTTGCTTGGGCTGATGTTGCCGATGAAGACCAGCTCGGCCTCGTCCAAGGCGAGGAAGACCGTCGGGTTCAGCGACATCTGAGCGAGGGTCCAGTTCGGTGCAGCGACCCTGATGGGAACGTTGACCTCGGAATCATTGGCTCGGATGATGATCGGCGCTTTCTGCACTTCCCATTGGGTGTCATCGAGGAAGCCCTCCTTGACGAATGACAAGACGGTGTTGACGTCCTTCGTTGGGTTGATCCTCGGCTGGATGAGCAGGAAGAACCAGAAGAGGTACAGGAGGAAGATGAACATGCTGATGGCCCAGTCGACCTGGTTCGCGCCCCTTTTCATAGCGAGTTTTATAGGCCTAGGGATTATAAATGTTTTGAAGCTTTTTAATATCCCTCTTCTCGATCAGGAAGATGAAGCGTCAGGGCCGAGGCGGTTGCGTAAAAGTGAGTTCGTAGCTGTGAACAAATGGGCACCTGGCAAAAAGAAGCAAGGGATCGCGAATCTCGTCGATTGCATTCAGCCGGCTGTTTTCTTTGGATTCAGCGTCAAAAGAGCGGCTTGCCGCTCCCGATGCACAAGCGGAGCGGACGACCAACCTTGTTGATGAAGGAGAACCTACAGCATCTCAAAGGACTACCCGCACAAGAGGTTATGCGAGGCGAACAAGCGTTTTATTCGCTGAGTACGTACTCTGTATAAACGTGGAATACCTGCCATTGCAACTTGTGAACTCAAGCTTATGGAAACCAGCTGGAACGCTATGCCCCTTGTAATCTCATCACACCGCTTTTTGACTATGGATGACCTGCAAAAGGCACCAAAAACTTCCGGTCAGAACCTATTTTTATGCGAAACCTCACGCATTACCCATCTCGCTACCTTCTTCAACAAAACATTTATTAAGGAGTCTTACTTTTTCATCACTTAATAGGTATAATCGGGTTGATACAATGAATATACGGGCTATTATGCTATTGATTTGTGCATTTGCCTGCGCGGGATTTGCGCCTGCTTATGGGCTGCAGTATGTCGACAGAGTGGACCTCGGAGATGTGCAGGTAAGAGAGCAGTATCACAGTCAGAATTATGGGAGCGAGCCGTTCGTGAATTACTGCTCTGCCCCCTCTTCGCAGAGACAGGGGATTTACAAGTTCGGCCTGGCGTACCTTTACGGCCTTGTTGATGATGCCGATGATATCCTCAGCGCGGAGCTCTTGCTCTATGCCTACAATGAGACCTTGGACGATGACGAGTGCGTCAACATGTTCGCCCATCACGTCTATTCTTATCCCTTCTACCAGGTCAACGGCAGCGAGTGGGAGGAGATGCTTGTGACTTGGGACACCAAGCCGGTATCATCCGCCATCAATCCTGCTCCTGAAGACATGATCCTGTTCTGTAATCGCATGCCTTCTGAGGTGTGGCTGCCTTTCAATGTGACCGGCATGGTCAAGCAAGAGTTCCTGCAAGGAGACAAGAATGTATCCATCTACATAGCCACTGACGAGTTCATTGGCCACAGCTCCGGCGACTATGTGAAGACCCGCTCGAAGGAGTCCATCCATGAGGACCAGCGTCCTTATCTATTGATAACCTATGAGGGCGGCGGCGGCGATGTGGCCGTGACCGATTTCAGCGCGGTCTATCCCCAAAACCCTGTTGTCGGCGATGACATCCTGTTCCGGTTCAGGCTCAGCAACCTTGGCACAACTGGCCTTGAGGGCATCTATTATCAGGTGAACACGAGGGGTGAGCCCCCTTTTTTCTCCAACACAGAGCCTATCTCTCTGGCGGTGGGCGATTTCGTGGATGTGTATGAGCTCTGGAGCTACGGCTCGGCTGGATCTTTCATGCCTGAGGTCATCGTCGACTATGAGGACCTCAATGTGACCAACAACATGAGACGCTTGCCAGTCCTCATCGGTACGGCTGTTCCTCCGCCACCCCTGCATGGCGGCGGCAAGTATCATTCTGTTATGGATGGGGGTGAGTCTATATGACGGAAAAGTCTGTCTTATTCATGATTGTCCTCATGGTGTGCACCGCTCCAGCGTTGGCTTTCACCTACACCCTGGCCCTGCAGGACGCCGACACAGAGACCTTTGCTGACACAATGCTCAGGGAGTGGACCCCTGATGAGAACTACGGCACTGAGCCGTATATCCTCTTCAGCTCTTCCCCGGACTATCAGAGGTTCGGCATGTACAAGTTCGACCTGTCACAGCTTTATCCCCTCATAGACGATGCCTTCCAGATAGGCAGCGCCGAGCTTTACCTCTACGCATACGAGGAGACTTTCGAAGAGAATGAGTGCGTCGAGATGTCCGCCCACCACGCCTACTCCTACCCCTCATACCAGGTCGAGGGCCTCGAGTGGGACGAGCTTTCCGTGACATGGGGGAACCGGCCAGTCCTGCCTTCTGAGTACAATCCCGCTGCTGAAGACACAGGCCTCTTTTGCGACGGCATGGCATTGAATGAGTGGCTGCCGTTCAACGTGACCGGAATGGTGAGGCAGGAATTCTCGGAGGGTGACATGAACGTCTCCATCTACATGATGACATCTGAAATCGAAGGCACGAGCCCTGACGACCTTTTGAGGGTTCGGTCAAAGGAATCCTATTTTTCCGACGTGCGGCCCTTTCTGCTCATCACCTATGAGGCCGGCGGCAATGATGTTGCGGTGACCGATTTCAGCAAGGTGTATCCCAGCAATCCTGTCGTGGGCAATAACATCCTTTTCGAGTTCAGGCTCAGCAACCTTGGCACTGAAGACCTTGAAAACGTGTATTACCGGGTAGCCACCCGCGGCGAGCCTCCCCATCTTTATAATTCCCAGCCGATCTCTTTGGATGCGGGCGATTTCATCATCGTCTATGAGAATTGGCGCTATTCCAACCCGGGGATCTTTTATCCGGAGGTTGTCGCGGACTACGGGGACACCATTGCCGAGTTCAATGAGTCGAACAACTACCGGAATCTGATGGTGCAGGTCGGGAGCGTCCTGCCTTTCCACCATCACGGCGGAAAATTGTTTACCATGATGGAAGGTGGTTCCGAATGAATGCTTACGCGGTGTTTGTGGTGATGGTGGCGGCGTTGCTGTCCTGTTCAGGCATCGCTGTTGCCGGGACGCTGGTGCTGCAGGACGCTGACACAGAGAACCTGGACGATGCGCAGCTATGGGCGAGGTATCCCGACGCCAATTACGGGCATGAGACCTTTGTCCATTTCTGCTCCGCTTTTTATTCGCAGAGGCAGGCGCTTTTCAAATTCGACCTGTCCCAACTGTACACCGCGATTGGCAATGCCGATGACATCATCAGCGCCGAGCTTAACCTGTATGCCTACTATGAGACCTTGGACAGGGATGACGAGTGCGTCACCATGTCCTCCCATCACATCTATTCCTATCCGGCCTATCAGATCGGCGGCCTCGAGTGGGACGAGTATTCGGTGACGTGGGGCAACAGGCCGGCGTCCTCTTCAGAATATGACACGGCCCCTTCGGATTCCACTGTGTTCTGCGGGAATAACTCTCCGGATGTCTGGCTTCCTTTCGATGTCACCGACATGGTCAAGACAGAGTTCATGGAGGGCGACCACAACCTGTCTGTCTTCATAGTCACCGATCAGATCAGCGGCCACAGCTCCGGCGACTATTTGAAGACCCGCTCGAAGGAGTCCATCCACGATGACCAGCGCCCATTACTCCGGATACATTATCAGGGCTCTGGCAGCGATGTTGCGGTGACCGATTTCAGCGCGGTCTATCCCCAAAACCCTGTTGCCGGCGATGACATCCTGTTCCAGTTCAGGCTCAGCAACCTCGGCGATGAAGACCTCGAGGACATCTATTACAAGGTCGCCACGCAGGGTGAGCCCGCCTATCTGTACAATAACCAGCCGATTTCCCTGGCTGCTGGCGATTTCATGACGGTGTACGAGCTCTGGAGCTATCCTGCCTCGGGCGATTACTTTCCAGAGGTCTTCGTTGACTATGAGGATCTCATCGACGAGTATGATGAGAGCAACAACATCAGGGATCTGCATGTTCATGTGGGAGGCCTAGTCATTCCGCCGTCCGGTGGCGGCGGGAAGATCTTGACTTCGATGGTAGAGGGAGGTTGGTCAGAATGAAACCTATGATGAAACATTTGGCTTTGACCGGACTTTTGGCAGCGGCGCCTGTAGGTGCTGCAGCAGTTGAAGGTTCTGGGGTGAAGCCCACAACTTCAGTCGCAGGGGCCATGATGGAGCAGCATGATCTGCTTGCGAGCCTCTATGAAGCGCTCGGTGCATATGGGCTGGAGCCCGTCGAGCACAACAGCGGCTTCACGTACCTGTTCAGGGACCAAGGCGCAGGCGGCCTCGTGGAATGCTTGGGGGTCCAGCTGAGGCAGGACCTCAACCCCGGGCTGATGGCCTATCCTTTTAGCCATGTAAGCGTGAACCAGCCATCGGAACAGAAAATCCTGGAGACCGGGGCATTCGGCAACAGCCCTGTTCCTGTGCAAAGCGTTTACCTCAACGGCGTGAATAGTGATGAAGTGATCCCGGAAGACCTCGTCCGGATCATTGACGCGTTGCTGCACGGCGGCCTGAGGGTTGAGTTGCAGTCTGTGACCGGGTCCACTCCCCTGCAGTCCGACAGTTGGGGCGCGATCAAGGCTTTGTATAGGTGATTCCTTTTTTTTTCCCTTGTTCTTTTTTCGAAAGGTTTTTATATTACTTGCGGAATGATGAAACCTCTCTTGGTTTTTTATAAAAAAAGGGGGGGAGGATGGTATCATGGCGACGTCTAGGGTTCTCTATAGGTTTCTGATGTTTTTTGTGCTGGTTGTTTTCCTGCTGTCCGGTGTTGGCTCTGTTTGTGGTGCGGTGTATTCTATTCCGCTGCGTGACGATGTTTTGGATGATACCATGCTGAAGGAGGATGAGCCTGGCACCAGTTTTTACGAGTCAGCCTTTATCCATTATTGTCCTGCTGAGGAACATCAGCGTTACGGCATGTACAAGTTTGATTTGACAGGGCTGGATGCTGATCCGGCTGATGTGACGGAGGCTGTTCTTTTTATCTATGCTTATGATGAGACTTTGGACATCGGCGAGGCTGTCGAGTTGAATGCGTATCACGTGTATTCTTATCCTGATTATTCTGTTGATGGTGTTGAGTGGAATGGGATTCGTGTCAATTGGCTTAACCGCCCTGATTTTGAGTCTGAGCACAGCAGTGTTTTGGACAGCTGGGTTTATAGTAATGGTGATGGCAGGCAGTGGATGAATTTCACTGTTACTGGCGCGGTTGTTGAGGAAATGCTTCAAGATGACCGTAATGTCAGTTTCCTTGTCAAGGCCGTGACTGATTCCGGGAGCCCGGATTATGATAATTATGTGAAAACGCGTTCATCGGAAACTGGCATGTCCGGCAAACCTTATCTGCTTGTCACTGTTGATGATCCCACGGTCGCGAGGCATCGCCTGCAGCTTGCCGAATACGGTTCTTTTGCCGGGGAGGTCATGGATGATAGTCTGCTTTATGAGGATGCTCCTTACGTAAATTATGGTGGGGAGGCTTATATTAATTATTGCTCTGTTACAGCTGACTCGTCAAGGTATTTTGGCATGTATAAGTTTGACCTGGCGCAGGTGGATGGCATTTTCGGCGCTGATGAGGACGATGTCGTGTATGCCGAGCTCAATTTGTGGGCTTATGATGACACTTTGGCGGATGATGAGGCTATCCGTTTGGATGCGCATCACGTGTATTCTTATCCGGATTATAATGTCAGCGATTTGGAGTGGGATGATTCGTCGGTGACCTGGAATAATAGGCCTGATGATTCTGATCACGAATACAATGGTGTTGCTGAGGATAGCTGGGTTATAGCTGGCGGGGACACTGCTGATGGGCAAACGCCTTTTTGGATGAGTTTTAATGTTACTGACATGGTGAAAGATGAGGTCGGTGATGGTGATGACAACCTGTCTGTTCTTGTGAAGGCCTTCACGGCCGCGGGGAGTATGAGTTCCACTGATCTTGTGAAGACGCGCTCGAAGGAAACTGATTATAGGGATCAGAGGCCTTTTCTGGACATCTATCTGAAGTCGAAGGTGAGGGAGCTTTATACCAGTTATACTTATTGTGATAACATGACCAATTATAACGCCAAGCGGAGCATTGTCCGGGATGGTAATGGGAATGTGCACGCGGTTTTTTCCAACTGTTCCAAGGGGGGATTTGACGACATTGGTGCTGAGGGTTTCCATGCCTATTCGCTTGATAATGGCGGCAGCTGGACTGTGCAGAAGATTGAGGATCCTGACATTGCTCCTGAAACGCAGGTTTGTCTTTTTCCGGCTTTAGGCACAAATGGCGTTGACCTCCTGGTGGCCTGCACCCTGAATGGTACGTATCACAGTGATTGGGAGGACGGTTATAGCGATTGGAATAGGACTAACGACAGCTCTAATCTCTGGTGGCCTTCATTGTCAGTATCTAGTGTTATGATGAGTGTCATCGCCCGGTGGCCTTACCCGCCTTTGGAGACTGATAGCGCTGAGATCCTATTCAGGGGGTCCCAGTCTCATGGTACTCATTGGTATCACGAGTGGGAAAACTTGACTGATGATGTCTTTTCGGATTATGCGCCCACAATCGCTGCTGACAGGGATGCGTTTTTGTTATATGCAGCCTATGAAGATGTGGATGATTATTTGCAATCTGGAGGCCATCACCGGATAATGTTCATCAAATCTGAAGATGAGGGGAATGTGTGGTCGGATGAGGAAGCGATTTCGGAGGATGTTACTACCGCTACTGACGCTTATCGGCCATCTTTGGCGATCGATCCAAATTCTCCCGACCACCTTGTTGTTGCATGGCACAAAAAAATGAACCCCAACCATGGATACTATATCTGGTTTACCAATTCGTCTGATTACGGCGAAACTTGGCGCCCAGGTGGCGCGATTTACTTATACAAGGAAGATTGGGATTATGATGCTTGGCGTGTTCAGGCTTCTTATGATCGGGCTAGCAATATCCATCTGATGTATTATGCGGATGGCCAGGATGAGGCATATGGGAACAATGAGATTGTGCATTCAAATTCGACAAATCCTAATGATGGTGTTAATACTTATTGGGATCATTCGAGGTTGACAAATCATGCCGCGGATGACAGCAATCCTGCGATGATCGAGTATCCCAATACAACGCTGGATTATATCTGGACGCACGCTGACCGCGAGGTTTATTATTCCTATGTCTGCCTGAATAAGAGCCGTTCTGCGGTGATCAATAGTGTCAATGCGTCTCATCACGGCGATCTTGAGGGGGGAATAGTGAATCTCTCTGTCAATGTCTCGCCGCCTTCTTGGCCTTGTCCGGCGAGAGTTGATGAGGTTGTCGTCGAGGTGAGTTCGCCTCCTGATTCTTCCAGGAGGAACTATAGCACCTTGCTGAATTTGGAATCCAATCCTTCTAATACTGATATCTATTATAATGGGTTCGTCCCTACAGATTCAGGCAGGCATAATTTCACTTTCTGGGTCCATCATTCCAATGGCACTTTGGTGAACATGTCGGGTTATTTTTATGCCAATCTTCCTGATGTCCGCGATTTGTGGGAAGTGGAAAATAGGGGGAACGAACGGGTCGTTTTTTCGTTCAGGATTGTTAATGATGGCAATGAGAGTGTTGATGGCGTGAAGTGGAGCCTGGATACTGATGAGAAGCTTGTCTCGAAGTACTTGACTTTTTTGCCGTCTGATGACGCGATGGTGAAGTCGGCGGATTCGAGCGGCAATTTTGGCAGCGAGCCTTATGCGCATTTCGGGGCGTATAGCGGTAATGATCGAAGGGGCATGTACAAGTTTGACATTTCCAGCCTTTATGATTTTGTTGATGATGGAGATGATATCGTGGCTGCTGAGCTTTTCTTGTATGCCTATGAGGACAATTTGGAGGCGGGTGAGTGGGTTAATCTGACGCCTTACAGGGTTTATCCTTTCCCCGAGTATAATATCAGCGGTTCGGAATGGAATGAGTCGTCGGTGACGTGGGACAACAGGCCGCTATATCCCGTAGGATATTCTTTGTCCGGTTATGGTTCTTGGTTGAGGTATGATGACGGCGACGCGCCGTCGGCGTTGAACTTTTCGGTCGTTGACATGCTGAAGGCTGAGGTTGAGCTTGGCACCAACAATCTCTCGATTTATGTCGTTACGGAGTCGAATGCCGATAACGCCGGTGATTATGTCTCGACGCGTTCCAAGGAGTCTTATTATGACACCCAGCATCCTTTTTTGCGCGTCACCTTGGACACCGGCATAACTGATTTTGACCTGCCTGCCAACAGCACAAGGCTCGTGTACGTGGTCACGAATTATTCTGTTGACGGATACTATAATGTTACTGCCCGAGCTTGGAATGATGATTATGAGGATGCTGAGACCATTTCGGTCTCAGTGTCTTCTTAGGAGGGGGTGATGATGATGAGACACGCTATTACGGGTTTGTTGCTGGTGTTGTTGCTGCCTGTTGTTGTTGCGACTTCGCCTGTGGGCTTTGAGTTTGTTGATGATGGCGATTACCTCCACACGTGGAATGGGAATCCTGACGGCGCTGACCGCGCCAACATCTGGCAGGATGCTGCGAGCGGCTATTCGCAGTTTTTCAACGGTTTTGACTTGGATGATGCGAAGGGGCGCGCCCAGTGGCTGACTCACCGGTTTGGCCTTGCGTATTACAATGCGGGTGGCCATTTCACCTATTTTAGCGAGAGTGTGCTGGATGATTATAATCTCAGTGTCCAGAGCGATAACCTGACCTTCTGGAACCAGAGTGTCGTAAACTGTGATTTCGGGCCGTGTTTTGGCTGGCTTCGCGGCCAGGAAAGGTTTGATCGGTACATGGAAAACAGCTTTTTTGTTTCTTCTGACAGGGCTTTTTCGTTCCATAATGCATTATGGTACGTTTGGGAGTTTGATGATGTCCAGATTGAGAATGACACGGTTGTTGACGAGGTTTTCTACTGCTTTTTGGATGGTGGAGTGGAGTCTTGCGACACTTTCTTTCTTGACAGCACAGAGGAGTTCGAGGTTGATGGCGTGACGCAGATATTCATAAGGGACTCTGTTTCTAAGCGAGGCCATTTCGTGTTCGGCGAGGACGTGCTGAGGCTGCGGTATGAGGGTGATGGTGACGTGTTGGTGATGGCCGCGATGAATGATGGCGTTGCTCCCAGCGGCTGGAGTGGCACTGAGGTTGTTCGCATGTGGTGGATTGACGCTGCTTTAGCTGGTGAGGTGACGGTTGATTATACTGGGCAGCGGTCAGGCTATATCAAGAAGGTCAGTACGGGTTTTTCTTATTATTATGAGGCTTATTATAACACTAATGCTCTCGTGGGCAGAAATGTGAGTGGCAGTGGCGTTGAGAAGCGCGGTTTTTTCACTTTTAACCTGTCTTCGCTGCCTGAGGATGCTAATGTGACTAACGTGTCGATTTTTTTGGATGTTGTCACTGTTGCGGATTCGCAGCCCTCTGAGTGGAGGGACAGATTCTTTTCAGGTTGCAATGAGGTAGTTGAGGATGGCAACGGGCTTAATGCCGGTCCGGGGACCAGTGCTGGTGATTGGGATGATGGTCACAACACAGGTGCGAGTGTGATTTGGGAGGATGCTTGCGGGTATAATTATCCTTGTGATGCTTGGGTTGTGTTGGCTGATGATCTTTCGGATTCCGCTGCTTTGAATGCTACCCGGAGTGTCCGCGAGAATCTGAGCTATTTTATCGCGATGAGGGATGATTCCTTGTATGAGGCAGGCCAGATTTGGGAGGCTTCTTATGGCGTTACTTCCAAGGGCAAGGTTTTGCTTAAGGTGTGGTATACGTATGGCGTGACGGATGAGGCTGAGGCGAGGGTGGCTATTGTTGAGGGCATTTTGAGCACGGGTTATGACCTGTTCATCTATAATGACACGGTCGTCGACACAGTCATGGCTGATGGTGTCATGTCAAATGGCCGGTTCGATAGGGTCGCTTATTCCCCTTCAAGTCAGGCATGGGCTTTCAATTATCTGACTGCCGGCGATGCTTTCACCTTTATGAGCCCGCTTTATAATTGGTCTTTCTTCTGGGAGAATTACAGCCTGTATTATGATGACATTGTTGAGCAGGCGGACTCTTTTATCGAGAGCACGCCAAGAATGGGCAGGTTGACAGATTGTGTTGATGTTGGCGCTGAATGGGACTGTGATGAAATCTGTTCAGGCTTTGGGTTGACTTGCGTGGAAGGATGTTACGATTTTGATTATGGAAGCGTGCTGACTGCCGGAATTTATTATTTTTACGACAACTGTGCAGAATCTCCTAGTGGCCCGGTTGCCATAACCACCTGTAATGAAGAGTTCCCTGTAGGATATGATGAAGCTGTGAAATGCTGTTGTACCTGAGGGGAAGGCATCGCTGCCGGGTGGTGGGATGCGCGTGCCTTTCCTCTTCCCTCTTTTTTTTTGGGTCCTTCATGGCTGCGGGAGAGCAGATCATGGGTAATCAGGCGGATTCGGATTATGGGTGTGCGGTCAAGTTATGGAGGGGTAAAGGCGCTGCCGGCCTGTTGCGCCGATGTTGTTCGGGCATAATCTGCCCTTTTCAATGCTTCTACGAAGGAAGTCGGCATCTTGTGAGGGATAGAGTCTCACGCAATAGGCCCTTAATCCAGAACACGGGCTAGTTGATAGGACCCGAGACCTTCAATAGAGCCTGATTATGCATGCCATCCCTTTACCCAAGTTCTTGGTATTTTTTTATGGCGCGATCACCACTTTTCACGCCCATTGCTTTGCGGGAATTCTGGCTCTAACCTCTCAGTGGAATGTTCTTCGCGCATGATCTGCAAGCTTACCCTCCTGTGAACCTTAGGGGCGATGGGCCGCATCGCCATCTCTCGCCTTCGCATACACCCTGCTGTAAGGCCGGTCTCCATGCCTGCTTTTTGGCCGGGAAGATTGCATCGGCTCGCTGACGGTAAATGCAGCTGCAAAGGCGATAGGGGGGCCGCAGGGCTTTTCCCTCGGCGTTGAAGCTTCCAGGATTAGGAATAAGCATTGATCCATTATGGGAATGATCCCCTTAAGTCGCTGAGAGAATAAAAAATGGAATAAAAAAGAAAAAATCAGACTACCTGGAAGGTAGTCTCGCCGTGGCCAGGGCCATAGCCTGTCTCGGTTGCGTCCGACTCGACTGTCCACGTGCCTAGGGGATCGCTCCTGCCGATCCTGTAGCGGCATTCGTAGGTGCCGTCTCCCAGCGTCGTCCCGATGCATGCCTTGGCTTGTGTTAGATCCGAACGGTATATCACAACCGTCAGGTCTGCGCCGAACACCGGGTTGCCCTGGCCGTCTCTCACCGTCGTGATGGAAGACACCCATTCTCCGCTCGTGTATTGGGACTTGTCCGTCACCACGGTGACGTTCAGATCGGGGACCGAGTTCTGCACGTTCACCTGCACCGAGTCCGTGTTGATGTTGTTCTCGTTGTCGGTCGCTCTCACAGTGATCGTGTGCAAGCCATTGCTCTCGGCGGTTGTGTCCCATGCCGCTTCATAATACGGGTCGACATAAGCCACCGGCACATAGCTGTCTGAATCGATCCTGTACTCAACGCCTTGAATGCCGCTGCCCCCGTCTGAGGCGTCCGCCTTGATGGCCACCGTCATGTTCACAATGCTGCCGTTCAAAGGCTCGACAACGTCGACCAACGGCGGGTCAGAGTCGTTAACGCCGAGATAGTTGTATATGCCGAGGACGAAATCCTTGCCGCTGTCCATCCAATACAGCTCGTCTATGATGTTACCGCCCGGCACGATCCGGTTGGGCGAAACCTCTATTAGCAGTGAGAGGATGCCCGCGTTGGCCATCTCGACATAGTTCAGGCCAACGGTCGAGCCGGAAAGTCTGGCACTGGTCTCGTTCCAGTATTGGGCTATGCTGTCCATCAGGGCCGTCTCCTGAGAGCTCAATTCGCCGGGATAGAGGAAGTACTGCGTGTCAGCCAATACCGCCCCATGGTATGATATGAAGACGTCGGCAGGCCAGTCAGCGATGGCTGATCTTATCCCACCCCATACTTCCGGCTGCTTGTACGGCTCGGCCGACTCCCAGTTCCTGTTGAGATCGTGCTGCATGCCGTCCCTCACAGGCGTGTACCTGGAGATGCCATGATATGTGCTGTCCGGGTTCTGCACCGGCACCACGCGGAAGATGTAGTTCTTCCTAATGACCGCCGCTGTCTCGTCGGACTCATCAAGCAAAAACTCAATGGAACCCCGGGCATAGAACGAGCTCTGCTGCTCTCCGGAATTCAGGTCCCCTCCCAAGAGGAAGACCTTGAACTTGCCCTCGTCGCTGACGCTCGAGTCGGTGATGGTGACCAGGGTGACGTTCCTTCCCTCAGGTGTCACCGAAATCGTGGAAGTCTCCATATAAGGGCTGCTTGCCTTCGAGGAAAGATAGCTTGCCAACATCGCGTTGGTGTAATGGGGGATGGGCGCGACGTAAACCGGTGAGGCGGTCGGTGTGAAATCTATCGTGTACTTATTATTGTCGCTATCATAGCTGTACTCGCTGCCCTGGAGCCTGACCCAGTCGCCTGGCAAGCCCGTGTAGCTGATCACCGGTATGAGGTGCGCGAAGCGGGTGTCATCAGCGTTATTGCAATTCGTGATCTCCAAGTGCACCCTCTTTTGAGTGGCATTGTCGAGGGAGAATGAGAACCACCAGTGCTTGTCGGAGAACCACTGCGTTGAATAGTTGATCTGGGCAGTATAATACCTATAGGGGACTTGCTGGTCCTCAACATGCTGGACATTGATGAGGTTGCCCATCTCGAAGTCGCTGCTGATCATTATGTCATCCTTGTTCAACATGCCGATGTTGACCGTCCAGTTGCTGTTCGCAAAATCCGTCTGGTTTGCCGTGTCCTTGGCCTCGCAGTTCCATGTGTAGGTGCCGTCTGCCAATCCCGAAACGGTGAACTGGGCTGAGTCCGATGAGCCGCTCAATGCCTTTGTCTCCTCGAGGTGCCATCCGCTGCCCCAGCCGCCATACAGGCTCATGCTCTGCAGGCCGTTGTCGTCACTGGCGCCGCATTGGAAGGTCACAGAACTATTCAACACCCGGCTCTGGTCTGCTGGAGAAGTTAATGTTGTAGTGGGGGGTAGGTCGCCGGCCTCTTGGACCGTGACCTGCCTAATCGTGCTGTAGCATCCGCCGCTGCAGGTGCTGCCGCCCTGTGCCTTGCATCTTATGTACGCTGTCCCGCTATTCCTCCCATACACAGAGTAGCTCCAGGGCGTGGAATCCAGTATTTGCTTCGGATTGACCGCGCCGGTCACTAATGATATCGGGTCGGAGGTCGGTGTCCCGACCTGGATGGTGTACACGTTAGCTGAGCAGCCAGAATTGTCGCACCACTGCGCCGTGTAGATTATGGCCGGAAGCCCGCCGTTGCCTGAATACGTAGGGCTGCACGTCATGGTGAACGAATCGTCGATGTAAATGTTCTGGGCGCCTGTCGGTGAAGAGAGACTCACACCCACGAGGTCCCGCACTTTTACCGCCCCTAAAACAACAAAAACAACCAATGTCAACGCAATTAATGCTATCCAAAGTTTTATGTTCATTATAAACCTCGCCTTTTTTATCACATCCATCGACTTCTTTTGTAAAAATAATGCAAACTTTAACTAATATACGTGCGAAATATATATAAATCTTTCTCAAATATCGTGCGACATAAGCAACGCATGAAGTCTCGCAGGAAAATAGGTTTTGACCGGAAGTTTTTGGGTGCCTTTTGCATGTCATCCATAGTCAAAAGGCGGGGTGATTGGGCTACCTTATTAAAACTTTCCAGCAGGTTTCCATAAGCTATGGCTTATTTAGGGGTTATGCGTTATTCTTGTCTTTTCATAGGCAAGCAATACATTTAAATAGGGCATTGCTCTCCCGGAACAATAGGTATGCACGTCTTCAGGCAGGAAAAAAAGAGGTTTTACGGGTTCCTGAAAGAGCTCATGGGTAGCTATGAGCTCATCGCGCCGGTCGAGTGCGATGTCGTGCGCTTCCTCCAGGTCAAGGACCCGAAGGACATCTTCCTCGAGCGCAACGCCTTCTTCCCGATCAAGGAGCATTTCTTCAAGAAGCATGAGGTGTTGTTCCACTTCGACGGCAACAGCATGCGAGTGCCGCTGCTGGAGAGCCCGCCGCGGGCCTTCTTCGGGCTGCGGCGCTGCGACCTCAACGCGATCAGGCACCAGGACATGGTCTATCTCGAGGACGCGAAAGACCCATACTACACGGCCGCCCGCAAGAACACGGTGCTCATCGGCCTACACTGCAAGGAGCCGATGACCTACTGCTTCTGCGGTTCACTTGACCTCGTTGATTACTTCGACCTCAACTACCATGACCGCAGCGACCATTACCTGGTCGAAGTGGGATCCACGAAGGGCGAAGCCCTTGTGAGCAAGCACAAGGCCTTCTTCAGCAGCACCCAAGAGACCATCACACCTGAACAGAAGGTCATCAAAGACGCAGACCGTCTCAAGATAAAAGATATCAAGCAGCTCTACGAGCACCCGGACTGGAAGAAGGGCGTGGACCTCTGCCTGAGCTGCACCGCCTGCACCGCGCTGTGCCCAAGCTGCTACTGCTTCAGCCTGCATGATGAGCCGAGCATGGCAGACCTCAAGAAAGGCGTGCGCCGCAGGGAGTGGAGCAGCTGCCAGCTGCAAGAGTTCTCCAGGGTGGCTGGCAACAGCGTCTTCCGCAAGGAGCGCGACCAGCGCTTCAAGCACCGCATCTACCACCAGCTCCAGTACTTCAAGGAGCGCTACGGCACCAACTTGTGCGTCGGCTGCGGCCGCTGCATCGAAGGCTGCCCCACCAGGATAGACTTCGTCGGGATCATCAACGGGATGCGCCATGGATAACCCTTACCTCCCCCGGTTGTACACGGTCCTGGACTTCTTCAGGGAGACCCAGGACACGTTCACGATCACGGTCGACATGAAGGTCAAGCATGACCCGGGCCAGTTCGTCCAGGTATCCTTGCCAGGCATCGGCGAGGCGCCCATCTCCATCTGCTCAGCATCAGAGCGATTCCTCAAGCTCAATGTCCGCGAAGTCGGCCATGTCACCAAGTCCTTGGCCAGGCTCAAGAAAGGTGACACGCTCCTCATCCGCGGCCCGTACGGGAAAGGATACCCCATGGAGCAGCTCAAAGGCAACAGCCTGCTCATCATCGGCGGCGGCTGCGGCGTCGCCCCCCTGAAGGGCATCATCGACTATGTCGATCATCGCCGCGACGACTTCAGGGAGGTCATGCTCTTCCTCGGCTACCGCTCGCCGAACGACGTCATCTTCAGCCGCGAGATGGCTGAGTGGCAGAAGCAGTATCACATGCAGGTCACTGTCGACAAGGTGCCGCAAGGCCAGTCCTGCACAACCGCGAAGATCATGTTCGTCGCCGAGGCCCTGAAGCAGGCGGACTTCACCAACGAGGGCAAGGTCGCCTTCGTCTGCGGCCCGCCCATCATGATGAAGACGGTCATCGATGAGCTCAAGCGCAAGGGGTTCCATGACGACCAGATCTTCATCAGCGCCGAGCGCCTCATGTACTGCGCCGTCGGCGTCTGCTGCCACTGCATGATCCGGGGAAAGTACACCTGCCGCGACGGCCCGGTGTTCAGGTATGACGAAGTCAAGGATTTCAAGAATGACTAATCCCTCAAAACCCATGGCAAAGAAGCCGACGGTCGGCCTGTATGGCCTCACGGGCTGCGCAGGCTGCCTGCTGTCGGTCATCTTCAACGAGGACGAGATCCTCGACCTGGTGCAGCTCGTCGACCTGAAGGCGTTCCCCTTCATCAAGGAAGTCAACCCTGAGGACAGCTTCGACATCGTCTTTGTCGAAGGCCTGGTGGCCAGCAAGGGCGACCTCGCCGTGCTGCAGAGGCTGCGAAAGAACGCAAAGGCAATCGTCGCCCTGGGGGCATGCGCCTGCACTGGTTGCATCCCCGCGTACCGGCATTACACTCTCAAGGAGAACTACGAGCACCTGCTCTACAAGAAGCGTGAGGAGATCGAGGATCTGGAGCCGACGCCCATCGACATGCATGTCGCGGTCGACTTCTGGATTCCCGGCTGCCCCCCTGACAAGAAGCAGATCCTGCACTTCATCAAGCAAGCCCTCCTTGGCCTGAGCCCGAGGCTGCCCGACGACCCGGTCTGCAAGGAATGCCGGCAGAACAACAACGCCTGCCTGCTCGAGCAGGACCGGCTGTGCCTCGGCCCCGTCACGGCAGGCGGCTGCCACGCGGTCTGCGTCAACGGCGGCTTCGAGTGCTGGGGATGCCGCGGCCCGACAGCGGACATGAACCTCGACACCATGATCGCCCTGCTCAAGAAGAAGGGCTTCAGCGACGACGCAATCAGGGAACGAATGCGGACCTTCGCCGGGCTGAAGCTGCCCATGCTGGAGAAGCTCTATGGCAAAAACAATAACCCTTAACCACATCACGAAGATCGAAGGCCATGCCTCGCTCACGATTGGCATCGACGCCGGCGAGGTGACGCGGTGCGAGCTCGGAGCCGTTGAGGGGGCCCGCTACTTCGAAGGCATGGTCGTGGGCCGGAAGTTCAACGAGGCGCACGAGATCACCTCGCGCATCTGCGGCATCTGCAGCTGCGCGCATGTCATCGCGGCCATCAAGGCTGTCGAGGATGCGCTGGGCTACCAGCCGAGCGAGCAGACCGTCGCCCTGCGCAAGCTCCTCACGCTGGGCGAACGCATCAGGAGCCATGCCACGCACCTCTACTTCCTCGCGCTCCCCGATTACCTCGGCTACGAATCCGCGCTCGCCATGGCCAAGAAGTACAAGCCGCAGCTCCAGCAGGCCCTCAACCTCATGAAGGCCGGCAACAGCGTGCTCAAGACGCTGGCTGCACGCGACCTGCATCCGGTCTCTGCAACTCCCGGCGGCTGGCTCAAGCTGCCGAGCCAGGAGCAGCTGGACGGGATGCGCAAGGAGCTGCTCGCGGTCAAGGAAGACTCCCTCGCGACATGCGAGCTCTTCTTCTCCCTGGACTACAAGACATTCGAGAGCCAGGGCGAATGGTTCTCGCTGTCTGACAAGCGGGAGTACGCCATGCTCGACGGCGTGCTGGCCTCGCCGAGCCACCGCTTCACCAGGCACCAGTACCGCGAGTTCATCAAGGAATACCATGAGCCCTACTCCACAGCCAACTTCGTGGTCAAGAAGGACCACCGCTACATGGTCAGCGCCCTCGCCCGGCTCAACAATAACTCTGCGCAGCTGTCGAACAGCGCGCGGCAGCAGCTGCACGCCGCGAAGCTCAGGCTCCCCAGCGCCAACCCCTTCCACAACACCCTGGCGCAGGCCATCGAGACGGTGCACTGCATCGACCACGCCGTCGACCTCATCGGCTCGCTCAGGATCCGGGAAGAGAAGCTGGAGAAGCTCACGATGAAGCGAGGCATCGGCGTCGGCGCCATCGAGGTGCCGCGAGGGACCCTCTGGCACGAGTACACCCTCGACGGCAATGGCGTCATCCGCAAGGCCAACATCATCACGCCGACCGCACAGAACATGCTGAACATCCAGGAGGACATCCGGGAGTTCATCCCGGAACTGCTCGACCTCAAGCAGCAGGAGATCATCCTGGAGATCGAGAAGCTGATCCGAAGCTATGACCCCTGCTTCTCCTGCTCAGCGCATTTCCTCGAGGTGAAGTGGATATGAGGTGTTACCATGCACACTCCTGACGGATTCATCACCAGCTGGGTCTGTATCCTGTATCTCCTCCTCGCCGGAGGCATCACCTCCTTTTCGGTCCTGAAGCTCAGGCGCACGCTCACCAAAGAGCGGCTCCTCGGCATCGCCGCCATCAGCGCCCTCGTGTTCGGCCTCCAGATGCTCAACTTCCCCATCAATCCCGGAACGTCAGGCCATTTTGTCGGCGCCGCCCTGATCACGCTCCTCTACGGCCCGTATGCCGCGACGGTCGCCATCGCGCTTGTTCTCGGCGTGCAGGCGTTCGCGTTCGGAGATGGCGGCACCCTCGCCTTCGGCTTCAACGTGTTCAACATGGCGGTTGTGGGAAGCTTCACCACACACATCGTTTTCCTCTCCCTGCGGAAGTCGAACGCCAGCAGGTTCCTGGCTTCCCTCGCGAGCGTCGTCGCGGCGGCGGTGAGCTGCAGCGTCGGCCTTTGGTTGGGCAGCGGGATGGCCTTGCTCCCGGTCCTCAGTGCGATGGCCTCGACGCATTTCTTCATCGGCATCGGAGAAGCCATGATAACGCTCTTCTCAATCGCAGCGCTCAGCGGCTTCGCGATCCTCTCCCCCAAACGCATCTCCTGGAAGCAGGTTCTCCTGGTCGGCGGCGCCATCACAGTGCTTGCAGTGCCGTTCGCCTCGACGCTTCCGGACGGCCTGGACAGCGTCTCCCTCCGCTTCGGGTTCTCTAACCATGCGACCAGGCTCTGGGTGACGCCTTTTGAAGGCTACGCCTTTCTCGGCTTGACCGGGATAGCAGCGTCGATGCTCGTCGCGACCATCGGCATGGCCGGAACGTTTTTAACCTCCCTCGCATTATTGCGGTCGGTGAGGCCTTGATGAGAAAGCTCTTCGTCTTCGGGAACGAGTACCTGCCCCACGACAGCATGGCGCACAGCGTCGCGCATCACCTGCGGGAGCACGCGGACACGGTGTTCTGCCGCTCTCCCGACCAGCTGCTTGAAGAGGGCGAGGAGGAGATCCTCGTGCTCGACATCGTCAGGGGCGCTGTGGAGCCGGTCATCATAGACGACATCCGGCAGGTCAGGACCCGGCCGATCACGACGACGCACGACATGGACCTCGGCTATTTCCTCTCCCTCATGGCAAACATGGGCCAGGAGAAGAAAGTGAGGATCATCGGCATCCCGGAGCAGGGCAACGCCGCTGCGATCGCCACCAAGGTGAGAGCATGGCTCTGAACAAGGGCTACAGCCTTGTCCTGATGACCGCGGTCATCTCCGGCTTCTCGATCTTCATCAACAGCTACGGGGTCAAGGAATTCGACGCAGCGGTCTTCGCCTTCGCGAAGGTCGCGCTCGTCGCCACCCTCCTCGGAGCGCTCATCATCGGCATAGGCCAATGGGAACAGCTGCGCTCCCTCAGCCGGAGGGAATGGCTGACGCTCGCCCTCATCGGCCTGGTGGGAGGCTCGATACCATTCATCCTCTTCTTCGAAGGGCTCAGGATGACGAGTGGCATGACCGGCGCGTTCCTGCACAAGACCCTGTTCCTCTTTGTCGGCCTTTTCGCGGTGCTGTTCCTCAAAGAGCGGCTGAGCAAAGGCTTTTTCCTCGGCAGCCTGCTCATCCTCCTGGGAAGCGCGGCCCTCATCAGGCCGGCATTCGCGTTCGCCCCTGAGCATCTGCTCATCCTCGGCGCTGTGCTGCTCTGGGCCATGGAGAACGTCATCGCCAAGTACGCTGTGCAGGGCATGTGCGGCACCATCGTCGCCTTCGGCAGGATGCTCTTCGGCTCGCTTTTCCTCCTCGCCTACCTCGCGATCTCGGGCAAGGCGGCGCTGCTCACCACGTTCACCTCGACGCAGCTCTCCTGGATCCTGGTGACCGGCGTTTTCCTGCTGGCATATGTCCTCACGTTCTACAACGGCATCAGCCACATCCCGGTGAGCACCGCGGCATGCATCCTCAGTCTCGGGCTGCCGATAACAACCCTGCTGCATGCCGTGTTCAATGGCGCGGCAGTGAGCGCAGTCGACGCCGTGGGCATGCTCCTCATCATCGCCGGCGTGGGCGCGGTGGTCTTCGCGGGCTCGACCGGAAAGCTGGCGCTGCAGGATGGACGGGCTTGAGCTCGCGGTCCGCTTCTCGTACATCACCAACCAGCTGCGCTTCTGCGGGCCGAAAGATGCGGAAGCGGCGTTCCTAAGCTACCTTGGCAGTCACGGCCATGAATCCGCGGCCCAGGTCGAGGAGAAGCTGAGGCGCTTCGAAGCGCTTTACCCGTACCTTTCCGCGATCGCGGCGAAGGCGGGGAAGGCCTTCACGGATCCTGACGTTGTCGAAGCGTACTGGCTCGGCAACCGGCTTCTCGAAGGATTCACAGTGGAGGACATGCGCGCCATCATCAGGCAGCTGCAGCAGCGCGGGCTCCCCGAGCGCCTCGCGACACGCCTCATCGGTAACCTGCCGGACGGCTTCGTGCCGCACCACGACTTCAACGTCTTCTACGTCGGCGTGGGCAACACGACCAAGGCAGTCCCCACCACCCTGCAGACCATGGACCATTGCCGTATCAGCGCGGGAAAGGTGATCTCAGTGCAGGAAGCGCAGCTCCTGGTCAAGCGAAGGCAGCTCATCCGCGAGGACAATCTTTTTTCCCTCGGCGAGGAAGAGGTTCGGACAGCGGTCTTCCTGCCGGCCATGATGCCTCATGTCAAGGCCGGCGACACCGTGGCGATGCATTGGGGCTTCGCGCCGCTTGTGCTCTCGGAGGGCCAGCTCTCAAACCTGAAGAAATACACGCAGAAAATATTCAGCGTGATGAACACGCTTGCTGATAGAGCCTGAGGGCTTCCCTCGCTTCCCCAGGGTCGACCTTCTCGACGATGATGCCACCCTGGATGAGAACAAAGTCACCAACAGCAACCTCCCCTTCGATGAGCCTGCCGACGCGCTGCTCGCTGCCGTAATCAACCACGACAGCATCCTCCTGCACCTTGACAACCCTCCCGGGAACGGCGAGGCACATCAGGCGACCCTCACCTTGACGATCTTGATGTCCGTGCCGTCGACGATGTCGGGGATGGCCTTGCAGTCCGGACATTCGATGAGGAAGGCGTCATGGCCACGCTCGAGGACCGTGGGATGGCCAATGAAGCCGCAGGCGCAGCGCACCCGGGCAGGCTTTTCCGTGTGATGCACCTTCCAGGGAATCATGCGCCGCAGAGCCTCGACCAGCTCATGGGCCGGGACGTGGGCGAGCTCGCCGATCTCAAGATCCAGTTCGAGCACTCTGCCGTGGCGCTCGGCCTCCCTGATGATGCCCACGGCGATGGCGGTCTCGTGCATACTACTTCCTCGGGATGATCTTGCCCATGATATTCTTATCTTTTCTCAGATGATCCAAGCGCTTCATCGACTTCTCCACCTTATGGGTCACCCGGTTCGTCGTCTTGACGATCCGCCGATGGAAGAGCACATGCTGGCCGAGGAGGTACTTGTGGGCGAGGTATGTCGCGGACGTGAGCATCACCCCGACCCCGAAGATGGCAAAGACAGCAGTGAATATCTTGGTGGCGTTATGGGTCGGATGCAGGTCGCCGTAGCCGACCGTCGTCAGCGTCGTCGCAGAGAAATAGAAGCAGTCGATGACACTCCAGCCCTCGAGCGCGTAGTAGGCATAGGTCCCGATGAGCAGCAACACCACGATAGCGCTGATGACAACGCCGATATTAAGGGCGCCCGTCTCGGGGGATCCGTCAACCATGGTGGGGGATAAAACGTCTGATTATTTATTCTTTTTGCTACTTCGTCGATCGCAAGGCCTGGACCGGCTGCAGGTTCGCGGCCTGCCGAGCGGGAAGCACGCCGGCGAGCGTCCCGATACCGAAGGAAAAAGCCAATGACCCGAGGACAAGGTAGAGCGGGAAATGCGCCTGGATGAGGCTGGTGCCGAGCTGCGCCCGGGCGATGACCTCCACCGCCTTGCTGAGGCCGATGCCGATGGCGATGCCGATCGCGCCGCCGGCCATCCCCAGCAGGCCGGACTCGAAGAGGAAGATGAGCAGGATGTCCCTGTTCGTTGCGCCGATGGCCTTCATGATGCCGATCTCCTTGGTGCGCTCGAGCACCGACGTGTACATGGTGTTCATGATGCCGATGCCGCCGACGATGAGCGAGATGGAAGCGATGCCGATGAGCACGGCGGTGACGATGTTGAGGACGGTCTTGAAGGTGTCGAGCGTCTCTTTGGCGCTCCGGACCTCGAAGTCCTCCTTGCCCTCCTTGACGCCCCGGTATCTCCTGAGGTCCTTCTCCACGGCCTGGGCGACGACGTCCATGTCCGCTCCAGGCTCGACCTGCGCGACGATCAAGCCGATGCGATCAGGGATGTTGAGGAGCTTGCGCAGCGGTTCCTCGTTCATCACGAAGGACATGTCCACAAAGGGGTTGCCTGTCTTCTTGAAGAAGCCGACGACATCGACAGGCTGGTCGTTGACCAGGATCTTGTCCCCCACGCGCAGCGCCTTTCCGCCGAACTTCGGGTCGTTGTAGTAATCCACGCTCATGATGACCTTCCGCTGGTCATCGGGGCGCAAGGACCTGCCGTAGGCTATATCTCCCTCCTCGACGTTGGCCACCTGCGTCACCATGGCCCGCTCCGCGGAGTCCTGGGGCAAGGAGGCGAGGTAGAGGAAGCGCGTCTTGTCATTGAACTTGACAGAGATCGATTCGATGAGCCTTCCGGTCGCGACCTTCACTCCAGTGGCACGGCGCACGACCTGGAGGTCGCCTTTCCCGAGGGTGACGCCCGAATTGCTCCCCGGCGGGCCGGTAGCGACGCCCTTCGTCTGGATGGTGAGCTTGTCCGCCCCGAGCTGGAAGAACTGGTTCTCAATCGCGTACTGCATGCCCTGGCCGAGCGAGATGAGGGACACGACGGCAGCGATGCCGATGAAGATGCCGATCATGGTCAGCCAGGAGCGGAGCCTCCGGTGCATCAGGCTCTGCATGGCCACCTGGAGATAGTCGCGGATCATCACTCATACCTCAGGGCTTCGACCGGCTGCTGCCGCGACGCCTGGATGGCCGGGAGGAGCCCGGACAAGGCGCCGACCAGGAAGCCGAAGGCAAGGGCTCCAAGGATCAGGGACCAGCTCCACCAGGCGCGCAGGTAGGGTGTGCCGATGGTGAGCGTGCCACCGACCTCGGTCAGCTTCGCGATGCCCAAGCCGAAGGCGACGCCGATGATGCCGCCCACCAGGCCGAGCATCCCGGACTCGATGAGGAACAGGGTCATGATATTCCGATTCGTGGCTCCGATTGCCTTCATGACGCCGATCTCCCGGGTGCGCTGCAGCACGGCCGTGTACATGGTGTTCATGATTCCGATGCCGCCGACGACGAGCGAGATGGCGGCGATGCCGATGATGACCACCTGCACGATCAGGAAGATGGCGTTGAAGCTATCCATGAGCTGCTCCGCTGTCTGGAGCGTGAAGTCCTCGTCGCCTTCCTTGAGGCCGCGGTAGTCGCGGAGGTCCTTGCGGAGCCTTTCCGCCACAGCGGCGGGATCGACGCCCTCCTGGGTGCGGACGAGAAGCTGCTTGTAGTCGTCCTCCATCCTCTCCCCGAAGACGCGCTGGTAGGCGCCGGCCGTGAGATAAGCTGTCTGATCATCCCCCGAGTTGCCGACCTGCTTCTGGAAGCCGACCACCTGGAACTGCTGGCCGTTGACCACTACATTGTCATAGAGCTTCACCCGGTGGTCGAAGACCTTCTTGTCATTTGTATAATCATAGGTTAAGTACACTTTCGTGCTATCCCCCTTTTCCAAAAGCCGCCCTTCCACGACATCCTTGCCCCAGGTGTCCTTCCAGACCGCTTCACCCTGGTCAAGCGAAACGCCCATGACAAGGACATACGCTTCCTGGTCCTTGTAATCGACCTTGCCGCTCTTGTAGGAGAAGGCGAGCGTGTCCCTGACACCAGGAACCCGCTCTATCACCTTGCGATCCTTCTCGGTGAGCTTCACGGACGTGCTGGAGCCGCTGAAGAAATCGCTCCCCGGGGTGATGAATATCTTGTCAGTGCCGAGCGTCGCGAACTGCTCGTCGATGGCCACCTGTAGACCCTGGCCGAGGCTGATGATGGCTACCACGGCGGTGATGCCGATGAAGACGCCTATCATGGTCAGCCAGGAGCGGACCTTGCGCTCCCTGAGGTTCTGGATGGAAAAAAGAAAGAAATCCCTGATCATGAGCGCTTTTTCCGCCGGGTCAGACGGAAGATGATGATGCCGACCACCACCAGGGCGATGACGATAAGCACGACGGGCAGGCTGCTTTTCGGCTTGAGCCCGAGCTTCCCGATCTCCTCCGCGGTGTAGAGGCGGACCTCGATGTCCTTGCTCTGCTGGTAGGCATTATTGTTCTCGTCCATATAGCTCACCGCGACCGGGATGACGAGCTTGTCGCCGTCCGGCTTTACGAAGAGCTCGATCTCGAGCGTCTCATAGTCGTCCGAGTCGATGTTGCCGATGTAGCTCTCCTTGGCGGAGAGCAGGTCGTAGTTGCTCTGCGTGCCGATCGTGGCGTCGAGGAACTTGACCCGGTTCAGGCCCTTGTTGATGAACTTGACGATCACCTTGCCCTTGCTGTTGGCGGTGAGCAGGTCTGCCTTCTCGAGCTGGATGGCGAGGGAAGGCTTGCTGGTGACCACCATGCTGGTGTAGAAGGTGCGCGAGGTGTTCCGGCCATAGTCGTCGGTGTAATGCACCACGATCGGCAGCTTGTAGACCTTGGGCGACGCGGTGGGATCGACCATGAGTGAGAAGACCACCGCGGTCTGCTCGCCGGCCTTGAGGCTCTTGACCACCTTCTCATTCGTGGAATCCACGGGCGTGAAGGGCAGCTCCTCATAGGTGATGCTGGTGGCAGTCTGGAGCAGGGCCTTGATATCGAGGTTGACCTTTATGTTGCGCAGCAAGGCGTCGGCGATGTTCCTCACCTTGATGCTCACCTGGACCGTCTGGCCAGGCTCGACGCTCTGCGGCGTCATCTCGACCTGGTCGATGGCGAGGATGGACTCCTGCGATTCCACGCTCACCGCGAATTCCGGGAATTCCTCCCAGTTGCCGCCGTTGGTGCGGTAGCGGAGCTTGATGGTGTCCGTCCCTGGGACGGCATTGGAGTCCACATAGAGACGGTATTTCACCACGACACCGAGGTCGCCCATCTGGCGGCCGAGCATCGTGCCGATGGCCTTCACCCCGCTCTCGCCAGGCTCGAGGGAGAAGGGGTACTGCGGCAGGATCTCCACGTCGATGTTTGGCGCGGCGTCAGAGCCGAGGTTCTCGATCCGCCAGCGGAGGTCGACGTAGCGGTTCGGCCCGACAGGATCAGGATCCTGGTTCAGGAACGTAGCGGTGATGTCAACGCCTGGCAGCGTCGCGGCAAGGGCTGGCGCGGCCAGCAACAGGAGCGCCAGGATGTATACGATGGTCGGTCTCATGGTGTTCCACCTCTCTGCTTGGTGATTATTTTCCCGTCTTTGAGGAATTCGATGCGCTCGGCGTGCTTCGCGAGCTCGCTGTCGTGCGTGACCATGACGATGGTCTTCTTCTGCTCGCGGTTGAGCTTCTTGAGGAACTCGAGGACATTGGTGCCGGTCCGCGAGTCCAGGTTGCCGGTCGGCTCGTCAGCGAGGATGAGCTCCGGGTCGTTGGCGAGGGAGCGCGCGATGGCGACGCGCTGCTGCTGGCCTCCTGACAGCTCAGTCGGCCGGTGGTGCATGCGGTCCTGCAGCTCGACCAGCTCGAGCAGGGCCTTGGCCCTGGCCTCCCGATCGCCTCGCGAAAGGCCTTGGAACATCATGGGCAGCATGACGTTCTCCATCGCGGTCATGGTATTGATGAGATTGAATTGCTGGAAGATGAAGCCGATCTTCTTGCCCCGGATCTGGGCGAGCTGGCTCTCGGACATGCGCGAGATGTCATGCCCGTCAAGGAGGATGGCGCCCTTGGTTGGGATGTCCAGGCAGCCGACCATGTTCATGGCTGTCGACTTGCCGCTGCCGGAAGGCCCCATGATGGCGACGAACTCGCCGCGGTCGACCTTCAGGGTGAGGCCTGCGAGGGCGGTGACCTCGACCTCGCCCATGCGGTAGATCTTCCAGACGTCGCGCAGCTCGATGATGGTCTTGTTGACCTGGCTCTTGTGCTCTTTCATAGGCGGTTCAGCTCCGCGGTCGCGTCTGTGAGGATCCGCTTCAATTTGGGGGCGATGCACGGGAAGTCCTCGCGGAGGATGGTCCTGAGCAGCGTGTGGCGGAACGTGAAGACGATCGGCGCTGATTTGCCCAGCGGATCCTTGCCCTCCTGGGTCTTGCGGATGTATTCTATGAAATAGTTGACGGTCTCGTCGTCAGGGCAGAGTAGGCCGACGAGGCGAACGTCCTTGATCAGGCGGTCGAAAAGGGCTTTCTTCTCGAGCAGTGCCCTGCGGAAGGCCTTCCTTCCGGCCGGCGTGACGGTGTTGATCCTCCGCTTTCCTTGCTCCTTCACCGTGATCAGCCCCTCCTTCTCCAGCTCGGCGAGGAGGGGATAGATGGTGCCCGGGCTCGGCCTGTTGCCGGAATGCCTCTGGACCATGGCCATGAGGCCATAGCCCGAGAGCGGAGCCTCGCTCAGGCAGTGCAGGAGGTAGAGCTTGAGGTGCGTTTGGTGCATGGAAACTATCGTCATCGATATGTCTTTTACGATATATCGGTATCGATAGGTTGAATGGGGAGGTATTTAAGCCTTGCGATGGCCGCATTTCGGTGGCATTCCATGGCAAACTATTTAAACCCCCCCGGACGTCCGGCAGCCATGGTCAGGCGCCAGAAGAAGAATAAGACTATTGTCTGGCTGACGGTCGCTATCGCCATCATCATGGTGACGAGCATCGCCGGCTACTTCACGGACGAGATGACCGAGAAGAAGCGCTACGGCCGCTACAGCTTCACCGTCCGGGAGGACGGCATCTACACCCAGGTGAACAGCACCTGGCTGAAGTTCCGCTACTATCCTGACAAGCTCCAGGAGATTCCGCTTGACAAAGAGGTCATGGCCCAGCTGATGCAAGCCAGGGCTGTCATGATCACTTTCGAGCCCGGGGCCGAGGATGGCGCGACCGTCGACCTCCTGCGCCTGGAGATGTCCAAGGAAATGCCTGCCCTGTTCGGTACCTATGTGGTCATGGGGGTCACGAACAACTCCAATCTGCTCCTTCCAGAAGTCACCTGCCAGAACGCCACCTCCTATATGCCCGTGCTCTACCTCAAGGACACCGGCAACGTCAGCGTTACCGCCCAGGACGGCTGCATCATCCTCCAAGGGGACAAGCAAGGCCTGGCAATCGCCAAGGACAGGCTCTATTATACATACCTGGGGATCCTGAATGCCACCGCGTGAAGCTGAGGATACAGAGAACGGCAAGGAGGGCGCCAGGAGCTGGCTCTACCTCGGCATCGCCGTCGCCATCATGCTCGTCGTCTTCTTCTCCCTCTTCTTCCTGTTCCGCGCGAAGCAGGAGCCGCCCAAGACTATCGAGGAGCTGCACGCCCTCAACCTGCAGGGCAAGCTCAAGCCGGACCAGGGCTATATCTACAACGGATTCTCCTTCGTGCAGGCGAATGGCCTGTGGTTCACCCAGATAAGGAGTGGCAACAAGCAGTTCTCGGTGCCGCTGCACTATGGCCCCCGGAACCTCTCTGACGTAGCCATCGAGGGCAAGCTCAGCCCAGACTTCGGCTACTCCGACTCTTTCACCATGACCTTCGACCCCGACGACCCGCAGCTCGGCTATGTCACCCTTGCCTGGGGCGAGCTCGGCGTCACCCTGACGCAGGCTTTCAACGTGCGGCTGAAGCAGGCCTGCACCAAGCCGGACGATGGAGGGTGCTCGAACATCACCATCGGCGGCTGCGACCTCAACACCTCGGTGTTCTACTTCAGGACCGCGCCTGAGCCGCGGGTGCTGCTGCAGGGCAACTGCGCCATCATCGAGGGCAACCAGAAGGGCCTGGTCAAGGCCGCTGACCGTTTTGCCCTGGTGCTGTACGGCGTGATGCTGCCGTGAGCTCTTTTTAAACCGAAAGGTTTATATCCTCTCCTTGCAGAAAAACACCTTATGGGACAGCAGGACGTCTACAGCTTTCTGCGGAAGCACAAGATCACGTGGTTCCTCTCGAAGGAGATAGCACGCGGGCTGCGCGCCTCCATCGGCTCAGTCACCACAAGCCTCAAGCGCCTCCGGGAGAGCAAGCAGGTGCAGTTCCGCATCAAGAAGCGCGAGAGCAAGAAGGCGGGCAAAAGGAAAGTGTTCGAGTACAAGTTCAAGAAGTGAATATTTCGACCTGCCCATTCTCAATTTTTTTTATCTTCTTTTTCATCCCGCCACTAATGGCGGCCGACGGCCAAACGCTTCGTGTTTGTCCTGCCGACCACCCCGTAAGGGACAGCCCCCGGTCGGCCGGCGCCAGTGGCGGGATGGAACTCAGGATCTCTGTTAAATTCGAAGGCCTAATAAACCCCTTGTTCCCTGGATTGCCCATGCCCCACTACTTTTCGGAAAAGCAGACGAGCGCGAGCAAGGAGCAGGAGATCTCGGCCACGCTGCTCGGCAGCCGGCTCACCTTCGTCACTGACTCCGGCATGTTCTCTCTCACGCGCATCGACCCCGGCAGCAGGCTGCTCATCGAGGCGGCGGAGCTGCCGCAGCAGGGCAGCGTCCTTGACCTCGGCTGCGGCTACGGCGCTGTGGGGATCGCGCTCGCGAGGGCGCATCCTGCGCTGGCTTTCGTCCTCGTCGACGTGAACCGGCGCGCGGTTTCATGCGCGAAGCTGAACGCGAGGCGCAACAAGGCGCAGAACGTCGAGGTGAAGGACGGCGACCTGTACACGGGCCTCGGCTCGTTCTCCGCGATCGTCTGCAACCCGCCGCAGTCAGCAGGCAAGGACATCTGCCTGCGCATCATCGCCGAGGCGACGGGGCATCTGCCCGCCGGCGGCAGCCTGCAGATCGTCGTGCGGCACAACAAGGGCGGCAAGGCGCTGATGGCCGCGATGCAGGACAGTTTTGGCAATGTGACGACAATCGCGAAGAAGGCCGGGTATCATGTGTATCTGAGCCGACACGAATAGGATATTCTCAACGCAATGGAATTATAATGTCACGATCCCGCGCTCCGTCATCGCCACGAAGCGGAGGCCGACGCCGAGCTGCAGCACGGCGCTGAGCATCGCCATGTGCTCCTTGCCTGATCCTGAGGAGAAGTTGACCGCCACCTCGGTGCCCTTGATCCTGTTCTGGAGCTGCTCCCGGATGATCCGAGACATCATGGTGATCGGCATGTTGTCGTTGATGAGCACGAACTCGGCCTTGCCCTGGAACTTCTCGCGGCCGAACTCGTCGCTGACGAGGTAGACGGCGTCCCAGGACTCCGCCTGCATGATGTGGGCGACTTCCGCCCAGGTGCCCTTTCCTGACGACAGGCAGGCGATGAGCTCGGTCATGCGCAAGGGAAACGAAGAACAGTTTTTATGTATTTTGTCTTTCCTGAACCGCTCGCTTCTCCTGAAAAAATATTAAAAGGCAAATGAAACACCCTGATGAACTCCCATGGTAGAATACTATCAACCCCGGGTTTATCGTGTTGAAGGAGCGGCATCCAGCTTCGCCATCCTCCTTGTCGACATGCAGGAACCGTTCACGAGCTTCAGGGCTTTTGCATTAAGGATGGCAAGAGACATACGAATCCCTCCCTGCGATCGTACTACGGGCGGCTTGCCCTATCATTCGGAAGTGCATGATTATGATGCCTCAGTTCTTTGGAACCCTGCTGAACCCGACACTCCCGGAAGGCTCGGTTGCGCCCTTATCCCCAAGTGGTTGTTCGAAGGAGGGGTTTTCATGATGGATGTGATGACCTACGGGTTTCAGGGATATGATCAAGGAACAGGGTGCCTTATCTCCGGCATTTACCATAGCCGGGAGAGGAAATCCGGATCCGTCCTCGCTGTCGCAAGCGGATTACAGAAGCTTCCTCTGCAACTCGAGGCAACCCTAGACCGGCTTGTCACCTCGACAGGGCTGGAGCCTGTCCCGCTCCACGACCGTGACCCGCAGAGTCCAGACTTTGCTGAGTTGTATCGCGAACTCGAACATGAGCTTGAGCTCAGGCAACAAGTTTTGGCGCACCAGGCAGAACTCGAAGAGCCGTATTCCCGTTTCCCCCAGGCGATCGCTTATCTGGATGAGCATGGCTCCATTCCTGCACAGGCATTCATCCCCTTCGCCCTATCCCATGTCGGATTCGGTACCCCGCTCATCCCTCTCGTCCGCGGGAACATCGTGCAGATCGCGGCTGAGGGGCCGAACTGAATTCCGCAACCTTTTTATAAGCACATCCTCTTTGCCTCTCCATGCCCCTCTTCACCTTCATGGAAATCGTGGACATCGTCATCATGACGGCGTTCGTGGGCTACATCTTCAAGGACGCCTTCCCGCAGCCGAGGTACCACGCGCACGACCCGGTCGCCTACTACACCAAGCGCGGGCCGAAGCTCAATGCCTTCTGGTTCGCGGCCATGGTCACGGCGCCGGCCATCATCCTGCACGAGCTCGGCCACAAGTTCATGGCCCTCGGCTATGGCATGCACGCGACCTTCCAGGCAGCGTACCTGTGGCTGGCCATCGGCCTGTTCCTCAAGCTCATCAACTTCGGATTCATCTTCTTCGTGCCTGCGTTCACGAGCATCATGGGAAGCGCATCTCCGGTCCAGTTCAGCCTCGTCGCCTTCGCCGGCCCCGGCGTGAACCTGGTGCTCTGGCTAGGGCTGCTGCTGTATGAGAAATCAGGCGCGGTGAGGCCGAAGCACCGGCTCTTCGTTCGGCTGACCCGGAACATCAACATGTTCCTGTTCATCTTCAACATGCTGCCCATCCCCATGTTCGACGGCTGGACGGTCTACTCGGGCTTGATCAAGACGTTTTTCTGAGATGGACTGAGGCAGCATCTCTTCCCTCACCGCAAAACATAAAAAGCCCGCAGGCACTCCCAAGCGGTGCAACCAACACTTCTGGGGTGGGATCGTTGAGCATCCTTTCAAGCATCGCGAAGCAGTCTGATGAGCATGAATTCTTTCATGACATCCCGGCAGGCTACGAGCGCGGCAAGACAAAGTTCATCATCACGACAGGAACCGTGATGTCCGGCCTGGGCAAGGGCATCTTTTCATCGAGCCTGGCGCAGCTCCTGCAGGCGAAAGGCCTCACTGTGGCGCCGATAAAGCTCGAGGGCTACCTCAACATCGATTCTGGAACCCTCAATCCGTTCCGGCACGGCGAGGTCTTCGTCCTCGACGACGGCACCGAGTGCGACATGGATTTAGGCACCTATGAGCGCTTCCTCAACCTGCAGCTGAGCAAGGAAAACTTCCTCACAGCGGGCAGGCTCTTCTCCAACATCCTGGAGCGCGAGCGGAAAGGCCAATACCTGGGGAGGGATGTGCAGTTCGTCCCCCATGTCACGGGCGAGGTCAAGCGCGTCCTGCGATCGCTCGCCATGAAGAACAAGGCGGACGTGGTCATCGTCGAGATCGGAGGAACGGTCGGCGATATCGAGAATTCCTATTACCTCGAGGCAATGCGCGAGCTCAACTACGAGGAAGGGCCGGGCAACGTCTGCTTCGTCACCTTGACGTACATCCTCGAGCCAGGATTCCTGGGCGAGCAGAAGAGCAAGGCCGCGCAGCTCGGCATAAAAAACCTATTGTCCATGGGCATCCAGCCGCACATCATCGCCTGCAGGGCCGAGAACCCGGTGACCGAGAAGGTCCGCGAGAAGATCTCCATCTTCTCCAACGTGCCCATCGAGCGCGTGTTCTCCTCGCACGACGTCAAGAGCATCTACCTCCTGCCCCTGTCCTTGCATGAAGCGAAGCTCGACGAGGCTGTCCTCGACATCCTGTCGCTGCGCGACCGCGTCACCAACGGGGAGAAGCATCTCAAGGAATGGGCAGGGCTCGCGGACAACATCCTGCATCCTGACCGGGAGCTGGTCATCGGCATCACCGGCAAGTACACCTGGGTCAGGGACAGCTACGCGAGCATCATCAAGGCGCTCGAGCACGCCGGCGGGAAGGCGAAAGCCAAGATCCGGCTCAAGTGGATCGAGACCACCGAGATCGAGAAGGGGACCCTGACGGTCGAGAAGGCGATGGAAGAAATCTCGGGCATCATCGTGCCGGGCGGCTTCGGCAAAAGAGGCACAGAAGGCAAGATCGCCTGCATCACCTACGCGCGCGAGCACAACATGCCCTACCTTGGCCTATGCTTCGGCTTCCAGATGGCGGTCATCGAGTTCGCGCGCAACGTCTGCTCACTCGGCGGAGCCAACACGACCGAGGTCGACACCGCAACGCCGCACCCTGTCATCGACATCCTGCCTGAGCAGAAATACATCCAGAGCCTGGGCGGAAACATGCGGCTTGGCGGAAGGGACGTCATCCTCAGGCCGGGAAGCAAGGCCTGGGAGCTGTACGGCAAGAAGGAGACGGTTCGTGAGCGCTTCCGGCACCGCTATGAATGCAACCCTGCCTATATAGATAGTCTAGAGAAGCAGGGCATGGCCTTTTCCGGGTGGGCCGAGGGCAAGCAGATCATGCAGGTCCTCGAGCTGCCGAAGCACCCTTATTTCGTCGGCACGCAGTTCCATCCGGAATTCACGTCAAGGCCGCTGTCGTCGCACCCCCTGTTCGACGGCCTTGTCGCGGCGGCGATGAAGTATAAAGGCTAAGGGCAAAAAGAAAACGATATCTTTTTCTGATTAGGAAGGTGATTCAGGGGATGGCAAGGGAACGGAATATGATGGCCATCCCCCCTGGAGATATCCTGGAATCTGCATTTTAAAGGCATATTCATGAAAGAGACGAGAAACAACAGGTTTTGCTTTCCAATCATAAACCCTGCCTCGCAACTGATCGAGATTCTCTGAAGTGCATTCGATGGCACAAAGAAGGCCGTGTGGATAGTCTGTTGGTCCAAGAAAATCAAAAACGGCCACTTCCAACTTTCTCAGCCCTGACCCCCTGTGTTGAATGTATGCGCAGGTTGTTCCGGACGCCCCTGCATCAGAAATTCCAACACGCAATTCTCCAGGGAAAAGTGGGGCAAGCTCTTGTGTCGCAGCCTCAAGCACGTTAAGAAGATTAGTACGCCTTTTTAGATATGCTTCCGCGATCGATTCTTCTTGTGGGAGGTTTCCCCTCGCCTGCGTTTCGAGGTCAGGAATCTCTAGCATGGTGGTGTTAATAAATGACAGTCCTATTAATACTTTTTCAGGATTCTGATTCTTTTCTTGAAAGTCTCCTTGTTAGAATTAATTAAATGCTCGCCGCCACCAATACTCATACCTGACGGTGCACGTGGACTGGTTGACCGTGATGTACTTGACGACGTCCTTCTGCACGGTCATGTTCCTGGCGATGGTGAGCGGCCCGCAGAAGTCATACTTCGGCGCGACCACGTCCGCATAGGTCCAGTAGGTGCTCGTCGGGTCTTTCTTCTGGGTGGGGATGGCCACCCTCACCTCTTCAGAAGGCCCCACCAAGACCCTGGTCCGGGCGCTGGACATGGCGGATGCGCCCCAGGGGAGCGTCTCAGAAGTCGTCTCCTTCGTCGAATAGTCCTCGAAGCGGTACACCCTGTCGTCGAAGAAGGCGAACTGCACCTCGTACTCCCCGGAAAGGTCCATGCCGTTCCTCAGGAAAAAACGCGGTGAGATGACATCACCCAACTGAGGATCCCAGCCATCCCAACGATAGGTCCAGTTGTAATCCCTCGGCTGGCATTGCGTCGTGTTCTCCTGCCGCACCTCGACCATGGTGACCGTGACATTCACCGGAAACTCCTCGGGATGATGCTCCTGCGTCACGACGGGCAGCTTGAGAAAAATGGCGACGATGATGATGAAAAAAACCAGGATGATGCGCCAGGGCGGCCTGCGCGGGCGCTTGCCCTCTTTTCCGCCCTCATCACTCTCGTCCTCGCTTCCCTCTTCCTCCTCAACCTCTTTTTCGCTCATTGGGAATGATCGCAGATGCTGTCCTTGTCCGCATCGACATAGCTGCCGCAGCTGCCGGGATAGGGGTCATTGACGAGGCCGGAAGGGCAATCGGGTGCCTCAGCGATTGACTCGCCTGTGATCGTGTCGCCCTCCTGGTGCTCCGATGAGCAGCCCCACAGGAGCGCCACAATCACCAGCATAATAAGCGGCCTCAAGAGCCCTTGCCTCCGAACACTTTCTTGGTCATGGCCGCGATCCAGCGGGCGTGGAGGATGAGATGAACCGCGACAAAGGCGCCGAGGGCGATGCCGCTCCAGTCATGGATCCTGCTGATCTGCCACAGGGGCATGGAACCCGGATTGATGCCCAGCCAGAGAAGCAGCCCTGGGAATTTCACGAGACCTGTCAGGAAACAGAGCAGAAAGGCGATGGCCATGCCGAGGTTCAGGAAATAATGTGTCCTTGGCTGCGCCATGGCGAGGATGCAGGGTTTCGGCTTTATAATGTTTTTCCTCAGAAACCATCGCAAGATTTAAAAAGCGACCGCGGTTCAGGGCACCGGGTATGGGGAAACGCTCACGAAGGAAACGGCTGCTTTGGCGAAAGTTGCGGAAAGAGGAGGCAGCGCCCTCTGAGGCCGTCACTGCGGAGCAGCCCAGACACGAAGGGAAAAAGCACGGTTTTTTCTACGAGACCTATAGTAAGCACTACAAGGTCCTCATGCTCTTCACCCTGTTCCTCCTCTTCGCCTCGCTCGGCTTCATCGGCATCAAGTACGCCATGACCGGAGTCTGGATCAACAAGGACATCAGCCTCGCCGGAGGCATCTCCATCACCGTGCTCTCCGAAAAGGACCTGCCCTTGAAAGAGGTGCAAGACTTCTTCTCGGGAAGGCACACGGGCAAGGAGTTCACCGTCCGCAAGTTCAGCTCAGGCGATCAGAAAGGCTATATCATCGAGACCGGAGAGCTCATCGAGGGAGAGCTGCGCTCCACAGCAGAGGCCCTGTTCGGCAAGCTCACCAAGGAACAGCTCAGCGTCGAGATCATGGGATCCTCCCTGGGCAAGAGCTTCTTACGGGAGACCGGCATCGCGCTGCTCCTCGCCTTCCTGTTCATGTCCATCATCGTGCTCATCACCTTCCGCAACCTCGTGCCGAGCCTCTTCGTCATCCTGGCGGCGTTCTCTGACATCGTCTGCACCTTCGCCCTGACCCAACTCCTCGGCATCAAGATCTCGACCGCCGGCATCGCGGCCTTCATCATGCTCATCGGCTATTCGATCGACACAGACATCCTGCTCACCACGCGCGTGCTCAAGCGCGAGGGCGGCACGGTGCTTGACCGCACCCTCAATGCCATGAAGACCGGCATCACCATGACGCTGACAGCCTTGGTCGCGACCGTCATCGGCCTCATCCTGAGCAAGTCCTCAACATTATCGCAGATCTTCCTTATCATCACCATCGGCCTGGTGTTCGACATCCTGAACACCTGGCTGCAGAACGCAGGCATCCTGCGCTGGTACCTCGAGAAACATGGGAAAACTTAAAGCGATATTCACGAACTTCAGGGTCATCATCCTGCTAGTGGTCATGCTGCTCGCCCTCGTGGCCATAAATCCGGCCATCGAGACCAAGGGCCTGCTCATCGGCGGCGTGGCCATGAACAGCTCCGCGTCCATCGCAGGGATCCAGGTCCCGAATCCGGCGACCGCGCCGCGCAGCAGGGAGCGGGTCCTGGCCATCAACAACCGGCCAGTGAACACGGTCGAGGAATACCGGGCCTTCGTCACCACCCTCGAACCGGAGCGCAGCTTCACCATCAAGACGACCAAGACCTTGTATCGGCTCACCACCAAGCCGCTCCTCCGGCGGACTGCCCTCAACGAGACCGAGCTCAGGACCGTGACCGAATACCGCGAGGAGAACGTCACGACCGAGAACGGTACGGTTGAATCAAGGCTCATCCCCTACAATGTCACCAAGGAAATGCCCAAGATTCTCGAGGAGGTCATCGGCACCGAGGACATCGGGCTGCGGCTATACCTTGCCCCTGACTCAAACCTGCGCAAAGGCCTCGACCTGCAGGGCGGGTCCAGGGTCCTCATGGCGCCTGAGGAGAAAGTCACCCAGGACCAGATGGACACCATCATCGAGAACCTCAAGCAGCGCCTCAACGTCTTCGGCCTGAGCGACGTCGTGGTGAGGCAGTCCGGCGACCTGTCCGGCAACCAATACATCTCCGTGGAGATTGCCGGAGCCAACGAGGAGGAGGTCAAGGAGTTGCTCGGCAGGCAGGGCAAGTTCGAGAGCCGCATCAAGAACCAGACCGTCTTCCGCGGCGGCGAGGACATCACCTATGTGTGCAGGAGCGCGGAATGCTCCGGCATCGACCCGCAGGTCGGCTGTGGAAGGGCAGCGGATGGCGCGACCTGGGTATGCCGCTTCCAGTTCGCCATCACCCTCACCCCTGAAGCGGCGAGGCGCCAGGCAGACCTCACCCGCGACCTCGAGATCGTATCCCAGGACGGGACCAAGTACCTCTCTGAAAAGATTGACCTCTTCCTGGATGACCAGCTCGTGGACTCGCTCAACATCGGGGCTGACCTCAAGGGCGTTCCCACAACGGACATCGCCATCTCGGGCAGCGGCGTCGGCACCACAGAGCAGGAAGCCGTCACCAACTCGCTCCAGGAGATGAAACGGCTCCAGACCATCCTCATCACCGGCAGCCTGCCGGTCAAGATAGGCATCGTCAAGGCGGACAACATCTCGCCCGCGCTCGGCTCGGAGTTCATGCAGAACGCGCTGCTCATCGGCGTGCTCGCCGCATTGGCCGTCGCCCTCATCATCTTCTTCCGCTACCGCAAGGTGGCCATCTCAGTCGGCATCATCTTCACCATGTTCGCCGAGACCTGGATCGTGCTCGGCTTGGCTGCGCTCATCGGCTGGAACCTTGACCTTGCCGCGATCGCTGGCATCATCGTCGCGCTCGGCACGGGCGTGAACGACCAGATCGTCATCACGGACGAGATCATCCAGGGCGAGAAAGCGTCAAGTTTCATCAGCTGGAAGCAGCGCATCAAGCAGGCGTTCTTTATCATTTTCTCTGCTTATTTCGCCACTGTGGTGGCCATGCTCCCGCTCTGGTTCGCTGGCGCGGGCCTGCTGAAGGGCTTCGCGGTAACGACAATCCTCGCGGTCACCATCGGCGTCCTCATCACGCGGCCGGCATTCGCGGCAGTCGTGGAAAGGCTGCTGAAGAAGTAACCAGCGAAGGAACATTGGCATGCTTCATCGGCAACAAACAATACATTATTAAACTGAGGATCATCTTCCTTGCCCATGATCCCTGGACATCCACCTGGAGAAGCTGAGCCTCCCTACCATGACCCGTCGAAGCTGACTGAAATCTTGATACGCAACGCGGAAGGGATTCATGCAATGACACCTTCTAAACTGGATGCCATGTTTTCTAAGCCACTAGACGAAAGCCCTGATCCCAACGATTTTCAGAAAGTATGCGCCCGGTTCGATGAGCTTAGGGTTCCTTATCATCGCTGGGGAAGCTTACTGATGGACGGGTAATAAAATACCTTCCTGCTTAACCTTGCTCAGGAAAGATATCCCCTGGCCAATCTGAGCATTGGACGTGTCCTTTGCCAGAGAGTAGAAACCTTTTTATACGCAGTTCGGAATGTTTTTCTTATGCCGACCAAGCCCTGGGCAATAGGTCTCGTCCTTCTCGCGACAGCCTTGACAACCGCCGGCCAAGTGTTCTACAAACTCGGCGCTGACCAGCTTGAATTCAATTTCCTCGCCATCATCACCAATCATTGGCTCATCATCGGCGCGGCCGTCTACCTCACGAGCGCGGTCGTGCTTCTGTTCGCCCTCAAGGGCGGCGAGCTGTCCGTGCTGTATCCCTTTGTCGCCACGAGCTACATCTGGGTGACGCTCGTGTCTTCCGCGCTGTTCCACGAGGCCATCCACGCCTGGAAGTGGGCCGGCATCGTCTGTATCATGCTCGGCGTCAGCTGCATCGGCTGGGGGAGCACCAAATGACTACTTCCCCCGGCTCCATCATCGCCGTGCTCATCGCCTGCGTGCTCGGCGCGTTCGCCTCCATCCTGATGAAGAAGGCTTCCCATGATTTCACGTTCAACATCAGGAAGATACTGAAGAACAAGGCGCTCATCTTCGCGGTGCTGCTCTACGGGATCTCTACAGTCATCTTCGTCCCGGCGCTCCGCTACGGGGAGCTTTCGGTTTTGTATCCCTTCGTGGCAACGACCTATGTCTGGGTGAGCCTGCTGTCCATCCGGTTCCTCAACGAGAAGATGAACCCCTGGAAGTGGGCTGGCATCGGCCTCATCCTCCTCGGGGTAGCTGCGATAGGGCTAGGATCATGATTTCTGTCATCTCGCTCTCCGGCAGCATGATCTTCGACTCTGCCTTGCGCATCGACTACCTGAAGAGGTTCAAGAAGGTCGTCCTCGACCATGTCCGCAAGGGCAACCGCGTGGTCATCGTCACCGGCGGCGGCGGCCTCAACAGGCTCTACAACGCGGCCGCGAAAGGGCTCTGCGAGCCCAGCGACACGAACCTCGACTGGCTCGGCATAGCGGTCACGAGGGTGAACGCGACGCTGGTCAAGACCATGTTCGGCGAACTCGCCTATGAAGACATCATCACTAATCCGCTGCAAGTCCCTGCAACAGACAAGCCCATCCTTGTTGCGTCAGGATATAAGCCTGGCTTCTCCACAGACTGGGACGCTGTGATGCTCGCCAAGCATTTCGGCGCCGGCATCATCAATCTCACTAATGTGGACTATGTCTATGACAAGAATCCGCGGCAGTTCAAGGAGGCGAAGCCGTTGAAGAAGCTGTCCTGGGACGGGCTTCAGCAGCTCGTCGGCACGGAGTGGACCCCGAGATTGAACATGCCTTTCGACCCGATCGCGGTGAAGGAGGCGAAGAAGGCAGGGCTGCACCTTGCCATCATCAACGGGAACAGGCTGGAGCGGCTCGAGGCGGCGCTCCAAGGAAAGGCGGTCGAGGGAACCGTCGTCAACTAGCGTTTCTTCTTCCATTCACCATATGCCTGAAGAATTCTGACATCCTTTTGCGGGAAGGCGAGGTCTCTTGGGTCGATGTGTTGGGGATCGATCCATTCAGGCTCGCCTTCCGGAGAGGCAGCCAGTTTTCCCCCTGTGATTTCGCCGACGAAGACGTGCGCGGTCTTGCTGCCCCGGTCATCATAGTCAAAGGCGCCGAGGCTTCCCCGAAGCCTGACTTTTAGGCCGGTCTCCTCGAGAACCTCGCGCCGCGAAGCATCCTCGAGCGATTCACCCTTGTTCACAAAACCGCCAGGCAGATCGAGTTTTCCTACTGGCTCGAACTCGCGCCGCACAAAAAGAATCCTGCCTCGCTTCTCAATGACCGTGTCCACGATAGGGATGCGCGCCATTCTGCTAAATGAAATCCGAGATCTTGTGCCTGATCTCCTCGTGCAGGAGCCAGCCGAGGAGCAGCA
Source organism: Nanobdellota archaeon (assembly GCA_043806015.1). Lineage (GTDB taxonomy): Archaea > Nanobdellota > Nanobdellia > Woesearchaeales > JAHIVG01 > JAZDHH01. The sequence continues at coordinate 131,931 of JAZDHH010000007.1, read as the reverse complement.
GCGCGTCAAGGCCTTCCATCAGGTCAGGCCAGCCGAGCCTCCCGAGGATGTCGAGGCCTACTGCCGTCGTCGACAGGGGCCAGAAGGGCATGGCATAGCCGGCGAACACCATGTCAAGGCCTATGTGGAATGTCCAGGCGAACGACGCGACCGCGAAGAGCACCATCACCTTATGCCGCTTACTGTATATGAGCGCGAGCGCGAGGAAGATGAGTGGGATGAAGACTGAATGCGTGAAGGTGCGGTGGAACCACCCGATGTCCAGGCCAAGGATGTTCTTCAGCAGCCAGTAGAGCGGGATGTCGATGTCCGGCGCCAGCCCCATCACCCCGGCGAAGAGGAGCACCTTCATGTTGAGGAGGTGCTTGTGCTTGAAGACATAGTCGCGCAGGATATCGACGGCGATGATGGTCAGCAGCACATGCGTCACTGCGGTGGGCATAACCATTCCTGCGGCCCGCTTGCTTAAATGGATTTCGGAAAAATGGTTCGGCGAAAAGAAATAATGATCCCGCCATCCGGCCCCACCCCCACCCTTTTCAGAATCTTGACCCTATCCTAAAGGCGCCCGCCTCGGCGTGGCGAGCCGGGGGATGGTTGTAGCTCGGCTACAACCGCCGAACGAAATGTAATGGAGTGACTGCGCCCCCGTCGGGGTGGCGAGAAGGGCAACGCAAAGCGTTGACCGTCCACCGCCGAGAAGGCGGGCGCCATTTCGTCATCCCTCAAAAACATCAAATCCAGTTCCAATACCTTTAAATATTCTCAAATGAAAAAATGCCGTATGCTGATAGAAAAAGAGGTACGCGACATCAACCGGCTGCGGGACATCCTCAACGTGCTCCTGCGCAACGAGCTCGGGCCGCTCATCAGAGCCTTGCATATGCCCTTCTGGCACCGGAAACCGAAGATCCGTGTTGTTTCTCCCGATATGCTGCTGACCATGTTCGAGGAGCTCGGCGGAACCTTCATCAAGCTCGGCCAGCTGCTAAGCATAAGGCCGGACCTTCTACCCCGCGAGTACTGCGACGCGTTCATCAAGCTGCAGGACCAGGTGCCACCGGTCGCCTACGATGAGGTCAAGAAAGTCGTGGAGCAGGAGCTCGGCAAGCCGCTGACGTCCGCGTTCGCCTCGTTCTCGAAGCAGCCGCTCGCCTCCGCGTCCATCGGCCAGGTGCACCTCGGCCGGCTCAAGACCGGGAAGATGGTGGCCGTCAAGGTCCAGCGGCCAGGCATCAAAGCGAAGATCGACGCCGACGTCGACATCCTGTACGCCCTCGCCCGCTTCATCCAGCGTCATTACAAGCCCAAGCTGTTCAACCCGGTCGAGATCGTCAAGGAGTTCGAGCGCTACACCCAGCACGAGACCGACTACGTGCTCGAGGGGAAGAACATCGACCGCTTCGCCTTCGACTTCCGCGAGGACCCTGAAGTCGTCGTCCCAAAGGTCTGCTGGGAGCTGACCACGCAGCGGGTACTCACCATGGATTACCTGCCTGGAAAGAAAGCCTCGAGCATCAAAGGCAGCACGGCGCCGAAGATACTCGTCGAGAGGGTTGTGCGCGTCCTGTACAAGCAGGTCTTCGAGCATGGCTTCTTCCACGCGGACCCGCACCCGGGTAACATCATCGTCCTGCCCAAGAACCGCATCGCCTTCGTCGACTTCGGCATCATGGGGACGCTGGAAGAGGAGACGCGGGACAGCATCACCTTCCTCTTCATCTCCCTCATCCGGGGCGATGTGGACGGCATCTCGGACGCGCTGTACCAGCTCGGGGTCGTGGATTCGACCATGGACCCCATGAAGCTCAAGCACGGCCTCCGGGAATCGTTCGGCGAATACTACCGTCTCAAGCTGGAGAACATCGAGATCGAGAGCGTGTTCCATTCCCTGCTGCGCTTCTGCAACGAGCAGCATATCGTCCTGCCCACTGATTTCATCCTGCTCGGGAAGGCCGTGGTGACGGTGGAGGGCTTCGCAAAGTCCGTCGATCCAGACTTCAACCTCGTCGCCTTCTCCAAGCCGTACGTGGAGCGGCTGCTCCTCCGACGCGCCAGCCCCTTGCACGTGCTCCGCACCACAATCCACCAGGCAGGCTTCCTCAAGAACGCGCTGTTCAAGCTGCCACGGCAGTTCGACGAGCTCATGATCCGGGCGCGCGAGGGAGACCGCTACTTCAATGAGATCAACCAGGACCTGAAGGGGCTGACGGTAGAGCTGGAGAAGACGAGCGAGCGCGTCTGCCTTTCGCTCCTCTGCGCCGGCTTAATCATCGCGGGCGCCCTCATCCTCGCCCTGGAGCAGCCGCTGCTCTTCAGGCTGCCACTCTACAGCGCGCTCTGCTTCCTGCTCGCGGCCCTGTTCCTCCTCATGCTCACGATATCTGTATTAAGCGAACCGAGGTGAAACAATGGAAAAGCATTTCCGCAAAGGCCTCCTGGTCGGCTTTGGCCTTGCATCGCTCGCAGCAAACGACGCCAGGAAGCGCGTGAACGCGATGATCCAGGAAGGAGAGATCACCAAGCAGCACGGCGAGAAGCTGCTGCACGACGTCACGCACCTGAGCGCCAAGCAGCAGAAGGAGATCCAGCGCAAGGCCGAGGTCGAAGCGCACAAGCAGCTGAAGGCCATGCGCACGGAGGCGAAAGTCCACCTTGGCACGCTGCGGCGCCTCATCGTCAGGCTGGAGAAGGAGCTTTAGGCAATCTTTTTATAGGAGGCCACGTTGTCCTGAGCCATGCATCTCGGCATCATCATGGACGGCAACCGGCGCTGGGCGAAGCAGCATGGCCTTTCCGTCATGGCCGGCCACGAGGCGGGCGTCAGGAAAGTGGAGGAGATCATCTCCTGGTGTCCAGACCTCGGCATCAAGGAGCTCACTGTCTACGCCTTCTCGACCGAGAATTTCAAGCGGTCTCCGGACGAGGTCGGCCACCTCATGAACCTGTTCCGCAAGAAGTTCGCTGACTTCTCGAAAGATGAACGGCTGAAGGACCTGCGCATCCGGGTGATCGGCAGGATATCTCTGCTTCCCGCGGATTTGCAGAAGAGGATCGCTGAGCTCGTGGAGAAGACACGGGGGAACGTAAAGAAAGGAACGGTCAACTTCGCCCTCGGCTACGGCGGCCGGACAGAGATCCTAGACATGGTCCGCAAGGTGGCGCGGCAGGTCAAGGACGGAAAGCTCGACGCCGAGGACATCGACGAGAAGGTTGTCGCAGAGAACCTCTACATGGTGGACGAGCCTGACCTCATCATCAGGACCGGCGGTGCGATGAGGACGTCCAACTTCCTGCCCTGGCAGGGCGCCTACAGCGAATGGGCCTTCATGGACAAGATGTGGCCCGAGATCTCCAAAGAGGACGTCGCGAAGGCGATCGAGGACTTCAAGGCGAGGGAGCGAAGGTTCGGCCGGTAAGGATTTTCTTGACCCTCATTTTCAATCGAGACGGTAGTGATATTTTACGAGAACATGATGTATCAATGAACTCGTCAGTAAAAAATAATTCATGAAAAAAATGGGGATAATCGCTCAGGCTTTCGAGAAGTTCCTTGAATCCTTCAACATCCCTCACGTCACTTCTTAATCTTTCATCAATGGTCACAAAATCTTGATAACCAAGAATTCCATACTGATGACTGGCGGCTATCGGGATTTTCATTTCATGTGCAAGAACTGACAATCTCTGCAACACCCGTCGTGCATCTTGCTCATCTTCAACATACAGGGCAAATCCCTTGCCTTCCAGTTCATGATGGCCGCCGCCCCATTTACCGTAAAATTCGTGATCTGGAAATCTTTGAGCATAACGCCGAATCAACTCAAACATGTTTTGCAAGGGATTATTGCCGTAAACGATGCCAGACACTCTTTGGTCGTCCCTTAACGGGCCCACGTCCATCTCTTGGGTCTTCCCCATCCGTTCCAGGTTATCCAATAGCCGTGGTGCGACAGACGTCCTTCGTTCGCTCTTTAAGAAATCCCACTCCGCCGGCAAATGTCTCGCATAGCTCCAGTAAGGATCGTGAACATGCACGACCACGTTCGGCGATTCGATCAATCCCTTTCCCAAATGTGTCTTGGCAATTCTGTATTCTAATCGAATATCGGTCATACCCGCGCATAAGCAAACACTCTTTATAAAACTTTCCATTATGTTACTACTATTAAATGAATATTATTCTGGAGCTATATCTTCCGGTGATGCTGGCGCTCCAGCTTCCTGACTGTGCTCGCCATCGCGGGCGTGCCGTCCCAGGTGTCATGCCCTGAGCCGTGGAAGTCGATGCGCACGGAATGCAGGTAGCCGCACTCGCACTCCTTCATCTTGTAGTGCTTGTCCGCGTCGAAAGCGGATTCCCAGGGCGGCTCGAGCTTTCGGCCGCACTTGAAGCACCACTCGCGATCCCCTTCTGTAACCAGGTGATGGATTCCCATGGGTATTCTCACGTCGTCTCTGATTGTATCCAGGTGAGGTACTCCTTGTCGCCGTCGATGTCCCAGCAGACGATGCAGGGCAGCTCGGCGCTGTGCAGCTTCTTCACCGCCGAGGCGATGCGGGGGAAGAGCTCGCGCCTGCTCTTGGCCAGGATGTGCCATTCCCTTTCCTGCACGAGCCTGCCTTTCCAGGTGTAGAACGCCTTGTGCTCGCTGGCGTTGGCGCACGCGATGAGCTTCTCGTTGAGGAGGTGCAAGGCTATCGCCTTCGCCTCTTTTTCGTCCTTGCAGGTGATGTAAACAGCGATCACTGGCATACCTCGTCGAGTGGCCGGAGGTGTATTTAAACATAACCTTTTTATGCTCGCGGCGATTGCACATGGCCATGGCAAACGTCTTTTCACGGAGCTGGGACATCTCGAAGCTGTGCTGGAACGTCATCACCAAGGACAAGGAGCTGCTGCTCTTCCCGATGCTCGCAGGGGTATTCTCGATCGCCTTCATACTGGCGATGCTCTTCCCGAGCGTCATCGCCGCCCTGGTCGCGGGATTGAGACCTGAGTTCACGGCGCTGACCTATGTGTTGGTCTTCCTCACCTATCTCGGCCTCGCCATCATCGCGACGTTCTTCAACGTCTGCGTCGTCTTCACAGCGAAGGTGCGCTTCAGCGGCGGCAACGCGACCTTCGGCCAGAGCATAAAGTTCGCTTTCTCCAAATTCCACCTCATTTTCTATTGGGGACTGGTCTCAGCGACCGTCGGCCTCATCCTCCACATCCTCGACCAGATGGCCGAGCGCGCGGGCGGCATCGGCAGGCTGATCTTAGGCATCACCCGATGGATCCTGGGCGCGGCCTGGGGCATGGTCACCATCTTCGTGGTGCCTGGCATGGTCTACAATAACCTGACGCCGTTCGCGGCCATAAAGAAATCAGTCGGAGTCCTCAAGAAGACCTGGGGCGAGAGCCTGGTGCGCGCCATCGGCCTCGGCATAACCCAGTTCATCTTCATCCTCATCGGCATCGCGCTGTCCATCGCGCTGTTCTTCGTCCTGTTCCCTCTCGGGATAGCAGGCATCATCGTCGCCCTCCTCGTGGCAGGCCTTTATTTCCTCGCCGTCTTCATACTGTTCGGCGTGATGAACAACGTGTTCAACGCGGCGCTGTATGAGTACGCGGACACCGGCAGGATCCCGCAGGGCTTCACCGAAGAGAGCGTGAAGGGCGCGTTCGTCTCGAGGAAGCCGGCAGGGAACATTTAAACGCCCTGCCGACGATCAAAACGAAAAGTTAATAAATTAACTACTTTTCCGGAGTTATATGTATGCCTTCCTTATGAGCCAGCTTGAACGGTATGAGCGCCACGGGGTCGTGAGCGTCCCATTCCGTGAACTTGATGACAGCGGAGAGATATCTCTGGAAGAGCTCGCGGAGATAGCGTCTGTTGGGTTGTGCTGGGTCCAGAGAGGCAATCGGCGCCACGGAGGATCGAGAGAGGACCGCGGCGGTTCTGCCGTCGTCATCGCCTCAGCAGCGTTCCTCTCTGAAGACAAGTATGAGAATAACCGTTTGGATGCTCAGTCAATAATGGATGAACGACCGGCGTGGGAGGGAAAGTTGCCTATGGTCTTTTTGGAACCAGGTTCACAGGTAAGGGCGATAAAGGTGGATATTGATCCTCATTATAATAATAACTTCACCTGGAATAGATTATGGGGCCCGAGATATGTCCTGCAAAAGGGTTAGATTTTTTCCATTAAGTTTATTAAATCCACTCCAGCAAGAATCGCTATGACCCAGGCCCTCTATCTCGACAACTGCTACCTCAAGGAGTTCCCCGCGAAGGTCGTGGCGGTGGAAGGGACCAAGGTCGAGCTCGATCAATCGGCGTTCTACCCGAACTCCGGCGGGCAGCCCGGCGACTTCGGCATGCTGCAGCGCGGCCAGGAAAGCTTCAAGGTCCTAGACACGGTCAAGCAGTCAGGCAGGACGCTGCACCTCGTCGACCGCGAAGGACTGCAGGCCGGCGATGAAGTCCGCGGGGAGATCGACCGGGAGCGGCGCTTCCGGCTCATGCGCATGCACACGGCAGCGCACCTGTTTTCCGGCGTCATCAACAAGGAGACTGGCGCGGACATTACCGGCAACCAGCTCGGCCTGGACAAGAGCAGGATCGACTTCTCGCTCGAAAATTTTAACCGCGAGCAGCTGAAAGCCTATGATGAAAAGGTAAACGGCCTCATCACCGCGGCCATGCCCGTGAAGATCTACGAGCTTCCCCGGGAGGAAGCATTCCAGATCCCAGCCCTGGTGAAGCTGCGCATGCTGCTGCCCGAGCACATCAGGATGATCCGCATCATCGACATCGAGGGCTTCGACAAGCAGGCCTGCGGTGGGACGCATGTGAAGAACACCGGCGAGATCGGCAAGGTGCAGATCATCGGCGCCGAGAACAAGGGAAAGGACAACCGAAGACTGTACTACACAATCATATGAGACTCCTCGAATTACAGAAGGTGATGAAGGAAAAAGGCATCGGCTGCTGCCTCTTCTTCGGCCAAGACCCTGCAGTCCGCTATTTTTCTGATTTCTCCGCAGAAGCCGCGCTCGTCTGCGTCCAGGCGAAGGATGCGTGGCTGCGTGTTTCTGAGATGGAGCTGGCACGCGCGCAGAAAGCGAGAATCAAGCCTGTGCTCATGAAACGAGGGTTCTTTGATGATCTGCCACACGCAAAGGTCATCGGCCTGAACTTCTCAACAGTGCCTATCGGAGCATCGCGTCGCCTCAGGAAAAAGACAAAGGCACGGTTCGTCGACGTCAGCAAGATCATCCAAGAGCTCAGGTCCACAAAGACCGAGGAAGAGATTTCCCGAATCGCGAAGGCTTGCAGGGTCGGCGACAATGTCTATGAAGAGATCCTCGCGGACGATTTCGATGACGAAGCAGAGCTCAAGGCAGAGATTGTGGAGAAGATCTACGAGCAAGGATGCGTCCCGAGCTTCGAGCCCATTGTGGCGTCAGGCTGGCATGGGAGGCTTCCGCATTACGAAGGCAGCGGCAAGCTGCTCAATGGCCCTTGCATCCTCGACTTCGGCGTGCGGCACAAAGGCTACTGCTCGGACATGACCCGGACGGCCTTTGTCGGCGCGGTCGGGAAAAAAGAGCGAGAGGCATATTCGATTGTCCGCAGTGTGCTCGAGGAAAGCAAGGCCATGCTGACGCCAAATCGCAAAGCTGCTGAGCCTTACCTCCACGCCAAGCAGCGGCTCGGCAAACATCTCATCCACAGTCTTGGGCACGGCATCGGCTTAGAGGTGCATGAGGCGCCGCGGCTGGGCGGCAAGAGCAAGGAGCGGCTCAAGGAAGGCATGACCCTCGCCGTCGAGCCGGGCTATTACACGAAAGGCTTCGGCATCCGGCTGGAGGACGATGTTGTCCTCGGTATGAAGACGCTCACCAAGGTGTCTCTCGAGATGGCGAAAATTCGCAAGGCTTAAATAGGTGCGGCTACTCTAAAATCTTTATAGTTTATATAATTGTCCTCGATGAGGGGTGAAGTGAAAGATGGGTATTCCAAACCAAGATTTGGGCGCGTTTCCCGGGCAATCTGTCAACGCAGAACGATACGGCTTTATCGCTCCAGGCTACATCAACAGGTTCCTCGCCTCAGGAACTGATCCTGGCGCCGCAAGGAGCCGATTCGAGCAACTGCATCCAGACGTCGCCTCTCAGGCTGTTCGCCTCTATACCCGCATGCGGCACGCAGGCCATCCGGACTTCTCAGCTGACGACGCGATGGACCTTCTATCCGTGGCTCACTATGGTACCCTTTTCAGGCTAATCGAACAACAGGAAACCAGCGCCCTTATGCAGGCTCTCTGGACAATAAGAACAGAAGAAGGAATAACCCCGCGAAGAGATGAAGTCTCGGATGTTGTCGAGCAAACATTCGCTGAGGCGCAAGCAATGGCGCTCGGCATGCACCCCTCCCTCGAGCCAGTCGGCTACACTCCGACGCCCAAGCTTCCTGGAACCGCAAGACTGAGGCAAGCGCTCATTGCTTCGGGAATCGCTCCTGCATTAGTTGAGTACGCTTTGGCAAACACAGGCTCCGGCTCACATCAAGTTGGTTGGCGCGTGGGGAAAGATGTCGAACGCAACGTCTTGTCTGGCGGCTATCGAGATGATCCTTTGAGAGATGAAGGGCATCTCCTCGAGCATCTACAGCATTAGCTATTCACCGCTTGAGCAACTAAGAAACCCGCTTCCACCGCGTGCCTTGCTTGGTGTCATCCACCCGGATGCCCTTCTCGAGCAGCTTGGCTCGCAGCAAGTCAGAAGTCTTGAAATCGCCCTTCTTCCTCGCGAGCTCGCGCTCCTTGATGAGATGCTCGATCTCCTTCGGAAGCTCCTCACTCTCCTCGACTGAAAGAACGCCGAGCACCTGGTCGAGGCTGTGCATGAATTCCAGCGCCGCCTTCGCATCGCCCGGCGAAAGCTCGAGGCTGTTGACTTGCGAGATGAACGCGAACACTGCCGCGAGCGCCTCGCTGACGCCGAGGTCGTCGTCCATGCATGCCGAGAATCCTTCCTTTGCCTTGGCGATGAGGCCGATCACCTTCGCAGATGCTTTGCCCGGGCCTGCCTGCTCTTTGAGACGGCGCATGAAGTCCTCGAGCTTGGCGACCGTGTTCTTTGCGGCGTCGAGGCCGGAGAAGGTGAAGTTGAGCTGCTGCCGGTAGTGGGTGGCGAGCAGGAAATAGCGCACCGCCTTGGCGCCATAGCCCTTTGCCATGACATCCTCGAGCGTGTAGAAGTTGCCCAGGCTTTTTGCCATCTTCTTGCCGTCGACAAGGAGGTGCTCGCTGTGGAGCCAGTATCTCACAAAGCGTTTGCCTGTCGCGGCCTCGCTCTGGGCGATCTCGTTCTCATGATGAGGGAAGATGAGGTCAACGCCGCCGGTGTGGATGTCGAAGCTGTCGCCGAGGTATTTCTGGCTCATGGCGCTGCACTCGATGTGCCAGCCCGGCCTGCCCTTGCCGAACGGGGCGTCCCAGGCGACGTCGCCGTCTCCCGCGGCCTTCCACAGGGCGAAATCATGGGCATGCCCCTTCTCATACTCGTCCTTGAGCACGCGGCCGCCCGGCTTCAGGGCTTCCCGGTTGAGATGTGCAAGCCTGCCGTATTCCTTGAATTTTATGATAGAAAAATAGACCGAGCCATCGTCGCTCTTGTACGCAAAGCCATGGTCAAGCAGCTTCTGTATCAACGCCTGCATTTCCTTGATGTGCTCGGTCGCCCGAGGATAGCGGTCAGCAGGAAGGATGTTCAGGGCATTGGCGTCCTTGAAGAAGGCGTCAGCGTACCGCTTCGTGAACTCAGCAAGGGGAATACCCTCTTTCTTCGAGTTCGCGATGCTCTTATCGTCGACGTCTGTGAGGTTCATGACCTGCGTCACCTTGAGGCCCTTCCAGGCCAGGTAGCGGCGCAGGAGGTCCGCGAACAGGAAGGAGCGCCAGTTGCCGATGTGCGGCAGGTTGTAGACGGTCGGGCCGCAGCTGTAGATGGAGACCTTGCCGGCATGCAGCGGCTTGAACTCCTCCTTTTTCCGGGTGAGCGTGTTGAAGAACTGCAGCGCCATGGCTTCTGTCACGGCTCTCGGTTATTTAAGGTTTTTGGGTTCGGCGATGTGGAGCAGTAGGATATAGGCAGGGCCGAGCGCAAAGTAGGCGGCTTGCATGAACAGCGGAGCGTGCAGGCAGTCGCAGAGCGGCAGGCCTGGATATCCGATGGTGCGCAGGTTCCTTACGCCGAGCGCATGATAGCCAAAGGTCTCAATCCCGATAAGAAGGATCCAGTAGCAAAGGAAGATCACGGCCATCCTAGGCCACGGCCTGAGTCTGAGGTGCAGGCCGAAGCTAAGCAGGAAAAGGCAGGCGCTCCAGGCGAGGAGCGGGAAAAGGATCCCTGCAGGGCCCCAGCCGTAGTCGTACCAGTCCCGGGCGATGACGACCCAGGCGAGGGCGACGGTGAAGGCGAGGAAGAGGCGCTCCGTTCTCATTGCTGCCATGCCGCGCCCGCTTCTTAATAAGCGTTGCTGCAACGCTGCTGGAAACAAAAGCAATCTTTAAATACCTTATCGTCACAGCACTGGGCATGGTCCTCTGCCTCATCGCATTGCCGGTCTTCGCGCTGCTGAGCATCTTCAGCATCAGGTACCGGCAGCTGACCATTGACGCGCTGGACTGCCTCTTCAGCACCGTGCAGTTCAAGCCCTGCGGCGCCAAGCTGGACGACCGCATCAAGGCGAACCTCACGGGCAAGATCTTCCGCTTCAGCCCCAAAGTGGGCGGGTTCTTCTTCAGGAACTACAAAGCCTTCTCCTGGGCGTTCTTCCTGCTCTTCCTGGGAAGCATCGTATGGAGCGGCATCGGCATCTATAACTATATCGAATATGGCAACTGCAATGGCCCGGACAGCAACGGCATCTGCATCTTCGATCCCCTGGGCGAGCAGAGCGGCATCTCGACCTGCGACCAGGACCAATTCCCCCTCGACTCGCAGGCCGGCTACAACTTCACCTTGCCGCGGCTGGAAGCTGACGACCCGATCGTCGGCGATCCGCAGGCAAGGCTCACCATCATCGAGTTCGGCTGCTTCAGCTGCGAATGGACCAAGAAGGCAGAGCCGGTGATAGCAGAGGTGCTCGCGCATTATAGCGGCAAGGTCAACCTGCAGTTCAAGACCTTCTTCATCCCCAACCACGCGCTGAGCTACGAGAGCTCGCTCGCCTCCGACTGCGCGAACGAGCAGGGAAAGTTTGAAGCGTTCGCGAAGCTCCTGTTCCAGAACCTTGAAACGCTCACCAACAGCTCGTTCCTGGCTTTAGCGCAGCAGGCCGGCCTCGACACCGCCCGGTTCGGGGAATGCATGGCGAGCCAGAGATACAAGGCCGCGGTCGAGGCGGACACCCTCATGGGCGTGCACGCCGGCGTGCAAGGCACCCCCACCTTCTTCATCAACGGCCGCAAGGTCACCGGGCCGAAGCCGTTCCGCACGTTCCAGACGATCATAGATGAGGAATTGAAGAAGGTCTAATCCCGCTTGAACGTCTGCACGAATATCGGCCAGTTCTTGTGCACAAGCGCGAAGAGGAGCACCACGTTCGCGGCGACAACGTCGAGGAGGATCATGGCTTCCGAGCCATGGAACAGCGAGATGAGCAGCGCTTCGAGGACGATGGCGCCGAGCAGCCGCTTCCAGGCCGAGTGGATGCCGATGGCGAGCAGGTAGAGCAGCACGATGCTGCTGAAGGCCAGGAGCGAGAAGGCGAGCAGCGACAGCCCCATGAACGGCGCGATCGCGAACTCGGCGCCGAACAGGATGCGGCCCATCTCGTAGGGGAACAAGAAGGCGATGAGGATGAGGGGCAGGGAGATGATGGCCATGTACTTGAGGGTCTCCTTGAGGAGATGCGTGCTCGGCTTTCCTTCATTCATGAGGCCCGCGACCTTGGGGAACATCACGACAGCGAGGGACATGGAGATGAAGAAGACGACCTTGCCCATGAAGGCGGCTGCGGCATAATATCCTGCCTGAGTGATAGGCAGGAACAGCTTGGCCAGGATGACATCGATGTTCGCCAGCACGCCGATGCTCAGGGAGAACAGCACGCCCATCCACACAGCCTTGCGGATGTTGACTGCGCCTATGGGCATGTGCTTGACCGCGAACACCGGCTTGAGGAAGCGCATTCCCGAAGGTGTGCCGACCAGGTTGCCGAGGACAAATGCGAGCATGATGCCCGTGACCGAAAGGCCGAGTCCGAGGAAGGCGATGCCGACAAGAAGCACGAACACCGAGACCAGGATGCGGTTGATGCCGAGGTGCAGGAAGCGCTGCAATGCCATCATCATGCCGTAGATGCCGGAGAGCAGCAGATAGGTCGCGATCTGCAGGCCGAGGAAGAAGATCGGCAAGACGGAGGAAGTCGGCAGGTCCAGGGCCTGGGCGATCCAGTGGCTGGCGAAGGCGAAGACGAGGATGATGGCGATGCCGATCAGGATGGAGGCGCGCAGGATGTACTGGAACAGCTGCCTGGTCTTGCCCTGCTGCTGCCTGCTCTCGAAGTAGGAAATGAACTGTATGAGGACAACGTTCATGATGGTGCCGAGGACGAAGAAGATGAAGAAGAAGGACTGGAGCGAGGCGAAGACGCTATAATCCTCGGGGCTGAGACTGCGGCCGATGAAGGCGTAGAAGAGATAATTGAACAGCAGGCCGATGACCGAGGTGACCGAGAGCACGAGCGTGTGCTTGAGCAGGCCGTGGTTGCGGTTCAGATGATGGAACAAATCCATGACGGCCTAATGCATGACTCTGGTTTATTAGGCTTCTGATTTTAAGCCCTCATGTCCGCTGTCCGTCGCCATAGGAAGATTGATAAAGGACAACATCGTGGACTCTCGTTAAAAGGCGGTTCATGATTGCAGAAACCACGGGGCCAGCGAACAAGGTCCTATTCTCACGTGACCACTCCTCCTGATAGGCGTTCTTGCAAAAACCCCCCGCTTCCCAAACACCCACAACACCTGCTTCACAATCGTGGGGTTTGATACGGAAGGTTACATAAATGATATTCGATCCGCAAGCTATCTTCATCAAGGAAGACAAGCTCGATCCCATGGCCCTACTCGCCCGCCAGGGAAAGTGCTCAATAACCATGCGAGTAAGTTCACGAGCCTCCGTGTCGGTTTCAGGCAGATGATAATGCACTTGAAATTTGGAAAAATCGTCAGAATCAGTGACACGAATCCTAACACCATTGAAAAATGCCCCCTCATTCCTGATTGCGGTCATAAGATCCCCGTTCATGGGATTGAGGATGACTCCTGCCAATGGCACAGAGTTTTGAGCATAAGATGCTCCCATTACAAAGGGCGTCGTCCTTTCCTCGAGGTTTTTCGTGCCATCGATGGGATCAAAGGTGATCATCCCACTGCCATCAACTTTATACGGGTTCCCGTGCTCAGAGACGATAGACAGGTCAGGCAACCTTTGTCTGAACTCACCAAATAGAATATTGTTCACCCTGTCTTCGCAATCGGTCACTAATTCCATGCGATTAGCATGGCGAAGCGCGGGATTAGCCTTCAATTCCCGATATACCTGTTTTATTTCAGGCGCTCCGAGCTTTAATACATCGATCATTACTGCCTGGATCGCATTTAAATATCTTGATTGCACGTCAACCATTTTCACTCCTTAATAGTGCTAATTACTATATAAAGGTTCCTATCGTGAAAGCTCTCGTCTTCTTGCAGAAGAAGATGCAGTGGTCCCGCTCAAATGGCTCCAGCTCGCGGCTGTCGACGATGGTGAGGTGCTCCTCGAGCAGCTTGCGGGTCTCGAGGAAGATCTCCCTCGGATGCCGCGCCACGTCGATGGAGCGGGCCTTGACGCAGAGCGCGGCGAAGCCGCCTATCTCGAGGAAGCGGCTGCAGTTCAGGAGAAAGATGCGCGCCTGGTCGCGCTGGGCGATGTCCTGGTACACATAGTCGACCATGGTGACGCGCTCGGCAAAGGTGTCCGGCTGGGCAGCATCCGCAAGGATCGGTGTCATGTTCTTCCGCCTTTCACAGACGAAGACCAGGTCTCGGATGACTCGCGGGGCGCAGTCCAGGGCGAAGACGAAGCCGCGGTTGCCGACGATGTCGGAGACATGGGAAGCCGTCGTGCCTGTGGACGCACCGAGGTACAACACAATGTCATGCTCGCGCAGGCCGATCTGCTCCGCTCCCTTCAGGATAGCGGCAGCGAGCTTGCTGTGCCGAGGGTCCCAATCGCGGAGCCACATGCCCTCCCGCTGGATGCCTTCAGGGATGATGCTTCTGGTGAAAAGGCGGCGGCCGTCCTGAAAGATGGCCTGGGAGCGCTGGCGGAGGAATGACCGCTCCGGCATCGCGGAGTTCGGGCTCGATCGAGGCCACCCTCGGTCAGGGCCTGGAGGCGTGGCTCTGTGTGAAGCCATAACACCACTCGGAACACGGTCGCGAGGCACAAACCTCTCTGGCCGTCCGCTGCGGGATTCAGACTCCTGGCGTGGGCGAGCCGACGGTGAGGATGGCCGAGCCGAAAACGGAACACGACGGGACTCATGAGCGCGATGGTACGTCTTCCTTCCCCTTTCGAACCGCTGGTTCATGATCGCGCCTCGATCTCCTTGAGCAGCTTGGCCCCGATGGGCTCTCCCTTGAAATAGTCGACCTTGGCGGCGATAGCCAGCTTGTCAGCGATCATGCGGGCTGTTTTTCCCTTCACCCTGGACTTCTGGATGAGCGGATGCTCATGCAGGATGCCGTACTTCGGCGGCAGCGCGCGCTTGTTGCGCATGTGCCGGAACAGGGCTTTCTCAGCGCCGAGTAGCTGGATGGTGTTCGCGGGCATCATGGCGAGGCTCTTGAGCGAGCCTGCCTGGGCGAGGAGCCTGGCGCCGATGGTGGCACCGGCAATGATAGTGGCGTTGGGAAGGTGCTTGGCCATCATCTGCTCGATGTACTGCTGTAGCGAATTCAGTCGGGCGAAGAGCTGCAGGCAGTCCTTGGCCAGCGCCCTGACCTCTTTCAGGTCGTGCTCCGCGAGCGTCGCGCCCATCTGGCTCTTCTTATGGTCGTCGAGCAGGGCCTTGAGGAACGCCTCGTTGTCCTCTACGTCGTGCTCGAGCTCAGGATGGGCGAGGCAGTACCAGCCACGGACGCGACCGGCCAGCGCGTTGAGCGCCTTGGCGAGCTCGTCAGCGCTGTACAAGGCCTGGATGATGAGCTGGTCCGGTGTCACGGAATCGATGAGGGCCTTCCTCGTGAAGGCCATGTCCTTCTCGCGCAGCGTGTGCGCCTGGGATTTGGGGAGCATGTCGATAGGGACGAAGGCGTGTTTATTAAATCTTTGCGAATCCAAACCTTTAAATACAGCATTTCCAAATAAAATCCTATGGACCCGAGGATCGAGAAGGCAGCCGACATCCTGGTGAAGCAGAGCTGCAAGGTCGTGAAGGGCGAGCGTGTCATCATCTCCACCGACATCGCCGCGAAGGACCTCGCGCTCGCCTGCTACAAGCGCTGCCTGCTCGCAGGGGCGATCCCTAAGATAAGGACCTCGCTTCCTGGCGCCGCTTTCCTCTATTATACCCTCGCGAAGAAGCCGCAGATCATGGATTTCCCTGAAGAGGAATTCTTCGAGATCAAGCGCACAGACTGCATCATCTACCTCAACGCGCCAGAGAACACACGCGAACTGTCGAACACGGCGCCGAGCCTCATCGGGCTCAGGCGCAAGGTCGTCAAGGAGATATCAGATTGGCGCGTGCAGAAGACGAGGTGGGTCTTGTTCAACTTCCCCAGCGACGCTCTGGCGCAGGAGGCGGACATGTCGCTCGAGGAGTACACCGACTTCGTCTTCAAGGCGACGAACATCGACTGGGCCGCGCACGCGAAGAAGTATGAGCCGCTCAAGCGCATCCTCGACAGGGGCAAGGAAGTGCACATCGTTGGCGAGGACACGGACATCTGGCTCGACATCACCGGCAGGACAGCGATCAATTCCTCTGGCCGGCACAACGTCCCGGACGGCGAGGTCTTCATGGGGCCGGTCGAGACAAAGACTGAAGGCCACATCCGGTACACCTTCCCGGCTATCTACGGCGGCCGCGAGGTGCAGGACGTGCGGCTCGAATTCAAGAAAGGCAAAGTCGTCAAGGCGACAGCCGCGAAAAACGAGCAGCTCCTCAAGACGCTCATAAAGACCGACAAGGGAGCCTGCATGCTCGGCGAGCTGGGCGTCGGCACCAACTTCATGATCGACCGCTTCGTCAAGCAGATCCTGTTCGACGAGAAGATCGGGGGGACAATCCACCTGGCGCTCGGCATGGCCTACAAGGAGGGCGGCGGCGTCAACGAGAGCGCCATCCACTGGGACATGATCAAGGACCTGCGCAAGGGCGGCAGGCTCGAGGTCGACGGCAAGACGATCCAGAAGGACGGGAAGTTCCTTTTCTAATCCGGCGACAACCTTATTAATCACCCGGTTATTCTCCCCTGAGGGAGGTATCTTTCATGAGCGGGGACAGACCTTACAGAAGTAGGTACATGACAAAGCCGAAGTCGCGGCATGATCATTTAAGTCAGCCTACAGCGCCGCCACCCCTAGGCATCCATGGCGAGGCATTGACTGGATTCCCGTATGCGAAGCGGTTGGCTGACCTATTGGCAGAGCTCAACCATCCAATAGGCCCGGGGCGTGCCAAGATGATTGCCCTAGATCTCGACACGATCGAAGCCGATCGAGCGACACACCAGGATCAAGCCCTTGTTTTTCAGTACATCGCCCATCTCCGCAGCCTCCTCCCCAGCGAGCCCTCTGCAACAGACGGCGCCGGGAATGTGAAAACAGCCGCGCCGGCCGATGACCTCGTCACTAAGGTCGCAAGGGCATACAAACCTCCACGCGCTATTGGAGAAAACGAAATCATCCGTGCCTGGGACATCGTGCGCATTATCGGAAAAACGCCCTGGTTCAATTTCCCGGGAAGCTCGATACGTATTTACACCGAAGGCGTTCAGGAAGGTGACTATGTTCGCATTGTTCGGGACACAAGTCCGAAATTCATGCGATCCGCCCCTCATCGGCGGCCTGGCTCAAATTGGCAAGGTGAAAAACTAACTATAGAGGAAGCCGCGCAGGTCTTTGGAGTGCTTCCTGCTGAGTCTGGCCTTGAGCAGGCCATCGATGAATCACCCGGAGAGAGCGGTTTCAACCTCGACGCTGCCCTGGGCAGGGCCTATAAGTCTCCTACCGAGTTCCGCGTTGGCGCCATTTTCCAGGCTTCTGAGGTCACCCAGGAGCCAGGAAAAAAGCCTTCTTTCAGTATTCGCCTACCTGACCCGTCCAGGTCAGCGCGAGTCTGGGCTGAAAACACGAAAAACGGGGATTATGTCGAGCTGACCAAAAATACGGATCGGAACCGGAGGAGGCAATACAAAGGCGCTTTATTCACAAGCCATCTTGAGATGGAACCGGGAAGATTCTGGGAGGGGAGAGTCCTTTCCATAGAGGAAGCGGCGAGGAAGCTCGGAGCCTTGCCTCTAGAGCATGACAAGACCTATTTCGATGCCCTTCAGGAAGCGACCGAACGGCTGTCAGGGATCATTCCGCAGATTGATACTCTATTAGGAAGATTGACAGCGATTAAGGAGTCAGGCAGATTCGAAGGATACAACGGTGTGTACACAGCTTTAACGCACATCCTCGAGGAAATGCAATCTTTCTATAAATTCGAGACACGGAGAGATGCGGATGCCGATCCGCGGCAAATTGCTTTTTTCAGAGCCCATGGAACCTATTTTCATCATATGACCGAAGCTCGAGACCTTCAGCTTGCCATGAATGTTGAAAGAAGGGAGCGCGAAGGAGCACTGAGGTTTTTTACTCCTCCCACCCTGCAATGAGACATTGTTAAAACTCTAATCCCACTTGCATCGCATCCCCCTTCAGCAGCTCGACTTCACTTGCTTGGGAGATGCTGGCGATGTCGGCCTTGACCGGCTCGAGATTCAGCGGCGACGTGATGGTAAGCTTCTTGACCGCGGTCTTGAGCGACAGGCTCTTCTCTGACTTCATCTTGCGCATCGCAGCGACGATTTCCACAACAGTGTCGCCGAGCTTCTCGGCGTCCGCATCAACAAGGTCCTCCTGAAAGGCAGGCCACGGCGAAGTGTGGATCGAGGCATCGGCGAGGAATTGCTGCTGGAAGATCTCCTCTGTGATGAAGGGGGTTATCGGGGCGAAGAGCTTGAGAATGGTCAACAATGACTCGTGCAGTGTCCATTTGGCGGAAGCCACGGCATCTGCAGGATAAGCTTCCGGCTTGTAGAGCCGGTCCTTGACCAGCTCGAGGTAGTTGTCGCAGAAGGCCTGCCAGAAGAACTTCTCGGCCTCGAGCTTCGTCCTCGCGTACTCGAACTGCTCCATGGTCTCTGTCGAATCCTTGACCAAAGCCTGCAGCTTTGAGAGCAGCCACTGGTCGATGGGATGGAGCTGCTTCGGCCGCTTGGGCTTCTCCTTGATGTGCATCATGGCGAACTTGCTGGCGTTCCAGAGCTTGGTGATGAACTTCTTCCCGGTCACGAAATCCTTCTCCATAAACGGGAGGTCGTCGCCAAGCTTCGAGCCTGCTGCCCAGAAGCGCAGGCAGTCCGCGGAATACTTCTCCATCATGGCGAGCGGGTCGACGGTGTTGCCCTTGCTCTTGGACATCTTCTTGCCGTGCGGGTCGAGCGCATGGCCGGAGATCATGATATGCTTCCAGGGCGGCTTGCCCTCGTGGAGGTAGCTTTTCACCACGGTGTTGAAGGCCCAGAAGGTGATGATGTCATGCGCCTGCGGCCGCAGCGACAGGGGGAACATCCTGTGGAAAAAGTGGGGGTCATCCTTCCAGCGCAGCGCGATCATGGGAGTCAATGAACTTGTGGCCCAGGTGTCGAGGACATCGCGCTCAGGCTCGAACTCCTCGCTCCCGCAAGCGCAATGCTTCAAAGGCTTGTGCTTCAGCGGGTCGACGGGCAGCTGCGAGTCCTCGGCGAGCATGACCTCTCCGCATTTTGTGCAATACCAGAGTGGGAAAGGGACGCCGAAGTAGCGCTGCCGCGAGATGCACCAGTCCCATTGCAGGCCGTTGATCCAGTGCTCGAAGCGGACGCGCATGTGCTCGGGATGCCAGGAGATCTCGCGGCCCATCCGGATGAACTCCTCCTTCAGGTCGAGGTAGCGGATGAACCATTGCTTTGTCACAAGGAACTCGATCTCGCGGCCGCAGCGCTCGTGAACGTTGACCGCGTGGATGATAGGCTGCTCCTTCCTGAGCAGGCCTGCGGCGCGCAGGTCGGCGATGATGGCCTTCCTTCCTTCCCTGAGGTCAAGGCCTTGGTACTTGCCGGCAAGGCTGTTCATCTTGCCATCCTGCGTGATCGATATCCTGAGCGGCAGCTTGAAGGCAGACCACCATTCGATGTCCGTGAGGTCGCCGAAGGTGCAGCACATCACGATGCCGGTGCCTTTTTCCATGGAGACGCGGCTGTCTGCGATGACCGGAACCTCATGGTTGAACATTGGCACGACGGCCTTCTTTCCCTCAAGGTGCTTGTAGCGATTGTCTTCGGGATGGAAGATGACTGCCACGCAGCTGGAGAGCAGCTCCGGCCTTGTCGTCGCGATGATGAGGTCCTGGCCGTTTACCGTAAAGGCGATGTCATTGAACTGCGATTCCAGCTCCTTGTCCTGCAGCTCGACCTGGGCGATCGCTGTCTGGCACTCCGGGCACCAGATGGTCGGGGCCTCCTTGCGGTATTCCCTGCCCTTACGGTAGAGCTCGAGGAAGCTGCGCTGGCTCGTCTTGCGCGCCCAGTCGTCGACGGTGTGGTAGAAGATGTCCCAGTCAGCGGAGATGCCGAGGCGCTGCCAGCACCGCCGGAGCTTCTCCTCGACCTCAGCGGTCTCCTTGAGGCAGAGCCTGATGAAGTCCTCGCGCGGCATCTTGGTCGCCTTGACCTTCGCCTTCTTCTCCACGAAGCGCTCGGTCGCGAGGCCGTTGTCGTCGAAGCCGAAGGGATAGAAGACATTCTTGCCGCGCATCCGCTGGTAGCGGACGATGAAGTCCTGCTGCGCGTAGGAGAAAGCATGGCCCAGGTGCATCTCGCCGCTGACTGTCGGTGGCGGGGTGTCTATGGAAAACAGCTCGGCATTGCTCTGAGGGTCGAAGCGGTAAGCCTTATCCTTGAGCCAGGCAGCGATGAGCCGCGGCTCCGCTTCCTTCGGGTCATAGTCTTGCATGGCAACCTGAGGATGGCCCTTTTTTAAAAAGGTTTTCCCAAGGTTTAAAAAGGGAAAGGCAGAGCTTTCATACCATGAGCCGTGTGGATGCCTTCATCCAGAATCCGAGAAAGGCGCTTTTCGTCCTGGCATTGCCCATGGTCATCGCCATGGTCGTGCAGACCATGTACAACGTGGTGGACACTGCGTGGGTCGGGCGCCTCGGCGAGGAGGCCATCGCGGCCCTGACCTTCAGCTTCCCACTCTTCTTCATCCTGATGTCGCTGAACTCGGGCATGGGTGTCGGCATGGGCAGCCTCATCTCCAGGAGCCTTGGGGCCAAGAAGCATCCCGAGGCAGAGAATGCGGCGCTGCATGGAGTCCTGATGAGCGTCGGCCTCGGCCTCCTCGTCCTCATATTCGGGACCATTTTCCTCGGTGACCTTATGCGGCTCTTCGGCGCGGAGGGCAACGTGCTCAGGATGAGCATCAGCTACATGTCCATCCTGCTGCTCGGCTGCCTCGTGATGTTCCCCCTCTACGTCATGAACAGCATCTTTTCCGCGGAAGGGGACACCAAGACACCGATGATCATCCAGGTCACGGCCTTGATGGCCAACATCATCCTCGACCCGATCTTCATCTACAGCCTGAAGCTCGGGGTGGCGGGAGCAGCCTACGCGACGGTCATCTCCCTCGCCCTCGGCCTCGTCCTCTCCATCATCTTCATGCACCGGCGGTCGACCATCCGGCTGCGGTTCAGGGAATTCAAGTTCTCGTGGCGCATCATCCGGGAGATATCATCGATCGGCATGCCTGCAGCCTTGACCATGATCCTCATCTCGATGTATGTGGTCTTCATCAACGGCTTCATGAACCACTTCGGCACCACTTTCGTGGCGGCCTTCGGCATTGTCAGCAGGCTCGAGAGCGTCGCCCTGCTGCCGGTCATCGCGCTCGGCCTCTCCCTGATGACGCTCGTGGCCATGTTCACGGGAGCGAAACGCATCGACCTGGTGAAGGGCATCGTGAGCTACGGCATGGTCATCGGCATGCTGTTCACGAGCGTGATAGGCATAGTGTTCTTCCTGTTCGCGCCCTGGCTCATAAGGATCTTCACACCCGAGCAGCATCTCATCTCCGCGGCTGTCGGCTACCTGCGCATCGACGTGCTCACCTTCCCCTTGATGCACCTCACCATGACCGTGTTCAGGGTCATGCAAGGCCTGGGCAGGGGCATGCCCGGCCTCATCATCCAACTCATCCGATTCTTCGGAGTCGCGGTGCCGCTGGCCTACCTGTTCGTCTTCGTGCTCGGCTTTGGCTACCTCTCCATCGCCGTGGCCATGGTGCTTGGAGGCCTTGTCTCCAGCGTTGTAGGCATCTGGTGGCTCTCCGCCACGATACGAGCGAAAAGCATAAAAAACAGCGACGGCTAGGGCAAGGCATGAGAGCATTCCTCATCGCCGCGTTGCTTCTCTTGAGTTCCTGCAGCATGAACCTCGCGGGCAAGCAGTCCGCGCTTCCCGAGTCCTGCGCCACGCTCGGCGGCAGCATCTGCGCCGACTTCTGCACCGGCCAGCTGCTCGCCTCCTTCGACGGCGGAGAGGGAAGGTCGATGCAGTGCTGCATCCTGGGAGACTGCGTGAAAGCCTTCACGCCCCTCCGCACCGCCGCCATGAGCGCGTCCCTGATTGCGGCAGACCAGGGCTGCAATGTGTATGCATACCGGCAAGGGAGCATAACGTTCCTTGACGCTGAGCTCGAGCGGAAGGGCAGCTATGGGGCCGGCCAATGGGTCGAGCGCCCCGGCCTTGATGTCAGCGCGTTCGTCAGCGATCCCAATGCCTTTTCCGTCGATGATGGCCGCTTCGTTTTCCTGCAGCCTGAAAAAACAGTCACCCTCTCTCTCAGCGACGATGTGCTGAAGGCAGAGGAAAGCCCGGCAGTCCTGTCCTCCCGAAATGAGAGGAGCAAATGGCTCTATTCGCTCAAGGGCGAAGACCTGAATTTCTATTTCAGCAACTCCTGGCCGCTCGCCATGTCGCAAGGCAAACTCCAGTCCTTCTTCATCGATTCAGGACATGCGGGAATATTGAGAGAGAACGATGGCGAGGTTGAGCAGCTTGGCGAAGGATACGTGAGCTGGCCGAGGTCGCTCGCCCTTTCCAACGAGCGCCTCTTCGTGCTCGACCGCCTCGGCCTCGCGGTCTTCGATGTCGCCAACGGCTTCACCTTCCTGGCGAGCTATCCGCTGACCCTCACAGAGCCGAAAGGCCTGGCAGCATGCCCGGGCCATGTCCTGATTCTCGACGGCGACAGGATAATACTTCTTTCGGAAAACCTTAAAAGGTAGCGCCGCCGCCCTCCTGCCATGGAATCGTGGGTGAAACGCTACATGCCGATCAGGCTATCTGACGTCATCGGCCAGGACGAGGCGGT
Source organism: Nanobdellota archaeon (assembly GCA_043806015.1). GTDB lineage: Archaea > Nanobdellota > Nanobdellia > Woesearchaeales > JAHIVG01 > JAZDHH01. Next base: position 109,190 of record JAZDHH010000007.1, on the reverse strand, counting down.
GCGGCAATTAGCTTCCTTTGTGCGGACGTTCCGCAAAGGGCGGGCCGCCCTGCTGTTCGGGCCGGTCGGCACGGGCAAGACAGCCGCGGTGCACGCCCTCGGCAACGAGATCCAGCATGAGGTGATCGAGCTGAACGCCTCGGATTACCGCGACAAGGAATCCTTGATGCAGGTCGTGGGCATGGCGACCAAGCAGCAGTCCCTCTTCTTCCGCAGCAAGATCATCCTCATCGACGAGGTGGACGGCCTGTCAGGCCAGCAGGACCATGGCGGCATCGCGTCCTTGGGCAACTTCATCGCGGAATCCGCCTTCCCCCTCGTGTTCACGGCCAACGACCCGAACGAGCGGAAGCTCTCGGCGCTGCGCAAGAAGAGCCAGCTCATCGAGTTCAAGGCGCTCGGCTATCTCGACGTCTATGCGATTCTCGAGGGCATCGCGAAGAAAGAGAAGATATGTTTCAAGGAAGAGGACCTGAAGCGGCTCGCGCGGCGCTCCGGCGGAGACGCCAGGGCAGCCATCAACGACCTGCAGGCCATGAGCGGGGGCGGCTCCTTTGTCCTGGACGAGAGCTCTGACCGGGAGCGGCGCGAGGCCATCCCCGACGCGCTGGTGCGCATCTTCAAAACAACTGATCCCTTCATCGCCAAGGAGGCCATTGACAGCATCGACGAGGATGTCGACACGATCCTGCACTGGATCGATGAGAACCTCCCGAAGGAATATACCAAGCCGGCCGACATCGCCGCCGCCATGGACATGATATCCAAGGCGGACGTGTTCCGCGGCAGGATCAGGCGCTGGCAGCACTGGCGCTTCCTCGTGTACATCTACGCGCTGCTGTCGCTCGGCGTCTCCTCGGCGAAGAGCGAGCGGCCCTCCGGCCTAGGCGCCTATGAGCAGCCAAAGCGGTTCCTCTGGCAATGGATCGCCAACGCCAAGAACGCGAAACGGCTTTCCGTTGCCGAGAAGCTCGCGCCGACCTTGCATTCCTCGCTCAAGGCGACCCTGCAGGAGACGCTGCCGTATGTCCGCGTCGCGGCGAAGAAGCAGCCGCAGTTCGCCAAGCAGCTTGCCGCGTTCCTCGACCTCGGCCCTGAGGAGGAAGCCTGGCTGAAGGGGAAGGCCTGACAAGATAGCTTCTGGAAAATATATATTTCAAGAAAATTTATATACTTCTGAATCTTGCTTCACTCCATGAAGCGAAGGGTCATCAAGCTGGGCAACGCGACCCTCGTGGCGTCGCTGCCGAGCCGGTGGGTGAAGGAACAAGGCATTTCTGCAGGCGAAGAGCTCGAGGCTTCCATCAATGGCGGGGATCTGACCTTGACTGCGAAAGGCATCTTGCCGCCCACAAAAAGAGAGGTTTCGATTGAGGGGAAAGGGCAATTCATGGAGCGGCTCATCCACACTCCCTATCGCTTCGGCGTGGATGAATTGACGATCCGCTATGCCGATTCTGCGGTCGTCGAGCTTGTGCGCGGCGCGCTGGAAAAACTCCTGGGCTTCGAGATTGTGGAGCAAGGAGAAGGCCGCATTATCATCCGCAATGTCGCCGAGGGCATGGAAGACCAGTTCGAGCAGCTGCTCAGCCGCTGCTTCCTCATCATCCTTGACATGGCCAAGACGCTTGCCGATGGAAAACCGGATGCTGCCGTGACCCTCGGTTCCCTCGAGAAGACCCTCAACAAGCTGACGAACTTCTGCGAGCGGCTCATCAACAAGGGCAAGATCGACGACCGCAACCGGTCGCATTTCCTCTACGCTTTGGTCTGGTCGCTGGAGGACATCGCTGATGAGGTCGAAGGCCTAGGAAAAATTGCAAGAAAGCCTATTCATAGAGCATCCCTTTCCCGATTCGCCTCGCTTTTCCACGAATTCTCTGCATGTTATCGCTCGCCACGAAGAGAAGCGCTGCTCTCGCTGAGGAGAAGCCTGCAAGGCTTCATCAAGGAAACCGAGGCGCGGCTCGCAAAGGATCCAGCGGTTTTTTGCACTTTGCTCAGCTTGAGCAAGCGTATGCACCATCTCAGCCTTTCTTTCCAGGATTATTGAAGAAGCGAATGGGTTGAGGGGAAATAGAGTCTCTCCCTTGAATCCGTTGGGGCTCCTAAGGCACCCCTGTTCTGGGCAATTCTACGAGCCTCCCACTCCTTGAAGGTCTTCTTGGCGACATTGTCGTTGTGGATCCCGGATATCATCCCGGTGTCCAATATGAAATAGGCATCCTCGACCGCTGCAAAAACATCACGATTATGCCTAAAAACATACATCGAGATATCCATCCATTCAGTCGAACCGGTCGTCTCGATGGCATCCTTCACAACAGCATAGGATTCCTGTGTCATGGACAGCCCGAGCGCAGTCTTTTTGTCTGTTATTCCCCATTCCCATTCGACCATCCCTTGCCGAGCGATAAAGGTGATATCCGGAAGGTTCCGATTGCCCCTTATCCCCGCGACCAGCCCAGAAGCCCTTTCTAATTCAGTGACCTTCCGTTGGTGTTCGACTTCATACTGGTTCCTCACAGCCATATACGACGCTGCAGTCGCCAGCAGGAGCGCGGCCGCGATGCCAGCCGGTAACAGGGTGCGCCGTCGGGCTTCAGCGATTCGATGGCTCCGTGCCTGGCTCGCCATCTGATCAAGCTCATGCGCCAAGAGCTCCTCCATGTCCCGGGGCTGGAGCTCGGAGTTGGAAACAGCGTCATACTGTCCGAAGGCGCTTATGTCACCATAGGATGATTGGCCGAAGAGTGAACGGACATAGGCGATGGCAGGGAGAGAAACCTCCCTTTTCAGTGCAAGCTGCTCGAACATGGCGTAATTGGCGCGGGCCAATAACTCTATCTTCTCAGGGTCATGGTCGTGCCGGGCGTACTGGTGGAATCTGCGCGCGAGCACGAGATGGTGTGCCAAGATCGCCCGGTGCAGCCCTGCCTTGAACTCCTCAGGCGTAATCTTCTCTTCCCGGGGTGACACCGCGAAGCAGGCCTCATAGGCGGAATACAGGCGATCGGCCATATCGGAATAGAAGGAAACTTTCTCGTCTACAGAAGAGCCCTTTTTACTCATCGTGACGAGCCGTGGCGCCAGGGCGGTGAAAATCGAGCCGAAGCCGTATTGCTCGAAGTCGATCGGCGTTATTTTCCCTCCGCTGACCATGATGTTGAAGCCGGTAGAGTCAAGATTGGTGTAGAATGATTGGCCTGGCGTATCTTTGCCAACCAGGAAATCCACGAATTCCCTCTCTTGCGCATGCTGGTAACGCCGGAGCAGCTTCTCCGGATGCCTGACCCTGCGGTCCGAGCCGATTATTCCAGCATCGATGAGTGATCGGCGGAGTTCCGCGTCCTGGGGAATGAGGATCCGTTCATAGACTTGGACTACGCTATCGACCTCTGGCGTGAGTGGTCTCCCCAAGGCTCTGTTTATCTTTCCCCTGAGGCCGCTGCCATAGGAAAGTTTTTCCCCCTCGTCCGTGCGGAGAAATTCTTCCGCGAAATAACCGACGAGGATGTCAAGGCCGCACACCTTTTCGATGAAGTCCATGCGATCGTTGTCAGAAAGCTTTCTTGCATGGGCTTGACCGTCTTCGCCATCGATGAGGATATCCTCCAAGACACCTTTCTCCTGATGCAGGTGTCGTTGCGTCTTGACAGAGTTGAGCACAGCACTCAAAGGGGTGCCGTTTGGCAGGCGCTCGTGCAGGTAGCGCACAAGGCCATCGTAGAAAAGCTGTTGCCTCGCGATCTGACCAGACTCCTTGGCATTCTTGGAGACACGGCTGAAGAGCCTCACGTTCTGTCCCGATGGAAAGCGGTAGACCGTCTCGACGAGCAAACCACGTCGGTACAAGTAGGTTCCTGAGGCTTGGGGAAGGATTCTGGAGAAGGAAACGGCCTGGGGCATAGCCTCCAGTATATTGGCGACCTCGACGGAGCCCATAGAGCCCGCCTCCACCTGCTGGCGGAGGTACGCCACGATGCTTTCCTGCTTTGCCAATCCCTGTTGAATCTGAGGATGGCCGCGGACAACATGATACGGGATTGCGATATTGGCTGCCAGGCGATCGCCCGTCAGCAACGCCTGATGTGCGTCATGGACGCTTTTAGCCTGTCCGAAAGGCATGGAAAGAATGGATTCCCAACTAGGCTGAAGTTCTGTCATTTTTGGATCCCATCCTGCTTGTGTCGCGGGCACTCGGTCGGCGGTCATGGTGCCACCTCAAGGACATCAACCGTCACGCGGACGATGGTGCCGGGAGGGAGCTCTCGCTCGAGAATCCTAGGTATGACGATGATAGCCTGCTTCCCGTGCTTGGCGATCCTTTTCGTTATGATGTGCTGTCTCATCTGTTACCCCAGTGTATATCCTATACATAAACGAGAAGCGGTATATAAGCCTTTCTATAATTTACTACTTTAAAGGGATAAAAATGCCTCGGCTCAGGCGAACCCGAGCCGAGGCTGCATGCCGATTGGATTCCTTGAGTAGGATTGGCTGAGGGAAGGCGCCGGCGAAGGTGCGTAGGCAGGGCTCTTCGCGGGTTCTTGTTCCTTTTTCTTCTCCGCCGGAGCCACGAGGCGATAGATGATGTCGTTCATGCCGCCGATCGCCATCCTTGCTGTGATGCCCGAGATATAATTCTGGGCAAGGAAGTGGATCGGGAAAAAGATCTTCATGGTCTTGGCAGTGAGCTTCGCCCACCGCGGCTTGAGCTCTTCTGAGTAGAGCGTGCCCATGTACTGCGGCCATTTCCAGGGCTTCAGCATCTCCTTCCAGCCGTAGCGCTCCTCTGCATGCGTGTATGCCTGGAAGCCGACGTTGAAGACGCCGACGCCTACCGGGTTGAAGATCGCGGTCTTGGCGACCTTGCCGAGGAAGGTACGTCCCAGGTCATAGGTTTTCGCGACAGCTTCCGTGCCCGCATAGATGAAATAGGCGCTGATGCCCATGACCATGCCTTTCCAGATGTTGCGGAAGAACTTGTCCACCGTCGGCTTGACCTTGTTCTTGCCGCATTCGACGATATACCCGATGCCAAACGCGCCGCTGGTAAGGAATGCATTGACGCCGGTGATGAGGTAGCCCCCCGCGGCCAGGAGCCCGGTGATGCCCAGGTATTTGACCGGCCAGGTGAAGAAGCCCGGCCTTTTGCGGACAGCCTCCTTTTTCGCCTGGTCATCGATAGCCTGCTCTACTTTCTGCTCGATGCTGCCCTTCTCGGCGTGCAACGTACCGTTGACCAGGTCATCGATCGGCATGTTGCTATCAAAGAGTGATTAAGAAAATATATACTTTTTTCTAATATTATATATATTGTATAAGGATATATACTACGATTGCCGAGTCCTACCCGCACGCTAATATTTAAATAGGTGACTCCCTTTAAGGCTCCTCAGGGGGCGGATATTTTTCAACATCGGCGAAGCCCTTTCCCACTATGCACCGCTGGTACGACGTCGTGGACAGGGAAGACAAGGTCACCGGGAAGGCGACCTGGCATGAGCTGCACGCCAAAGGCATGATCCACCGCACCGTGCACATCCTGATCTTCAACTCGCAGGGCGAGCTCCTGCTGCAGCGCAGGAGCCAGATGATGACCATCCAGCCAGGGAAGCTGACGAGCAGCGCCGCCGGCCATGTCATGGGGGACGAGAGCTATGAGCATGCAGCTGCGCGTGAGATGAAAGAGGAGCTCGGCATCAACGTGGCGCTCAAGCCGATCGGCCAGACAAGGAGCTACACCCCGCAGGAGAAGCAGAACATCATGGCCTTCCGGGCGAACAGCGACGGTCCCTTCATCACGAACGAGGCCGAGACGGACGACATACTCTTCTTCAACATAGCCTGCCTCGAGGACCAGCTCAAGACCCGGCCGGAGATGTTCGGCGACGGGTTCAAGGCAGCATACCTCTTGCTCAACAAAAAGCTTTAATAACGGCCTTCTTCCTGTGCTGGTCATGATCAGCATCGACGAGATGGCCACCTTCTGCAAGAAGAAGGGCATCGCCTTCCCCTCCGCCGAGCTCTATGGCGGCCTTTCAGGGTTCTATGACTTCGGGCCCATCGGGGTCGAGCTGAAGAACAACATCAAGGCGGCGCTCTGGCGCTCGTTCGTGCAGCAGCGGGAGGACGTGCTCGGCATCGATGGGGCCATCATCACCCACCCTAAGGTCTGGCAGGCGAGCGGCCACACCGCGAATTTCGCCGATGCTATGGTGAGCTGCGAGAAGTGCAAGGAGGTTTACCGCGCTGACACCCTCATCGAGGACAGCCTCAAGCTCTCGGCAGACGGCATGGCCCCTGACCAGATGGCCGCGCTGCTCAAGGATGTCTCCTGCCCAAAGTGCAAAGGGCATCTGGCCATGGGGAATAGCTTCAACCTCATGTTCTCCACTTCCGTCGGCCCGGACAAAGGGTTGACTGCCTACCTGCGCCCAGAGACCGCGCAGCTCATCTTCACCGCATTCCCCACTGTCGTGGACGTCGGCAGGGTCAAGCTGCCTTTCGGCATCGCCCAGGAGGGAAAGGCATTCCGCAACGAGATCTCACCTCGGGACTTCCTCTTCAGGACAAGGGAATTCGAGCAGTTCGAGATAGAATTCTTCTGCCATCCAAAAAAGCTGCAGGACTGCCTCCCGTTCGATGAGATCAAAGAGCTAAAAGTGCATCTGCTCGCCGCGGACAAGACAGAACACAGCCTGGCCATCGGGGACCTGCTCGAGAAGCGCATCTTCAAGACCGCATGGCACGCCTACTGGGTCGGGCTCTTCTACCGCTGGTTCCTGGACCACGGCATCAAGGCCTCGCATCTCCGGATCCGGGAGCACCATAAAGAAGAACTTGCCCACTATGCCAGCGCCTGTTTCGACATTGAGTACAAGTTCCCATTCGGCTGGAAAGAGATCCATGGAGATGCAGACAGGTCAAGCTTCGACCTCGAGCAGCACGCCAAGGCGGCGAAGAAGGAGCTCGGCATCTTCGACGAGGAATCAAAGGAGAAAGTGGTTCCCCATGTCGCGGCGGAGCCGTCGCAGGGCATTGAGCGGGCGCTCCTTGCGTTCCTCTTCGACGCCTATGACTTCGACAAGGAGCGCGGCAACGTGGTGCTGCACCTCCATCCCTCGATCGCGCCGGTGAAAGTCGCCGTCTTCCCGCTCGTCTCCAACAAGCCGGAGCTCATGGAGGCCGCGCGCTCTGTTTTTGAGGCGCTCCGGAAGCACATGCCCTGCATTTTCGACAAGTCAGGAAGCATCGGCCGGCGCTACGCCCGCCAGGACGAGACCGGCACGCCGTTCTGCGTCACCGTGGACTTCGATTCGCTAACCGACGGCACCGTCACTGTCCGCGACCGGGACAGCACCAAGCAGGAACGCATCAAGAAGGACGATCTCCTCGCGCATCTTCTCAAGAATATTTAGGCGAACCCGCCAAGGACCCCGACGGCGATGAGGGCGATGACCACGACGACCGCGAGGATGATGGCGTACTCGACTTTTGTTTGCGCTTTCATGCCTCTTCTCTTCCAACGCCAGGTATAAATATTTTTCGCCGCCGAAAGCTTTATAAACAATGTTTAGGTAAAGGGATTCATGGCCATGTTCAGCTTCGGGAAGAAAGATGCGCCGCCTGCAGACGTTTCCGCCTGGCAGCCACCGCCCCAGCCGCAGGGAGTCCCCCCGGTCAACGACGTCCTGCAGATGCGCCAGCAAGGCTTCTCCAACAACCAGATCATCCAGCGCCTGCAGCAGCAGGGCTTCGCCCCCAACGTCATCTTCGACGCCATGAACCAGGCGGACGTGAAGGGCAACGTCGAGGGCATCCCGGCCATGACCGCCCCGCCGCCAGGCATGGTCACGGAAGGCGGCTATGCGCAGCCACCGCCCGAAATGCAAGGCTTTTCACCGCAGGGCAGCTCTGAGGAGCGCATCTAGGAGATCGCGGAAGCGATCATCGACGAGAAGTGGAACGAGCTCGTAAAGAACGTCAACAAGGTCATCGAGTGGAAGGAGCGCATGGACGAGAAGATGGGGCAGATCGAGCAGCGCTTCGCGGACGTCGAGCGCAACTTCGACATGCTGCACCAGGGCGTCCTGGGCAAGATCGGCGAGTACGACCAGAACCTGGTCAACCTGGGCTCGGACATCAAGGCCATGGAGCAGGTCTTCCAGAAGATCCTTCCGAGCCTTACCGAGAACGTCCAGGAACTGTCCAGGATAACGCAGGACGTGAAGAAGAAGAAGGCGTGAACGGATTTCTTGTCATCCCTTGAAATTGGCAATGGAAAAAGAAGACTACTCTCCGCGGCCTTCGGCCGCGGCTCGGTCCGCCCGGTTCCCGGGCGGCTAAAGCCGGCCGCCGGAAGCGGCTGGACCGTGCCGCCACGCCATCGCGGAGTGGCGGAAGGGATCAACGTATTCTCTACCGCCCTCCTGAGATAATAATCGACGATAGAAAGAAGCCTAATGCTTCCCGCTGGTGGAGCCGCCCGCGAGGCAGAGAACCGTGAAGACCGCGATGATGAGGATGACCAGCATGCCGAGCACCTTGGGATGGAAGATGGTCGCCCAGAAGGCGCCCGTCCCTGTGGTGCCAACGTCCCCTGTCTGGATGGTGGACGTGTTGGTGATGTCGGTGGATGGCTGGTCGCCGGTGAAGAAGACCTGGCCGATCGAGCCGAGCAGGATGAGGATCCCGACCACCAGGATCCAATAGAACACGGCCTTGTTGTTCTTGAGCGTGCTGGAGATATCGCTGTCCGTCGCTCCGAAGAGCTTGAAGCCCATCAGGAAAAAAATCACGAAGATGAAGAAGACGACGAACCACGGCAGCATCGTGGAGACGAGGCTGCTGAGCGACTTCATGAAGGCCAGCAGCAGCGCGATCAGCACCGCGATGATAGCGTGCAAGCCCTTGTTCTCGCCGAAGAGCTTGGTGTAGGTGAAGATGCCGTAAGAGATCGCGGCGACCAGGACGATGGAGAGGATAGGCTTGATAAATTCAAGCAGTCCGACATCCATGACCGTGGCCATGCCTAATTACTTCCCGCCGCCACCAAAGACATTCCGCAGGTCATCGCCGATGCGCTTGAAACGGGTGCGCTCCTCGCGCTCGCCGCCCTCGCCGGTGACAAAGCCGATGATGATGCCGAAGACCAGGATGATGATGATCAGCGCGATGGCCTCCTGGCCGAAGACGTCGTTGAACCAATCCCAGCCCGCCCACCAGCCGGCCGCGGACCCGAAGACGACGATGATCAACGCGAAGCTGACGAAGGCGATCCAGCCGTTCAGGGCGACACCCAGCAGGTGCGCCTCGCCGCCGAAGATGCCGATGAGGATGAGCATCATGATGATGGCCACCACGATGATGGAGACGGTCGGCAGCGCCTTGTTCATGACCACGACGGGGTCCCAGTTGTCGCTGGGGTAGGATTGCGTCACGTGGGGGACGATTACGATGAGCGCAATGACCAGGGCGACGATCATGTTGTAATTCTTCTTCTCGTCGCCGAGAAGCCGCGACTTCTGGAGGATAGCGAAGAAGATGGTGAACAGCAGCAGGAAGGGCAGCATCACATCGGTGAGGCCCCATCCTTCAACGATCTGGATGAAACTGTTGAGATTCCACGCGTCGCTTGCCATGTTATAGCCTCCTTTTCAGGATTTTTGTGTATGAGGTACTATATTAATCTTTACTCCGACTTCTCGGGCGCCTTTTTCGGCGACGCCCGGTCCTTGGTGATGAAGAGCATCATGACGATGATGAGGACGATGAGGATGATGGAGCCGACCCAGTTGGTGTCCCAGTGCTTGACAAGCCATTCCCACCAGGGCTCGATCCAGCCGCCCGCCCCCAGGAACACGAGGACCACGCCGATGAGGAGCACCACCATGAAGAATGTCCGCCATTTGCCGCCTAGGAAGACGTCCTCGCTCTCCTTGAAGAACATGCCGACGAGCAGCATGAAGGAGACGATGATGATCAGGATGAGTGCGATGTTGGCCAGGCTCTTGTTGATGATGGAGACGATCTTGGTGGAGGCCACGACCAGGAAGGCGATGACGAACGCGGTCATCGCGTTGAGGTTCTTCTTGGTGTAGCGCTTGCCGTCGATCTCCTCGGTGCCCAGGACCTTAGTCTTCTCGAAGATGGCGAAGGTGATGGTGAAGACGAGCAGGAAGGGCAGGACCACGTCGTAGATGCCGATCTTGTCGAAGAAGGTGATGATTCCTCTGAACGTGCTCTCTTCTTCCGCCATACTAGTATAGAAAAAACACAAATAACTATTTAAATGTTTTGGTTTCAAAAGAAGGAGCGACGCTAAACATATATAAATGCCGGACCTTTCCTCTTAATGATGATCGACAAAACCCAATTCGACCAGCTTGTCGCTGACCTCTCCGCCTATGACCTCAGCCGCGAGGAGCTCATCAAGAAGGCGAGGGATGTGCTCAAGCTCGCCAAGCAGCTCATCTACAGCCTGCACCGCAACGAGGCCGCGGACGGCAAGGCCCTGCAGGAGGCCAAGCAGGCGCTCGACAGCATCGCGGCGAAGGACCGGGCATTGCCCTTCGAGGGCGCCTATGGGGACGCGACCCAAGAGTACGCGGAAGCCATGTGCTATCTCGCCTTCCGCCAGGGACAAAGCCTTCCCACCCACATAGCCCTGGGCATCAGCGTAGAGGACTATCTTTCCGGCATCTGCGACCTGACCGGAGAGCTTGCCCGGCGGGCTGTCAGGGAAGCCATCAAGCGCGACAAGGCAGAGGTCGAGGCCATACAGCGCTTCCTTGAGGAGCTGGACGGCCAGCTCATCCGCTTCGACTTCCGCAACGGCATGCTCCGCAAGAAGTATGATTCCGTGAAATGGAACCTCAAGAAGACCGAGGAAGTGCTCTACGACCTGCGATGACGATCGTCCCTTTCATCTACGAGCTCGGCCAGCTCAAGCGCGTCAAGCGCTCAGGATGGTGGATCGCCCATGTCAAGGATCCTGAGAGCGTTGCCGAGCATTCTTTCCGGACTGCCCTTCTCGGCTATCTCCTCGCGAAAGAGGAAGGCGCTGACGCGCAAAAGACCGCGATGATGTGCCTTCTGCAAGATGTCCCTGAAGCAAGGCTCAACGACCTGCACAAGGTCGGGCATCGCTATATCGACTTCAAGGCGGCCGAGGCGAAGGCGTTCGCCGAGCAGGTCAGCAGCCTGCCCGCGGCGTCCAGCGCCGAGCTCAAGGCCCTGTTCAGCGATTTCCATGACGAGCGCTCACGGGAGGGCACCGTCGCGAGGGACGCCGACCTTCTCGAATGCGCCTTCACGGCGAAAGAATACCTCGAGCAGGGCCATAAAGACTGCCAGGACTGGATCGATAACGTGCGTGGCCTGCTCAAGACCTCGACGGCGAAGCGGCTGCTCGCAGAGATGGAGAAGACGCCAAGCCGGGCCTGGTGGCACGGCCTGAAAAGCATAGGGAGGTGACCCACATGATCATCGAAGGACTGGACATCACCTGGCTCGGGCATGCCTGCTTCAAGGTCAAGGCAGGGAAGACCATCTATTTCGACCCGTTCCAGCTCAAGAGCGATGAGCCAGCTGACTTCATCCTCATCACGCACGACCACTACGACCACTGCAGTCTCGCCGACATAAAGAAGGTCGCCACCCCCAAGACAATCATCTTCGCGACGCCGGACTGCCAGTCAAAGCTCTCTAGCCTCAATGTCAGGAATGTGACCCTCCTAGAGCCGGGGAAGAAGGTGGCTGTTGACGGCCTCACCATCGAGGCCGTTCCTGCGTACAACACGAACAAGCGATTCCATCCCAAGGAGAACGGCTGGCTCGGCTATATTCTTACCGTTGGCGGCAAGCGCATCTACCATGCGGGCGACACCGACCTCATACCTGAGATGCAGCGCATCAAGGCGGACATCGCCCTGCTCCCTGTCTCGGGCACCTATGTGATGACCGCTGAGGAGGCGGCCAAGGCAGCCGACATCATCAAGCCGAAGGTCGCCATCCCCATGCACTGCGGCTCCATCGTCGGGACCCTGGGCGATGCCGAGCGCTTCAAGAGCCTCGCCAAGGCGAACGTCATGGTGATGACCCCGCCATGAACGACGAGCCCATCGCCCTCGTGGATGGGCAGGACAGGGTCATCGGCGAGACGACGCGCGACAAGGCGCACGCCAAAGGACTTCTTCACCATGAAGCCTTTGTCTACGTCTTCGCTAAGGACCAGGTGCTCCTCCAGCGGCGGGCAGACTCCGGCCTGTGGGACCATTCAGCAGCAGGCCATTTCCCCCCGAAAGAGGATTATCTCATCGGAGCATTGCGCGAACTGAAGGAGGAACTAGGCATCTCTCCACCCAGCCTTGAGGAGCTTGGAAAGCTCCTGAACGAGGATTGGAACATGCACTCCAATAGCCGTGAGAAGCGGTTCGCGACCGTATTCCTGCTCCGGAAAGAGATACCGATCGCATCCTTTATTCTGGATCCCCGGGAAATCGCTGAGATCCGATATTTCACCAAGGCTGAGCTCAAGACGCTCATGGCGACGGACGGGATTCATGAGAGCGCAAAACAGGCGATCACCCAGTTCATCCTCCCCCTTCTTTCGTAAAGCTTAAAAAAAGGGCCGTTCTCCCTTATCACTATGAAATGGTCACTTGGGCTCTTGGCTTTGTGCATGCTCATCCCGGTAGCGGCAGCTGTCCGGTGCGGCGACACGGTCAACAGCAGCCTCACGCTCACCCAGCACCTCACCAACTGCGACAAGTTCGGCCTCATCCTCACCGACGGCGCGGCGCTCGACTGCGACGGCTTCGCCGTGCGGGGCCGGGGCATCGAAGACAGCTATGGCATCGCCGTGGTGGGGAAGAACATCAGCGTCAAGAACTGCGAAGCCTATGACTTCTCGGTCGGCCTCTTCGCAAAGGACACCCGCGACCTCACCGTCGACCATTTCGTCATGGTGGAGAAAGGCTTCATCGGCATCCTGCTCTCCGGGGTGAACGGTGCCACCATCGAGAACATCAAGCTGCGGAACCTCACGAACGGCATCTGGATGAAGCAGAGCAAAGATGTCAGCATCAACAACGGCAACATCTCGGCTGGCCGGGGCATGTTCATCGAGGACAGCTCTCTGGTCGCGGCGGACGGCCTGTCCATCACCGACACGGTCTTTGCCCTCCGCGTCACCAGAAGCGATCAGGTCTATCTCTCAGGCAATTCCTTCGTGGGCAGCACCACAGGCATCCTCATCGAGGACAGCTCGCAGCTCAAGCTCAGGACGAGCAGGGTGGTCAACTGCAATCTCCGGACAGAACGCTCCGACAACCTCGCCATCGAGCGCAACGACTTCCTCATGGGCGGCTTGAACATCGGCCGGACGAACCACAGCACGATAACTGGAAACAGCATACGGAACGCCCGGAGTTTCGGCATCGAGCTTAACAATGCGGACGACATCCTGGTCGCGAACAATACGGTCACAGGATCTGCCAGCGCCAACATCCTCGTGGGCAAAAGCAAATCGGTCGCCGTCACCGGCAATGCGCTTTCGCAGTCCAAGTACGGTATCTTCAGCACAGCTGAGGGAAAAGCTTTCATCCTGAGGAATGCCATCATGGACAATAACATCGGCATCTGGCTGGACAGCAACGCGACGCATGGCATCGCCGGGAACGCGTTCCGGAACTCCAAGGACCTTGACGGCTACCAAGGCAAGGGCTTGATGTTGGACAACCTCCTCGCGAACGGCAGGCCCAATCCAAGGCTCGGCGTCATCTTCGCGCTTAACCGCTATCTCGACCCGTGGCTGGCATACGTCTAAAAATCCTCGGCCAAAACATTTTTATACCAACCTCGGGTTCTCTCGGCCTATGCTTCGCACTGAAACTTGCGGCGAACTTCGGGCAGAGAATGTCGGTGCCGACGTTGTACTGTGCGGCTGGGTCAACAGCCTGCGCACCTTCGGCGGAATAGTATTCATCGACCTGCGCGACCGCTACGGCATCACGCAAGTCGTCGCCAAGGAAGAGAGCACCCGTGGCATCACCAACGAGACCGTGCTCCGCGTTAAGGGCAAGGTCAAGCGCCGCAAGGAGGGCATGGAGAATGCCGAACGGGCCACGGGCGACATCGAGATCGAGGCCGCTGATGTCGAGATCCTGAGCGCCGCATCCCGCCTGCCCATCGTGGTCGCAGAAGACTCCACGATGACCGAGGACACGAGGCTGCAGTACCGCTACCTCGACCTCCGCCGCGAGCCTATGCAGCGGAACCTGCAGATGCGTCACCGCGTCACGAAGACTGTCCGCGATTACCTGGACAAGGAAGGGTTCCTTGAAATAGAGACGCCGATGCTCACGAAAAGCACGCCAGAAGGGGCGCGCGACTACCTGGTGCCCAGCAGGGTGCACGAGGGATCATTCTTCGCGCTGCCGCAGAGCCCGCAGCTCTTCAAGCAGCTCCTCATGGTATCGGGCTATGACCGCTACTTCCAGATGGCGCGATGCTTCCGCGACGAGGACCTGCGCGCGGACCGGCAGCCTGAGTTCACGCAGATCGACATCGAGATGTCCTTCATCACCGAGGAGGACATCTTCAAGCTCAATGAGGGCATGCTCCATAACCTCTGGAAGCACACCCTGGGAAAAGACCTCAAGACGCCCTTTCCCCGGATCACCTATCGCGAAGCGATGGACCGCTATGGCTCGGACAAGCCTGACGTGCGTTTCGGCCTGGAGTTCTGCGACCTGACCGAAGCGTGCAAGGGCGGCGAATTCAAGGTGCTCAATACGGTCATCGACTCTGGAGGAGTTGTCAAAGCCATGGTCGCGCCGAAGCTGCTGAGCCGCAAGGAAATTGACGAGCTCACCGAGGTAGCCAAGGCTGCCGGGGCGAAAGGCCTCATCGCGCTTTCGATGGAAGAGCAGCTTGAAGGCCAGGTGGCGAAATTCCTCAAGAAAGAGCAGCAGCACCGAATCATCAAGGAGAGCGGCATCCAGAAAGGTCAGACCCTGCTCGCCGTCGCGGACAAGTGGCAGGACGCCTGCAAGGCCCTCTGCCAGGTAAGGTTGAGCCTCGGCCAGAAGCTCGGCCTGATCCAAGGGGAAGCGTTCCTCTGGGTGACTGACTTCCCGTTGCTCGAATGGAGCGAGGAAGAGCAGAAGCTCGTCGCCATGCACCATCCTTTCACGTCGCCAAAACCAGAAGACTTGCTATTGCTGGATAAAGACCCTGGCAAGGTCAGGGCACGGGCCTATGACATCGTGCTGAACGGCACGGAAGTCGGCGGCGGCTCTATAAGGATCAGCGACCCTGAAACGCAGCAGAAGATGTTCGCGCTCCTTGGCATCGGCGAAGCGGAGGCGAAGGCGAAGTTCGGCTTCCTGCTGGACGCCTTCAAGTTCGGCGCCCCGCCGCACGGCGGCATCGCCTACGGCCTCGACCGGCTCGTCGCCATCATGACCGGCAATGAGAGCATACGCGACGTCATCGCCTTCCCCAAGAACAAGGCCTGCCAAAGCCTGATGGACGGCGCGCCGTCGCCGGTGGCCAAGAAGCAGCTGGACGAGCTGCACATCGGGCTGAAAGAGTGAGACGGCACTATCCTTTCAAGGACGCTCCTGCCTTTTTCTGGAAAGGCCGTTTTGCCTTCGCCAAGGTGAGGCAACCTGTTCCTGGCGCATTCGCCAACATCATTGATAAGGACGAAATAACGGTGATCGTCCAGGAAGGGAAGCTGCCGAAGGACTGCATCGCCGCTGACAAAGGCTGGCTCCTGCTAACGCTCGGCCAGGACACGGCCATGGACACTGTGGGGGTCACTGCGACCATCGCGGGCGCGCTCGCCGACGCTGAAGTCGCCATCATGCCGATCGCGGCGTTCTCGCGGGACCATTTCCTGATCAAGGAGAAGGACAAGGAGAAGGCTGTCGCGGCACTGAAAACTGTGGGAATAACCGTTTCTTGAGCATCAGGCAAATCTTTTTATACTGAGCATATCCTTTTGCTTGTCATGCAACCTCATTTCATCTCCATCCAAGAGGCAATCGACAAGGGCAAGGGCGAGGTCGCCATCCGCGGCTGGGTGTGGCGGGAGCGCGGCAGCAACAAGTTCAGGTTCATCATCATCCGGGATGGCACGAACGTCATCCAGTGCGTCATCGACGACAAGCACGCTGACTGGGCAGAGGCGCAGAAGGCCTCCCTGGAGAGCTCTGTGGAAGTGCATGGCGACATCCATGAGGACAAGCGCGCCCCGACCGGCTACGAGATACACATAACCAAATTCAAGCTTGTCCATCAAGCCGAGCCTTACCCGATCACCAAGGACCAGAGCCCCGAGTTCCTGCTCGACATGCGGCACCTCTGGGTAAGGTCGCGCAAGATCGTCGCAGTCACCAGGATTAGGCACACGGTGCTCTCTGCCTTCAGGAAGTTCTACGCCGAGCAGGGCTATGTCGAGCTCTCCCCCCCTATCCTGCAGCCGAACCAGTGCGAAGGGGGCTCAACGCTGTTCGAGGTCAAGTACTACAACGACAAGACCTTCCTCTCGCAGTCCTGGCAGCTCTATGCGGAAGCAGCGATCTTCGGCGTCGAGAAGGCCTTCACCATCTCGCCCTGCTTCAGGGCTGAGCGCTCAAAGACGAGCAGGCACCTCTCCGAGTTCTGGATGGCCGAGATGGAGGCAGCGTGGTTCGACTATTCTGCCTTGCAGAAATCAGCGGAGGAATGCATCGCCTTCATCGTCAAGGAAGTGGTCGAGAAGAACACTGCCGAGCTCGAGCTGCTCGGCCAGGATGTGGCGAAGCTCAAGAAGATCAAGGCGCCCTTCCCTCGGATGACGTATGCAGATGCTCTGCAGCTGCTCAAGGAGAAGGAAAATCAGGACATCGAGTTCGGCAAGGACCTCAGGACGATCGAGGAAGACCTCATCATGAAGCACTTTGACAAGCCGGTCATCATCACGAACTATCCGAAGGCCATCATGGCGTTCTACAAGCCGGAGGATCCGGAGATGCCTGGCACCGCGCTCTGCATGGACATGCTCGCTCCAGAGGGCTACGGCGAGATCATCGGGGGAAGCGTCAGGGAAACGGACATCGAGAGCCTGAAGAAGTCGCTCAAGGCCCAGGGCGAGAAGCCGGAGAACTACGCCTGGTATTTGGACCTGCGCAAGTACGGCTCGGTGCCGCACGCGGGCTACGGCATGGGCGTCGAGCGCGTCGTCGCCTGGCTGTGCAAGCTCGACAACATCAAGGACGCAATCCTTTTCCCAAGGACGATGCTTCGTTGGAAGCCATGATCAAGACGATCATTTTTGATCTCGACGGCACGCTCATCGACCTTTCTGTCTACGACCGGCTCAGGATCCCGCTCATCGACGAGCTCATGCGGCGCCATGGCCGGCCGAAGGTCGAGAAAGCCATCCGAAAAGTAGGCAGGGCCGGCGTCGTCGACACCTTCTTCCTCTGCGAGGAGCTCGGCTGCCTGGATTTCTACCATACGAAGCTGAAGGAATACGCGAAGGAAGCTGCGCTGAAGCCGTTTGCAAAGGAGGCCTTCGCCCTTGCCAAGAAGAAGTGCCAGGTCGGCATCGCCTCGAACTCGCACCGCCGCACAGTCGAGCTCTTCGTCAGGCAGTTCGGCTTTGATGTGGATTTCATCTTTTCCCATGATGAGGGCGGGGAGAAAAGCCGTCCTGAATTCTGGAAGCGGCTCATCGAGAAGGAAGGTCTGGAGCCCACGAAGACGCTGCTGGTCGACGACGACGAGGAATACAGGGACATCGCGGAGGGACTCGGCATCCGGACTCTGCAGGGCCATGACCTAAAGAAAGTGGCTCGCTCCTTCTAGCCGCCGCCGTAGCTCTGCAGGATGATCATGCGGTAGACCTCGAGGTTGCCGAGGACATAGGTCTCGACCAAAGCTCCAAGGACGAGGAGCATAAGGCCGACCCAGAAGAGCGTCAGGTTGTAGATGAGCACGATGGACATCTTGTCCGAGAAGGCCTGCTCCTTGTAGATCGTCTGCGAGATCATGCTGCCCGCTATGGTAGCCATGACATAGGCGAGGATCTCCAGGATGCCATGCGGCAGGGTCGAGATGAAGATGAGCGTGTAGTAGATGAACGGGTTCTTGCCGGCGATGGTGGCCGCGGTGCGCGCGAGATCGCCGAAGATGGTGCCCCAGACCGAGGAGTTCCACACCAGCAGGAAGATCGAGCCGTTGCCCAGCAGGATGGAGATGAGGAAGCAGATGACGAAGATCTTGAGGTTGTTGAGGAGGATGTCGAAGAAAAGGGGTGTGCTGAAGTACAGCCCTCCGGCGTAGCCTTTCTGGATGGCGATCTGCGCGCGGAAGATGTGGGAAACCGCGGCAGGATGGAACATGAGGGAGAACAGCGTGAAGGCCAGCTCGGTGCCCATCATGATGAAAAGGTACACCTTGATGAGATGCCAGTTGTCGTGATACAGCCTGCCGAAATTGAGATGGCTCTCCCCACTCTCCTCCAATTCCTCCTTGGAGATGAGCTTGAACAACGTCGGCATCAGCAGGATGGTGGTGATGGCGACCGCGACGAGACTCGGGCTCTCCGGGAAGATGAAGAGGGCGAAAGCGATCCCGATGACCGCGTAGGAGAAGCCGAGCACGAAGGCGAAGCCGGGCTTGCGGCGCAAGAAATCCACTGCGTACAGCTGTTCCAGGACCATGATGACCTCTTTTTAAGATGAAATCCGCGGTCAGGATTTAAATGCCTTTCGCCTCGAGAACGGGGGAGGCGGCCTTGACGAGGCGCTGCTCGAAATCCTTCCTGCGCTCGTCCTCTGCCTTCTCGAGGTCAAGGACCTGCATGAGCTCCTTCACGAGGATGGATACCTTTCCTTGCATCTGGCCTTCATGCTCCCTGACCAGACGATCCTCCAGCTCTGCAACAGTGCTTTCCTGGACGCGCACATCCTCGAACTCCTTGGAGGAAAGCGACGCGGTGTTCTTCAGCACGACAAAGGCAGACTTGCGGTAGAGCTCTGCGAAAATCTCGGTGAAGGCGATGTCCGACGGCTTGCCCTGGCCGAGGACGCCCCTCACCCTGATCAGCACGATGCATTGGGCGAACTCCTTGCCCTCGGTCTGGGCCATGAGGTCCGCGGTCACCTGCTCTGGCGCTTTGTGCTCGGCGTCGGCGTTGAGGATGGTGACGTTGTAGAGCTGGATCTGTCTCGCTTTCACGTTGCTGTCCTCATTGATGAGGAACTGGCCGCGCTCGAGCTCCTCGAGCTCGGAGAAGCTGTTGGGGAACAGTGGGCCTGGAAAGGCGATGAGGCCATAGCCTTCCAGCGTCGTCTGCGACGGAGCATGGACATGGCCTCCGGCGTAATAGGAAAACCCTTTGGGAAGGAGGGAGAGCGGCATGGCGGAGAGCTTGTCCAGGCCTTGCGGCTTGAGCTCCTCGACAGCGCTGTGGAAGACGAAGATCTTGAAGCCTTGCTCTTGCTCGAGGCTTTGCGTGTCCATGCTCTCGAAGTAGCCTTTTTCCAGCGAGCCGCGCCTGCCGAGCATGCCCGTCAGCTTGGCGCCGGTTTTTTTGTCGACGGTGAACCGCAGCCTCAGCTTTCCCTCGACAACATCGCCCTTCACCACATTGATGAGCAGGCCAGCCTCCTCAAGGATCTCGAGCATGCTTTTCCCTGAAGGAGAGAAGTCATGGCTGCCAGGCACGCAGTAGACCGGGATGCCCTTGTCGGCGAGCAGGCGAAGCTTCGTCACGGCAGACTTGAGGATGTCCAGCGCGGGAAGCGAAGTGTTGAACAGGTCGCCGGCGATGATGACGAAATCGACCTGCGCCTCGACGCACTCGTCCACTGCGCGGCAGAACGCCTCCAGGTTGGCGAGGCGCAGCTTGGGGTCGCGCCAGCCGCCCAGGTGGCAGTCGGCGAGGTGGGCGAACTTCACGCGGCCTCCTTCCTTTCTTCTGATTCAACTAAATGGATTCTATCTCTTAGACTTCTCTCCAGTTCGTCAAAAAGGTGAGAAAATTTCTTTTTAACATTATCGAGATCACCATGTTTTCTTATAATGTTTTCCCCAGGCTCGTGTTTTATTTCTTCCATGTAAGCTAGCAATTCATCGGCTTTATGATATATTTTGCCAAAATAATGGACGAGGAACCGATCCTTAATCCGTTGGATGAGGGGCATTACGATGTCAATAGTCTCATGAAGCCCGTTTATTGTACTTTGTTGGGAGAAATACGTTTTTGACCATTTCACTGTCGATGCCAAGAAATCGAAGAGATCATTTTCCCGTTTCGCCTTTTGGGCTCTTTCCACTTGGATGCTCGCGATCTCATCTACTGCAGTGATTGCCCTTGGAAAAATTTCTTGGGGGTCTGTCTTCATGCCTTTCACCTCACAATACCGACAAAATCCTTTTTGACCGTCTCTCTTGAGTGCTGCCGCACAACGTCGTCGAACAGCGGCACCTTGATGGGGATCGCGAACCTGGCGAAGTTGCTCGTGACGATGGCCTCGCCGACGTCCAGGCTGGCGATGGCGCGGCTGTCGTTGCTGAGATCTTGCGCTGCGCTCTCGATGATGGCCTGCCGCTCGGGCGCCATCTCGATGCCGAGGATGATCTTGGTGTTCATGTTCGCGAGGATCTCGCGCGGGATCAGGGAGGGGAGCTGGGTGATGGCCATCAGGCCGACCTTGAACTTCCTTCCTTCGCGCGCGATGGTGGAGAAGATGTTGCCGCCGCGCTCCAGCACACTCTTGCCGAGCACACGGGGAGCTTCCTCCAGAACGATGGAAACGACCGGCTTGAGGACGAGCTGGCCCTTCAGCTTGTAGCCGCGGTAGCGCCGGAAGACCTCGTTGGCGATGAGGCTGCCGATGAGCAGCTCGACAGAGCCCTCGAAGCTCGACGTGTCGATGATGACGACATGGCCTTGCTCGAGCTCGTTGCAGATGTCCAATATGCTGGTCTCCCCCGCCTTGATGTCGAAGACGCTCTGGCAATAGAGCTGGTTGTCGACGAGGTCTAGGTCGAGGAGCTGCCGGATGCGCCTTCGCACGACCGCGAGGGTGTCATCCTTGAACTGCACGTCCAGCGGCTTCTCCAGGATGACCGCCTCGATCCATTTCGCGCCATAGGCGCGATAAAACATGCTGAGCGCCTGGCGCTGCGGGTCAGAAAAGTCTACCACGCCGGTGAGATGGTGCGGCCGTATGCTCGTGAGGTTGATCTTCAGCGTGCGTTGGCCTGACGGCGGGTTCTTCGGCGTGTAATAGACGACCTTGCCCTTCTGCGGATGGTCCTTTAACCCGGGCCGGTCCCTGCCGAAATACTCGTCATGGGGATCGAGGACAAGGACGCCGCAATACTCGCTCGCCAATGTGTCCCAGAGGATGTTCGAGACCAGGACGCTCTTGCCCCTTCCGGTCGTGCCCGCGATGAGGACATGATGGGCGAAGACCTTCTCACCGTCCAGTGTAATATCGACGGGGAGCAGCCTCGACCCGGAGCGGAGCTTGCCGAGGCGCAGCGCGCTCTTCGGCGCCATGAGCAATTCGAGATCAGCCTGGGTGACCTCCCGCACCGGCGAGAAGACATCAGGAAGCGTCTTGCAGAGCGCCGCTTTTTTTCCCTGCAGGGTCAGCAAGGGCTTCGCCAGCGCGAGGGTGTACGTCCGGAGCTCTGGCTCCATGAGGTCGAGCGCATCCCCTTCCTCAAGCTGCAGCCCGGAGACGAGCTCGAGATGCTGCGGCGAGAGCTGCGAGCCATAGACAAGGTCGTAGACCTGCAGAAGGATGTTGCCCTGCGGCATCTCGGCGACCAGGATCTCGCCGAGCTCTATCCTCTCGCCGGCCTTCTGGCGCACGAGGATCTTCCCGTAGTCGCCGTAGATGATGAGGCCTTTCATGGCCGGTTGCGCATGGTCAAGCATAGGCGACGGGAAGCCAGGGCACTATAAAAATGTTACTTCAGCTTCTCCTTCACGGCCTTCTCAGAGATGATCGCGGAATTGCCGGTCGGGTCCTCGATGATGAGCTTGAGCTTCTCCTGCCCCCAGACGACGCGGTTCAGCTTCTTGAGGAGGCTCTTCGCCTTCTTCTTGGCCTCATCGTCATCGTCCTCGCTGTCCCGTGCGACCTCGATCTGGTGCTTGACCCTGTTGAGGATGCCTTCCACGTTGGTGACGTAGCCGTTCGCCGCGGGGCCGGGCGTGATGGTAATGACATGGGGTATCTTGATGGTGGCCTCGCTGCTCCGCACGATGCGGATCTTCATGTCCTCCTCCGTGGTGACCTCGACGGTGTAGCGGGAAGGTTCCTTCTTCTCGATCGCCTCGAGATCCGCCTTGTGGTACTTGCAGGTATCGCAGGACATGGAGAACAGGTACGTCCGGCCGAAGTAGGGGATGTCCCTCTCCACCTCGGTGAGGACCATGGTATCAGCCTTGCAGAAGGGGCAGCGCTGCTTCGCGAGCAACACAGGCTGCTCCGTCGATGGCTTTTCTTCCTGAACTTGCATGGACAAAACAGGTCAAATTCCATTTTTATTGTTTGTGGTTGCGCAGCACAATAATATTTTGCAGTTCCACAAAATATAAAAAGGCGAGAGCATCAAGTCCCGATTAATTCTCCATCCTCTTTTCCGTCGAGACTCTCGTCGAGAAATTCTTTACAGACATTCTTCTTCACGAATCATGTTCCTGCGCTCCTCCGTCATCCCTTTCGAAGGTATTCGTTCCAGCTCTTCGCCGCGAGTGGCTGGCCGAGCGAGTCCACGAACAGAGTGGCGACCTGGACATTGGTCAGGAGCGGCACCGAGAAGTCGGCCGCGGTGCGCCGGATGATGTAATCATTAGAGAGCTCGTGCTGCTCGTTGCTCTTGGGGATGTTGATGACCAGGTCGATGCGCCTGCTGCGCAGGTAATCAAGCACGTTGGGCTTCGCGTCCTCGAGCGGCCAGTGCAGGACGTCGACCTCGACGCCGGCCGTGCGATAGAAGGATGCGGTGCCGGGCGTGGCGTAGAGGGTGAAGCCGAGTTCCTTCAGGCGGCGCACGGCGTCGAGCAGCTTGGATTTCTCCAGCACCGTGCCGGTGGACAGAAGGACAGACCGCTTCGGCAGGGAAAAGCCGGTCGCCAGCAGCGCCTTCAGGAAGGCCTCGCGGACATCGTCGCCCAGGCAGGCGACCTCCCCGGTGGAGGCCATCTCCACGCCGAGGACCGGATCGGCGCCGTGCAGCCTTGTGAAGCTGAACTGCGGCGCCTTGACGCCGACATAGTCCAGGTCGAAGGCGTTCGACGAGATCTTTTCGACCGGCTCGCCGAGGATCGCCCGGGTAGCGAGCTCGATGAAATCGATGTCGTACACCTTCGAGACGAACGGGAAGGACCGGGAAGCGCGGAGGTTGCATTCGATAATCATGATATTGTTATCCTTGGCCATGAACTGGAAGTTCACCGGGCCAGTCACCTTGAGCTCGCTGATGACGCGGCGCATGCTCCGCTTGATGCGGCTCATGGTCTCGAGGTAGAGCTTCTGCGGCGGCGTGACGAGTGTAGCGTCGCCGGAATGCACGCCGGCGTTCTCGATATGCTCGGAGATGGCATAGACTTTGACCTCGCCGTCCTGGGCAACGCAGTCCACGTCGATCTCCTTGGCGTTCTCGATGAATTTGGTGACCACAACGGGATGCTCCTTGGAGACACGCGACGCTTCCTTCAGGAAGGCGAACAGGCCTGCTTCATCATAGGCGACGTTCATGGCCGAGCCGCTCAGAACGTATGAGGGCCGGACCAGCACCGGGAATCCGACAGAGGCGCAGAAGGCCTTGATGTCCCTCGGCGAGGATGCCTCCTTCCAGGGCGGCTGGGCGATGCCGAGGCTGTCGAGGATTCTTGAGAATTTGTGCCTGTCCTCGACCTGGTCGATGATGCGCGGCTCAGTGCCGAGGATTCTGATGCCGGCGTTATGGAGCCTGAGCGCGAGGCTGTTCGGGATCTGGCCGCCCATAGAGACAATGACTCCTTCAGGCTTTTCGATGTCCGCGATGTCGAGGACGCGCTCGAAGGTGAGCTCCTCGAAATACAGGCGGTCCGAGGTGTCATAGTCTGTGGAGACGGTCTCTGGATTGCAGTTTATCACCACAGCAGGAATGCCCTTGGCCCTCACGGCCTTGATACAGGATACCGAGCACCAGTCGAACTCCACGCTGGAGCCGATGCTGTACGGCCCGGAGCCGAGCACGATGATGCCCTTGTCCTTGACTTCAAGGTCGTTCTTCTCGCCGTGGTAGGTGAGATACAGGTAATTCGTCTGCGCAGGGTACTCAGCGGCGAGGGTGTCGATCTGCTTGACGACCGGGATGATTCCGGCCGCGAGGCGCATGCCCCTAACTTCTGCCTCGCTCTTGCCGATGATAGCTGCGACCTGCCGGTCAGAGAAACCCAGGCATTTCGCCTCCCGGAAGATATCATTGTCGATGCCTGTCTTGAGGCGGAAGTCCATGACGACGATGTTGCGGAGCTTCTCGATGAACCAGGGATCGATGGCGGTCTTCGCGGCGATGTCCTCTGTGGAGCGCCCATCCGCAAGGGCCTTGGCTATCGCGAAAATCCTGCGCTCAGTCGGGTGCACCAGCTCCTGGTCGATATCACCGAAGGGGATGTCGTTGCCGGTAAGGCCGATGAGGCTGGGATGCGTCATGCGGATGGCCTTCTGGATGGCCTCCTCGAAGGAACGGCCGATGGCCATGACCTCGCCCACGCTCTTCATGGAGCTGCCGATCTCGCGCTTGAGGCGCTTGAACTTGTCCGCGTCCCAGCGCGGGAACTTCACGACCAGGTAGTCGAGCGCCGGCTCGAACAAGGCCTTTGTTTTCCCTGTCACAGGATTCGGCAGCTCAGGTAGGCCCTTTCCTAGGGATAGCTCGGCGGCGATGAACGCGATGGGATAGCCTGTCGCCTTGGAGGCGAGGGCGCTGCTCCGGGAAAGTCGCGCGTTGACCTCGATGACGCGGTAATCGCCAGTCTCGGGATGCAGGGCGAACTGGATGTTGCATTCCCCGACAATGCCGAAGTGCCGCACGACCTTCAAGGAGATGTCCCTGAGCAGCTGGTATTCCTGGTCTGAGAGGGTCTGCGATGGAGCGACGACGATGGACTCGCCGGTGTGGATGCCCATGGGATCGAGGTTCTCCATGTTGCAGATGGTGATGCAGTTGTCGAAGCGATCGCGCATGACCTCGTACTCGACCTCTTTCCAGCCCTTGACGCTCTCCTCCACCAGGACTTGGGGGGAGACAGCAAGGGCTTGTTCTGCCCGTTCCATAAGCTGCGTCTCGTCCTCGCAGAAGCCGGAGCCGAGGCCGCCTAAAGCGTAGGCGGCGCGGATAATAATTGGAAAGCCTATCTTTTTCGCGGCATGGGCCGCCTCAACCAGCGAGGTGACCGCGGTGCTGCGCGCTGTGGTGACGCCGATGCCTGCGAGACGCTCGGCGAAGATGCCCCGGTCCTCTGTCGCGATGATCGCTTCAACAGGAGTGCCGAGCACTTTTACGCGATGCCTGTCGAGGACCCCCGCTTGGTGCAGCGCGATGCCGCAGTTCAGCGCGGCCTGCCCGCCGAAGCTGAGCAGGATGCCATCAGGCTTCTCTTTCTCGATCACCTGCTCGACAAAATCCTTGGTGATCGGCAGGAAGTAGACCTCGTCAGCGAAGCCTTTCGACGTCTGGATGGTCGCGATGTTGGGATTGACCAATACGGTGGTTATGCCTTCCTGCTTCAGCGCCTTGATCGCTTGGCTTCCGGAGTAATCGAACTCTCCTGCCTGGCCGATGGTCAAGCCTCCAGAGCCGAGGATAAGCACCTTCATGATGGTCGCCTCCGCACCAGGGCGAGGAACTGATCGAACAAGAACTCGGTGTCCCTCGGCCCGGCGTTCGCCTCGGGATGGAACTGGGCGCTGAAGAAGGGCAGCTCCTTGTGGCGGATGCCTTCGTTCGTGCCGTCGTTGTTGTTCACGAATAACTCCTCCCAGGCCTGCGGAAGGGTCTTGGCGTCCACCGCAAAGCCATGGTTCTGCGTCGTGACAAAAGCCCTGCCGCCTTGAATGACCGGCTGGTTGTGGCTGCGATGCCCGTACTTGAGCTTGTAGGTCTTCGCGCCGGCCGCGAGGGCGAGCAGCTGGTTGCCCATGCAGATGCCGAAGATCGGCCTCGGATTCTCGGCAGCCATCGCCTTCCTCAGGTTCGCGATGGTCGCCTGGCAATGCGTCGGGTCGCCAGGGCCGTTGGAGACCATGAGGCCGTCGTAGTCAAGGGTGTTGAAATCGAAGTCCCAAGGGACGACAGTGAGCGAGGCATCGCGCCGCAGCAGGCAGCGGATGATGCTGTGCTTGGCGCCGCAGTCCACCAGCACTATGCGCTTGCCGCCTTCGCCGAGGTTCAGGATATCCGTTCTGGAGACCTTGGCGACCAGGTTCTCCTTGTCGGGGTCGTAAAATGGAGGGTCATCGCCGATGACGATCTTCCCGAGCATGACGCCGCGCTCGCGAATCTTCTGCGTCAGGGCGCGGGTGTCGATGCCGCTGAGGGCAGGGATCTTCTCTTCCTTGAGCCAATCCGCCAAAGTCTTTTCTGCGTCATGATGGCTCGGGATGCTACAATGCTCAGAGACGATGAGGCCTTGGACATGGATCCTTTCAGACTCGAAGTGCTTGAGCAGGCCGTGCTCGCGCTCCTTGCCTGGGATGCCGTAGTTGCCGATGAGCGGGTAGGTCATGCACAGTATCTGGCCGCAGTAGCTGGGGTCGGTCAGGCTTTGTGGATAGCCGACCATAGCCGTGGAGAAGACGACCTCGCCCGCGGTGGAGGAACCATAGCCAAAGGAGACACCTTCGAAGACAGAACCATCCTCGAGGACAAGAGTGCCGCGCATACTAAAAAAAAGGGATAACTAGCAGGAGTAGATAAACCTTTGCAAAAAAGGGAAAAACGGACTTGAAGCCTACTTGTCCTCGTCAGCCCCTGGATCAGTCTTGATCGTCTCGGTCTGCTTGTTCCGGTGGATCGTGGCGAAGCTCGGGGTAACAACGATGTAGTCGTCGCCGAAGCCGGCGATGTCGCCATCGCAGGCGTCCGTGGTCTTCTTGAGCTTGTTGATGACGCGCTTCAGCTCGATCATGTCCTTGTCCTTGATCGGCTTGATGTTCACGAGCGCGATGGTGTGGCCTTCCCTGATAACATCAAGGACCTCCTTGACATCCGAGAAATCCTCGACAACGTACGGGCGGACGATGACCTTCCCCTTGATCTCTGTCGCGCCGGTGTCCAGCTCGACATACTCCTCTTCCTCATCAGCGTCAACGCGCTCCTCATCCTCTCCTGAAAACGCCTTCTTCATTTTTGAAAAGATTCCCATGGGGATAACCTCCGCCCTTTGACTAGGATATCGGCGAGATTGGCTTCATTCTATATAAATTTTTTGTTTGTCTACCCGAACGTAGCTACCGCGGCTTATTAAGGCTGTCAAGGCCTTGATGGGCGTCCTTGGCCAGCGCCCGGAGTTCTGGCAGCCGCAGCCGAAGCAGAAGGCGCTGCTGCTCCGCCTCCTTGAAGCTTATCCTGGCGTGGCGGTCGGCGTCCACAAGGCCGTACGGGTAGCCCAAAAAGGCAGGATCATTGCAATGGCTGGCTATGAGGCTGATGCATTCAGGGCTTGAGGTGTCAAAGCGGAACGGCTTTGCCTTAGGGTGGAACTTGGCGAAGCCTGTGCCGACAATGCTTTGGCCGAGCGGGAAGTCCTGGCAGGGGAAATACTGCCAGGCCCGGGCAGGGGCTTTCGCGTCAAGGGCAAAGCCGAACGGATTCCCGTTCGCAGTCAGAAGGCCTGAGCTCTTGCAGAAACCGAGAAGGGCGATCCCCCTGTCCTGGCAGCTGCCGGCAAGCTCGGCCATCAGCCTTTTTTCTGCCTTCGGCACAAGGGAGCCGTCGAGGCAGAGCACATCCCCCTGCCTAAGCAACGTGACAGACGCGATTGCGGCCTGCAGCTCCAACCGCCTCCGGCATTCGTCCAGCGAGAAGTCCTTGGGAAAGGCCGCCTCAGGCGGAAAAAGTCGCGGCTCCTCGGCCATGAGGAGCTGGTAATCCTTTTTCTCATGGGCGACTTTTTTCTTGCCGTCGAACAGCGCCCAGGCGACGCGGACCGAGCAGATGGTGAACGCGGGGGTAGCAAGGATCTCCTGGGAGCCGCCGTCCAGGAAGAGGATGCGGCCCTTGGCCGGGGAAATCGCCTTGAAGCGCTCTGGCGCGAATGCGAGCGGCCGGCAGCCTTCCTCTGCCTTGCACTCGATCGGCTCCTCCTTAAGCGCAGAAAGGCCGCGGATCGCGTCCCGGAAAGCTGAATCCATCCCCTTCGGGAAGGTGAGGTGGAATAAAACGTTTTCCCTTAGCGTCAATAACGCCCTTAAAACCGTTTTCCGGAAGACCGCACCAAACTTTTTTAAAGACGACCGATTCTTCTCTTGGGCATGTACGAGCTTATCATCACCGAAAAGCCGCAGGCGGCGAAGAAGATAGCGGAAGCCCTTGCCGACGGCAAGCCGGTCAAGAAGATGGAGGGCGGCGTGCCCTATTACGACATCTCCCATGGTAAGCGCGACATCGTTGTCAGCTGCGCAGTCGGCCACCTCTACAGCCTGGACGAGAAGAAGAAGGCAGGCTGGACCTATCCTGTCTTCGACATCGAGTGGAAGCCGACATCGGAGATAGACAAGCATTCGGCGTACACCAAGAAATACCTCAATGTCATCAAGAAGCTCAGCAAGGACGCTGACGAGTTCACCATCGCGACAGATTACGATGTGGAGGGCGAGGTCATCGGCGTCAACGTGGTGAGGCTCGCCTGCAAGCAGAAGACAGCGAAGCGCATGAAGTTCTCCACGCTGACAAAGCCCGACCTGGTCTACAGCTACGAGCACAAGCTCCCGACCTTCGATGTGGGGTTAGCCCTCGCAGGTGAGACCCGGCATTTCCTCGATTACTATTACGGCATCAACCTCAGCAGGGCCCTGACCCATTCGGTGAAGGCCGCAGGCAGCTTCAAGGTGCTCAGCATCGGCCGCGTGCAGGGGCCGACCCTCAAGATCGTGGTCGACCGCGAGAAGGAGATCAAAGCCTTTGTGCCGAAGCCGTTCTGGCAGGTCGAGCTCAAAGGACAGGTCAAGGAAGGCGGCATCACCGCGCTGCATGAGAAGGACAAGTTCTGGGACCAGAGCGAGGCGAAAGCCGCGCACGCCAAGGCGAAAGGCCATGATGGCGCCATCGCCAGGATCGACAAGAACGAGTTCCAGCAGCCGCCGCCGCACCCCTTCGACCTCACCACCCTGCAGACCGAGGCCTTCCGCGCGCTCCACATCCAGCCCAAGGCGACCCTCGAGCTCGCGCAGGAGCTCTACATCGGAGGGTTCATCTCCTATCCTAGGACATCATCCCAGCAATTGCCGCCAGAGATCGGCTACGCGAAGATCCTCGGCGCGCTGCAGAAGCAGGAAGCGTATGCCAAGCAGTGCGCAGAGCTCCTCAAGAAGAAGCTGCAGCCGCGCAACGGCTCCAAGGTGGATCCTGCGCACCCGGCGATCTACCCGACCGGCATCGTGCCGAGCAGCGACGGCAGGGCCGCCCGACTCTATGACCTCATCGTCAAGCGCTTCCTGGCGACCTTCGGCGAGCCCGCGCTCCGCGAGACCATGAACCTCACCATCGCGGTGAACGGCGAGAACTTCGTCGCGCAGGGAACCAGGACGATCGAGCGCGGCTGGCACGCCTACTATGACCCCTATACCCCTTTCAAAGAGACCGAGCTGCCTCAGGTCAAGCAAGGCGACAGCGTCAAGGCCAATGAGCTCAACCTGCTCTCCAAGGAGACGCAGCCGCCAAAGCGCTACACGCCGGCATCGATCATCCGCGAATTGGAGAAACGCAACCTAGGCACCAAGGCGACGAGGGCGCAGGTGATCGACACGCTCTTCCAGCGTGGCTACATCGTCGGCGAGCCTCTCGCGGCGACGGTCCTGGGCATCCACACCATCGACACGCTGGTGACCTATTCCGAGAAGATCGTCGACGAGGAGCTGACCCGGCACTTCGAGGAGGAGATGGACGACATCCAGGCCAAGCGCAAGGAGAGCAAGACCGTGCTCAGCGAGGCGAAGACATGCTGATCGACATCCTCACGGTCTTCAAGAAAAAAGAGAAGGAGATCGGCAAGCAGCTCATCGCCGCGAACAGGGAATCCATGACCCAGGCGCAGACCATCGGGCCATGCCCGTCCTGCGGCGGCACCCTCATGATCAAGAAAGGAAAGTTCGGCTTCTTCATCGCCTGCGACCGCTACCCCGAATGTAAAGTCACTTTCCGGCTGCCATCGACGGGAAAAGTCGTCCCCTCGGACAAGGTCTGCGAGCACTGCCACCACCCGCTCATCAAGATCATCCGGAAAAGGCCGCAGGAGATCTGCCTCAACCCCGCATGCCCCTCCAAGAAGGCCGGAGAGAAAGAAGCGAAGGAGATGCAGAAAGTCGCTGACGGCTCAGTGACCAAGACCTGCCCCAAGTGCAAGACCGGCAAGCTCGTGCCGCGGCAATCAGTCTACGGCCCGTTCTACGGCTGCTCCAACTACCCAAAATGCAGACACACGGAAAAAGTGTAGGCTTTATCGAAAGCCTTGCCCTGTCGCAGTATGATGAAAAAGCTTCATCTGTCGATAAGACAGCGTTCTACAAGGTCGTCGCCTCGCGCCGGGCGGTACGGCAATTCAGCAAGGACCGGATTCCTGGCCCGGTGTTCAGCAGGGTCATCAAGGCGGCCATCCTCGCGCCGAGCAGCAGCAATATGCAGCTCTGGCATTTCATCCGGGTGAAGGATTCCGCCGTGAAGAAGCAGCTCGCGCACTTTTGCTTAGACCAGCCTGCAGCGACCACCGCCGCCGAGATCATCGCTGTCATCGCGCGGCCCTCGCTATGGAAAAAGCATCGCGACCAGCTGCTCTCCCTGGTGCAGAAGGACGGGAACACCGCGAGGGTCAAGTACTACAAGCACATCATCCCGATGGCCTATTCCCACGGGCCGTGCAGCATCGCCGGACTCGGCAAATGGCTATTCGTCAGCGTTGCAGGCATCTTCCGGCCCGTGCCGCGCGGGCCTTTCTCAAACAAAGGTGTCCAGATTGTGGCCATCAAGAGCGCCGCGCTGGCAGCCGAGAACATCATGCTCGCGCTGCGGGCGGAAGGGTTCGACAGCTGCCCCATGGAAGCCTTCGACGAACTGCGCGCCAAGAGGCTGCTGAGGCTCAAGGCCAGCGACCGCGTCGTCATGCTCATCGCCGCAGGCGAGCGGGCGAAGCACGGCGTGCTGTCGCCGCGCGTCAGGTTCCCACTGAATGAGACGATCTCAGAGTTCTAGGCGAAGCGCACTCTCTGCCTTTCTGCGACGGGAAGGGTGCTCGGCCACGTGAAAATGACGCCCCTGGCCTGACCCGAATTGAGCAGGTCTCCACGATAAATGACTGGTTGTTCAAGAATCGCTAAGTCGCTTTCCGAAATGGGGTCGACATAGACCAGGGAACAATGGTCATAATGCGTGTGAAAATAGGCTTCCACAACCTCTTTAATGACTTCAGGGGAAAAGCCGTCAAAGGTGCGGACACCGGTGGGGAAATTAAAAAAGTTCCATACTAACCTTTCCTCCTTCAGTGGCGGGTAAGGCGGTATCCTAACACCGGTCTGTTTCTTCTCAGCAACGATTGCATAAGGGATATATATCATGAAGTCCCGAATTTCCACTTTTCCCTCAGCGGCAGCCCGAGGCTCGGATTCCTCAAGGATAAAGGCACACAGTCTTTGATCGAGTGGTTCGTCCCCCATAAATGGGTGGAAGATTCATCACTATTAATCTCTATTGGTAAAATATCGCGCAAAATACGCAAATTATATATAGAATCATCGCAAAATGTGGTATAATGGCAAAAAATCGTATCGGCGGGCAACAGCAGAAACCTCTCGTCTATTGCGTACCGTATCGCTTCGACGAGCAGGACAAGAAGATCCTCCGAGCACTCGACCGAGACGCCCGCATGCCGCTTTCCACCATCTCTCGGAAAGCGGGCCTGTCCAGGGATGCTGTTCGGCGCCGGATCGGGAAGCTGGTTCGGAAGCAGGTCATCACGGCCTTCCGGCCTATCTACAACCCCCCCGCGATGGGCTTCCCGATTATCAACTATGTTTTCATCGCGCTATATAATCCGAGCGAGACAAAGGAAAAAGAATTCCTCGGCTTCCTGAGAGCAAACCCCAAGGTCACCTATATCGCAAGCCTGATCGGAAAGTGGGATTTTATCATCGACATCATGGCAGAGAACCAAGGCGAATTCGACCGTGTGCTGAAGACTATCCGCCAACGATTCCCGCGGCTCATCAAGGATTATGAAGTCTATGGTGTACTCCAGGAGTACAAGTATGAGGAGATCGGAAAGATTGTCTATGAAACCTCTCGGGCAGGCTCCTGATCCTTCCTCTCGCAAACCTTCCGCAACATTTTAAAAGGTGGCATCGCTCTTTCTGGGCATGAGGCTCTTCATATACGCTCTCATGGTGCTGCTCTGCAGCGTGGCAGCCGTCGCGCAGGTCGGCCACATGCGCCTCCTCGCCGTGTCCGAGCAAGGCGAGCAGATGGTCGGCAGCATCGCGGACCTCACGCTCGAGATCAAGCCCGGCACAGGCAACATCTTCATCGCGACCTCGCCCCTGACCAAGCTGGACACGCAGATCTCGACAAGGTTCGCGAACGAGATCGCCTGCAAGGAGCTGCAGGTTGACTGCTCGCGGTTCGACTTCTTCTACACCATCAGCTCGAGCTCGGCCATCGTCGGTGGGCCGAGTGCCGGCGGGGCGATTGCCGTGCTCACCGCTGCGATGCTCGCGAAGGCGACCATCAACCAGTCGATCAGCATGACCGGAACCATCAACGCCGGCGGCCTGATCGGCCCTGTAGGGGGCATCAAGGAGAAGATCGAGGTCGCCGGTCAGAACGGCATCAGCGCCGTGCTGATCCCGAAAGGAGAACGCAGGGTGAATGCCACGAACCGCACCGTCGACCTGGTGGAATACGGCGAGGCTATCGGCGTCCACGTTATCGAAGTCAGCCGCCTCGACCAGGCCCTAGAGGCCTTCACCGGCAAGCCGTTCATCAAGGCGCCGAAGGCACTGAACATCGCGCCGATGTACGCGGAAGTCATGCGGTCATTGGCGTACGACCTCTGCAACAGGACCGAAGACATCAAGGGAAAAATCACCGTCGTCACCAACCTGACCAACTATTCGTACCAGCTCGGACTCAACCTTTCGGAAAAAGGGAACGCCGAGATCGACAACCAGAGCTACTATTCGGCGGCGTCCTTCTGCTTCGGCGCGAACGTGCGCTTCCGCTACGCGATGATCAACGCGACCAGCGCAGAGCTGCAGCGCCTCATGGAGATCACCCAGCGTGCCATCGCGATGAAGGAACGAGACGTGAAGGCGAAAGGCTATAGCACGGTGACAGACCTGCAGGCCTATCTCGCGGTCAACGAGCGCATCACCGAAGCCTTTGACCACCTCGAGGACGCGCGCAAGGCTATTGACATCAATAATACGGACAACGCCGCCTTCTCCCTGGCCTTCGCCATGGAGAGGCTCTATAGCGCATCTTCGTGGGGAGCTTTCTTCGGCAAGGGCGGCCGGTCATTCATACTCGACAAAGACATCGTCACCGCATCCTGCGCCACCAAGCTGCGCGAGGCAGAGGAACGCTACCAATATGTTTTGCTGTTCCTTCCGCAGAGCCTTGAGGACACGAAGCGCGACCTCTCGCGGGCGCGCGCAGACGCCTCCAGCGGCGATGTGGAGCTCTGCCTCTACCGCGCGAGCAAGGCGAAGGCGGAAGCAGACCTGGTGCTGACAATGCTCGGGCTTGACCAAAGCCAAGTCGATTCCCTATTGGCTGAGCGGCTCGAGCTCAGCCGGCAGAGCATCGCCGAGCAGCAGGACAATGGTGTCTTCCCCATCCTCGGCTACAGCTACTACGAGTACGCGAAGAGCCTCCGCGGCAGCGATCCCTATTCAGCCTTCCTCTATTCAGGGTATGCCCTCGAGATGAGCAACCTCGACCTGTATATCAGCCCGAAACGCCGGCAGGTCTTCCTGCCCGCCGACGACCAGGTGCCGTTCTTCTCCGGCGTCGCTTTCGGCATCGCTGCCGGAATCCTTATAGCCTTGACGCTGGTTTGGCTCACGCGGAAAAAGGGTCGTGCCCAGGGGAAGAAGAGATGATACCTCTCTTGCTTGCTTTGCTCCTTCTCGGCGGCTGCACGCAGCCGACGATCGAGAAGGGAGCGGCCTTCCTGGACTGGTCGATGAGCCATCCTGGAATCGATCCCTATCTCGCCTATGTCTACCCCGGGGAGGACCTGGTATGCCCGCTCGAGAATTGCAACATGACCTACCGCAGCCTCGACCGCGACTTCAATCTGCATTTCCTCGGTCAGCTCGGCGCCAAGGGCTTGCTGGCGGACGACATCAGCCGCGCGGACCAGCTGCTCTTTGCCGTAGCGAAGGACTGGGAGGGCAAGGGCATCTACAACGTCCAGAGCAACTTCGTCGAAGGAGGCATAGCGCTCGACACCTATTGCATCGTCGGCCTCATCGCCAACGATTCCGCCATGGCGCAGGTCGTCGCGCACGCCCGGACAGGCACCCATTGGCTCAGCGAGCATGTTTACACTGGGGATGAGCGCTTCCGGCGCCTCGCAGACGAGAGCTGGTGCATCCGGCTGCTCTCTGCGACCGCTGTGGAAAAAGAGATGCTTCCCCAGTTCGTCGACAGCATGATGAACGAGACCGAGGCTTTGCTCGCATCCTCCTCGCCGCAGCTCGAGAAGACGACGGGGATGATCCACACCATCTACACGCTCAGCGACGTCCTGCCCGACAACCCAGTGGTCTATGGCCCGAAGCTCAGGTTCTACCAGGATTACGCATACCGGTCGATGCCGAGCGTCCTCAACGACACGCTCACCGTCGCCAATGTCCTCGACGCGCTGCTGTATTCCGGCTATCCCAGGGAAAGCCTGAAGCCGTACAAGGAACTCCTTGAACGCCGCCAGGAAAAAGACGGCTTCTGGTACCCCAGCATCCAGGACGACCAGCGGGTCGCGCACGTCTTCACCACGTTCAGGGTCGTGGGCGTCCTCGCCCGGTTCCAGCGACCATGATCCCGATCATCCTCCTGCTCCTCGCGCAAGTCCTTTTCGGCTATGGGCAATCGAGGCTGTTCATGTGGGCGACACAGCTCGGTCTGCCGGCGCATGAACCCACCTACGAGCTTTTCGGCGTCATCATCTTCGCCGCCCTAGTCGGGGCATTGCTTCTCTTCAGGAAACCTAAGGAGATCGGCTTAACCTCTGGGGAGAAAGCGCTGCCTGCCGCTCTCTGGGGCCTGGCGCTGCTCTTCCCGGTCGCGCTGTTCTCTCGCATCGTCGACCCAGGCTTCGACGCATGGTACGCGCAGCAGTTCGGGCTGACGGACATCGGCGCGCTGCTCGGTCTCGTGGCGCTGATGCCGGTCATCGTGCTGAAAGAAGAGCTGTTCTTGCGGCCATTGACGCAAAGCGAGCTCACGCGGCGTGCTGGAAAAGTGCTTGCGATCCTTGCCCTGTCACTCAACTTTGCACTGTTTCATCTGACTTATTTGTCTGCGCTCCATGATGTCAGCATCTTCGTCACCGTGTTCCTCGGCTCGGTTATCATGGCGCTGGCCTATGAGCGGACGAAGAGCATCCTCGCGCCGCTGCTCATCCATCTCTGCTACAACGTGCTGCTCTGCTTCCAGACGTTCTGGCACGCGAACGGCTTCGCGACGCAGGAATACCTGTTCTGGGGCTGCTTTGCCATCCTCTTCGCGTTCATGGCGCGGCCTGCGTTCCGGGGATTCCTGCCGATACTCAAAGAACGGCCCAGGCTTTCCTGGGCATTCCTGCTGCTCCTCCTTTTCGCAGCGCTGCCGCTAGCGTTCCGGTTTCTCTTTTAGAATTCCATAGGGCTTCCCGTAGGAATGAAGGCGGATAAAAACCCTGGCGAATGTCCCAACTCGCGTCAGGACATTCGCTGGGGAAAAAGAGGTGATTGTGAAACCCCCATCCTGTTACTTTCTAACAGGTAACCCTGATATACACTCCCTAGTAGTAGAACTATTATTTAAACTTTTCGGTGATTAAGTATCCGTGAGTAGTAACAATCAGGTGGTAACCCCCAGGGGAAAGACCACCTTATAAAGCTTCCGACGCTGCCGGAAAAATCAGCCTCGGGGTTGGAAAAGGCTTTAAAGCCGGAACGCCCGACTCAGGACATGGGCAAAAAAGCGGCGGTGCTGGCAATCCTCATCCTTCTCGTCGTGATAGCCCTCATCATCCCTATCCTCCCGAAGCCGCAGCCGAAAGCGCCGGCGGCTGCGACAGGAATCTCGGTCTGGTTCTGCCCAGAGCAGCCCTGCCACGAGGTGATGGCCGCGGCTATCGGCGAGGCGCAGCAGAGCGTGGACTGCGCCTTCTTCGAGCTCAACGAACCCGCGATCATGGACAGCCTCGACGCCAAAACAGATGTGATGCTGCGCGTCAGCGTGGACTACCGCAACCCTGACGAGAACCGCAGCTACCTGCGCTACACCAACAAGAGCGCCCGCGGCTACATGCACAACAAGTTCTGCATCATCGACCATATGACGGTCATGACCGGCTCCTACAACCCGACCGAGAAGGGTGGCCGAAAGAACTACAACAACCTTGTGCGCATCGACTCTGCTGCTATCGCCGACCTTTATGCAGCGGAGTTCACGGAGCTGTGGTCAGGCACCTTCGGCAAGGGGGCGCCGACCGCCGGGCAGGAAGGCCCGGTGCAGGCGTATTTCTGCCCCGAGGATCCCTGTGAGGGGATCGTGGATAGAGAGCTGGATGCGGCAAGCTCATCCATCCATTTCATGATCTACAGCTTCACCAACGGCGAGATCGGCACGCATCTCCTGCTCGCGAAAGACCGGGGGGTGGCTGTCGAAGGCATGCTCGAGAAGCAGCAGATCTCCAACTACTCGCTTTACAAGCTCTTCCTGTACCATAACTTAAGCGTGCTGCTGGAGAATACAGGAGTCTTGCTGCACCACAAGGTGTTCATCATCGACAACAGCACGGTCATCACCGGCAGCTTCAACCCGAGCGAGAACGCCGCCACAAGGAATGACGAGAACCTGGTCATAATCCACGACCCGGCGATCGCCGCGGCGTTCCTTGAAGAGTATTGGGAGTTGAAGAGCAGGCTCGCTGGGTAGCCAGGGAAAGGCTTATATCGCGGTTCGTCATACCCGGCGCGATGGTTGGGCTCGAGTGGCTCATCATCAGGGCATCAGGAGACTATCTCTATGTCGTCATAGACTACTGCGGAGACTATTTCCTTCAAGTCGGACAGGAACATGCCGGCCATGCCAACATCGCGCAAAGCTTCTTCGAGCTGATGGGGGAGAGCCCTTCTGCAGTCCAGGTCTGTGATGAATACCAACGTCTTGGCATCCTGGGAGGAGGCCACCTCCGGTGGAACGCTCGACGGAGGCATGCCCATTACACCGGGGGAAGCATCTTCGGGCCGCACAAGGAATCCCCACCAGAGCAAAAAGGAAGACTGAGGCACGCCATAGAGAGCATCATGCAAGGCAAAGGGATCGCCTATGATGCCCAGCTCGACGAGGAGCCTCTTCCCGCAACCCTCCTGCGTCAACCGGCTCATCCTTAATGACCTGGGTATCCTCCTTAGGGATTCCGCAGATACTTTTTTATATGCTGCAGACAAGGAAAAGGCCATGATCCGCATCGGCCCGGCAGGCTCGGGCTTGGGCGACGAGGAAGGCCTCCGCGAAGTCAAGGCGAAAGGCCTGGATGCGCTCGAGTTCGAGTTCGTGTACAGCGTCTATCTCTCGAACGAGCAGGCGAAGGCGCTCGGCAAGCTCAACAAGGACCTCGGCCTCGCCCTGAGCATCCACGTGCCTTATTATATCAACCTCGCGAGCGAGGAGAAGGCAAAGATCGCGGCGAGCAAGCAGCGCATCCTCTCGAGCTGCGAGCGCGGCAACCATCTCGGCGCGAAGTTCATCGTCTTCCATCCCGGCTTCTACGGCAAGCGCGGCCCTGCAGAGACCTATGCGATGGTCTCGACTGCGATCGCCGAGATGCAGGACATCATAACCAAAAAAGGCTGGGAAGTCACCTTGGCGCCCGAGACGACAGGCAAGGGATCGCAGTTCGGCTCTTTGGAAGAGCTGCTGAGGCTGCGCAAGGAGCGGGGCTGCGGCTTGACCGTTGATTTCGCCCACATCCTCGCAAGGAACGGCAGCATTGACTATGACAAGGTCGTCGAGCAGGTCAAGGAAATCAGGCCATTGCACGCTCATTTCTCAGGCATCAACTTCGGGCCGAAGGGCGAGCGCAACCACCTCCTGACGCCGAGGGATGACGCGAAGAAGCTCTTGGACGCTCTCCAGAAAGCAAAGGTTGACATCACGATCATCAACGAGAGCCCTGACCCTGTCGGCGATGCGGTGATGATGAAATCCTTATTGCGAGCATAGAAATCTATCCGAAGTTCAACTCCGCATTCAATCCTTGTAGACATTCCGCCTGTGCCCAATAGTGATAACCAGGACAATCAAATTGCCTTTATCCAGATCAACGAGCAGCCGATAATCTCCAACCCTGAACTTGTAGACCTTCTCGCCCACCATCCGGGTAATGAATGTTTCCGGGCGTATCCGTAGCTTTTCCGCGGCCAAAAGAATCCGCTCCCGGTCAACCTGCGGCAATTTATCAAGGAATTTCTCAGCTTTTTTCGAGAAAATGACCTCATACATCACTTGACCCCAAACTTCTTCTTCAGGTCAGCCAGAGTGACGAACTCGCCTCCTGCAACCTCCTTGCGGGCCTCGGCAATCTCCTTCATCGTCTCATCAGAAAGCTCTCTCCGATCCTCGATCAAGTTCCAAATGACCTCTTCATAGGTCTCCCTTGAAAAGAGCTTCAGCTTGTTCAAGGTGCTTTGCAGGTCATCGCTCACTTGGATGGTTGTTGCCATAGTATATTATAATTCGTTATAGTATATCAAACTTTCGATACCTATCGCCAAACGGCAGGACCCTCGAAACTGTCGCCGAGAGCCCTGACCCTGTCGGGGATGCGGTGATGATCAAAGCGTTTCTTCACTAACGCCGGGCTTGCAGGAGATTCTTAATTACTTGCGGAGTAACTTCATGCGCGACCAGGTAAGTGCTGTATCTTGCCAGTATGCTTTCCCATTTATTCCTGGTTTTAGGCGTTGATATCACAGCGATAATTGCGAGGAGGCCGCAGCATACACCCTGTATTACATTTTGAAGCTGATGGTATCCCTCAAAGGCTGCGTTGGCATCACTTGAGGCGAGGACCTGATCCGAAATGGCAGTAATCGCGCCAAGCCAGGCGCCAAGTCCTGCCACCGCCAAGGTCATCATATAACTGCCTCCGCTCTCCGATCGGCCTTCCCGGCGATCCCACAGCGGATCCTGCACAATGAATCCTTCAGGAGGACGAACACCCTTCTCGAGGCAGGTGACCGCAAAGCGTTGATATCCTGATAAATCAGCCAGAACCCCTTACTCGTTATCATGTTTTTTAGAGAAAATATCTTTCCAGAAGCTCCAATCCTTGAATGGGTGAGATGAAGATGGACTAAACCCTTACAGGTTAAGGAGGCGGTCCATGCTAGCCCCTGACGCGAGAGTGGAACCTCCCGCGATGAACGCGGCCTTCAGCCGCCGAGACATCGGCTCGGACTGATATAGAAGGCTCATGACTGCCGCTGTCCCAATCGCCGCGGCATCCCGCATAGAATGTGCAGGAAAGGGTTGATCAACATCATTCGGAATCTGGAAATCGATGCAGCTCGCGACAATACCCACCAACGCGCCTGCAATGGCGATCCTGCCGCCTTCCTCGATCGCAGTGGAAATGCCCGGATCATATGGTGAGGGATCAAAGGCCAGGCTCGGTGTCGGAAGGCCGGCAGCCATCCGTTGCTCACATTCGATATAGTATTCTCTCAGCCCGTCCATCCCTTCAACGGTCATGACGGTTGCCATTCATTCCGGAAAGGGGAGCCGTTTTTTCAATTTTTTCCCAATTCCCCCTATCAGAGAAGGGAAAAGTATTTATTGTGGTCCCATATCCTTTTCCCCATGAACCTCTTATCCCTTTTAAGACCTGTAGCGTCTCCACCTGAGAGGGAAATCACGGTCTGGCATCTCCCACTTGAGGAGGTAATCGGAGCAGCCTTGGAGCACACAAAAAAGTATGTCCAAACTCAAGGCGTCCCAACCGGATACCGGTCTGGACCGCGTCTCCAGGGGAAGCAGTCATACTCCTTTTTCCTCGCGGATCGCTCGGGTCACGGAATATCCTGTGTAGGAAATGCAGTTTCTCAGTCAGAACTTCAGCGGATACAGGGGTTGATAGACGTGGCACAAGAATCAGAGACTCCACTCACTGTTTTTGCTGAAGTGACCGGTAAAAAAGGAAACAACGTGCCCTACGAACTCACGGTCATCGAAATCACGCCCCCTCATCGGTGAAAGAAACGTTTTTTAAACCTTGACCTCTTTTCCTGTGTCATGGACATCCTCCTCGACACCAACGTGCTGCTCATGCCCGGGAGCGTCGGCGTGGACATCGTCACGCAGCTCCAAGCGGCGGCTCCGGGTCGGCTCTGCTGCCTTGACCGTACCATCGACGAGCTGCAAAACATTGTCGCAACGCAGTGCGGCAAGCACCGGCAGGCAGCAAAGCTCGGCCTGCTCCTCATCGAGAAGGGCATGGTCTCCCCTTTAAAAACAGAAAAGGTTAAAAAGGGCGCCAAATCCCCTTCCGTAGATGCCCTTCTCGAGGAGTACGCCAAGAAGGGGTATCTCGTGGCGACCCAGGACAGGGCCCTGCAGAGAAGGCTTAGCCGCTACCTGGTGCTGCGGCAGAAAAAATACTTCAAGCTGATGGGTGAGTAAAGTGTTTTACCGAGTCGAAGTCAAAGACCACATCCGCGTGCCTCCCAACCTGTTCAACCTCCCGGTGGAGGAGGCCATCCTCGTGCGCATCAAGCACGAGTACGAGGGCTTCATCTCCAAGGACATGGGCATCGTGG
The DNA here is from genome assembly GCA_043806015.1 of Nanobdellota archaeon. Classification (GTDB taxonomy): domain Archaea; phylum Nanobdellota; class Nanobdellia; order Woesearchaeales; family JAHIVG01; genus JAZDHH01. The sequence goes on along the minus strand of JAZDHH010000007.1, from coordinate 67,878 downwards.
TCGGCGTCGCGAAGGTCAAGGACGTCAAGGAAGGCATCATCATCCCCGGCGACGGCGCTCCCTACTATGAGACCGTCTTCGAGCTGCTCACCTTCAAGCCGGAGCTGCAGGAAGTTGTCCTCGGCAAGATCCGGGACATCACCGACTTCGGCGCCTTCATGGGCCTCGGCCCCATCGAGGGCATGATACACGTCTCGCAGACCATGGACGATTTCGTCTCGTTCTCCAAGGAGAAGACCCTCACCGGGAAGGAGACCAAGCGAGTCCTTCGCGTCAACGACCTCTGCAGGGCGCGCATCATCGCGATCAGCTTCAAGGAGATCAACAACCCCAAGTTCGGCCTCACCATGCGCCAGCAGGGCCTCGGCAGGCTGGACTGGCTGGAGGCAGAGAAAAAATGAAGAAAAAGGTCTGCAAGCGGTGCAAGCTTTTCTACGAGGGCAATGAATGCCCCTCCTGCAAGAGCAACCAATCCACCACCAGCTGGGACGGCAGGCTCTTCATCCTGGACCCGGACAAGTCTGAGATCTCCAAGCGCATCGGCATCAAGGTCAAAGGCGAATACGCCATCAAGGTCAGGTGATCCCTATGCATCTTACGATAACCAGCACGAAGGAGAATCCCTTGCTGCACCGCAAGGATGTGGTCGCATCGATGAGCTTCGAGAAGCAGACGCCCTCGCACCTTGACGTCAAGAAGGGGCTGGCAGAGCATCTTAAAGTGCCGCCGGAGCAGGTCATCGTGACGGCCATCGACACTGCCTTCGGCTTCCAGCAGGCGTCCGTGAACGCGCACGTCTACTCCGATCTCACCTCGCTCAAGCGGAATGAGCCGAAATACCTCGTCAACCGAGACAGCGCGGACCGCAAGAAGAAGGGCGCGCCCGATGCCGCTCCGGCCGCGAAAGAAGAAGCGAAGAAGGGTGCATGATATGGCAGAAAAAGCTGAAAAGAAGCAGGAGAAGAAGAAAGGCGGCCTGAAGATCTGGAAGCTGTACACCAAGTCCGGCGAAGGCCTGACACGGAAGAACCCCTTCTGCCCCAAGTGCGGCTCCGGCGTGTTCCTGGCGAAGCACGGCAACCGCCTCACCTGCGGCAAGTGCCGCTATACAGAGTTCGTGAAGAAATAATCAAATCCCATTCTCCTTTTTTCAATAATTTAAGAAAAACCGAGGAATCTACGCTGCCTTCTTCCCGTCTTCCTTCTTCTCTTTGCCGCGATCCTCGTCGTCGTGCTTGCGGCGGCCCTTGCGCTCATACTTCTCCTTCTCCATCTGCTTCGCCTCGGTGACCTGGAAGATGAGCAAGTCTTCAGTGGTGAGCTTCTTGCCCTTTTTTATCTTCTCCTCGACCTCGATGTTCTTCTGCTCGAGCGTCTTCTCCTCCTCGACGAGGCGCTTCTCCTTGTCCTCGGCGCGGTCGGCGTCCAGCCTGTTGTGCAGGTCCTTCTGCTTGGCCATCTTCTCCTTCAGCTGGTTGTTCAGCTCCACGAACTGCTGCTTGAGGTCGAAGAACTTCTTGTAATACTCCTCTTCCTTGGCCTTGATGTCATCGATGTCCTTGCTCAGCTCCAGCATGATCTCGTGCTGCACCTGGCTCTCCTTTGCCAGGTTTTGGATCTTGCGGTGCTCGTCCGTGGCCTTGCGCTTGAGGTCGTCGATCTCCTTGGAGAGGCTGTGCACGCGGTCCCAGACGCCGCTCACGGCCTTCGACTCCTTGAGCTGAGACTTGAGCTCCTTGATCTTCTTCATGGAATCCTGCTCGCGCTCGAAGGAGAGCGCTTCCGTCTCGATGCGGAACTCGAGGCGGTCGATGTCGCGCTGGATCATCACCGGATCCTTGGTGATGTTGAACTTCTTCTGGACCTCGTCCTTCTCCGTGTTCAGCTTCTTGATCCCCTCGATCTTGTCGCGGATCTGGTCGTTCAGCAGCTTGCGGAGGTCCTTGACATCAGAAACCTTCTTGGTCAGCGTGTTGCGCTGCGTCTTCGCGGCCTTGATGGACGTGATCTTGTCCCTGATCTGGACGCTGATCTCCTCTTTCTTCAGGAACCAGTGCTCCTTCTCCTTGTTGATGACGTCGAGCTTGTCCTTTAGCTCGCCGATCTCTTCGCGGAGCTGCGTTATCTCCTTATGGGTCTCGTCCTTTTGTTCAGGGGTCAGCATTGAGTCTCACTAACCGAACAGGGCGCCCAGTCCAGCGGCTGCGGCTTCCTCGCTCTTCTTCTCCTCTTCGACGGCCTTTTTCTTGTCTTCCTTCTTCTCGGCCGCGGGAGCCGCGACGGCCGCAACAGGCGCCGCGACGGCTGCCTTCTTGATGGCCTCTTCGATGTTGACGCCATCCAGCGCTGCCACCAAGGCCCTGATCCTAGCTTGGTCCGGCTTCGCGCCGGCAGCCTCGAGGACCTTCTTCACGGTGTCCTCGGTGACCTGGTGTCCAGCCTTGTGCAAGAGCATTGCCGCATAGATGTATTCCATTTTCTCGTTCCTCCATTATTGTATCGTGAGCTTCAGGTCTTTCGCCAAAGCCGTGACGGTCGCCTCGGCCTTGCCGAAGATGTCGCCGACGAGGTCCTTCTCGAGGAAGCCTGCCTCGATGCCGACGGCCTTCGCGTCCTGATGCGCCTTGCCCAGCAGGACCTCGACGGTGTCCTTGCTGGCGTAACCAGCCTCGACGGCGAGGCTCATGGCCCACGCCGCGGCCTTGCCGATGTCCGCGATGTACTTGGCCTCGTCAACGCCGAGTAAGTCCTTGCCCAGGATCTCGCCCTTCTCATAGACGGCGACGAGGTCAAGGCCGACTTCCATAGGCATGATGCCGAAGCGCACGAGCAGGTCCGCCACCTTCTGGCTGATCTTCTCTCCCGCCTCGACGATCGTGGCGTCCACCTTGATGACGACCTTGTTGCCCTCGACGCCGGCCTTGATCCTGAGCTGGCCGAGCTCGCCGATGATCGGGCCGGGCGCGAACGACGTAGGACCTGCCGGGATGACGATGTCCCTCGGCGAGGTCATGCCGGCCTTCGCCGGGGCGGGGCTCTTGTTCTTCTGCAGGAACTTGTAGAGCGAGAAGGGGTTCTCGCAGCTGAACATCAGGGCGGGCATGCCCTGGGAATGGTCGAGCAGCTTGGAGATGCCGGGTCTCTTCGCTTCCGCCTCCTTGAAGGCGAGCTTCATGAGGCGGCGCTTGGTCATGCAAAGCAACATCTTATTCCGGGCGGAGCCGCGGATGGTCTGCAGCTGCTTGGCGGGCAGGTTCTCCAGGTTGACCATGCCGACGATTGGATAGTCGACGAGCAGCTTGGCGAACTTGGCGACCGTCTCTTTCTTGATGGGTGCGACGTGTGCCATTTCAATCGACCTTCACGGGCTTGCTCATCGTGAGCTTCAGAAAGACTGATTTGATGTTATGGACCTCGTTCGGCAGGTGGTGCACGGTCTGGTTGTAGACCGCCATGACATTGTCGGCGATCTGTTCCGGGTCCATCCCCTCATTGCCGACACTGCAGCTGAAGATCGGCTCCTTCTTGGCGTTGAGCCGGATCATGGTCTGGAGCCTCTCGACCACCTGCTTGAGGTTGGCGTTCGGGGGAACGACGCAGCCTGCCTTGGGGTTGGGCATCTTGCCTTTCGGGCCGAGGACACGGCCGAAAGAGGATGCGACCTTGGGCATGATGGTCGCCTGCGCGATGAAGTAATTGTTCTCTCCGGCGAGCTTCTTGATGAGCTTCTTGTCTTTCATGTAGCGCTCGAAATCATCCACCACGACGGCTGCGTTGCACTCTTTCTTGGCCTGGTCGATGAGCTCGGAGCCGACAAGGGCGCAGACCGTGATCTTCTTGCCTCTCGGATGGGGCACCGGGACGAAGAACTCGAGCAAGCCCTCCATCTTCTTGGTGTCAACGTTCTGGAGGTTAATGACCAGGTCAACGCTCTGCTTGAAATTGCGCTTCTGCGCAGAAAGCTCTTTCAGGGCTTCTAAGATCTTGTTTTTTTCCATGACCCGCTACCCTCCTACTTCGCTGCTAGTAGTCTCAGGGATCAGGGACGGGGAGGTGGGGGTCTCTTTTTAAAGGTTGCTGTTTTTCCCCGTTTCCCGCTGATGTTGTATGCCTCGCGAATAGTGACAAATCATAACGTTTTAATAGAAGCGATCAGGCCAAGGCACCATGAAGGGGCAGCCAGAGGTCATTGTGCTGGGGATGGGAGCGCGCCTTGAGCGCTATCTCCCCACCTCGAGCGGCGGCCTCGAGATGCTTCTCGGCGATCTTTTCAGCTCTGCTGCGGACCTAGGAGTCCCCATGCGAGGCATCATTCTCGCGAGCAACAAGGGCTATTCCCGTCAACGCATAGATTCGCGAGGCTATCAACAGGATGAACCCGTCCTTTGGGTGCCGGAGAGGGTCCTGCCAAGATCTCCAGTCCAAGCGACCATCTTCCACGAAGGAAGGCCCTTGCGCATCGCCTGCGAGGATTATACCGTACGGGGCCAGAAAGGCGAGGTTCCGGTCATGCTCCTCGATACGAATGTCGACGGCAATGATCCAAGACAGCGCGAGATCACTTCAGTCCTCTATGCCGATGACGACCAGCGCGAAATACGGGCGGCGCAATGCAACGTCCTTGGGCGAGGGGCATTGGCGATGCTCCGAGTACGAAACATCGAGCCGATCGTCGTCCACCTGAACGAGGGTCATGGGTCATTCTTTCCCCTCGCGGAGTACATGGAGGGCGCTTCCCTCGACTGGATCAAGGGCAACACCGTGTTCAGCACACACACCCCAGTCCCTGCAGGCCATGATATCTTTTCCCTTGACCTCATGAGGCGTATCTTCGGAGCGTTGCCTCAGGGCATCGAAGATATCGGAGGGAAAACCAGCTTCTCCACCACCCGAGCGGCCATCTTCTTCAGCAGATATGTGAATGCGGTTTCATCGACCCATGCAGAGGCCTGTAAGAAGATGGAGGTATTCAAGGACACCGAAGTCCACAACATCCCTAACGGCATTTATCCTCCCACCTGGGTAGTCCAGCCCCTGGCTCAGCTCTATGATGCTTATCTCCAAGGATGGAGGCTGGATCCCCGGATATTCGAGCATGCCGATCGAATCCCTGATGAGGCATTGCTTCAGGCGAGAGACAAGGCGAACCGCCTGCTCATCGGCTACATCAACTACACCACGAACGCGCAATTCTATCCGGATGTCGCCACCTTCGCCTGGGGTAGACGCTTCGCGACGTATAAGCGGCCTCTCCTCATCTTCCATGATCCTGATCGCCTCGAGCGGATTGCAGAGACATACGGCGGGATGCAATTCGTATTATCTGGTAAATCACACCCCCGGGACCAAGACGGCAAGGGGCTTGTAAGAGAGGCGTGGCTCAAGCAAAAAACTTCGAATAACAGACGAGTGGTCTACCTTACGGGATATGACGAGGAGATCGCGCGCATGATGGTCTCTGGCAGCGACTTCTGGCTGAACACACCCATCAAGCCCCAGGAGGCATCAGGCACCTCGGGGATGAAAGTGGCCGCGAATGGCGGCCTCAACATCAGCATCGCAGACGGATGGTGGGCCGAGGCGCTGCAGCGCTTCCCCGGCGAGCCATTCGGCTACACTATCGGCGATCTCGTGCAGAGGAGCGATGCGGAAGAAGCGAATAGCCTCTACGAGCAGATGGAACAGGCTCTTGAGCTGCGCAGGCACCCGCACGACTTGGCGGCCATGCAAAAAAGGTCGCTGAAGCTCATCGCGTTCTACAACACCAACCGCCAGATTAGGCAGCTCGCGGAAGAAGTGTATCACTTTCCCTTACTAAGCTAAAAATTATTTCGCAGCAGCCGCTGGAAACCGTTGGACTTGATACTCGCCGAGAGGCGAAACAGAGCCGTAGGCGTCTGTTCCAAGGCCTCCTGTCGCGTTAATGAAGCGAGTGCCAAGGATAGCGTTCGTCAGGGCATCGTTGCTCATGGTGAATCCTGTGCCATGACTCAGGAGAACCGCGCGAGAGCCGACCCATGAGCTGCGAAGCTGCTCAGCAATATGTTCAGGAACATCAGCTGCAAAGAGAACCCTCTTGGTTCCCTTTACACGTCTTCTGTAACCTTCCGGCGTGGCAGGATCATAATCTGATTCGGCAAGGGCAGGTATCATGCGATCCCTGAGCGCATCCAGCTGGCCGACCGTGGAATGTGCATGCGCGCGCCCATGATAAATGAGCATCGCCATGAGCGTATCTTCAACCGACGTCTCCCAGCTGAGGACAGGCTCTTCCGCAAAAACCCATGATTGTGGCTGAGAAATTCTCAACTGCCCACCAGCGTCATCCCTCGCTGTTTTATCCGTCGCCAGTAATCTGGAAATACCCCAAATACCGTGGCTTTGCCGATAATCAAAAAACCCTCTTTTCCGTAGCGGATGAGACTAATCGTCGCACCGCGGGCAAGAGCCAACATCAGGTCAGCAGAATCTCGCTGATAAAAAGGAAGAGCGAGCAAAGCCTCATTGGGGACTTGCCCCTGCTCGTCCACTGCGATTATTAGAGGGACATCCAATTTCAACCTTGCATCAAGGCCATCAGGCATTTTTCTTGATAAAAAGTTTCTCTTAATAAATCTTTTCACTATCGCGGAATTACAGCGAGACCGGGTATGAGCATTACCGGGGCAGCGAAGAGGGTTTCTCCCCGAAATCGCACTCCTTGCACGTCGGGTCGAGAGGCACCCATCGCTCCTTGATGAGCACTTCGAGATAGAGGTGCTGCGGCGCCGATGCGTAGCGGGCTTCCTGGCCGATCGCCCTCTCGAGGTTGACGAGCAGCACTGCCATGTCATCGCAATCTCCTGCGCGGCTGATGAGCGTCTCCTGCGGCGCCTTGATGTACTCCCGCGCAGGGTCGGGGACGTAGCGGATGCTGTCGCGCACGAAATAAAACAAGGCTTTAGCCTGGCATATGGCTCCCTGCGGGCAGCTCTCCGAGGCCACCCTGTCGGCGACGAGCTTGATGGCCTGGTCATCAGAGAAGTCCAGCAAGCCAAGGTCGGTGGTGGATTGCCGCGCTGCCGTGATGTTGACCGTGTGGATGGAAGCCGGCAGGACTTGGTCGAGGGAGGGGATGTTCTTCGGCTCAGGGTCGAGAGGGATGCCTGAGAAGGGAACGATCATCAGGACAATAAGGAAGGCGAGCGCAGGGCCGATGATGAACCAGATCGGGCTTTTTTTCGGCTGTTCTTCTTCATCGACAGGTTGCATACCTTTTAGAAGACCTTGGCACACTTAAATCTTTTTCCCACCGAAAACATGGAGTGCCTTCTGAACCGGAACTTTTTAATATCTTCATTCTGACGAATCCCCTGTGGACTACTCCCAGATAAAAGAATTCAAAAGAATCCCGTTTGTGAATGATTTTATTCAAGGAAAAATCACCCCAGAAACTTTTAGGGCCAATATGCATGCCTTTTGTTCTGACCACGCTTTTTGTCGTCGTTACGGTCTATCTCCGGCCACGTTGCCCGATGAAATGCAAAGGCTCGAGGAGATTCTCAGGGGTCAAAACCACCTACAAACCCTCCCCTGGGGAGTGACCCGGTACCATTCCCCTGTTCTTTCGGAAAAAATGGGATGTCTTGTCGATGTTCTTGACTTTTCCACGACGCCTTCAGGGACACATAAATATGTGAAAGCCAGGAAAATTCTGTCATTGCCCTACCTCGTTGAGCCGAGGAGATTCATCTTAATATCCGCGGGCAATTACGCTATGGCTATGATTCGGGCCCTGAAGGATACCGGTGGTTCCCAGGAGCTCGTCATTCTCGTCGACAAAGGCTTCCGGGAAAATAATGCCTTCAAATCTTCCCCGGTGCGTTTAATAAAAGTGGACTTCAGGCAAAGGCACCCAACAGAATTCCCCCTATTTAGACTCATATTCTCTCGGGAAGAATGCGCAGCAATCTACTCGGACAAGGCTCGGATGAATTTCGAGTTCCAAACCAACTGTAATGTCACCGATTTTTATCAATTCTTAATTTATGCCCCCCATTTCGCCACTCTTCCCGAAGCGAATTTCCAAGAGACTGTCCTCTATCGCGATGTTCTGGAAATCCCGGATACCTATGACCTGGTCACCAGCCCCTGCGGAAGCGGGGAACTCCTTTATGGATTGCATCGATGCGTTAAAGCCAAGACTCTCTGCGGCGTCGTGCCGGACGGTGCCCATCCCCTTTCGTCGCAGGCACCTGTGTCTCCAGAAATGGAGCGATTTGCTCCCGGTATGCAATTCGGCTTTCAACAAATCAAGAGAACAAAAGCGAAAGCCCTGGGGACACCCCATTTTGACCTTGGCCATCTTCTTCCGTCCCCCTTCACGGACTGGTGGAAAAAGGTCCAATTCATCAAGGCAAAGGACGCAGATTTTATCAGCGCCAATCACCTTGCCCGAGAGGCAGGCATCTCCTCAGAAATCAGCGGATCAGCTGGCCTTGTAGCTTTTTCAAGCAAGTTTAAGAAGAACTTCAACTTGTCACACTCATCAAGAATCTTGGTTGTCAATACGGGCAACGGCGGCCTTCTCCGTTAAATCTTTTTCTCGACGACCTTGCCGTCCTTCTCGCCGAAGATCTGCGCCTGGAACTTGAGGATCTCCGCCTCGCCGGAGCGCCAGGCGTCCTTCATCACGCCGGCCTTCATGCAGAGGTTCTCGAGGAACTGCTTCGGGTTCCAGTGCCATTCGGTCGCGACCTGCGGCAGGAGCAGGCCGGAGGCGCCATCGACGCTGATGATCAGGCCGTCGCGGCCGATGATGATATGGGAAGGATAGTCATCGGGATTCTCGACCTCGATTTTCTGTGGCACAGTCAGCACGGAAACCTCGAATTCTAAATCTTCGTACTCGGATTCCTCGATGGGCGGAAACCTCGGGTCGTCGAAAGCAGCCGCCCTCGCAGCGCGGATGATCGCCTGCCAGAGCGGGAAGATCGGCTCGGGAAAGCCGATGCAGCCCCGGAGCTGGCCCTGCTCATGGATGGTCACGAAGACGCCCTGGGCCTCAGAAAAGCGTTCCTTGAGGGCAGGTTCGACCTTGAGCTGCCTGTCGTCGAAACCTGTCTTGACAGCCTCTTTCGCGAGCAGGAGCAGCTTGGCGCCTTCTTCAAGAACAATCATTTCATATCCTGGAATGCGGTGTTGAACTTGTCCGCCACCTTGCCGATGCGGTCAAGCGCTTTCATGACCGCGTCCTTGGGCATGACCTTGCCGTTGGAGTTGACGATGAGATCGTAGCGGTGGAGCAGCGGGTGGCCGAAATTGACGCCGACCTCGGTGATGTTCTCATCGGCGTTGAGCTCCTTCTGGAGCGCGATGAGAAATCCCTTGTCGACCTGCTGCAGGGAAAGCTTGAGATGCTTGCCCTTCTCCTCGAGGATTTTGACGTTCATGCTGCCTGAGGATTCGGCTTTCTTTTATAAACTTTCTGTTTTATAAATGCGCCTCCATTGAAAAGCGAACGAGCACCACGTCGAACACATGCTGACGCTTCGCGTGGAACGCCATCGCGGCCTTGATGGGCATCGCCTTCTTCACGAGGACGGTGACCCTTCCTTTCGAGATCCTTCCGAGGAAATCCACGCTCTCCGCCTTGTGGACGCTGTAGGCGACCTTGGCGATGGAAAGAGCTTTCTCGACGAAAGCGCGGTCAGCGTGCTGTTTCTGCACGCCGAAGGGCGGGTTCATGATGACCGCGTCCACTTTTTCGGAAAAAGCAGCGACGTCCTCGTTCCTCACGACTACTTTTTTTGGGTTGAGGCCGCAGAAGACGAGGTTCTCCTCGAGGAGCGGAAAAACAGCGCTGTCGCAGTCGACCGCGAACACTTTCTCGGCGCCGAGGAGGAGCGCGCCGCAGGTCAATATCCCTGTGCCGCAGCCGAGGTCCGCAATGACTTTTCCCTCGATGTCACCTGCCATGGACGCATGCCAAAGGAGCTCGGCCGCGATTTCTGAATCTGTGGGATATTGCTCGAGGTTTGCCTTCGGCTGAGCGAAGGGCTTCAGCCTAGAGAGCAGGACAGCGAGCTGTTTTTGTGAGCGCATTATCGACGATATTGCGGCAGCGTTTTTATTTTTTTTTATTCGCCGCGCCCGCATAACTCCTCCTTTATATTGTAACGTCAAAAACATATGTTATGCCGCAGAAATGCTTATATTGACAAGCGGCAGGGAAACTGCGGGGGTGAGACAGCACTTGAAAAGAGAGCTTTCGCGCATGCACGACGAGATCGCCGGCGCGTTTTCTAAAGTCAAGGAAGAGCTGGATGACCACCGTGAGTCCATCAACCAGAACGGCTTCGAGCTCCACCATATGGAAGAGTTCCTCTCAGAGATCGACCAGAAGCTCGAGAAGCTCCGTTCCCGCATCGACAACATCGAGCTCGCCCTCGAGCAGCAGGACATCCTCCAGGCGCAGGTCCAGCCTGAGTTCTCCGAGCGCGAGCGCCAGCTTTTGCTCATGCTCTACGCCAACGAGGAGAAGCACCTCAAGCTCTCACAGATCGCGCGCCGGCTCTCGACGACGGTGGCCATGCTCAAACTGCATGTGCAGCACATCCAGGGCAAGGGAATCCCGCTCATGCAAGAAGTCCGGGACGACAGTATCTACCTCTGGCTCGATTCCTCCTTCCGCGACAAGCAGGCGAAGCTTAACGTCCTCCGACTGAACAAGAAGATGGCTCAATCTTTAGACTGAAAAGGTCATTTTTTGCCTTTGCGAGGTTTTATTGTGTGTTTTCCATCCGGATTCCGCCAAGGTCCCTCTGCTACCTAACCATCGCATATCTTTTTTTCATCCTCTTTTCCAACTAAAAAATCCTTTTCCGCTTTTATTGCCTGGTGCCTAAACGACTTTTTTTCTTAAAAATATTTTTTTCAAAGGTCTAAACCCGGTCTCTCTTCGGGAAGTCTCACTTTTTACCTTTATTTTCCTTGTTATTTAAATACCCTAATTCAATACTATATTGAAAATAATTAACATGTCTGTTAGGTAAATTCGATATAAACTCGAAAGATTTCGGCATTCTACAGAATACCGATTAGATTAAAATAAAATAACGAATGTGTTATAATTCATTAATCTAATCGGCAAAATAACGATTAATTATCTTATCGATAATATTCGGCATTATATCTTAATAATATTAAAATATTTAATCAAATCTTAAATTATTTATCCCTATTTACCGACAAAATTAGCCTATTCTCCCGAATATAATCGATAAAAAGAAAAAATATATAAATGTGTTATGCCATAAAATCGTATCATGGAAAAAATCGTCCTGACCGGAATCGAGCCTGCGCCTGGCGCAGGATCCGATGAGCTTGCGAATGTCATAATCAGTAGAATTGGCCTTATCCCCCGCAAGAAAGGCTCTACAGAGAAGATGAACAAGGTCCTTATTGAAATGTACGAGCGGGCAAAGATCTCATATAGAGAGAAGAAGCCTTCAGAGGCTGTCATGACAGTCGAGGAGATGGCCAACTTCGCCGGCATCACCAGGCAGACCATGTATGAATATCTCCGGCGATGGCAGGCCCTCAATCTCATCACCAAGACGAGCTATATCGGCCGCGATGAGAAGGTGGTGATTGGCTACCGCCTCAACGGGCCGACGCTTGAATCAGCCTTTGAGAAAGCGAAGCAGGCGATTGTCAACAACCTCGACACCACGATCAAACTTGTCGATGAGCTGCAGAAGGCCCTGAAGAACGAAAAGATCAGCCAAACCCAAAAAGAGAACAAGGCAAACCCTGAACCAGCGGCTTGAAAATTTTGCTTTTTTCTTACATTTTATTGTCAATTCATCTACAATTGCCCGCATTGCCCACCTTTTTTTGATTGAAACCCTTAGTGAACACTTTTTTTACCTCTCTTCAACGATTTTCTGGCTCGGAAATGAGTTTAAAGATTGTTCGACATGATGCCGAATCTTCCAGACTCAAAATAATGGGAGATTTTGACATGATCCTTGACAGGTCGACATTATATGCGAATAGGCGTAGATAATATCGACAAGGAAGTTTGAGGGGTTCCGCGCCATTAGGCCACCTTCACGACGTGAAATATGGCAAAAGTCGCAGGAAATGATAAGTTTGCATGATCTAGTAAGCATTATGCCGACATTGGATAATCAAAGGGATTTTTCATCATTTCAGCATTGGATCTTTCCTAAGTATTGACCTAAGAATCGACGGTAAAAAGTATTTATTTATGCATATTTATTGGTATAAATTAATTTTGAGAAACCATTTTTTTTGGTCATCTTCGCACAATTTCTATCCCTTAGGGTAATCGCGGAAATTTTCTATTATTCGACGAATTTGATATAAGAAAACACTGATGAAATCAAACTTCAATCTTTTTTGAGGTTCAATTAATGCTAGATAATGTATTAATATTCTCACTTTTTTCTAAAATAAATATCCTATTTTTGTATTTTTTTATATCTTAAATTTATTTTACGTCTAAAAAATTGTTTCTTGAAATATTTGAGAATTTATTAAATTTTATATTATATTATTCAAAATATCTCTTTATTATTATATGTCTTTAAACTAGTATATCTATCATATGTAAACATATAAATCTTTTGGGAAGTATCTTTTCAATAATATAATCATTGTTAAATTACTATATTGTAACTAATTCCTTATCTGCGGTATCAAAATGTCATAAGCAAGAAAGTGAGTATTAGATGGCTCTGACAGCACAACCATAACTATTTTGTTCTCCTTTCTCGCAGGAAGAATGATCAAACACCTTTAGGCACCAGAAAAAGGGGGTAGTCAGGCATGGTGGCCAGCGACGCTGTAACTGTCTCGAAGACAGGCTCAAAGGAGACAAGAATAATCCTGGAGAACTGGCAGTTCCTCCTCTATGGCTACAAGAGCGGGGATCATGCAATCAAAACTGGGCTTGCTCCTTAAGCGCAGCCAAGGGGACTTACCACTCCTACTCCCTCACCCCCCTGAAAAGCCGAAAGAAGCGGATGATCGAGGGAGAAAGTGAGCTGAAGAAATTGCTTGACAAGAAGGCCGTGAAGACGATTTCCCTATGAGAATGTTTATTAAGCCGTTCTCACTACCCGCAATGGATGAATACGTTTTCCGTGTCAGGAAAAGCGGAATACCTTGACGCACGGCTCTGCGAGGGCGGCATTGACGCTCTCGCCCCTTCAGGGAGGATTCCGCCGGAAGAACGGGGCGATTACCGAGCATTCTCCCTTTGTTACCAGCATGTCCTGGCAGCGCATGATGTCGAGCCAGAGGACTGGATCGTCTATTCCAGAAGTGAGACCGGGGAGCGGCTTTTCATCGTGCCGAGGGCAGAATATCCGGATACGCATGCTCAGAACCGGGCAGTCAGAATACTTATCCCAGCGCTGGCTGTTCAGCCTACGTAGCTCATCAGCTTCTTCTCACGCTGGTCCTGCGCGGCCTGGCTTTGGGTCATGAGGCCTTTCAGCTTGTCCTCGAACTTTGCCGCCAACTCGATGAGCGGCTGGGTATCCACCTTGAGGTTGAGATAGCGATCCACCGCCTCGAGGATCTTGGCTGCCGCCTTGCTGTCCGGCAGCTCGGAATGCGTCTCAGCGAAGATGCAGGTCAAAGGAGCCTCCACGTCCAGCAGCAGGGCGCCGGCGAGGCCGATGATGATGCCGTTCTCCAGAGGCTTGAGCCCAGCCTTGACCAGCCTTTCCCGGTGATGGTCATTGGTGAAGAAGAAGGCGTCATGGCCCTCCTCGCTCTGGGAGCCGATGCCCTCAAGCACGATGATCTCCTTGGCCTTCATCTTCTCGACGATCTTCGCCATGTCATGGGCGATCTTCCATTCGACGCCCTTGGCGCCGGTGATGGCGTGCACGATGACGATGTTGTAGGAGGCGTTGTAGAAGATTCCTATGGGGTCGATGAGCTTCTCCTTGTGCACCGCGACGACCGCAGGCAGGTCATCATACCAGATCTTGCCGATCTGCTCGGTCTTCAGGTGCTCGAGCAGGAACTCGGTGCAGATGGTGCCGACAAGGCCGAAGCCTGGGAAGCCCACGATGATGGTCGGCGCCTTGGGGAACTTGTCGATCTTGAGCATGGAATCACCTCTTTGCAAGAAATCAGTCGCAAGGCCTTTTTAAATAGTTTGTGTTTTACGCAGCTTCAGCTTCGTGGAAGAGCATCTGCTTCTGCGCCTGGATCACGTCAAGAATGCGGATGATGTCACGATGGACTCCCTCCAAGCGCTGCTTTATTTTGGGGTTGACCCTCTCCAGCTGCTCGAGCTCGCCCAGGCTATTCTTGATGCGGAAGAGCAGCACCTTGACGTTCTCGTCGAAGACGAGGGCGTTCTCGATCTCCTCATGGATGACACGCATGAGGCCGAAGATCTCCCTCTTGAGCTCATCAAAGTCCTTGGCATGCTCGATGCCGTGCATAAGGTCCTTCGCTTGCTTGGCTTCTATATTAACCGCGCGGCCCTTCACCTTGATCCTTGTCAGGATGGCCTCGACAGAGTCAGAATGGAGCCGTTCCTTCAACTCGAGCATTGTCCAGGATTGGTATTGCGCTTTTGAGACGTTCCAGAGATTTCGCAACGCTTGGGACAAAGCTTTTCTCAACTTTTCCCAATGCTTGTTGACGTCCTCGATCGCCCGGTCCTTGGCATCGGTAATCTTCCGTTTCTCCTCTTGCTTGAGCCTTTCAGCATCCTTTGACTTCTTGCCCTTGTATTTCCCATCAACCTTCTTCTTGGCATCGGTCGCCAGCCGCTCGAATGCTTCTCTGGTCTTCTGTTGGCCGGCTTTCAAGCCTTCCTTGGTGAGATAGAACATGCGGTCAGCGGCGAAATCAATGTGTTCGCTGTCCTTGACCTCTTTCAGGTAGATGGCGGCGAGGTGGCCTACGGTCGTGGCGATGGTCTGGGAAAGGCTTTCGACGTCATTATGCCTGGATTCAGGCTTAGCAGGAACCTTTTGAGCCTTGGTTTCTTTAGGTTGCAGGGTTACCTGGGGAGAAGGCTTGGCCTCTGATCGCATCCCTTCGGTCGCAGCGCGCAGCCTCCGGACCAGGTCCTCGACCTTGCTGTGCAGCTCCACGGCGTCGATGCTCTTGTCCCTGAGGTCCCAGATGCGCTGCCGGACAAAATAGAAGTACATCCCCATGCCGAAGAGCGACCACTTGTATCTCTTGGCCGGGTGGAGGCCCATCTCATAGCTCCATGGCGAACATGGCGATCATCAGGAAGATTCCCTCCACCATGAATATGATGTAATAGATGGTGTGGCTGATGAACTTCAGGGCGAACCAGTCCGGGCCGATGCTAAAGCTGAACAGGACCTGCAGCATCCCGATGATGAAAAAGACCAGGGCGACAACAAAGGATATCTTGCCGATCGGGTTGCTCTGCACGATCTCGGTGATCGAGTTGATGACCAGGTAGGCTCCCGCGATGGCCACGATGAAGCTGAAGATCTCGACCGGCAGGAACTTCAGCTCGAAGAAAGGCGGCCCCATCCCGATCTTCTTCAGGAGAGGCAGCAGGCCGAGCAGCGTCAGCGCCGCGCCGATCAATAAGCTTATCCAATCCTTGGTCTGGAGCATGGGTTACCTCTCACTTTATCTCTTGAATTTGTCTTCTAGCCTCGGCAATCATATGCCCCGTCGTGTTGCTCATCAGACTATCAATTCTCATATCCTCCCTTACTCGTTCAAGCTGATTATTAAGCGGTATTTGCTCGTCCCTCACCATTTTCAAAGGCAAATTGTGTTTTTTTGCGTCTTCAAGGAGCATAACCGCCGCGCGTCCTTCAATGGCAGCCGCCGCGTGGATAATGTGATGCTGGAATTTGCAGAGCTCCTCCCAATCATCAAGGAACTTGTTATCCTCCCCAACCAAATGGAGGAAATCCTTAACCGCATCCTTCAGATTGTGCTTTTCCTGGACATCCTTGTTCCATCTATCATAAAATTTGAAAACCCGATTTTCCTCTTGGACTTCCCTTCTTACCGTCTGTTGTTCCAACCATCTCTTGATATAGCCAATCTGGCGCATTTTTTCCCAATTATGAAGAACCAGCACATCATTTTCAGTGAGAACCATCATTCCACCTCGGTTTTATTTGTTTTCAAGGCCTCTTTTTCAGGGCTTCCTGTCGGTATTGTTCTATATAAATGTTTCCATTTCGCAATGGGGACGCTGGAAAAGGAAATATTTAAATACACCGTTGCGGATAAAAGTGCTATCCAATAAAAAAGGTGATCCCCGTGAACAAGAAAGCATTCATCCAGCATCCCGGAACATGGATTTTCATCGCATTCATCGCCGGCATCGTGCTCACGTACCTTGTCGCGCGGGGATACATCAACGTGCCCGTCAATATCTGCGGGAAATAATCAGGGCTCAAGGCCCTTCAATCCCTCTTTTATTTCGGCTTCTGTCCAAGCCGGATCCTTCTTTCTCGGAACCTGCACCACACGGTCAAAGACCTCTCTATACTCCTTGTGCATCTCGGGGGTTTCATGCCGCCTCTCCTTGCGAAGCGTTGCCAAGTGTTCCCGGACATAGGCGATGTAGGCCGGTTTCCCTTCGTCGCGATAATATCCCTCGAGCGTCGATTCCTTCAGCGCGTCCAGCGCGCGGCCCCATTCGAGCGAGTACTTCGCGTCATGCTTCCTAAGAAGGGCATGCCAGTAGTCCTCGGAGAGGATGTTGGTCTTCTTGAATCTAGCGAAGAGCTCTTCGCGCTTGGCATTGTCCAGCCGGTTGCCCTTGACCAGGGCTTCGACCTCGCGCCGGAGCGCCTCCTGCTCTTGCTTCACGATGCGATGGAGCTGCTCCTCGATGCCATGCACGCTGATCCTGAACTGCGAGGGCAGCTTGGGATGGTCAGGGAGCAGCTTCGGGAGGTCCACCGTCGCTCCATCCGTGTCAATCTGCACAAGGTGCAGCTGGAACTCATCCACTCTTAGGATCTTGAACGTCGGCCGGGCTCCATCAACCTCAAGCTCGATGACCTTGTTCACCAAGTAATCCTGCGTATTGAGGAGGCGGAAGACATGCTCCTTCTCCTCATGGTACAGCGTCTTGGTATGGTCGAGAAGCTCTGGCAGCTGCTTGCTGATGACCGGGGCCTCGAAGTTCCTCTTCCGCAACTTCGCCAAGACCTTTCTGAGGGCTGAGATATCTTTCTTATGGTCCCGAAGCCATTTCTCGGCCTCGGCGACCTTGGCCTGCATTTCCTCCGCAGCTGGCTGGACGTTCCGCCAGTGCTGGATGATCTCCTCCATCAGCTTCTTCTGCACCCTTGCCCTGTCATCGAGTTGGCGATAATGGCCCTCCAAGCTGTCGAATGCAGGATCACTAACACTGCCCTGCTTCAAGGCCTGATCGACCTCTGCCATCGCCTGAGGCAGCTCAGACTTGGCAAGCTCCTTGCCTAAAAGCATCACAAGCTCCTTGACGCGCTCCCGCTGCTGTGAGAACTCCTGGCCGAGGTGCTTAAGACCCAGGCGCTCGCGGTCGGCATGGTACTTCTGCTGCTGCTTCTCGTACATCATGTCGAGGCGCTGCGCGTCCTCCCTGAGGATCTCTTGCTGAGGGAGCAGGGTGTCAGCAAGCCGCTCCAGCTCCTTGTCGTTCTTCCTAACCAGTCCCAGGATCGGCTTCATGCGGCGGGCAACAGCCACCCTGTCCTTGAGCTCTGAACCGTCGAACTCCTTGCGATGGCGGAGACCCTTCTCAAGGTCCTTCAGCCCGGGAGGATCGCCAGGCTTTTTTTCCTCGCCGATCTTCTGTTTTATCAGGGCGAGCATGTGATCCAGGACATCGCCGATGCCCTTGACGTCCTTCTGCCGCTTGACCTTGCCGAGCCGCTTGCTGAGCAGCAGCAGGATGAGCAGGATGGCAATGGGGAATCCGACTTTCACCCCTGTCGGGATCTTCTGCCAGAGGTTCTTGCCTTTCTTCTGCGCTTCCGGCTCGTCCGGAGGCGTCTTGTCCTCGCTTTGCTCAGGGATGTCCCCGTCTACCTTGCCATCTTCAGGCGTCTTACTGGATCCCTTAAAGAGCGCGGTCACCGTTATTTGGCTAAGGCCGCCTCCGAGATAGTCCATGCCGCGGAACAGGATGACGCCCTCCTTGAACACATCCTTGCCGGCCTTCATGCTGACCGCCGCCTTTGTGCAGTCCCCTGTCGTTTCCTGGCCGAAGGCATTGATGGCGCATTTCTCCACAAGCTTGCCAAACTTCTTGACGCTAAGGGTGCATTCGTCCTTACCGGTGAAGGAAAAGACATTGGTAGCCTTGGCAAGGGTGAATAACGCAAAGTCTTCGGATTTAATGCCACAAGAGATGGTCGCCTGGATGCGGATATCCTTGGTCCCTGGAGGCTCGGCCGGCTTCCAGGGCGAGCCTTGCTTCCCGATGCCGACATCAGGTTTCTTTCCTTCGATGTCCGGCTTGAAGGCCTTGGCGAAAGTCAGGTTCAGTGAGCATTTCTCGTCGCCGAACTCGCAGATGAGCCAGGAGCCGGCATGGAACAGGAGGTAGGTGATGATGATGGAGAGGATGATCGCCCAGACGATCTGCTTGAGCCCCATCAGGCGCAGCAGGAAGAAGATCATGGCCCAGGCCAGGAAGAACAGCAGGTTCTTGGCGAAGGGGAAGAACAGGGCGATGGAGACGTTGGTGAAGGCCACCAGGGCGATGGTCAGCATCAGGCCGATGACGACGGTCAGGGCCCTGATCGGGTTGCCGCCGGCAGCCTTGAAGCCGCCGTACTGGCCGCCGAAGGCCTTCGTTAGCCCTAAGGCGGTTATCGACATGAACAGGATGAAGAAGATGATGAAGTCAACGACCTTCCTTTCCAAGTTGTAACCGGTGAAGTTGCCCTGCTCATCCGTCGCGTACCAGGACAGGAACTTCTCGAACATCCCCTTCGTGTTCTGCGTCAGCGCGTCGGTCGCTGCGGCGTGGACTGGAGGGAGGAGAACTACACTTAGGATAATCAACGCCAGCGTCCATCTTTTCATTTCTATCATTTTAGGGGGATGCGGTTTTTATACATTTTTATATGCTGAATCTCCTCCTTCGTAATGCCAACTTCATGGAAATCAACGAGGGAGTTGACAATGGCTTCCTCGCCTTTATTCAAGGAAACGACGATATCCTTTACTGTGTGATACTTGCCGAGCAGAGGCTCTTTATATCTCTTCAGCTTCGCTTCAACTCGTGCAACATCGGTCATCGCTAAATAAACCTTATAGACGTCTTGTGTGTCTGGGCCGGCCATCATGTGAACTGTTATCCCGAACAGGGTTCGCTCAAGAACTATCATCTCAGGATATTGTATCCCGCTTTGTTTCACGGTCGTTCCGACTCTTTCATAGCCAACGATCTTCACATGGTCACCCTGGGTAATGAGCAATTTCCCTCGTAAGGTATTTCTAATGAGATCCGGGTTCCGAGTGTTAGCGATGACATGCGCTACCCAATCAATGGTCACTTCTTCCTTCATAAATTGCTTCAGCTGTTGCTCAAAGGAGGTCCGTTTCTGTGGGTCCTGAAGTATGGCTTCCGTAACCGTCACGGTATGGTTATCGTTGTCTATAAAGCTCCATTTTTTGCCGCGATTCTGTATTCTCCACTCATGCCCCTTGTAGATGAGATGTTTTCCTGGCAGAATCTCGGTCAACACCTTCCAACGGTCGATCTTCAGATAGCTATCTAAGAGGAAGCAGAAATGAGGATAGAACAAACTCGAACGGTCGAATTCCCGGACAAGATAGGGGAAGGTAAACGCTTGTTCATCCTCTAGAGGATTGAATATAAGACGATGATCAACTTCTATCAACCTTTTGGACACTTCAATCGCGTACATCTTCATCTCTGAACGGGGATCAGGGGGCGTTCTTAATGGAACATTAATCATAAGAATAGGTTGTTTCCTCGTAATCCATGCATGAACCTCCGCCGCGGTCGGTTGGTCCTGTTCCGCCAACTCTATGAGTGTCCTTAAATCCGACAGAGTGATCCTATCTTCCTTGAGATGTCTTCCAATCCAGGCGTGTTCGTCTGGAGTCAATTGAGAAGCCACGACAGGTGGAGAAGGTGTCGGAGCAGGAGCGGGCGACGCCGTGAACAGACCCATAAGGCCTTCCATGGTGATATCTGCCGGTTCCTTCCCATCGACCTTAATCCGATCATGTTCAACATCAACCTCGGCAATCTTGAATCCGGGATGGTCTCCATGAACGAGCATGGTTCCTTCTAGATATTTTTTCATTGCTCGACGAAGACCGGACCTGCCATGCGGTTGCTCCCATCCTAGGTACAATCTATAGACATTGACCAGCGATTCCACCTTGACTTTTTTATTTTGAATCTCGTCGGCAAAGGTGAATATCACCCTAATTTGTGCTTGCGTATGCTCCTGATGTTTAATATGAGCTACAAGAAGTGGTTCCCGGATGTGGATGAATTCCTTGTTGTCAGTGATCCAGACCACCCCTTTTGTGGTTCCGGACTCGGTAAGCCTGACTTTCTTCTCACGGGCCTGTTTTCTCAGCTTTGCGAAAAACTCAGTGTTTTCCGCAGCGTTCAGGAGCTGTTGGAATTCCTCATAATCCACGCCGCTTTCAGCCTTCGCCAGGAGGCGGTCCTCATCGGTGACAATCTTGCCTGTCAGCAGGTCGAGGGCAGCGGTCAATGACTCTTTAGTCATCACGGCCTTTGCCTCGTGGCCTGTTTCCTCATTCTTAAGCAGGATGTGCTCCTCAACCGTCTCAAAGCTCTCTGGACTACGCTCCACGATGTGAGTCAGCGCGAACCCCGTAATTTTGATGAGCTTCTCCCCATGGATGATGTTTCGGTCGACGAGGATGCGCTGGATGGCCTCCTTGTCCCGCTGCTTGTACCACCCGTAGAAGTGGAGGAGCGGCTCAAGGGAAAGCTTGTTGTTCTTATGCTCTTCCGCGAACTTGAGCATCATGGCGACATGGGCTATCGTGTCCTTGCTGTTCTCGCCCTGGCTCACGACGCTGATCAAGAGCTCAGGATCCGTTATTTCGATAACGTTCAGGCCGTCATGGATCTTGGCGACCTGCCTGGTGACGCCGCCCTCGATGATCTTCAGCTGGCCCTGGGATGTTTGGTGCTGCACCATGGCCAAGATATGCTCGTCCCGGTTCGCGACGTCCAGAAGCTTGCGCAATTCCAGGTACGACAGCCCCGAAGCCGCCTTCTGAAGCAGTTCTTTGGCTGTCTTGAGGCTGTCGTGCAAGGTGCCTGTCGAGAACTCCCGGACGCGGTTGGTGATTGCGCCTAGCTCTTGGGAGACCTGCTCGAGCGCTTGCTTCTGCTCGTCGTTCATCGCTCCCTTCTTCAGGTCCTTGAGGGGGGTGAGCTTGCCCTGCTCATGCGTGAGCGCAGCGTCAAGCCATTCCAAAAAATGGTCCTCGATGGCTTTGTCTACCATGCGCTAGGATCCTCCCTCATTTTTATCGTCATCATCTTCATCATCAGGCTCGGTTGGCGGCGTTCCTGCAGCCGGCGTTGCAGTCATTTCCGCTGTCGGGGTCGCGGGCGCTCCAGGACTAGCCGGCGGATTTGGAGGGGTCGGTCCTGGTGGGGGGGTTGTGGTTGATTCGGTGGTCGGTGATTTTGGCTTAACCCCTGAGGGTTTTGCCTCCTTGCCACCTTTCCTCTCCTCCCCGCTCTGGTTGAACCTCGCCTTCACCCGCTCGATGATCTTGCCAAGGCTCTTGTGCGCGCCGCCAGGGTTCAGGGCCTTGAGGTCATTTGGGTTGGCCTTTCGCGCGACCTCAGCCAGGTCCTGTATCAGGTCCTTGTAGAAGTCGCCGGTGCGTCGCTCGCGGCGGCGGAAAGGACCGCCTGTAGCTGTCCATTTGGCAAATTTCCAAGCGTATTTCGGCCCAAGTCTTCCCCTGCGGGTGAAGATGACAAAGAAAGCTAGGGGAAGCAGCCACCACAAGTTCTTCTTTCCAAAGTGGGTGGTATTCTTAATAGGTTTCTCCGCCCAGCCGACCTCTGACTTGCCCCTGTCCGGGGTGAAGCCGACCTGCGGGTTCTGCTCGATGAGCTTGATCTGGCTTTCCACGAATGCGAGGTCTTCACTTGCCGCGGCGAGCTTTTTTTCGATGGCTTCCGCATCATACCGTTTGTCAGTCTTCATGAAATCAAAGATGAAAGACCGTTTCTTCTGGAACTCGGAGTAGCGCACTAGCTCTTCATAGATGTAAATAGCCTTTTGGTAGTCTTCCTTGGACTGCAGGTAATCAGACTTGGCAGACAATGGATTGCTAGGTGCCTTGAAATAAGCGGACTTCTTGAACGCCTTAGCAGTCTTTTCATACACTTCCGCCTGCTTGAGCATGTTGACCTTGTTCTCGTCCTTGCCGTCGATGTCTGCTATCTTGGTGTCCAGCTCCTCCATCTTTGCCTTGGCGTCAGCCTCATAGGAGGTTCCTGGATACTGTGCTGCAGAGTAGTTCTCAGCAATCTCCTCATACTTGTCCCTGGCAGCGTAGTAGCGTCCTTCCTCGACAAGCTTCGCTGCCTGGTTATTTAGGTCATTGACTTTCGGGCCGAGCTTGATGGTGATGGAGCTGTTCAGGCGCTTGATGTAGTCGCGCATCGCCTTTGCCCGGTCGGTCTTGTCATCAGGGGCGAAGGTCTTCTCCTCGGCCATCAGCTGCGTCATCAGGGCTGCCATCTTCTGGGGATCGCCCTCGTCATAAACGGCCTTCCAGCCGGCCTTGTCCTGGGCGAGCTTCTCCTTGATGGCCTCGCGGCGCTCCGCCTCGGCTATGTCCACCTTCTTCTTCTCCAGCTTGATGAGCTGTTCCTCCAGCTTCTGGCGCTTCTCCTGGTACTTAGGATCGTTGGGATCGAGCTCCGCGATCTTCTGCTGCGTCGCGCTGATCTGGTTCTCGACGTCTTCAAGCGTTGGCCGGCTGAAGATGCCCTTCAGGCCGCCGATGCCGTCAAAGCCGGGGAAGCCGATCTTTCCTGTCGAACCGAGGTTGTAGAGCATGAACAGCACGATCGTGATGACCAGGGCCAGGATGACGGCGAGAAACTTCTTCTTGTCCAGGCCCATCTTCAGGAGCAGGAAATAGATTAGCAGGAAGGCGAGCAGGAAAAGGAGGTTTCTTGCGAAGGGGAAGAGGTAGGCGAGGCTGACGTTGCTGAAGGCGACCAGGCTGAGGGCGAGGGCGAAGCCTATCGCAACAGCCAATGCCTTGGAGGCGTTGCCTTTCCCCTGGTCGCCGAAGGCCTTTGTGAGGCCGAGCCACGCCACCGAGAGGAAGATGGCGAAGAAGACGAAGAAGTCCACGACCTTGCGCTGGGTCTTGTAGCCTGCGTCATAGTCGCCGTTGGCGTCGCGGTCGTACATCTTGAAGAAGCCGTCCATGGCCGAGCCTACCGACTGGGTGACGCTGCCGAAGCTGACCGTGGCAGCTGCCGCTAGGCTAGCCTGCCCTGCGAACAGCAGGAGCAGGATCAGCCCCGTGCATAAGGTGTGGTTGAGCTTCCTGACGATTTTTCCTCTCCTCTTTGTTGGTTTGTTTCCGGCTCGAAGACATTGTCCGTATAGGTACGCCGATATTTACCCGGCCCAAAGTCAACTTCCCCAAGTTTTGGAACATGTTTTAAAGACTCGACCGCTTCGCTGAAATAATCACCTGAGGCGTTGACGAAACGTTCGATTAGGTATTTTGCGAGACCCCTTGTGGATGTGTGGGGATCGTGCTGAAGGTCGGTCTGGATATAGGTGCAGTTATCATAATAATTCTTGTTGCCGACATGTCTAAATGGATATTTTGAGGCTTCATTTAACGCCTTCCAGTCGAAGCAGGGATTCAGATGGGATGGTGAATCCGGTCCTTTAAGCACCTTGAATTCTTTTAACAGTTCACGGACACGTTGACCGTCGCTTTCTATTTCTTTATGATGTATCGTAGCTCCGCTTTCGTTACGCATGTTTGTATTATGGGCGTGCATCAATCTGCTGTACTCATAGGCTGTAGTGTTTGTAGGATGCCATCGCCCATCACGCATGTCATCCCTATAATTATCGATCTCCAGGTCGATCCAGGCCATGATTTCCATCATGGTCGGATAGCCGTGGAACCCTTCGTTGACAAATTCATCAGAGACCCGTCTGACTGTCGTGTCACCCTTGTAGAAATACTCCTGCCAAGCGCCAGTGTCCTGGAGGACAATGTTTCCCGGCCCAAGATCGTGCTGATTTTTATCGCTCAGCTCGAGCGGCATGCCTGCATCATCGTTTCCACCCCGAATCGTTATGTTATCTTCGTTTTTCGGATCGAACCAGGAGGCGTTCAGGACATGGTCAGTATCACTTTCTGAGATGGGAACTTCCCCCCTCTCCAATTTACATGGGATGCCAGGCACGAGCAGAAGGAACTTTGGCCTTCCATCACTCTTCCCTAGGCCAAGATAGGCATACCGTCTTGGTATAGCAAACCTGTAACGATGACGGAAAATGCGTTGGGTCTTGGTGAACTGTTTTTGATACATGTATGCTCGGAACTGTCGAATAATGGGATTAGCCCACGTGGGAGAGTCCCTCAAAATCGGCCTCATGATGTTCTTTTGACTGTCTTCCAATCCCTTGAGACCGGTTATTATCGTTTTATAGGCCTCTTTGATTTTATCTATATTGGATTGGGTGGCGATCGGATGGTCTGGAGTCATGTCGCCAACGACCTTTTTTACCCGGTCGAGATCAAAATGGAATAACACCCTCATGAATCCAGTGTTGTCCTTTCCCATATTAAGGAAGCATTGGACCCTGCCATCCTTGTGTTTAATCGCGGTAAGCTGGGGTTGCGGATAATATACATAAAGAGGAATATCTTCTTTATTCCTTTCGGTCACCATTTTTATGCTCTTGAGAGTCCAGTTGGTTTTATCAGACTTTTGGAACAGCCCTATTTCTTCCGGAACAACATAACAATTCGAACCATCCAACAGTTTATGATAAAAGTCCATCATAAACTTATGATCGGCTTGGTCCTTAATAGGGATGGTTCGACCCTGTTCCTCTAATTTCAGCCTTAATCTCTCTTCAGCCTTAGAAATCTGCGCGTCAGTTATTTTCTCGTCTCTATCCAGGATCTTTTCCAGTTTTGTTGTACTGACGGAATCCCGTTTCTTCCTTTCTTTTTCGCTTAAAATTTCCTCTTTCCTAGCAAATTCAGGGAGAACTTTTCGTATGAGAGACTCGAACTGAATGAATTCCGCTTTGTGTTCCATGATGAAAGCCCGATATCTTTCACGCAAAGTTTCATTATCGGGATAACATTGCATGAGCAATTTTCCCATTTGAGTGTGCCAAAATTCAGGTTTGTTTGCGATAAGGACGATATTGCTTCCTCCTTGTATGATCGATCGCTCGTCAAAGGTCGCATGCATATCAAAGTGGGGGCCAAATTCAACGACCGGTTTCAGCCCTTTTTTTGTATCCTCTTCAGCCTCCAGAGGCAATCGTATGGTATCCGTGAACTCATCCCAAAACAATTCATATTCCTTGACTTTTTTCACTTTTTCAGAGTTGGGAATGAATAACCGGTCTCGATATTCCTTGTGGAGCGGATGCTCCCTCGACTCAGGCATATATCTTTTAGGATCCTTCCCTGAGACGTCGCTCATAGATTTGAAAATCTTATTCCCAATAATAGTGCTTACGCCGGTCGTATCGAAAAGACCTAAAATTTTATTCGATTTTTTTGGAGCCTCAGGATCAGCCATTCGTTCCACCTCCCTGCGTCTTCCATTGCAGCAAGGAATCAGGGTTGTGTTCCATTGCTTCTTGCGCTGTGAAGAGATAAGCAGGCATTATTCTGTCAAGGGCGTCCCTCGCAGCTTTTACTTGGCTTGCGAGCAAGGGCAACGCCGGTATCGATAAGATGTTCTGAAATCTGGGATCCGGAACTGGATTTGTTACCGTATCTTCTATTCGAGTCGTTGTATTGATTGATTGGTGAAGTGGCCGCAATCCCCTGAAGAAGGCCACAAGGCCTCGACCTGAGCGCATCGCTGATTCCCAGCGGGCTGTCAGCGGCCTTACGGATTGCATTTGGTAGATGCGATGTTTCCCCCATCGATCTCCTGTCTGATGAATCCAATTCCCGAACCCATCGAGCGGTTGGTCGGTTTTCTCCAATGAACCATAGGTCTCTTCCATTTTCCTAAAAATGGGAAGCAATACCTCCCGGTGTTTCACTAGCTCAGTTATTGCCTCCTCCCGGACAGCAGCCTTCATTTTTTCGAGCCTCTTCCCGATAATCTTTCTTTTTCGAGATAAGAGCTTGGAAAAGAATGCAATAAGATCCCTGACTTTCCTGGCACGCTCTTTCTGCAATTCTTCCATGCGTTCCTTGAATACCAGTTGCAGCTCCTCTTGAACCTTGTGTATCACGAACTGTTGCTGGTATTCAGGATCATAAAGTTCGCGAAGCCGATCCTGGAGCTCTGCAAGCCATTTGTCAGGCTCATCATGCACTTTCTTGCTGAACTGCTCGAGCGATTGGGCGAGCTGCTCGTTGCCGAAGTAAGACCGTGCCCTGGCTATGTATCGAGGCATATGATGCCACATCTCCAAGGCTTCGTGCCATGACTCCCTCTCTGCCTCTTTCGTTGCCTGCACAGCCTTAATCATGCCATGCACAAAGGCAAGCTGTTCCTGGTAGCGGAGGAGCTCCCGGACATGCTGCTGCACCCCAAGCTTCATGACGAGGTCGGCGTCCTTATAGGACCTGATCCCTCTCTTCCTGTCCGTGCCCTGGACGTATCCCCGCAGCCACCAAGCGGCAACTTGTGTATGGGTTTGATCGTCATAATGCTTGAGATTCTCGTCCCATGCAGCCACCTTTTGCCCCAATTGGGCAAGGAATTCGGGTTCATTGTTCAGTATTTTTGAATGCAGTTCTTGGAACCTTTGTGCCGGTTTCTTCCCGTATTCAGCTTCGATTTGCTGTACATACTCATTGCCTCTCCGTGAGAGGTCGAGAAGCGCGGAGATATTCCCTTCATGGAGATATTTCCGGAGCCCATCCTGGATTTCAGCCATCTCCCTAAACGATCCACTACAGAGAATTTGAATTTTCTGGGCGAGTTCAGGATGATAATAACCAATAGCATCTATATGATGCCGCACATCCCGGTTCTTCATAATATCGTCCATTGCTGCAATAATCAAGGCAGCAGCTCTCGATTTTTTATGGAGGACAACCCGGTAGGGCTTTCCCTTCATTTGGGGAGAAAGGATGAGATCGAGGATCTCGTGAGTCCGAAGCACGGCGTCCAAGGGTCCGGTGATATCCTCGACCTGCTTTCTAAGGGAATGGTGAAGGCGGAAGAGCCCTGATTCATTTAGACCATCGACAGACCGAGAAGGATTATCGCCGGCAGGAGGATCTCTCAGTTCATTCAAAGAGGCAGGATCACTCATCATTCTTTTTTCACCTCTTTGATTATGCCTTTTACCATTGGAGCGAAATTATCTCTATCTTCAGCAAAGGGATTAGCGAAGATCCACATCTGGGCAGCGGCTTGAGACTCATGGGGCTGAGTTTGATTCCTGAGCATCCAGGTCAACCATTCTGAAAGCCCGTGAGAGGTCACCGCAGGATCCGGATTATTCTGGTCAATTTCGGCGAGGGTCGGATCAAAACGACCCTGAGTTTTGAAATATCCTGGTCGTTGGAATGCCCGTTCATCATAAGCAGGATTAGATTGCTGGGGTGGATAGGCTGGTTCCGCATCGTCCGCAGGATAGGGCATGTTCTTGTTATTATGCGCCATAAAATATACTGAATAATCCTTCATAGTGAGGCTATGGGGGTGGTAGGCCCCATACCGCAAATCCTTTTGGTTAAACTCTTCCCACTCAAGTGCGTTTAATTGTGCCCACCGGAAATATCCCGGCATGATAATGATTTGTTTCCTGCCGTTCATGTCGAAGTGGGGGAACCTCCTTACAAAAACCCCATTCTTCTTCAGAGGGCCATTCCCTAATTCACCATATTGCTGCAGTTTTTTCCCTTCACTTGCCGTTGGATAATCATCATTATACCATCCGGTCTTCATGAGCTCTTTGTTGATTTTCTCTTCATCGGATTGAGGAGCTGGATTGAAAACTTCATAACCGCGAACATCAACCTCCAGCCACCCCCGATTGAAGGGCCATTGTTCCCATTCAGCTCTCGCCAGTCTCTCTTTCTTGATACCTGTTGAGGGATCCTCATAGATCTCCCACGTCCGATAATAGGAACCCGGCAAAACGATGAGTCCAGTATGATGATTACGGCCTCCTTCAGGCATGTTGAGCATCCAATGAATATGGAACAATTGCGTCCAAATCCGGTTCCATGTTCTTAGGACATTATTCGCAGACGTCACTTGGCCGAAAAGGTCCTTCTCTTCCAGGGGGCCAATGGCTTTGCCTTCCATATTCTGGACGATATTTGCGCCGGGAGTAAACTCTTGGGCAATAAGAGTAGATAAAGATTCAGGGATCGTATGCTGTTGATCTCCCGATCCAACCCAAAAGGTATTTCCAATAACCTTTTGAACCCTCGTATAAGAGAAAAGTGAATTCCAGTTACCGAGATCATCCCTATTCGACGGCGTCTTTGTCTCAAGAGAACCATCAGCTCTGGCGTCAACAACGAAATAACAATGGTGCTTTAAGACGTCCTCATTGGAATGGTCAAAGTTCAATTTCTCGAATTCAACTTTCCCCGACTTGAAGTTGAATCGGAGCAATGATCCCGACCTTCTGTATCGATAAAGCTCCAAGACATAATCGCGAGTATTGTACTGCTTGACGATACCCTCGAAGGGCGGGAGGACGACCTTTGATAACCGGATAGCAGAGGAGCCCTTCTCAAGCAATGTCTGAATCCTTTCGAGATAGTTTGTCATGACGAAGAACTTGTACCTATTTTTTATCATGGCGGGAGGTTCGGATCCTCTGGTCGAGAAATCCTTGAAATTCCTCGTTAATCGTCCAAGCCAATTATCTTGCTCTGCAAGCTTATTTTTCGTATTCGTCGCCCAATTAAGTAAACGCCTGCCGAATTCTTTTCCCATCAGCCCCTTCAGCTTCCCGCCCTTGCCAGCGGCGAGTGTGAATATTAAGATCACTACAAGGACAATCGGCACGATCGCCTTCAGGAACATCCCGCCGGTGAGCGCCCTGCCCATCCAGCCCAGCATCTGGTGCTCGGGGAAGGTCTTCACGGCGACGTAGTTGACTACGTAGCCTGAGAGCAGCGCGGCGTGCCAGCCTTTCATGTTGCCGGCTGCTTTCGTGCCCTGCCAGAAGAGGAAGAAAAGCAGCATTTCGCCGAGCTGGACAGCCGGCCTTATGCCCATGCCCTCGTTGGCCATGGAGATCGCGAGATAGACCGCCAACAGCCACTGCGCGAACTTCCCGGTTCCGCCCTCAGGCCCGAACTTGAGGAAGGCGAAGGTCCACGCGAGGATCAGGGAGAGGGCGACGGCGATGCCCAGGAAGGGCATGCGCAGGATGCCCCAGCGGTATTTGGTCTTGTCAGGGTTGGTCTCGATGGTCTCCATGTACCGCGGGTTCTTCACGCGGATCTCGCTGATGATGTCGAAGTCCGTGTAGCAGTACTTGCCGCCACCGTCCCACCAGTTGTCACCCTTCAACTCGTTGCAGGCGGCATTGCCGAGCAGGAAGTACTTCATCTTCACGCCGGAGGACATCTGCCAGATATATGGGTAGTCGCGGCCGTCGCCGAGCTGCTCCCAGGTGACCGGCTGGTCGTTCACCTTGAAGGGCGAGACCGCGACCATGATGCCGATGCCAACAGCAGCAATTAAGACGATCGCGTTGCCGTGCTTGTTGTCCTTGAACTGGTTGCGGATGAAGGGGATGAGCTCCTTCAGCACCAGGATGCCGATGGTCATCACCGCGATGTTGATGAGCACCTTGAGGTGCAGGAAGTTCGCGATGACCGTCATCTTCCAGATGTAATCATCCCTGATCTGGAATGCGAAGATGCCGGCAATCGCAAGGATTGCCATCTGCAGGGCAGTCCTCTGCACCTTGTTCGCCTCGCTGGTGGGCATGAGCAAGGCCTGCAGCAGGAACATCGCGGCGGCGATAGCTATGAAGTTCACCAGGATGAACTTGAAGCCGGCGAACTTCTCCCTGAGGCCGCCGGCCGTGCTGTTGAGCGACTCAACAACTCCGCAGCCGGCGAGGCTCACCGTGAGCAGCGCGAGGACCAGGAGGAGGAAGACCTTCTTGTTCATGGTCTCACCTCCTTGAGCTGCGCTTCGCCCGGCTCGTCATCAGTCCAGAAGGGCCGGGTCCTGAGCCACTCCTTCAGCAGCGGATCCGCAACCGAGAAGGACTTCTCATCCTTCACGACCAGGGAAACCTGCATCAGGCGCTCGAGGACGCTCTTGGTCACCGGCGCGCTTCGGTAGAGCTGCCGGGCGAGCTCGGAGAGCTTCATGTCCTTCTGGCCGAGCAGCACCATCGCGGAGTCGAGAAGGGCCTGGCCGCGGGCGCGGCTCATGGCCGCGTTGTAGAGGTCAGCGCACCTGCGATACAGCAAGCCCTCTGTCCAGACCAGCTCGGTGAGGAAGGCAGCACGCACGCTTTTCGTCGTCGCCAGGCGCTTGGAAACAACCGATGTCGCGTACGCATCGCCCTTGCACAGGGCATGGATCTCGTCGAGGACCTGCTGGGGCTGCTTGCCTGCCAGCTCGACAACCAGAGAAGAAGCGTGCTCCTTGGTGAGGGGCGTGATCGTGAATGCGGTGAAGCCATGCAGCCTGTCCTTGAGAATTGGCACAGCGCTCGAGGCGATGATGGTGATGTTCCTCGGCAGCAAGGCAAAGACGTCGCCGACGGCTGAGAAATTGTCCAGCTCGAGCAGCCGTTCCACGTTGTCGAGGAAGAGCACAAGGCGCTTCTCCTTGCCGAGCTCCTCGAGCATGGCGAACGCGGCCTGGATGCACCTGCGCTGGTCCGGCTTGATCTTCTGCAGCTCGGTGAGGATGACGTCGATGTTCGCCTGCTGCTTTGGCGAGAGCTTGTCCTTGTGCTGCTTGAGGAATGCAGCATCGAGGACGCGCGACGTCAGGGAAAGTGACCAGCAGGCGGCGAGCCCTGCTACCTGCAGCGAGAAGAGCTCTGGGGGTGTGTGAACCCTTCCCAGGTCGAGGGTGCGGCAGAATGATCCTTTTGCCTCAAGCTCGTCGGAGACGATCCTGAGGAGGGTGGTCTTGCCGCTTTTCCTCTGACCGAGCAGGAGCACGCTCGCCTGCCTATCGCCTGCGGAAACAAGCTGAGAAAGAAGGTCACTCTGACTTCTCTTCGCAAGCGCCTGGTCATCGATCATTAAACTATCTCTTATACCAATTGGACTATATACCTATTAGTATACTTTTATTTAAACTTTTCGAACTGGATTTTTTCGAAGATCTCATGTTCTCATTGTTTAGTCCAATTGGTATATATTCCGTATGGAATAATATTTAAGCTTTTCGTTTTTTGATCAATCTTTTGGTTCATGTTATACCAATTGGTATATTTATTAATATTTTATATTCCATTTGGTATAACTTCTATAAAAACTTTTTCTTCACTTTTTAGTTTCTCATAAAGTTACTACTTCAAAATAACAAAATATAAATACTTATTCCACTCTCAACGGCCTATGGCTCTCGAGAATCCAGATAGGACGCTAGAACGACCTTCTTACAGACAGAATTCTCGCTCATCTGGGCCAAGGCAGCATCCGCGTGGTGGTGGTCTCGAGAGCCTTCTTCACGCGGATGCGGCTGAGGCTCCTCCCAAAGAGGCTGCGCCAAAGCCGGCCCCCAAGCCGAGCCCTAAGCCCTCCATACCGAAGCCTGCGATGCCTCCCGCTTCAAGGGCTGAAAGCCTCGACGACCTTACCATCTTCGAGCGCGGGATGGTCAAGATCTGGAGCTATGCGAAGGATGGCGCGAAATATGGTGGAATCGCAGGAGGTACCTATATCGCGGCCGGATTTAGCGCTGTGGTGTCCGGCCTTGGCTTTGTCGTAGGTAAAGTCCTTGCCGGCTGGAAGACCAAGACTGCCCCGAAATTCCGCGAACTGCTCGACAGCTACACCTCGGGCTCGGTCATGGGTGCGTTGCTGCATTATGTGATCCCCGCCTTTATCACGAAAATCCCTGCTTACGAGGCAGGAAGCATCAGCTGGGGCAATGTCGGCGAAAGGGTCTTGCGCGGCACCGCGCTCATCCCAGCCTTCAACGCTGTCTATAATCCATTGAGCTATGCTGTCTCCCAGCCAGGAGATAGGCTGTTCAGCGAGCCAGATGCTGTTGCGAAAGAAAGCGTCGAGCACGGCGTCAAGCATTTTGTCCCAAGTACGGTGGCAGCGTTCAAGTACCTCGGCCTCCCGCTCGCTTTCCTGAACTCTGGCTTGACGCCAGACGCGGCTATCATCCCGGGAAATGCCGCTGTAAGCGCAGGCTTCTCCTATGTCCTGGCTGATGGCGGTAAAGAGAAGAAAGAGGCAGCGCCGCAGCCTTCCCCTGGCGGGATGCCGGCGTTCGCCCCGGGATAAGCACATGGAAACCGATTTGCCGTCCCGGCTCCGGGGAATCCTTGCCCAACGAGAGAACCAGCTCCTTTTTCAAGTGTCGATGATCAATTTCCTTTTTGACGCCCGCAAAAGGTTAGCGGTATCGAGCTCCTTTCAACTCTTCCTTCTGGGAAGAGCTCGAGATTTGATAATGCATGATGCATCACCTGACGAAATTTCGCAGCTTTTCGGCATCGCCGACGGCAGCGAAGGCGTATTCATGCCAGGAACAGGGTATGCAGTCGAGACGCGTATGCTTCGTGCGCAGCTGGAAGAGCTAATCGGCGATAGAGATTCCCCTCCCAAGCAATGGTATAGCGGGATGATTGGCGTCTGTGTGTGGTATGATGATTACAAGCGTTTTTATGGTCGCGTAGAGGGATTGCAGGACCTTTACCGAAGGCTCATGAGACGAGAATTTCCTGGCCAATAGCCTGGCCGGGCATGCCGCGCTCGAAGATGACGCGGACACAGCCGCTGTTGCCGTGCACGCCAGATATCTTGCCCTTGATCTCCTTCGGCTCTTTTCCTGGCGATTTCCAGGAGACAGTCTTGCCGAGGAGAGTCTTGGCTTTGTCCTTGGAGTCGATGCCTTCTACCTTGAGGATCATCTGGTTGCTCGACTTGGTGTGGCGTCCGCCGCGGAAATTGGCGATGATGGCTTTCATAGCCCCTGGGAGCAGGGAGCCATTTAAAAAGGTTGCGGAAGTGACGAGGCCTCGACCTCGGCGATGATGACCAAGGTCTGGGTCCCCTGGACGCCATCCAGGGCCTGGATGCGCTGCAGCAGCACGGTGTTGAGGTCCTTGACCGAGGACATCCTGACCTTGAGGACGATGTCGCTCGTCCCGGTGACGATCGCGGCCTCATCGACGAAATCCAGGGCGCGCATCTTCTTCGCGAGCCAGAACTGCGACAGCTTCTTCTCCTTCAGGTCCTTCAGCGAGGCGTTGACCAGGATATAGGCGGCGATGGGCAGGCCCAGCTTCTCATAGTCGAGCGCGACGGTGTAATGCCGGATGATGCCCTGTTCCTTCAGCCTCTTGACGCGGTTGTGCACCGTGGTGATGGGCAGCCTTGTCTCCTTCGCGATCCTCCGTGTCGGAGCGTCAGCATGCCTCTGCAGGACGGCCAATATCCTCCTGTCCTTGCTGTCAATGGTCATGAGTGGAACAATTGTTCCATTATTTATATATTTTTCTCTCTTTTTCGCATATTATTCCAGAAAAAATGGAATAAAGTTATAAAACCGTCGGCCAGCCCATCCGTCATGACACAAACCCTCGCACCCCTACGTCACAGCAGGCAGGATCTCGGAAGCGTGCTCGCCATACAGACCACCGCGCTGAAGGCTGTCCACGACTTTTTTTACAGCCGCGGCTTCGTCCAGGTCATGCCGGTGATGGTCTCGACCATAACGGACCCTCTCTGCCATTCCGTGCATCCGGCCTCGATACGCTATGGGGGCCAGGACCTCATGCTGACCAAGAGCATGATATTCCACAAGCAGCTCGCCCTCGCGGCGGGATTGCAGCGGATCTACTGCGTCTCGCCCAACATCCGGCTCGAGCAGGGCCACCTGAAAGAGAGCGGCAAGCACCTCCTCGAGTTCAGCCAGGTGGATTTCGAGATCAAGGACGCGAAGATGGCGCAGGTCATGGCCATTGTGGAGGACCTCATCATCAGCGTCATGCAGGCAGTCAAGGAAAAACACGGCCACGAATTGGCATCGTTAGGAAGATCGCTGGCTCTGCCGCAGAAGCCATTCGCCCTCTATGACTCAGAGGACATGAAAGAAGAGCAGGGCGAGGATTTTGAAAAAATCCTGTCGCTCAGGCATTCGCAGCCCTTCTGGATCGTCAACCACCGGCGCGAATTCTACGACAAGGAAGAGCCCGAAGGCAAGTTCCGCAACTACGACCTCGTCTACCCCGAAGGATTCGGTGAAGCCCTTTCCGGCGGCGAGCGAGAGTTCGAGCACACACAGATCGTGAAGCGGATGGGTGCCCTCGCTCAGGAGCAGAGCTTTGAGCCGTATCTCGAGATGTCGGAAGCTGGCAGGCTCGTCCCCTCCGCAGGCGGCGGCCTCGGCGTCGAGCGCCTGGTCAGGTTCCTGTGCGGAAAAGAGCACATTCGAGACGTAGCATTGTTTCCGAAGGTGCCTGGGGAGAGGATCGTGTTCTGATCACAGCATGAAAAACAGTATCACCGGCAGCAGCAGGCAGCCCATGAGGTGGTTCTTGGCGCTGCCCAAGAGGCCCGCAGCCAGGCCAACCGAAGTGCAGGCGAGGAGCACGAGCAGGCCGAGCAGGCCGTCAAAGATAAAAGCGAGGAGGACGATGAAGCAGATGATGCCTATGCTCAGCTTGGTCGTCGATACCCGGGTGATGAGGCTCATGAAAATCCTTGACATGCGGATGGACAGCAGCGTGGCGATGCCCGCGGCCATCAAGGACGCGGCAACGAAGATCAACATCGCCCTGAAATCGATCTTATCGAGGATCTCCTGCATGGCGACGATCGCGCCGTTTCTCGCCTTGTCGATGCCGTAAGCCGTAGCTACGCTGATCATCATGTTCGCGGTATTGATGCCGCCCACCAGCACGAGAAAGCCCTCGTCGCCGATGTTGCCGAGGGTCTGCTGCGCCAGGATGGCCGCCTGCGCAGAGCCGAATCCTGGCAGGAATGCGGCGATGAAGCCGACGATGGTGGCCCCGGCGATGGCCTTTGCCGCGATTTTGCCCTTGACCGGGGCGGCAGAGCAACGCTCCTGCTTCGGCAGCGTGGATTTCTGCGAGAGGCTCAGCAGCAGGAGCGAGGTGCCGAACAATCCAGAAAGGAGCGGGAAAAGCGGCTGCCGCATGGGCAGGCTCAGGACAATGATGCCGATGCTCCCCGCGGCGAGGAAAAGGAACATGCTCAGCAGCCTCTTCTTCCAGGAAGGTTCGCGCAGCACCATGAACCAGGAGATGAAGATGAGCAGCATGCCGATGTAGGGCGCGATGCTCTCGTCGATGAGCTTCATGAGCACGATGAAGACCGGAAAAAGCACGACCGAAAGCAGCAGGCTGGCGAACGAGCCGAAAATGGTGAGCAGCAAGGCCGCGTGGCCTTTCCCTTGGAGCAGCATCCGATGGCCAGGCAGCACCGACAGGGCTTTGTCAGCGTCGGGCGCGCCGAGGTAGATGCCCGGGATGGCGTCAAGGAAGGTATGGGTTATGGCCATGGCGATGATGAAGGAGCCTGTCACCAGGGGATGCAGCTTGATGATGGTCGAGGCGCTGACAACGAGCAGCGCGACAAGGTTGAGGTGGATGCCGGGCGTTATTCCCGATATCGTGCCGCACACTGTACCGAGAAGCACAGCGACCAGGATTTCGAGGAACATTGACCAGGGAAAGTGCGTTTGCTCCTTATCGCTGATGGAGGCTTCTCCGGAAAAAAGCAGGGCATTGCCGAAGCAGGTTCCACAATAATTATAAATCTCACACACAGGGCATCCTTTTGTGAAAGATTTCCGACCTTTCCAGAAAAAAATCCTTATGTGGTATGAGAGGAACAAGCGAGACCTGCCATGGCGCAGGACAGCTAACCCCTACAAAATTCTCGTCTCTGAGATGATGCTCCAGCAGACCCAAGTGGACAGAGCCCTGCCTTATTATGCGAGATTCACCAAAAGATTCCCTTCAATGGAAGCGCTCGCAAAGGCGCGCCAGGCAACGGTCCTGAAAATCTGGTCAGGGCTCGGCTACAACCGCCGCGGCCTTAATCTCCATCGTCTGGCAAAGCAAGTCATGGCACAAGGCGGTAAGCTGCCCACAAGTTATGACGGCCTCGTCGCGCTTCCCGGCATCGGCCCCTACACCGCCCGGGCGGTCCTCGCCTTCGCCTTCAACAAGGAAGAGCCGGTAATGGACACGAACATCAGGCGCGTGCTCATCCACGAGCTCGAGCTTCCAGCGACCATCCCCTTGCCCAAGCTCTCGGCGATCGCCCAGAGAGCCATCCCCAACGGGAAGTCTAGGCTCTGGCACAACGCCCTCATGGACTATGGCGCGCTGGTGCTGACTGCGAAGCGCACAGGCATCCGGCCGTTGAGCAAGCAGCCTCGGTTCTCAGGGTCGCGGCGCCAGGCGCGTGGCCGAATCCTCTGGCTGCTGACAAAGAACAAGAGCCTTTCTCGAGCTGAATTACAGAACCTATTACACCGCAACGACCTGGCCGCGATCCTCGAGCAGCTCGAGCAGGAAGGCTTCGTCCGCGTCACCGGGAAAAAGGTCAGTCTGCGGTGACGATCCGATAGGCGACAAGCTCGGTCTTTCCCCTGAAGGTCGTCTTCTCGCCGATGCCATTGATTCTCGCGCCCTCCGAAAGGTTCAGGCTCGGGGCGTCGAAGGCCACGATGCGCACCTCTCTTTTCCCATCATCCAGGAGCACGATACGAAGGACCTTCGCGGAGGCCTCAACAGCCTTGACCGTCCCTTCAAAGCTGACCTTTCCGTCGCCTTCTGAATAGGACGGATAGCTGATGGTCTCGGACACGATGAACAGCGCGACGATTCCGATAACCGCGCAAGCCAAGGCCGCCTTGGTGAGCAGGCTTTCTTCCATGCCGATTCCGTCGCTGCACGCCTTAATATGGCCTCCTGTCGCTTCGCCGGAAAAGCTCCGGCCAGAGCAGAAAATTTAAAAAGCAGCCCCCTCTCCGCTGTGCCATGCTCAAGTACAAGACGACCGCCGAATTGGAGGTCCATAAGACACTCATCGACCAGGTCATCGGCCAGGATGAGGCGGTCGCGATAGTCAAGAAGGCAGCAGAACAGCGCCGCCACGTGCTCCTTATCGGAGAGCCAGGCACAGGCAAGTCCATGCTCGGCCTTGCCCTCGCGGAGCTCCTCCCCAAGGAAAAGATGGTGGACACGCTCGCGTTCGCCAACCCCAACGACGAGAACCAGCCTCTCATCAGGACAGTTCCAGCAGGCCAAGGCCGCGAGATCGTGGCCAAGGCCCGCATCGAGGGCATGAACATGTTCAAGAACCAGAACGTGCTCATGTTCATCCTCGCCATCCTCGCGATGATCGCGCCCTGGTGGGCGTTCAACCACTACTCCAAGATGCCGGGCGGCAGCGTGCAGGTCGGCGCCATCATGTTCGTCGCCTTATTCCTCGGCGGCATGCTCTTCTTGGCAGCCTTCGTCATCTTCCTCAACTTCGGCAAGAAGGCCGGCAACGGCAAGACGCTCATGCCCCGGCTCATCGTCGACAACTTCAAGCGCAAGCAAGTGCCTTTCCATGACGCCACCGGCGCGCACGCAGGAGCCCTGCTCGGCGACGTGCTGCACGACCCGTTCCAGAGCGGCGGCCTTGGGACGCCAAGCCATGAGCGGGTTGTGGCAGGCATGATCCACAAGGCGCACATGGGCGTCATCTTCATCGACGAGATCCTCACCCTGCAGCCGCACACCCAGCAGGAGCTGCTCACCGCCCTGCAGGAGGGCAAGTACGCCATCACGGGCCAGAGCGAGCGCTCCGCAGGGGCGATGGTCAGGACCGAGCCTGTGCCCTGCCGCTTCATCCTTGTCGCGGCAGGCAATGTGGAGACCGTCAAGCACATGCATCCCGCGCTCAGGTCGAGGATCCGGGGCTATGGCTACGAGGTCTTCATGCGGGAGACCATCAAGGACACCCCCGAGAACCAGGACAAGATCGCGCGCTTCGTCGCCCAAGAAGTCACCAAGGACGGCAAGATCCCCCATTTTTCCTATGACGCGGTGCAGACCATCATCAAGGAAGCCCGGCGCATGGCCAACCGCAAGGCGCACCTGACGCTCCGGCTCAGGGAGCTTGGCGGCCTGGTGCGG
This sequence comes from Nanobdellota archaeon, assembly GCA_043806015.1. GTDB lineage: Archaea > Nanobdellota > Nanobdellia > Woesearchaeales > JAHIVG01 > JAZDHH01. Next base: position 29,317 of record JAZDHH010000007.1, on the reverse strand, counting down.
GCGGCGGGAGACATCGCTGTGGAGAAGAAAGCTAAAGTGGTGACGCCCGAGCACATCCATGCCGCGCAGAAGGTGGCAAAAAGCCTGGAAGCCCAGATAGCCGACCAGTTCATCGAGCGCAAGAAGGAATACGAGGTCATCGTCACCTCTGGCAAGCGCGTCGGCAGGGTCAATGGCCTCGCCGTCATCGGCACGGGATCGTCGTTCTCCGGCATCATCCTGCCCATCGAGGCCGAGGTGACGCCGGGAGGCAAGGAAAGCGCGATCATCGCGACCGGCAAGCTCGGCGACATCGCGAAGGAAGCGATCACGAACGTCAGCGCGATCATCAAGAAATACTTCGGCGAGGACATCAAGGGCAAGCACGACATCTATGTGCAGTTCCTGCAGACCTACGAAGGCGTCGAGGGAGACAGCGCGAGCATCGCGGTGGCGACAGCCGTCATCTCCGCCCTGAAGAAGATCCCGATCAAGCAGGACTACGCCATGACCGGCTCATTGTCCGTCCGCGGCGAGGTGCTGCCCGTCGGCGGCGTCACCTCCAAGGTCGAGGCGGCCATCGAGGCCGGCATCAAGTACCTGATCGTGCCGAAATCGAACCTGAACGACATCATCATCGACCCTGAGGGGCTCAAGAAGATCAAGATCATCCCGGTCACGGGCATCGCTGAAGTCCTGAAAGAGACCTTGGAGTGGAAGGGCAAGGAAGCGGTGCTACGGCAGATCCTCCATCATTGAAAACATTTTTTAAGGAGCATTCCGATCCATCCACCATGCGACGCATCGATCCCAAGGAAGCGTTCCACCTGCTGAAGCCAGAGCGCATCGTCTTTGTGGTATCCGTCGACAAAGCCCGCAGGCCGAGCGGCATGGTCGCGGCGTGGCACATGAAGTGCTCGTTCTCGCCGCCGCTGCTCGCGGTCTCGCTCTCGAAGCAGAGCAACACCCGGAAGCTCGTCCTCCAGAGCAGGGAGTTCGTCGTGGCGGTGCCAAACAAGAGACTCGAGCGCGCTGTCCAGTATTTCGGCTCGACCTCCGGAGACGAGGTCGACAAGTTCGCGGCCACCAGGGTGCGGACGTCCAGGGCGCGGATGGTCCATTCCCCGCTGCTCCGCGACGCGACCTTCAACTTCGAATGCAAGCTCCTCAGGACTGTGCCCGCCGGCGATCACACGCTCCTCATCGGCAAGGTGCTGGCTGCCTACGCGACAAAGAAGAAAGTCCTGTTCTCCGTAAGCAACGTGCGAGGGAAGCGGATCTTCCGGGAATTCTAGCGCCAGGCAACTTCGACATCATCTGTGCGTTCATACGGCCGGATGGGATCCCCCGGCTTTGTTTTTATCCCGGCCTTGAACATCTCGACGCCGGTCCAGGCGATCATGGCAGCGTTATCGACGAGAAACTGTCTTTCCGGGATGCCGCATCGGTACTTGTTCGCCCTGCACATGCTTCTTGCCATGCCCTGAAGCCTGGCGTTGCAGGCGACGCCGCCGCCGAGGATGAGCTCTCTCTTTCCACAGTGCGCCATCGCTCGTTCAGTGACCTCGAGCAGCATGGCGAAGACGGTTTCCTGCGCGCTGAAGCAGAGGTCTGTCTTTTTCTCGCCATTCGCGATCTTCTTTTTCAGGTTGGTCAGGATGCCGCCGAGCGAGATGTCCATTCCCTTGACGACGTAGGGGAGCTCGATGAGATGGCCTCCTTTTTCCGCGAGCCGTTCGATCTGCGGGCCGCCGGGGAAGCCGAGGCCGAGGTCGCGGGCGAACGCGTCGAGGAAATTGCCCACGCCGATGTCGAGCGTCTCGCCGAAGATCCTGTATCTTCCAGCGTCGTAGGCGATGACCTGGGTGTTCGCGCCCGAGACGTACAGAAGGACAGGGTCCTTGAGGCCGGTCGCCTTCCTGCCGATCTCGAGATGGGCGATGCAGTGGTTCACGCCGACGAGCGGCTTCTTCAGGAGGATGGAAAGGTTCCTGGCGAGGCCGTGGCCGACCGCGAGCGCGTTGCCGATGCCCGGGCCCTGCGAGTAGGCGACGAGATCGATGTCGTGGATGCCAACTCCCGCGCCCTTCAGCGCGGCCTTGACGACCCTGTCGCAGCAGGCGAGATGGTGGTCAGCGAGCTTCGCGGGGATTAGGCCGCCGCTCTTGGTCGTGTAGAGCTCGCGCTCGTTCGAACGGACATCCCCCTGGAAATCCACGACGCTGGCGCCGAAGGTGTGCGCCGTGCTTTCGATGCCGAGGCAGAGGTGCATTGACGAATGAACTCCCCGGGATTATTTAAGACTTTTTCTCTTCGAATCGAAATCCGCCAAACCTGAAAAATTATCCCACGCTTTCTAATTCCGGAAGAGGGCCTATTTGCATCTCACCCTGTGCGCTATGAGCCCAGTGCATTCCAAACACGACATAGTCAATCATATTTACCGTCCCATCCCAGTTGAAGTCAGATTTCCACACGGACTGACGATAATCCTGGGCAAACAAATTAAAGTCGCTAATATCCACTGTACAGTCCAATGTCTCATCAATAGATTTTGCGTGCAAGAGTAGCTGGTCCCCGATCTCAGCGTCAAACACGGAAGCTCTAATGGAGACATTGCCTATAATCGATGTAGTGCCGACTATTTCAAACCGTATCTGGCCTGATGCGTTGGTCAGGTTATCTTTTGGGAGAAAGACCAGGTCCAGCTCACCGCAATACAGCGCATCGGCATTTTCAACCTGAAAGGTGAAGTAGTCTGAGCTCACGCCGGGTAAAGGGTTACCTTGCTCGTCCCTTACCGTGATCATGAGGTATTTATATTTGGGCCCTTCGCCCATGGGGCAGGTGACCAAGCCATCCAAATTGAAATTGGTTAGCTCAGCATAAGAATGTACAGCGTCGATATTTTGACAGGCAGCCCAGGCGTCAACCTCTGGCCGAACGGTATTAAAGATGTTGATTCCCCAGGAAAAATTTCCTTCAAGGTCCTGTATGGCAACGATCCCAAAAAAGTCCTTCTTAAGATTGATATATGGATAATGGCCATAGGCTCCGGGGCTTGAAACCATCTCGACAGAAGGGCAGTTGAATATTGGGCTGTAGCATTCGATCCAGCAGCCGAATCCGTAGTGCCAATTCTGATGGAGGCGCCAGAGGGGAGAATAACTGATTGTGGCATCGCCTATCTGGTCGCTTAACATCATATCGCGGAGTGCTGGTGAGAGCATCTGGCCTTCTTTCAGGGCTCGTATGAAGCCAACATAATCATTCGCTGTCCAATGCATCCCGCCCGCAAGGCGAGGATTAGTCTCGCTGGGCAAGTCATATTTTGAGTTCTGCAAAAGGTCAGTCTCCTCCTGGAATCGGGAAAAGACCGCTGACCAGTTGCTTTGGTTGAGCGCCTTTACGGCCATTAATCCCGCGACCTGCAGATGGGTATTCCTGTACCAGAATTCCGTGCCTGGGGTTTTGTCCGTGTCAGAATTGTTTTCGGCAATTTTCGAAATACACAATTCGAAATCCCCCCAGGGATTATTTACACAATCGTTCTCGATTGCGAGCCCTGAGGTGAAACTGAGGAGCTGCGCGAGGGTAATATTGAAGAGTGAATTGGTTTTGTTGATGGAATTATTCCAAAAGCCTATGTAGTCTTGGGGATGGTCGGTGAGGTTGATTTTTCCTTTGTCTATAGCACTGAGAATGACCGCCGCCGTGATCCATTTGGATGTGGAAGCTGACTGATACTCGGTGTCCATGGTGGAACCTCCGCGGTCATAATTGAAGGAATCGGTTTTCCCTTCGACATAAAAAGAGAAAGGAAAGGGCGTGTTGAAGCCGGCAAGCTTGCTTTCCATTGCCTGTTCGAGTTGAGACAGCCGTTCCGGAGAACACACCTCGTTGCCTTCTCCTTCTCGGGCAGGTTTTTGCGAGCTAGCTGCCGGCCACTTTAGGTTCGCGGCTTTTCCTGAAGGATTTTGTTGAAGACAACCGCAGAGGAGCAGAAGAACGACAATTCCCACGGAGAAGTACTCTCGCCATCTATCCATATCGACACCTCCTATCCATATCCTGACAACTCGTCTGCACGAAATGAATGTTCAGAGTATAAATATTTTTGTTAATGCCCTCTCTAAAACCGATTAACTTGATTGAAAGAAATCCCAGATCTCATCGGTTGCGGAGATGGCTTGGGAAGGGGTCGTTTTTTCTAGGGGATTAGGCGCTTGCGGCGTCCCGGGCCATGAATGCCCCCCATCCTTCGTCGTGCACACTTTTACCTTAACGTTGTTTGTGCATCCGCTGTAAAGGTCGCAGTATCCATTCTCATTCTCAAACACCCTTTCAGGGGTTTTTGAACAATGGTTCCGCTCGACCCACCTGGTGATGGTGTCCGGCACCGAAACGAACTCTGTCTCGCCTCCGACCATGCAGTCTGGCCCGCAGCCTCCCTCATATAGGACGTGCCGATCTTGCAGGGAGTGGATGTGCATGATCGACAGGGGGCTCTTCGGATTACACACGTCATAATTGTCCGTGCCGGAGACAGCAGCGATTGCAGAAAAGGTGTCTGATAGGTCACACGCGAGCCTGTATGAGAGCATGCCCCCGTTGGACATGCCTGTCGAAAACACCTTGCTAATGCTTGCTTTTTTCTTGATATCATCGATAACCGCCTTCACAAAGCTGACATCATCGCTTTTGCTATCGACGGCATATCCGCAGCAGCCACCGGCATTCCACGTGGCAAGCTTGCCGGTTGCATATCTGCTCGCGCCGTTCGGGAATGCGACGATGAATCCTTCCTCGTCCGATTTTTCTTTCCAGCCGTAATATTGCGACATCATCTCAGCTGTCCCCATGCCGCCGTGGAATGCGAGGACGAGAGGGGCAGGTTCCCCCTGAATCGAGGGTGGAACATGTAGCAAATAATACCGTGTGGAATCATCGTGCGCTATCTCAAACCGGTAATCGCCGGGTGGGAGCGTTTCTTCTTGGGGAGTGCTGTCTTCTGGCGTAACCGGTACAGGTGGAGACTCGGGGGTACCCGCCTCAAATCCATTGCGCCTGTCTTTCGCCAGCCTGCAGCCAGCGAAAAGGGCTGTGAACATGAGGAACAGAGTTAAGAAGGCGACAACTCTCTTTTTCATGATGTCTCTCAAAGTTGATTGGATTTAAATATTTTTTGAAACAAGCATGAGAAGGCGAAGGAGCGTCAGCGGCTCGATGACCCTTTCGCCGGCCGCTTGTGCAGCAGCGACGCCACGATCGCGAGCGCGAGGATGCCGAGGATGACAAAGAGGGAGAGGATGTTCGAGATGTGGAACCAGTGGCCGAGCAGCATCTTGAGGCCGATGAAGAGCAGCACGACGGCAACCCCTGTGCCGAGGTAGCGGAAGTCGTCATGGGCGCGCGCCACGACAAAGTAGAGCGAGCGCAAGCCGAGGATGGCGAAGATGTTGCTGGTGAAGACGATGAAGGGATCCGTGGTGATGCCGAAGATCGCAGGGATGCTGTCCACCGCGAAGATGATGTCCGAGAACTCCACGACGCACAAGGCGACGAAGAGGATGGTGACGCCGGCGAACCTGCCGCGATGCTTGACGATGAAATTGCCCTTGGAGTGCTCGCGCGAGACATGGACGAAGCGCCTGACCAGCCGCACGACCGGGCTTTTGTGCGGGTCGAAGTCCTTCTCCCCCTTGAAGAACATCATGGCCCCGCTGTAGACCAGGAAGGCGCCGAAGACGTAGAGGATCCACTCGAATCGGCTGATGAGGGCGGCGCCGATGCCGATGAAGATTCCGCGCATGACTAATGCGCCGATGATGCCCCAGAGCAGGATGCGCTGCTGGAATTTCGGCTCGATATGGAAGCTGGCGAAGATGAGGAAGATGACGAAGATGTTGTCAACGCTCAGCGACTTCTCCAGCAGGTAGCCGGTGAAGAACTGCAGCGCGGTCTCGCTGCCGAACTCAAGCAGGACGAAGAGATTGAACAGCAGGGCGAGGCTGACCCAGACGCCGGTCCAGATCAGGGCTTCCTTCATCGACACCTTGTGCGCCTTCTTGCTGAACAGGAAGAGGTCTATGAGGAGGAAGAACAGGATAAGGATGATAAAACTGATCCACAATACAAAATCCGGGATGCCCGCGACATGCACCATTCCGGCCTGTCTTTTGGCTGTGGATTTAAAGGTTTCGCAAAGAAAATCGAAAAACCTTGACAAGAAAGATCAGCACGAAAAGAAAAAAAACGCCGTGCACAAGACGAACAGGGTATGGACTGTTGGTAGCTGCGTGCTGAACACGTCGCCGAAGCTTCGTGCGTACACACCAGCCCCATCAAACCGCTATTCTAGCGGAGTCCTATGGTGTCTCTTTTCGAGGAGGGCTTCGTGCTTAGATGCTTTCAGCACTTATCCCTACAAGGCGTAGCTGCCCGGCCTGCCCTATCGGGCAACCGGTGGACCAGAGGCCTCGAGCGCCAGTTCCTCTCGTACTATGGCTCCCTTCCCCTCAGACACCAGACAAATCCAGTAGCTATCAAACAAACTGCCTCGCAGCGTTCTGAACCCAGCTCACGAGCCCTTTTAATGGGTGAACACCCCCACCCTTGGCTGCTTCTGCACAGCCAGGATAGGAAGAGCCGACATCGATGTAGCAAGCCGCGCCGTCGCTGTGAGCGCTCGGGCGCGACGACTCTGTTATCCCCGGAGTAACTTTTCTGTCGTTCCTAGCCCCTATCAAAGAGGACATAGGAGTTCGCTAGGCCACGCTTTCGCGTTTGGGTTCCGTATTGTTAAAAACCCAATCAGGCTGGCTTATGCCCTTGCACTCAACGGCGGATTTCCAACCCGCCTGAGCCAACCTTTGGGCCCTACTGATACCTTTTCAGCAGGGTGCCACCCCAGCCAAACTGTCCACCTGCTGCTGTCTCGCTTTCGCGGTGAGCAACGTAAGCCCTAGAGAGTGGTGTTTCATTTGCGACTACACGTCATCTAGCGACAACGCTTTAGCGTCTTCCACCTACCCTACACACCAGGACTCACGTCGCAACAACAAGCTACAGTAAAGTTTCACGGGGTCTTCGCTTCCCACTGGATTGCTCTGGCCTCTACACCAGATCGAGTATTCGGGGGGTTCCATCTGGGGACAGTGGCGATCTCGTTATACCATTCATGCAAGTCGTCATTCAAACGACAAGGTATTACGCTACCTTAAGAGAGTTATAGTTACCCCCGCCGTTTACCGGCTCTTAGCCCGGTTGAACCCGGGTTTGAAGTACCGGCACTGGGCAGGTATCACCTTCCATACAAGGCCTTTTGGCTTAGCGGAAGGCTAAGTTTTTGTTAAACAGTCGGACCGCCCTAGTTATTGCACCCTGCAGTGGCTATGCACCATCGCAGGGACCCCTTATGCCGAAGGCACGGGGCTAAATTGCCGAATTCCCTCAGATGCATTATCCCCTCAAACCTTAAGCTTCTCACCTAGGGGCACCAGTGTTGGTTCTTGGTATAGGTCGTATGGATCCAACGTGATCCCTTTTCACGGGCTCCGGGCATCAACTTTAGGGACCATGCAGCCCCCTCGTCTGGGATTCATCGGGTTCTCACCATGACGATACTCCCCCGACGTGTCCGCATTGACGCCGACGACAGTCGACGAAAGCTTAGCCAGAAGCGTCAGAATCACGCTTTGTGTTGCCACGTGTACCATACAAGTAAAGGAATATTAACCTTTTTCCCTTTCCAGGACTCGCAGTTTCTGCGGCCTGTTAGGACTAACTTACCCTTGACTGATTTCCATTGTCAAGGAACCCTTGCCCTTTCGGTTACAGAGATTCTCACTCTGCTCAGATCTTACTACCGCCAGGATCTTCATCTTATCGAGGTGCACGCATCCTCTCGGACACGCTTCTGCCCTCGAAAAGCGCCTGCCTACCACCAGCTTGCGGCTGGTCTCCCGTATCGGAAGATGGCTTAGCCCCGTCCATTTTCAGGGCCTGTTACCTTGACAAGTAAGCTGTTACGCACTTTTTAAAGGGTGGCTGCTTCTGAGCCAACCTCCTCGCTGTCTGAGGCAACAGACACCTTTCGACCGTTCGCACTTAGCCATCATTTTGGGTCCTTAACGGGAGTCTGGGTTGTTCCCCTCTTCCGACTCAAGCTTACCCCAAGAGCCGGCGTCTCCCGACATCAACGAGACAAGGTTATTCGGAGTTGGACAAGGAACCGATCCCTTTCGGGACCTAAATCCCTAATCCGTATCTCTACCCACCTTGCCCTCTCCATCGAGGCTAGACTACCGCCTATTTCGGCAGGAACCAGCTATCACCGGGCTCGATTGGCATTTCACTCCTAATCCCTGGTTAGAAGAACACTTGCACGTAGAACCTCTTCAGGCCTCCACGCGGTTTTACCCGCGCTTCACCTTACCTAGGATTAGATCGCCCGGTTTCGGGTTAGAGCCGTGTGACTCAAAGGCACTTTCATACCTCGCCTCTCATTGCCTGCAGGCCATTGGTTTCCCTACGGGTTCCCATCGGTGATGGTTACCCTCGCCACACAGCAAAACTCCCTGGCACGTTATTCGGAACGCACGATACAACATCTTTCATGCCGTATCCCACATTCGCTCGCAGGTTTCAGGTTCTTTGCACTCCCCGCTAGGGGTTCTTTTCAACGTTCCCTCACGGTACTCTTTTGCTATCGGTCTCTGGACGTATTTAGGATTGGGAGTTGATAACTCCCGCATTCCCGCCTGGTATCCGGCAGACGGTACTCTGGAACTTGCCCGTTCCCTTCCGGCCTTCCTCTACGGGGCTGTCACCCTGTAGCGCACCCCTTTCCAGGGGACTTCGAGTCAGCCAGTTAGGGAGCTTGCGGCAGTCCAAACACCACATGCCCCATACCTTACAGCATGGGATTCGGTTTGTCCTACGCTGCGTTCAGTCGCTCTTACTAGCAGCATGCCTATTGGTCTCTTTTCCTGCGGGTAATAGGACGTTTCCGTTCCCCGCGTTCCTCATCCTTTCGGATTTTGAAGTGAAGTCACATTCGGAGATCCGTGGCTCAATGGCTACATGCGCCTCGCCACGGCATTTCGCAGCTTGTCGCGTCCTTCTTCAGCGTCCAGAACCAAGTCATCCACCTGCGAGCATTAGTCCTGTTCGTCCTATGCACGGCGTCATAAACATGATAAGCGGGATTGCCTATATGTCTCTTCCTCCCACTCCCTCCGTCAGGATGGGAATGGGTTTGTCATTGTTATGAGAGTGAAAATGGACCCGTCGGGATTTTCGCACGGACAGGTCCGCGTTTGAACCCGAAGCCTCCGCCTTGCAAGGGCGGCGCTCTGCGGTTGAGCTACGGGCCCAGGAACATAAGATGGGTTTTGCCAGAACCCGGCATTTGCTGGATTGAACCGAAAATCCTGTCGAAAGCTGCGTCACCTATGCCTTCGCTCGGAATTCGTCCAGGAAAAATAAAAAGGAGGTGATCCAGCCGCAGGTTCCCCTACGGCTACCTTGTGACGACTTAACCCACCTCACTGAGCTTAGATTCGACATAACCAATATCGTTATGGCTCATCTAAACCCTGCTCGGTTGGTTTGACGGGCGGTGTGTGCAAGGAGCAGGGACATATTCACCGGGAGCTGATGACGCCCGATTACTAGGGATTCCAGCGTCACGAGGGTGAGTTACAACCCTCGATCTGGACTAGGATTGGGTTTAGAGGTTTAACTTCTCCTTTCGGAGTTGTATCCCATTGTCCCAACCATTGTTGCGCGCGTGTAGCCCAGAAGATTCGGAGCATACAGACCTACCGTAGCCTGCACCTTCCTCCCTGTTTCCAGGGCCGTTCCCATAGTGTGCTCTGCCACCCTTTCGAGCCAGTTAGCAACTATGGGTACAGGTCTCGCTCGTTGCCTGACTTAACAGGACACCTCACGGCACGAGCTGGCGACGGCCATGCACTACCTCTCGGCTCGTCAGGTAAGGTATTCAGCCTGACCTTCATCCTGCCGTCGCTTCTGGTGAGATTCTCTGTGTTGAGTTAGATTAAACCGCACGCCGCACCCCTTGTGGTGCTCCCCCGCCAATTCCTTTAAGTTTCAGCCTTGCGGCCATACTTCCCAGGCGGCGAGCTTAACGCCTTCGCTTCGACACCGCGCATTCTCGGGGAATGTGCGACACCTAGCTCGCAGCGTTTACAGCCAGGACTACTCGGGTAATTAGCGAGGAGATCTCGAAACATCCTGGACTCATCTTGGAAACAGTAGTTGTCCGCAAATCGTTTCCGAGCTAATTCCAGAAATCTCAGACGAGATTTCTCGTATCTAATCCGGATTGCTCCCCTGGCTTTCGTTCCTCACCGTCGGATCCGTCCTAGTCAGACGCCTTCGCCACAGGTGGTCCACTTGGGATTATAGCATTTTACCGCTCCCCCAAGCATACCTCTGACTCCTTCCGGTCCCTAGCTCGGCAGTGTCTCCTGCATTCTGGTCGGTTGAGCCGAACACTTTCACAAGAGATAGACCGAGCCGGCTACGAACGCTTTAGGCCCAATAAAACTGGCCACCACTTGTGGCGCTGGGGTTACCGCGGCGGCTGGCACCAGTCTTGCCCACCACTTATTCGCCAAGATACTTACTCTTGGCAAAAGCCTATGCTAAGCATAAGCACTGAGGATTCCCTTATCACACTTTCGTGCAGTGTAAAGGTTTCGCGCCTGCTGCACCCCGTAGGGCTAGGGACAGTGTCTAAGTTCCCTTCTCGGGGCTCCCTCTCTCAAGGCCCCTACCGATCTCCGGCTTGGTGGGCCGTTACCCCGCCAACAACCTAATCGGCCGCCGCCCCATCCTAAAGTGTAACCTTTCCAGGAAGGTTCGTTCCAGAATCCTTCCCCTATCCGGAATTACCCTCAGTTTCCCAAGGTTATGCCGGGCTTTAGGGCAGGTTAGCGACGTGTTACTGAGCAGTTTGCCGGTGTCTTGCGACCCCTAGACTTGCATGGCTAAACCGAATCCTCATAGCAGCAGCCTCCCGCAGGATCAACGGGTTTTGTTTGCATAGAGAATACGAAATCGCGCTTCTTCTTTGCCGCAGTGCGCAATCTCATTATATATGCGATCCTGTTGTGTTTTATCGATGGCCGCGTTCTCTTCCGCTTAAAGGAAAATAATAACTTGCCGGGTTCTGTAAAACCACTTCATACTTGATTGTGATGTCAAGTACACATCTTTTCTCTTGACAGAATTGGAGGCGATTGTCCCCTCTGCAGAGGGGAAGCTCTGGGTCGGGCAGGTTGTATTTAAACGTTTGTATTCTCGGGAAGCTACAATCAGCGACGGAAGCCTTAAAAACGGAGTATAGTGTAGATTTATCCGCACTTATCAAGATTATATCATCTTGTAATGCACTTTTTTATATTAGATTAACCATCCCGCCGGGCTTCTTCCCTTGATCATTTACTCTTCCCGGATAGTGATAGAAACAGCATCTTTAAATAGGACAAGGGCATTTCCCGCGATCATGGGGCTCCTGGCGATCGTGACTTCTTTCGATGAGCGGCAGAAGGCCGCGCTCCGCGACGGGCAGGCAGGGCTTGACTGGGCCAAGGCCAAAGGCCACAAGGCTCCGTCGGGCAACGAATATCTCTCGCATTTTCCCATCGGGAATGGAGACGAAGGCCGCCTCCTCATCCGGAAAGACGACTTCACGCTGGAAGCCATTATGGAGATGGACGGCCTAAGAGGCAGGGAATTTTCTCGGCCAGACAGCCATGCCTTCAGCGTGCTCGACCGCCTATTCTCCGAAGAAGTGCTCATCGGCTACCAACCCCCTCCTACCGACCAGGTCCTCCGGCTTATTATGCATCCCACCACCGGCTGGGCGGTGGAGTTCGTGCGCTCAGAGGAAGATGCCCTCGGGACGCCGTACCATGACCCGGCACAGAACGACGAGCTCCACCGGCCAAGGCCATTCAGCTATTTCGCCGACCTCGGCAGCAGGAAGCTGCTGATGAACACCGGCGGATTGCGGCTTGGTCAAGAGGCGAGCTACAAGGCGATTATCGACGCGCTGCTGGCGAACGACAGGGCGGTCTATAGCCGGAGGGCTTTGCAGGCCATCATCTACCGGGACATCCCGGAAGTGACCAGGTATCTCAACGAGCGCATCCCGCCCAAAAAGATCAACAAGTACCAGCTCACCTATCCTGAAGGATTGCCTCCCATCGCGCTCGACGTGGACGGCCACTACTCTGAAGACGACCTCCTCCGCATGACCCGGCACACTCCCTCTGCTGTCGCGCAATGGCTGAAAGACCTGAAGCAGGATGAGACGGGTCGCTACCAAGGTTCAGTCTTCGCGGAACGATTGCTCGACCTCGGCAGGCTCGATGTGCTGCACCGCCTCGGTTTCACCGGGGACGCTGAGGGGCTCCGGCAGCAGCCCTCACGCTGAGCAGCCGCTATTTTTCCATGCCTTTTTTTCTCCCTTGCCTCACAAAGAGGTGGTGATCGCACGGAAGAAATTGGCGCCGTTTCGCACTATTTCGACAGGATCGGCATCGCCATCATCGAGCTGGACGAAAGCTTGAAGGCCGGAGGCCTCATCCAGGCCAAGGGCGCGAAGACCGACTTCCAGCAGGCAGCCGCCTCGATGCAGGCCGAGCACGCGCAGGAAGCCACGGGCGGCCAGAGCATCAGCAATAAAAACAGGGAGCCGGCGCGGCAGCACGACAAGGTCTAAGGCCTCATTCAAGGATAGAAAATAAGAAGGCTCACTTCTTGGCACGCCTGCGCTTCTCTTTCTTCATGCGCTTGCGCTGCCACTTCCAGCGCATCTGCCCTTTCTTCTTCCAGCGTCGAGAACTTCGCTTCATTTAGGCGAAAGGATTTCGAGGGGATATTTAAAGGTATTGGTCATCGACAGCTTTTAATATTCTCCTCTATCATCTCCCTTCCATGAAAGCCTTTTTCCTGGTTTTGATGGCCGCTTTCCTTGCTGGATGCGCCCAGCAGCCAGCCGCCACCATGCCGGGCGATGGCAGATTGCTGGTCGCCATAGGCGTCCAGGGAAACGGGCCCCCGATGGCTGTCACCATTGACGAAATGACGGTCAAGGGCGCCGAAGGGCAGGTCAGCATCATCAATGGAAGCTTCCGCGCGGGCCTCACATCAAACCTTTCCCTCGTGGCGAACATTTCCCTGCCCGAAGGCATCTACAACCAGGTATCCTTCACGTTCCGCTCGGTCGCTGTCGGCGAAGATGATGCCCTTCTTCCCAGTTCTTCCTTTCCCGTGCTTTTCCCATTCGCCGTCAGGCCAGGGGAGACCACGGCAATCATCCTCCGCATCAAGGGGAATGAATCCTTACGCTATCTTAATGACGGCAAGCCGGTGATGGCGCCGTCCATGGACATCATCATCTGGGATGACGCGGCATTCACCCCTGAAGTAGTCCCCCCTGAGGACCAGAGCTCCCTGCTTCCCTTCGGGATGGATATCGACGGGAATGTCGGCCCGGGCATGAGCATCCCGGACATCCCGCTCGTCCTGCGAGAGGACGGAAAGCTCTTCTTTGACATCTAAGAGAGAAGGATGACCAGAACGCCAGCGAGCATCACGGCCGCGCCGGCCAACCTCAGCCCGAACTTGCCTTCCTTGAACAGCACGCCGCCGTAGATCACGCTGAACAGGATGGCGGTCCGCTTGATGGCGATGACATAGGGGACAATCTGCAGCGAGTAGGCAAGGTTCACCGCTATCATCATCGCAGCGAGCACGCCGCCGAGGAGCACGCCTGCCTTCAATGTCGGCAGGGTCAAACTTTTTCTGCCGAGGATAAGGAAAAAGAGACCGATCAAGAACAGGGTGAGGCTGCTCCCGAAGAACACGTCAGAGTTCAGCACCACTATCTTGTCGACGTTGGCCAAGACAGAGTAGATGAGAGCGACGCCGAGCATGAGCGCAAGGCCTTTTTTGCGCCTGAAGGAGAAGCGGTTGAGGATAAGGGAGCCGAGGACGATAAGGGCGATGCCAACGGAGCCGAGGAGCGAGGGAAGCTCGCCGAGGAACAAGAACGAGGTCATGATCAAGAACAGTGATGTGAAGGCGAGCATGGGCATGGCGAGAGACAGGTCGGTGTCCTCCAGCGCTTTCAGGATAAGGAGCAAGGCTCCCGCAGTCAGGACAGCCGAGCCGGCGACAGCCGGAAAGAGCGCCTGGCCGAGAGGAGGGATGCCACGCGCCAAGGCGATGCTGAAGAGCACCAGGCTGCCCAGCAGGTAGGTGACAGCGACGAGAGCATAGGGCTGCAGGCGCTTCATCGATCTCTTCAGAAGCGCAAAAAAGCTCGCATCGAAAACTGCGCTCAGCAAGGCGAATATTGACCAGAGCATAGAACGACTACCTTCCCGTTCCTGTATTTAAACTATCCGCTGACCTGTATCTCTTTTCAAGCATGAGAAGGTTCGCGCGGTGCTGCAGGGAATAGCCCTGCCTGACGAGGATGTCGACAACGCCGTGCAGGCGCTCGAGGGCAACGGCCCCGGCAACACTGTCGCCTGAGGAAAACGCAATTTCTGTCTGGTCGATGAGCTCCTTGTGGCTCATGAGGTTCATCGCGTCCTGGGCCTTCTGGAGCCAGGCCACGACATCGAACTTCACCCGGGGAGCAGGATAATTCTCGGCATTCAGATCCTGGGGCCGGTTCTCGAGGATCGAGAGGATGCTGTCCTGGACTGCCTGCACCTTCGGGAGCAAGACGCAGCGTTGATGATACCAGAGCTGCCCTTCCGGGACAAGGCTCCCTGACTTCCGCAACGCGTCGCTTTGGTCCCAAACAGGACGCGCGCCTTGATAATCCGGGATAAGAGCCTCAAGAGGAGGCATAAGCTCTTCGCGAACAGGCATCCCCCGATACCGGATGTCGGCATTGTCCTTCGCCTCAACGAGATACGCTTCCGCCCGGTCAGGAAGCGGGATGACATAGTGGAACAACGGATCGCCGGGCTTGCAGCCTGAAAGAAGAGCGGGAGCTGAGACAGTTCCAACGAGCATAAGCCTGAGCGCCGTTCGGCGCGACAGCCGATATTCAGCCATTCCTATGACCCCCGCAAAGGGATAGTAACTATAGTATTTTAATATTGCCCTTGCCGACGGGGATTATGCGATCCCTTGTCCTGCTCCTTGTCGGTTGCGCGCCGTCTGAGCTGGTCGAGACGGAGAAGGGCGTCATGTGCCGCCTGTGCGAAGTCAGGGCACCCGCCTCCAGCTTCGCCGCGAATGAAGATGGCTTTGTGCTGGGCATCAGGATGCAGAGTCTCGTGGCCAACACGACCGACGAGCCCTACCCCCAAGTGAGACCGCGCATTATCTCTGCTTCAGGAGATGGGAGACGAGGGTGGGATGCCAGCCCTTTGCTTCCATGGCCTTTTTGATGTCAGCGTCGGTCTTTCCGTTTTCCTTGGCGGCCGCGATATACCTCTTGATGCTGTTGAAAGCCGGATTGTTCCGGATGCCATAGCGGGACAAGTATTTCCTGGTGTTCTTCTCTTCCCATCCGTGGGCAGCCAGATGATGGAAAAGCTGCTCCTCGGTATGGCCTTTGTGGAGCGCCTCGGTGAAGAAAGCCTTCATCTTCTTCTCGGTTTTCTGATTACTATGGAGAACGAGGGGGATAAGCGAGCACGCGAAGAGGAAGACCATGAGCGCGGCCACGCCAATCGTGTAATCCTCCACCGGATTTGACTGTGGAGTGAAGGTGATGTCTTCATCGCTGCCGGTGACGATCCCGGGAGTTTGCGTTTCAGGTGGCGGGGATTCAGGAGGTGGAGTGGAATCATTTATGGTCTCATTTTGGTTGGTCTTGATTATGTGTTGGCCAGCGATTGCAAAGAGGGAGAATCCTGGCGTTTGGGCTGAGTAGTAAGAATATGCAGTATTGGGGATGTTAAGGTTGGTGAGCGATCCCGCGACATTGCGAATAATCCTCCCGAGGCATTTGAGCGCCAGGAAGCCACAGTCGCCGGAAAAAAGGTCGCCTATGGCAGCGCCAGTCATCAGGTTGAAGGACTCGTCGGTCTTGTAGGTTTTTAGCTTTTTCCATTCCGACGAAGTGTAGCGGTACAGGCTGACACTGCCTGGATCGACATCGTTTTCTGAAATCCAATAGTCCGGCACGCGGAAGTTGATGTTGGCATTCGTCTGGAGCGAAGCCTTGATTTCATAATATTTGTAGACCACACCATCGGGGGCTACGAAAGGAAGAAGGTTCTCCGCCGTCGTAGGGATTTCGTCCAGCCTGACGGTCATGTTTGAGATTGTTTGGTTCTTTTGGGGAATGACAACCTGCTGGATGTCGTCCGGGAAGGTGATCACCTTTTCCGTGACGTTCCTTGGCGGTGTCGAGATGCCTCCGCCGCCACCTCCTCCTCCTCCTCCTCCGCCATCGTCAACTTTATTCACCGAGAGTGCTGCATCCCCCAATGTTTCGGTCGTGTTGGCCATTGATTCAAGGAAGTACTGGCCGGAGAAGGAGTAGCTGCCGGCCGAACCCGGAGCAGTCAAGGTATACGTCAGCGTGAGGTTCCCGACCTCTTCGGTCAACGAGATGTTCACATACCTCAAGAACGCGCCTTGGGCGGTAAACGGCCCCTCGTCTACAATGGTAAATCCCGGAGGCACTTCCTCCTCTATGATGATAAAGGTGCTGTTGTCCCCGAACACCTCGAGGGTCACGTCAAACACCGCTCCTCCATCGACAGACTCCGGCAGCGTCCGGCCGACTTCAGGCGTTGTCCCTCCCCAGGAGAACCGCATGCCTACATTCAATCCAATCGGGGTGAGGATAAGAACTGCAATACAAAGGCATGCGGTCGCTGCGATAGAGAACCCAAGGATTGGGCGACTTACCGCTTGATGCGACCGTCGAGCCCCTTTTTTGCCAATAGGACTTCTTTGTATTCCTTCTCTTCTTCTCTGTTTTATTTCACTTAACTGCTTTTCGATCCTGTGCACGTGGTTATTCATCATCGCAAACCTTCCACGTCTGGATGTTGACGATGAGCTGTTGCAAGGTGAGGTCTCCTGAGAAGAATGCCTGGATGCTCTCCATGAGCTCGTCATGGTCAATGCAGTCGCAGGTCGGATAGTCATGAGGGAGGGCGCAGCCAGGTCCGAGGTCAAGCTGCAGGATGCCCATGTCATTAGCTGTGGACGCCTCGCCCCCGTTGTTTGACGTCGAGACTCTGACTGTGCCTCCGTCTTCCAGAACGTAGTACGTTGTTCCTGGCAGGCAGCCGAAGGCGTATGCTGTGCCCACTCCGCCGGAGATTTCGAAGGCCGAGAGCGGTTCCTGGGTGTTGGCAAAGACAAGGATGGTTCCACCTACGTTTGCTGCCGTCGTTCCTGGAGTGGAGTTGAGCAGGTGCGTGTCAATATTCTCGCTGACGGTATCATCCAGATAGAGCACATTGAGGAAGTTGCCCTGCCTGCTGTTCCTGTCGCCTTCGATGTTGATGTTGTACTGGCCGAGGTCAGTCCTCTTGACATACTGGTCATGGAGACTGTCAGAATGTGGTGAGAATGTGTGAACCCTACCCTCATAGTCGTCGATATCAAAATATTCAGGGGAGGATATGATAAATTTTGTCAGGTCAAGTTCATTTGAGGTGATGCGGTCAATGCGTTTCCAGTGCCTGAAGGTATTAGCAAGATAAAGGAACAAGGTTACGCGATAAAAGTTATTGTTGCCAGGAAAGCTGCCGTACAAAGTATTTGCTGAGTTGCCTGTCACCAGCGAACGGCCGTAGCCATAGTCAACCATGTAATCCTTCCATTGGTCTGGAGCCCATGATGCGCCAGTGCATGTCATCTGCGTGGTTGAAGTTCCTGTATTGCAGTTCAGGGTCTGGAACACCCTCCTAGATGTGTTCATTTGGACTGATTCAGAATCTGCAGATGCCTCGGCTGTTTCCCCCTCTATTGTAAGGTTGCCAAGAGCATTAATTCCCGCCCCAAAGAGCTCCAGCCAGCGGGGGATGTCAGAAATTGCCCCTGGGGAAATCTCGCTGTTGAGGGATGAATTGACGAGGATATGGTCGCCACCCCTTATTGTAACCTCATTGTTTTGAGGAAGGAGCAGGCTCATGTGGAGTGTAGTATTGAACCCTGCAATCTTAACATATTGGGCATTATCATACACCTTGGCATTGTTGGCAGTTGAGACCGGCGTCTCTGAAATGATTGGTTCTGGCACGGTGTGCATCCTGAAGCTCTTCCGAAAATTGTCTCCGACTGTTTCAAACCTGTCGAAGATCACGATGGTGTCTGGCCGCAAATACACATATTCCCTGTCGAAGTAGCTTACTTGAGCATATGATTTCTTCGCTTCACCCAATACATAGGTTATGTCCTCATCATGGTAGAATCTTGTGATGTCAGAGAACTCATTGTAGTTGATGTTGGCAACCTTCTGGTGTCTGCTGTCCGTGTGGCAGAGCTGGCCTCCAAGGTGGCGGGATATATTGTCAGTTATATTATAATAAGCAGGATTGAACTCGCCGCAAGTTCCCTCAACCGCATTGGGATCCATGAACCTGAGGGTGTTTGTTGACCAGGAGAATGTGTGATATGATGTGTGCTTGCCATTATCGTAGTTATATCTTATGCGGGAGCCTCCGCGAGGAATAAGATGCTCCTTCTTGTAGAGCTGGAACGCATTTGCGTCAGAATAGCGCCTGCCCGCAAGGAAATAATCTGAAGAAGTGAAGAATGAGAATAAGGCGTCTGTGCTCAGATTCTCCCGCATGGTCAAAATACCTGGTCCGCTGAAGTAGCTTGCCAAAGGCATGCCCTGGTAGGGTCCGATGGGCTCTATTGCGTCGTCATAAAAGAGCAGATACTGCCATATGCCATTGAAGTTCGTGTTGTAGTAGACATATTCTTTCATGCTTGCTCGCTCGATGAAATACTGGATCCTCGGATCAGCGTACATGTACGCGAGGAAGAGGTTCACCCTGACTGGAGGAAAGTCTGTCTGCGGCTGGGTATTCCACAATTGAGATAAGGCAAACCAGCTTGACTCATTCATTCCATTCCAGAAGGGTGTTGTGTAGTTCGTGAAGGTGAATGGCAACCACAGGCTGTGCCAGAAGATGCCCTTGTTCTTGTCACGAGCGAAATCGTCATGGTAGTTGTTGCCGCTCAACATTTCAGCGATGAATATCAGTTCTGCGCTCCAGGCCTCCTCAGAAGCGTCATATGGGCCGTCATATGTTCCTCCAAGGCTTCCCTGCAACACGTTGGGATTTGGATAATTCCCTGCAACAAAGTTTTCAATATTGTAGAAATGGCCTGAAGGGGTCAGCTCTTCGAATGAAACATTTAAGTAATTCGGGACATTAAACTTGTATATTCCTGGATTATTGATAACTTCAGGATTCTGCAGGATGTCCTCATTGGCGAACAGTCCGGCGAAAGCGAGGACATTCCTGGCACAGTAAGCGCCATGGTAACCTATGGATATATTACTCGACTGGGAGGAAGCAATGCTCGCCCAGCACCACTCATTCTGCCCGCCGACACGCAATGCCTTCAGCTTCAACTCGTCACTCAGTTCATCCCAGACGATATCCATGGAGCCTAGCACGGAGCTACTGATATAATTCGTCCCGGCGAGCAATGAATCAAGAGCAGTGTTCAGCTCCTGCAAGTACATATCGAGATACTGCTGCTCTCCGGTGAAGTTGAAGAGCAGGGCGAGATTCAACAGGTCATGCACCAATCCTGCATCAGCCCTCGTTTGCAAGCCCTGGAACCATTCTCGGTATGGGCTCCTGGCATTCGGTCCAGTGCAGCGGTCTTTCACCTCAGCAATCAGTGCAGGAGTCGAAAAAATCCGGGGGTGGTTGTTCCGGATGCGGTAGTGGCCGTAATCGGTATATTCTTCTGGTTCAGCATTTTCGAGAGGGTAACCCTCGCTCACATTCCCGTCGGCATTCACAACAAACAAGTACAATTGCTCGCTTCCGTCAAAGCTGCCGAGGTTGGCGGTGAACTCTATCGTGTTGTCGTTCCAGGTGGTGTGTGGTATTTGGATCTCGCAATTGGCGGTCTGATCTATTGTTGATGCGTTGCATACTTCAATTCTGGCACGGGTGCTATCAATATAGAGATTGTCCAGCCAAAGCTCATGGATGCCCGGATCATTGACTAAACCCGGTGACATCCATGTGTCGATTTGGCAACCGTTCGTGCAGTCTGCTGTGCATGTGATTATGTTCGTCAAATTCACAACTTCAAGTGAATCTCGCCAGATATTGTAAGTTGCATTGGCAATATCAACCCCTGATATGGTCTCCCACAATTCAGTTCGATGCCACGCTCCTGGCAGTGGCGCATTCCAGCATCCGTTTCCGGTAACCTGGATGAACTCCCTGCAATTGTTATAATAACAACCCATCCCCCAACCAAAATTGGGCGGATCGTCATAAGGAGCATTGTTGTTACCGTTCCCAAGATTCGAAGTCTGCCTGTCAATTTTCCATACTCCGTAGGTATCATTGCTAATCTGATTCCTGAACGATTTGTAGCTGATGTATCTCTGTTGATTTGCTTGGCCTGTAACGACAATATTGTCCCGGATAGTGCTTCCACTCTGATCGTCATAATAATACATTGCCATGTTCTGGCTGCTATTTGGACTGAGATTATACACTGCTGAGGACGTATAATGGGAATACACTACATCTCCGATAAGGGGCATGTTCCCAGAGATCTCTTCACCCTCGTTCCCCCCCTCAAAGTCATCAAATATCCAGGGCTCCACAGGAGTCTTCACGCCGAATCCGCTGCCACTGACGGTCAAGTTCTGTCCGTGCTCGAGCGGACCAGAGACAGTAAGTATCACCGGCTCTGCATACGTCAATCTACACAGAAGCAGGAGCCCAAGAAGATACAACACCGCTTTTTGATTCATTTTTGCTCAGAGAGCACTGCGTAAGACCCCTTTTTATACTTTTATCCGAAAATTATGCCCCGTCCGGATGTCCTCACTCCACTACGCTCCGTTCGGGACCCGGACGCTGCAATCGATTGTGACTTCGCTTTTCGCTGCGCTCTATTGCTGAGAAGAATAAAGTGCCCCGTCCGGGACTTCCAACGCCTCTGGGAATTCGCTTTTCAGCGATCGGGGGGGACTTCGCGGAGCGAATGTCGCCCAAAGGCCTTGTTATCCAAAGGATCACAAAGCCAACCACAGTTTCCCAGGTTTTTTTCCGGGAGGAAAAAAAGCTGGCGCTTTGAACCCGAGTCTCAGCCTTTCCCTTCGGAAACCGGGAACGGATATCCGCACTGAAAGGGCTGAATGATTGGCCGGACTACACCAACGGGGCAATATGGCTTGGGTGATGCGGCCGGTTTAAAAACCTTATCTCCATTGAAGGTTTCCAATTATTTTTACTACTTTAAAATGATTAAATTTATATATAAGTTCTTCCACGGCGGGTTCATGGATCAATCTGACCTAGTGAGAATGCTGAGAACGCCGGAAGCGCAGGAGATCTTATGGAATCTGGCTGTGACGGATCCTGATAGCTATCTTGCCTTGACTGGAGGCCATGTCGACGGTCAGACCCGCATATTGAGCAAGACCGCCATCGAGGACAGGCTCCTTCTCATGCACGTAGACCTGGTTGAAAGATCAACAGACCAGGCAGACCCTTATAATTTTTGCTATGGCTTGCTGGACATCGACAATTTCGGCGAGGTCAACACGAAGTTCAAGTGGCAGACTGGTGACGAGGTCATCGCCTATGTGGTACGTCATATCAGGGATAATCTGCGCATCCCGGGAAAAGGGATGCCCGAGCAAGACCGGGGACATGAACAGAGGAAACATTCTTCCCTCCTATCTGACACCTTAGGATACGCAGGTCGCGTCGGCGGTGGCGAGGAGTTCGGCATCATCCTCCCTAACTGCGGCCCTCGAGAGGCGCATGCCGTCATAGACCGCATCCTGTACTCGATTCGTGACGGGGTCCCTTCCAGCAAGCATACCGGCTTGCAGGTGACGGTGAGCGGAGGCATCGCGCCCTATGCAGCAGGCATGGGAGTGGAGCGCCTTATCGCCCATACTGGAAACGCCCTCGGAGTCGCAAAGAGAACAGGAAAAGACAGGGCGCTGATCAATGTCCCCGATGGCATTCTCATCGGGGGAAATACGCAAATCTACGGCCAAGGCTGATCCCTAGACTAAAAGGCTTCTTCCCTTATTTCAGCCCGAGCGTCTTATCTGTCACCGCCATGGACTGCTCCTTGCCCATGGTGCCGAGCATCGCCCGGATGCAGTCGATGTTCTCGGGGACGACATCGCTCTCCTGGTGCACTGCCTGGAACAGGTACGCTTCCCTGCCGCTCACTCCGATGCCCTTGCGCCAGATCGCGATCTGCATCAGGTCGGAGTTGCCCCGGATCCTGGCCCAGTCCATCAGCTCCGCTGTGGTCGGGATTTGCATATCGTCGTCGATGAGCACGAGCCGTGGATTCTTCTCAAGCAGCGCGATGACGTCAGCGAGCGCCGGCTCCGCGATAAAGGTGATGTCGAGCGAATGCAGGTGCATCAGGGTGGTGGGGACAGCGACGGCCATGCTGAAGATCTCGAGCGAGGGGATGACGGTCTTGACGTCAGGGCCGTGATGCGACGGTATATCCTTCATCTCCGGCTTGATGGCGTTGATCGGGCCCTTGCAGCTGTCATTGGGGTCCGCTGCCCGCCGGATGAGGACGGTTCGCACAGATTCGATGCCCAGCGGCATCAGGCTCATGATGGTCCGGGCGAGGCCTGTCGTGTTGCAGCTCACCACGCGGACGAACTGCTTTTCCTTTGCCTCATCGAAATTGCATTGCGCGTTGAACGAGCATTGCGTGACCTTGGCTTTCTCGCCGCCCTGGAATATCGTCTTGACGCCCCAGGGAGCGTAGTACTTCTCCTTGTTCTCAGCCCCGCACTTCTTGGGCGAGCAGTCGACGATGATGTCCGATGCCTTGCAAAGGTCTTTCAGCGTTCCCTTTATCGGGACAGGGAACTGCGCGTTGTCCACGAAGCTGTAGATAGGAATGCTTCTCTTGGCAGCCTCGGCGATGCGGTAGTTGTGAGAGAACGCAGTTATGCCGACGAGCGCCATGTCCGGCTGCTTCAGGACAGCGGCAGCGACCCTGCTGCCGATAGTGCCGTAGCCCACGATGCCGACCTTGATCTTGTCCATGCTAGTCACCCCAAAACACTCATGCTGAATATCATCATACGTTATCATACTTCTATTTAAACCTTTTGATTATCATACTTCATCATATCAACCGGAATATTTAAATAGGGCTTCGCCTTGGAAGGTCACCATGAAGACCCGGGCGACCCTGACCATCGACAGCCAGCTGCTGAAAAAGGTGGATTCTCAAGTCAACGGCAGCACCATCAAGAACAGGAGCCACGCCGTCGAGCTGCTGCTCATGCGTGCCCTTAACGAGCACACGCCCAAACGGTGCGTCATCCTCGCCGGGGGCAAGGGCACGAGGCTCAGGCCGATCACCTACGAGATCCCCAAGGCGCTCATCCCCATCCACGGCAAGACGCTCACCGAGCACCTCTTCGACCTGCTCCGCCATTACGACATCCAGGAGGTCACGATGGCCGTCGGCCACATGGCGGACAAGATCAAGGCGTACTACGGCGACGGGACCAAGTTCGGCATGCGCATCAGCTACGTCGAGGAATCCGAGCCGCTGGGCACCGCAGGGCCGATGCGCCTCGCCAGGCAGCAGCTCACCAGCACCTTCATCGTGCAGAACGGCGACGAGCTCAAGAACATCAACATCCATGACATGTACCAGTTCCACCGCAAGAACAAGGCGCTGGCGACCATCGCCCTGACGACCATGTCTGATCCCAGCCACTACGGCGTCGCGAAGCTCGACGGGCCGAGGATACTGTCCTTCGTCGAGAAGCCGCCGCTGGGCAAGCAGCCCTCCAACTTGATCAACTCAGGCTTCTACATCCTCGAGCCAGAAGTGCTCAACTACATCCCGAAAGGATACGCAATGTTCGAGAAGGACGTGTTCCCCAAGCTGGCGGCCATCGGGAAGCTCTACGGCTATCCCTTTTCAGGCCAATGGTATGACACCGGCAACATCGAGCGCTACGAGCGGGCGCTCAAGGAGTGGAAGGACATCTCTTAGGTGCACTATGTCGATCTTCAAGGCCTATGACATTCGCGGGACCTATCCTGATCAGCTCAACGAGGACATGGCCTATCGCATCGGGAGGGCGTATGTCGCATTCGTCGGTGTCGGCAAAGTCATGGTCGGCAGGGACTGCCGGCTCTCTTCTGATGGCCTCTTCCGCAGCCTGGCCAAAGGGCTCATGGAGCAGGGCGCCGACGTCATCGATGTGGGATTGTGTACCTCGCCAATGTTTTATTTTGGCCTTGACAAGGATGCCGGTGGCATCATGATCACGGCATCGCACAACCCGGCGTCCTACAACGGGTTCAAGTTGCTGCGCCCAGGTGTCATCCCGATTTCTGGCAGCAACGGCATCCCGGATATCCAGGCGATCGTGGAGAAGAGGACGTTTCCTGAGCCGACGCGGAAGGGGACGATGAACAAAGAGGCAATCCAGAAAAGGTATCATGATTTCCTCCTAAAAAAGATAAACACCCAGTTCTCTTTCAATGTCGCCATCGATTGCGCGAATGCCATGTCCGTGCTCGACCTCCCCCTCTTCAAGAAGACCGGATGCAAAGTGAAGGCGCTTTTCAACACCCTCGACGGGAGGTTCCCCAACCATGAGGCCGACCCGCTTAAGGCTGAGAATACCGTGAAACTCGTGGCGAGCATGAAAGGACAGGATCTCGGTATCACTTTCGACGGTGACGCTGACCGCGTCATATTCATCGACGAGAAAGGTAACCGTGTGCCTGCAGACCTCATCACCGCCCTCCTCGGGCAACGCATCCTCCTGCGCAACAAGGGCGAAAAGGTGCTTTATGAGGTAAGAAGCAGTAGGTCTGTTCCGGAGGTCATCAAGGAAAGCGGCGGCATCCCCATCCTGACCCGAGCAGGGCATTCCTTCATCAAGCAGAACATGCGGAAAGAAAATGCGATTTTCGGCGGCGAACTTTCAGGGCATTACTTCTTCCGGGAACTCTCCTACACTGACAATGCCGCATATGCATCATTGCAGGTCTTGCTCGCGATGAAGGAAACCGGCAAGCCAATGTCCGAGCTCATCAAGCCATTGCACCGATATTACGCCTCGCCTGAAATCAATTTTACCGTCGAGGACAAGGACGCCAAGATGAGGCTGGTCAAGGCAAGGTTTCCCAAGGCGACTTCCTTTGAAGTTGACGGTGTCTCCCTGGTCTCGGATGATTGGTGGTGCAACGTGCGCCCGAGCAATACCGAACCCCTGCTCCGGCTGTGCGTCGAGGCGAGGACCACGGAAAAACGCGACGAGATGGTCAGGAAGATCTCAGCGCTGCTGTCCTCATAAATCACTCGAACAGCCACGGCTCGTCGGAGCGGAAGACAATTTCCGTTCTCTCCCTTTTCGGAGGCCTCTCTTTCTTCTCTGGAATCTCTTCTTCCCTGGCGGGTTGCGGCTTTGCCTTGACCTCGTTGATCTCCAGCGCTTTCCTGAGGTTCATGTTGCCGCAGGTGATGCAGTTGAAGAACACGCCGAACTTGCCCTTTTTCAGCTCCATGGAAGCGCCGCAGAGGCATCTCATGTCGCCGAGCTCCGCATGCCGATGATCCCTGCAGACCGGCACGCCCTGGCCGTTCTCCACTGTAGCTTGTTGCTGACAGAACGGGCAGCGGTCGATCCTTGCCTCGCCGTAGCGCTTGGGGATGTACATGCTCATTCCTCCAACCGCTTCGCGTGTTCGTCGGGCAATGCGTGGAACCCGTTGAGGAGCGCAGCCTCAATCGGCAGCAGGTGATAACGCTTTTCCAAATAGGTCATGGTTCGACCAAAAAGAAGGGGGGAATAAAAACCTATTGCACCAAGACCGCGTTGACCACGCCGTCCTGGCCAGGCCTTGAGGTCACGCGGGCCTTGCCGAGGTCGGTGTCGATGATCGTCCCCTTGGTCATGATGTTCCGCCTGACATAATGCCGGTTCGCCGGGTTCTCGGTGATGGTCTTGATCTTGGCGATGGCGAACTTCTTGGTCTTGGGATCGAGCACATTCGCCTTGTCAGCGGAAAGCACCCTGTACTTGCGGTGGTTGCCGAGGGTGCGCACCGTCTTGGTCCGCTTCTCCCCGAGCTTGGTCAAGGTCGCGACGGTGCCGCACTCGTACTTCTTCTTCTTGCGGTAATCGCGATACAGGGCGCCGGTCGCCTTGAGGTGGGGTCTTGCCTGAGAGGTTGCCATGTTACTCCTTCTTCATCCAGTTGTAATGCCGCATCTTGGTGCTGTTGCCGTAGCCGCAGCTCGCGCACGCATTGCGGTTCAGGTTATACGTGACCTTGCCGCAGCGCCTGCAGCGGATATGGGACTTCTTTCCCGACTTCTTGCCCATCGATGGGGTTCCTTTCATGTGGGAGAGATCACCGTGATCGTGTCGCCGCGGATGAAGATGACGCCGAGCTTGCGCGTTACCTCGCCGTTGACGCGCTCCTCAGCCTCTTCCAGGACGACATTGATGTGGATGTCGAAAGCCTTGAGCTTGCCGATGAATTGTTTGTTGTTCTTGAGCTCGACCAAGATGCGCCTGTTGCGCGCCTGGTTGAGCGCATCCAAGGGACGTGAAGTTTCCATAGGGCACCCCAAAAATAATGGATAGACGAGGGAAACGCGTAGGGTATTTAAATCTTTTGGCACTGCAGCTCGTCGGTGTCGTCGCCGCAGCAGTCGCTGACGCCGCCCAGGCCGCGCCATCGGAAGCTGTACGGCTCGTCTGAGAAGTGCTGGCAGGTCGCCTCGTCATCATCCGGGTCGAGGCAGGTCGCGAACTGGCCGTCATCGCGGCAATAGGCGCCGGTGCAGCAGTCCACGATGCGCTGCTGCGGCCCCTCGAAGACGAGCATCTGGGCAGAGGTGACGCAGCTCCCCTGGAAAGACCCGGCCAGGCAGCTTCTTGTCGTGCAGCTCCTCAGCGGGGAGCCGTCGGGAAGGCAGTCCGGGTCGAGGCCGAGGCAGAAGGCGTCCTTGCAGACGTCGTCGCAGCGCGTCGAGCAGGAGAAACAGTCAAACATGCCCTTATCCGAGGTGCAGAAGACCTTCTGGCCAGCGGCGTCCATGGCGAAGAAGAAAACGACTGCAGCGAGGATGGCGTAGGCCGCCAGGAGGACATAAAAGCGGTGCTCTGGGATCGCCTCTTTTTTCGCCGGTTTCATGCTCTGGCCTTCCTCAGCGCCGCGGCCTTATTAATCTTTTGCGGCGTCCTGGAGAAGGCGGCCACGAGGACGACGATGAGGAGCGTGCTTAAGAGGACCGAGGGCGCGAAAAGGGTCAGCGGCATGGCCGTGGAGAATATGCCGAGGGTCATGGCGACCATGAGGATGACCAGGCTTTCCACGTCCACCGACAGCATGGATGATGCTATCAGGGCTGGCATGCCATAGCCCTTCTTCTTCAGGTAGCCATAGGCGATGGCGAACCGCAGGCCTGAGTAGGCGACGAAGATCAGCAGGGCGAGGCCGAGGCTCTTCCATATCTCGGCGAGGTGGATCGACAGCCCGAACCAGACGAAGAACAAG
The DNA here is from genome assembly GCA_043806015.1 of Nanobdellota archaeon. Classification (GTDB taxonomy): domain Archaea; phylum Nanobdellota; class Nanobdellia; order Woesearchaeales; family JAHIVG01; genus JAZDHH01. The sequence goes on along the minus strand of JAZDHH010000007.1, from coordinate 1,568 downwards.
GGAACGAAGAGTCCGAAGGAGATGGACGTCACCTTGGCGGAGAAGCTCCTGGTCTCGGCGAAGGGCATCCTGGCGACGATAGCCCCGGCGATGAAGGCGCCGAGGATGGAGGAGAAGCCGATCAGCTCGGTGAGGTAGGACAAGGCGAGCACGAGGATGATGGCGAGCGAGAACTCTGCCTCTTCAATGTGCACTTTCATGACGAAGCGGCTGACCTTGGAGAGGAAAAGGACCAGCAGCACGGTGATGCCGAGGAAGAGGGCCATGCCGATGGCCTTGATCTCGAGGGTGAGCAGGTTGGCGCCCATGAACAGCGTCGGGATGGTGAACAGCAGCAGGCCGAGCATGATGTTCACGATCGCGGCCCGTATGGTGACCTTGCCGACCGGCGTGCTGATGAGGCCTTTGCCGATGAGGACCTTGGCGGGGACGCCGACATCGATGATAGCGAAGGCCAAGCCGAGGACGACGGCTTGTAGCAGGGTGAACTGCACATGGAACAGCGGGGGGACTGCGTAGAAGAACAGGGCCATGGGCACCGCGGTGAGGAAGAGCATCCTAATGCCGAGCGCGACCGCTGGCTTGTCCTTGGTGATCTCAAGGATGTCGCGCTGCTTGAGGCCGGCCACGAAGAGGATGAGCACGGAACCGATGATGGCGAAGGACTCGATGCTTTCCGTGCTGACGAGGTTGAGGACGCTCGGGCCGAAGGCGATGCCGGTGAGCAGCTCGCCGATGGTGCTGTCCAGGCCGATGCGCTCGAACAGGCTGCCGATCAGCTTGGCGCAGAGGATGAGGAGGACCAGGATCAGGAGGATGTTGTCTAGCATCGGAGATGCCTGGCGAGCAGGCCCTCGTTGATCCAGCCGACGACCCTGTCCTTGGCGTCGACGACCGGCATCTCGTTGACCTCCTCCTGGGCGAGGCGCAGGGCGACGCTGAGGAGGTCGTCGTCCGGCGAGCAGGTGATGTCATGGCGCCGCATGAGCTCTTTCGCCTTGGTGGCGAAGAATTTCTTCTCGAGGTCGAAGGCGAGGTTCACGCCGATGTCGGAAAACCGCTCGTTCGGGAGCAGCATGAGGAAGAGGTCGTTCTCGTGGATGTCGCCGAGGAAGCGATGCTGCCTGTCCACGACGATGAACAGCTCGGTGTCCGGATGGCGTTTCGCGACGGCGAAGAGCTGCTTCTTCGTTGCAGTCGGCGACACAAAGACCGGCTTCTGCATGACCTCTTTTATTTTCATCAGGCAAGCCTGGGGAAGGGCTCTTTTTAAAGGTTTTCCAAGGTGAACATTTTAATATTGAATGCCTTTAATCTGGGACAAGTATAATGTCGCGGGGATGCCGGAGCGGTCAAACGGGACAGGCTTAGGACCTGTTGGCTTAGTGCCTCCGCAGGTTCGAATCCTGCTCCCCGCATTGTCCTTGTAATCCAATGCGGTTGTTTGTAATGCTGTTTGCATTACAAAGCTTAAATGTCGGCGCGTCTTGGAGATGGTATGCCATGACGGACAACGACATTTATGATTCTAAGACGAAATTCGAGCGAGTCCGTGATCGTCTTGAGAT
>JAZDHH010000006.1:0-115891 GCA_043806015.1 Nanobdellota archaeon | reverse complement strand
CACTCCCCGCACTTACCCCTGGAGCCGGCCTACGCTAACCTGAGACTGGTTAAGGAGCACCGCCATGGCGACAGCGTTATCGCGGTGTACAAGAAGGAGGCGACGCCTTGATCACCGCCGTCTACCCAGGCAGCTTCGACCCGATAACCAACGGGCACCTCGACATCATCCAGCGGGCAGCAGCCATATTCGGCAAGGTCATCATCGCCGTGGGCAAGAACGAGGAGAAGAGGCCGTTGTTCTCCTTGGCTGAAAGGCTCGCACTCGTGAAGGATGCGACTTCGGGGATGCCAGTGACGGTATTGCCTATCAACGGCCTGCTCGCGGATTTCATGAAAAATCATCAGGAGAAGGTCATCGTCCGGTCATTGCGTGCTGTCTCTGACTTCGACTACGAGTTCCAGCTCGCGCTCATGAACCGGCAGCTGAATCATGACCTCGAGACCCTGTTCCTGATGACGAGCAAGGAATGGCTGTTCCTCAGCTCCTCGACGGTCAAGGAGCTGGCCCGCGAGGGCGCGGGTGTCGAATCGCTTGTCCCTTCCTGCGTCGCGGAAGCGCTTTCTGAGAAGTTCCGGGTAGTCCGGAAAAATCCCTGATTTCCGGGCGAAGACCATTAAAAGGAGGTTTCTCCGTATATGGCATGACCGTACTCTACGAGTCCTCGACCGCGAGGGCCCAGGAGCTGACACCCCTTTTCATCGTGGCGGCCTTCGCGCTCCTCGCCCTGCTGTTACTCTGGTGGAGAAAACTATAAAAAGGGCCCGGCTATCCTGATTTCCATGGCAACGGACAGCGAGCGCGTGGAGAAAGGCCAGCTGCTCTGCAGGATCATCATCGAGATCCTGGGGGCGCCGAAGGAGCATGTCGAGGAGACGCTCCGCGGCTACGTGGCGCAGATCAAGCAGAGCGAGCTCTACAGCATCGTGGAAGCAGAGCTCGCGCCGGCAGAGCCCAAGGATGAGATGTTCTCCGCCTTCGCCGAGCTCACGCTCTGGATGAAGAACACCTCTACGCTCATGGCGTTCTGCTTCGATTTCATGCCCTCCAGCATCGAGATCGTCAAGCCCGGCAAGCTGCTGTTTGACAGCAGCCAGTTCGCCGGATACCTCAACGACCTGCAAGCCCGGCTGCACCACACGGACATGCTGCTCAAGACGCTGACAGCCCAGGACACGGTGCTCAACAAGAACGCCAAGGCCTTGCTCAAAAACTTGGTGACGCTATCACTCAGGCGCGGGGCGCAGACCATGGACGAGCTCAGCCTGGACTGCGGCATCAGCAAGAGCCATCTCGATAAGTTCATGAACCATTTCATCAAGGAAGGCTACATAGGAAAAAAAGAGGATAAGTACTTTCTGAACAATGCAACAGGATCTCAGGAACAAGGTTGAGGCCACGCTCTTCGCCGCAGGCGACAGCCTCAGCGTCGAGGACATCTCCAAGCTCGCCCGCGTGCGGGAGCTCGCGGAGATCGAGGAGGCGCTGCAGCAGCTCCAGAAGGACTACAACTCGAAGGATTCCTCGCTCGAACTGATAAAGGACTCGAAAGGATGGAAATTCCACGTCCGGCAGAAGTACCTCACCATCGCACGCCGCCTCGGCGTCAAGACAGAACTTTCCAAGACCATCATCGAGACGCTCGCCATCCTCGCCTGGCGCTGCCCGGTCAAGCAGAGCGACATAGTCGCGATACGGACGAACAAGGCGTACGACCACCTCGACCAGCTCGAGGAGCAGGGCTTCATCACACGGCAGCGATGGGGCAGGACACGGCTCATCAAGCTCGCCAAGCGCTTCTTCGACTATTTCGAGATCACCGAGGAAGAGATGAAGAAGATGATGGAACGGACAGCGCAGAAAGCCGAGGAGATGAACGTGAAGATGAAGAAGAAGCCGGGTGAAGAGGCGCAGCTAAAGACAGTGCCGACCCCTCAGGCCGTAAGTAATGATTCCGCCCGCCCACCCCACGATACTGTGGAAACTCAGCTTCCTGCCGAGATCAAGGACGGGCTGCCGATGATTGTCGAACAGGGAGAGAATAGCATTATCCCTCCATCCTCCCCTGCCACCAACCCTTCGCTGGATGAGAAAGAGCCTAGGGATGGCGAAAAAACCCCATGATCCTCCTTCTCCGCTGCCCGCACTGCGGCCATGACCAGAAATACCTGACAGCCACGATGCTGCTTCGAGAGAAGCGGCGGCGCTGCGTCTACTGCGGCAGGAGCTTCGGGGTGGCGGACCATATAGTTAAGAATTGTCCTTAAGTTCAGAAATGTGAGGGGCGGTTATTTTATTTCGTTTAAGTTCTTTTATTCCGTCTTCCCAATCTCCTTTTTTGACATTAATATTTTTATGAAGGCAACCGTGTTCTTCATTACTTAATATAATTAGATTCTTTTCTTCATAATTATCATAATCAGTATCGATGTGATGAACTTCCAATTGTGAAAATGAAACGTTAGGGTATTTATTCTTAAAAAAGTCAGGATATTTTTTAAAAATCTTTTTTTCGGCTCGATCTCGATGAATCAATATTTCTGTTTTAATACCCTTATTAACATAACAAGGATAATACTTCCGATTCGGATTTCTCCATTCCCACGTTCCGCCTCCCAATATCTTACTTAATCGCGGTTCAATATATTCTTCATGTAATTTATTATTTTTTATTATGTTGCTTCGGTATTTTCTATTTTCTGCATTAATCTCATCGTTTTTCTTTTTAATTTGCTTTTTAATCTCACCGGTTTTTTTATTGATCAGTTCTAATTCTGATAACTCCCCCTTTTTTTCTTCAAGAACCGATTTTTCTTTTACAATTGCTTCTATCTTTTTTTCCTTCCTCTTCTTTTCGGTTCTTGTAAAAAATATCAGCAGAAATACTATTAATCCAATACCAATTCCCGTGATCAATAGAGTTTTAGTGTTGTTATCAGGACATTCTATGTGGTCCCGCACAATTTTTTTAAGTTGAATATCTACTTCACCCGTTTTTCGATATTCTATTAAGTGGGGTTCAGTAAAGATAAAACTTGTGCAGAACTGGTTTGCCGTTGTTTTTTCGACATTCAATTTGTAAACGTCTTCTGCAGGAACGATGATTTCGAAGTTTCTGCGTACATTCTCCTCAGGACAATTACTGTTTCCCTTTACATTTATCGTAATGTCGAGGAGAATTGAAAGATTGACTTTGTTGAGATTCGTGATTTCGAGCGGTTGTCCGTCTTGATTTGGAAAATATATCCGTAACGGTTCCAATTCGTTACCTTGCATATCACTTACGACCGTTTTAATCTCTTCTGAATCTATCACCGTTCGGTTATTGGGGCAACCGGCAAGAACTATTTGAACATTAAAGAAGATCAAAATAAACAGGAATATCTGTTTTCGTATCATTCTTTCCCCGCCGAGCTTATCTTTTTTAGATATTCTTCTCTTGCACGCTTTAAGTCTTCTGGAACTTTCGTCGATTCTGTTATCTCTAATAAGTCTTTTTCATCAATTTTTAGGCAAACAAAATCTTTCCTGGCCATTTGACTCATCTCTTCCTTTTCTTCGATCACAGCTAATGCGAGAGCTCGACGTATCCACGACATTTTGTCAACTCCTTCATCTTCGGCCAATTCTTCGATATCTCGCAATAATTCTAAGTCAACTCTCAACCCAATTTGGATTGTTTTAGGTTTCTTTTTTGATTTCATAATATCGATTAATATTTAATGGTATTATTTAATCTTAATCAATCTGGAAACTCAATACTAGAAACTATATATTTAATAATTAATTATAATATTGTAAATAATAACTTTAATTATTCTTCCGCTACCTTCTTTTCCCGTCGACAAATCGCCCACCAAAAGGCTTATAAAGCGGGGTCTGTTCCGTTTTTCCATGGAAGCAGCTTCTGACAAGCAAGAAGGGACTGTCAAGCCGCGCGTCATCGAAGAGGAGATGAAGCGGAGCTACCTCGATTACGCCATGTCGGTCATCATCGGCAGGGCGCTGCCGGATGTCCGCGACGGCCTCAAGCCCGCGCATCGCCGCGTTCTCTATGCGATGTACCGCATGGGCATGAAGCATGACAAGCCCTTCAAGAAGTGCGCGAGGATCGTCGGCGAAGTCCTGGGCAAGTACCATCCGCACGGCGACCAGGCCGTCTACGACACCCTGGTGCGCATGGCGCAGGACTTCTCGCTGCGGTACCCGCTCATCCAAGGGCAGGGTAACTTCGGCTGCTTTACCAAAGACACAAAGGTCCGCCTTACAGATGGAAGGTCACTTTCTTTCGGACAGCTCGTTGAGGAGTACATGAAGGGAAAAGAGAATTTCACTTATACGATCGACTTCGACGGCAGAATCCGCGTTGCGAAGATCGAAAAGCCACGACTCACGAAAAGGCAAGCTGAGCTTGTCAAAGTCACCTTAGATAATAAGGAAGAGATCCGCTGCACTCCGAACCATCGGTTCATGATGCGTAATGGCGAATACCGAGAAGCGCAGGATCTCAAGCCCGGTGATTCATTGATGCCGCTTTACTCTCGGCTTTCTGTTTCTGAGGACGGATTCAAGCCAGAACTCAAAGGCTATGAACTCATCCTTCAACCTAAAGAGCAACGCTGGGTTCCCGCTCATCAGCTGGCAGACGAATACAATCTCGAGAAAGGTGTTTACGCATGCTCGGCAGGTCGAGTCAAGCACCACAAAGACTTCAACAAGCTCAACAACAGCCCAGATAACATCCAGCGCATGAAGTGGGGAGACCACTGGCGGCTTCACGCGAGGATGGCGGCGACTCGACACGCAACAGACCCTGCGTATGTCACTAAGCTTGCAGAGGGGAGAGCCGCATACTGGTCAAAACCGGAAAATCGACGCGAACAGGCCATGCGCATCTCAACGCGGAATAGGCAGAACTGGCAGAAGCCAGAGTATATCGCGAAGATGCGAGAAATGCTCAGCAAGGTCAACAAGGAATACATCGCAAACCATCCAGAAGTTCGCGAATTACATAGCAAGACAGCAACAGAAACACTCAAACGTCTCTGGAGCATTCCAAGATACCGAGAAGAGATGCATGAGAGAATCCTTAAAGCAAATAAGAATCATGTCCATAATCTTACGGGGAAAAAGAAATTCCTTGCGATTTGCAGAACTGTTCTAGAAAAAGAAGGGACAATCAACCCTGATCTTTTTGAACTGTACCGCAATGAAGTCTATCCTTATGGCCACGCACCGACCTGGGAGACCGGGATCGCGAAATATTACGACGAAAGGGGCATCATTTCTCTCCTCGTCGACGCTTGCGAAAACCATAAGGTCATTGCCGTGGAGTCACTTCAAGAACGCGAAGACGTCTATGACCTCACCATAGCCGAAACGCACAACTTCTCCCTCGCTGCAGGAGTGTTTGTGCACAACTCAACAGATGGCGACAACGCCGCCGCAATGAGATACTGCGTCACGGGAGACACCCTTCTCCCGACTGGCGCCGGCTTGATCCCTATCAACGCTCTTTCTGACAAGAAGGAAGCACCCATCAACAATACTGTTCTCAGCAGGGACGGCAAGCGCCATAAGGCAGTGCGGTTCTTCAATTCAGGAAAGCATCCCATCATCAGCTTAGAAACCGAACATGGCTACGCATTGCGTGGAACATCCAACCATCCCCTCCTCTGCCTTGAGCCAAATGCTCTGGGAATGCCCGTCTTTTCCTGGAAGCTTCTGGGAAGCATAAAGCCGGGGGATTACGCAGTCATCAACCGCACGGCAGGACTCTTTCCTATGCGCAATCCCTCGCTTAGGAAATTCCATCCCGCAACAATTAAATCAGAGAAAGCCATCGGACTTCCCTCACAAATGTCCGCTGACCTAGCCATGCTCCTCGGAGCTCTCGTGGCTGAAGGAAGCCATCACCAGAAACAGATACTGTTCAACAACAAAGATCCAGTCTTCTATGGGCGTGTCCGAAACGCGATTCTCAAGCTCTTTCCGGGCACTACTCTCTATGAGCGCGACATCAAGGGCGGCTGTCGCGAATTGAGCATCTATCATCAGCGCGTCGTCAGGTTCCTTGCCAACCTCGGCTTCAAGGAATCGAGATCAGAAGGGAAGGAAATCCCCCCCATCATCCTCACCTCGTCCAGAGCCATCCAGCGGGTGTTCCTTCAATCCCTTTTCACTGGAGACGGCTCCACGACCAGCAACACGGACAAGCGCCACGGCGGCAAGACCCTGGAACTCTGCTATCATTCGAAAAGCAAGACGCTCATCAAACAGCTTAAAATCGTCCTCCTCAATTTCGGCATCGTCACCGGCAAGCCCTACAACGACAAGAGGCACGATTGTCGTAAGCTTCAAATTACGGGTCAGGCCAACATAGCAGCCTTCTTTCGATCCATCGGCTTCCTGGACGCAGCCAAGCAGACCAAGCTTTCAGAGATTGTGCATATCAACCCGTGTCGCATGAGCAAAACCGACCTCATCCCCTTCCTCTCTTCATACCTTAAGGAAAGATATCCTTCCCAGCCTTATCTAAAAAGGCACAATGTCGATCGCTACAACCTTCTTTCGCTCCATGCTCGAAGTCTCAAGCGATTCCTCAGCCAAGCCGACAAACAGCTGGTTGACTACTTCCTCCGACAAAACTATTTTTTCTCCAAGGTGAGTTCAGTTGGTCGCGCAAAGAATGAGGAAACGGTCTATTCAGTGAAGGTGCAAAGCTCTTGCCATTCCTTTGTCGCGAACGGCTTTATCAACCACAACACCGAAGCACGCCTCGCGAAAATCGCCGAGGAGCTTCTCGTCGACCTCGAGAAGAACACCGTGACCATGCAGCCGAACTTCGACGGGACCTTGCAGGAGCCGACTGTCTTGCCAGCAAAGCTTCCGAGCCTGCTGGTCAATGGCACGTCCGGCATCGCCGTCGGCATGGCGTCTAGCATCCCCCCTCACAACCTCAGCGAGATCTGCGACGCGATCATCAAGCTCATCGACAACCCCGGCCTGAGCTTCGAGGAGCTCATCACGATGATCAAAGGCCCTGATTTCCCGACAGGCGGCATCGTCCGCGGATCCCTCGCCGAGACATACCGCACCGGCCGTGGCAACCTCACCATCACCTCGCGGACCAGGGTGGAGGATTTCAAAGCCGGGAAACGCATCATCATCACCGAGATACCCTATCTCGTCAATAAAGCGGTTCTCGTCGAGCAGATTGCCGAGCAGATCAAGGAGAAGGTCATCCAGGGCATTTCAGACTTACGGGACGAGTCGGACAAGAGCGGGACGCGTATCGTCATCGAGCTCAAGAGAGATGCAAACGACGAGGTCGTGCTCAACCAGCTGCTCGCCCACTCCAAGCTGCGCATCACCTTCAGCGTCATCATGATCGCGCTCGTGAACAACGAGCCGAAGCTGCTGTCCCTGCCGCAGCTGCTCCACCATTACATCCACTACCGGCAGCACGTGGTGCGGCGGCGCACCGCCTTCGACCTCGCGCAGGCCGAGAAGCGCGACCACATCCTGCAGGGCGTCCTCATCGCCTTGGCGCACATCGACGCGGTCGTCGCGCTCATCAAGGCGTCGAAGACCGTGGATGACGCCCGCGAGCGGCTGGCTCGGGAGTACAAGCTCACGATCGAACAGGCGAATGCCATCCTGGACATGCGCCTGCAGCGCCTGGCCGCCCTGGAGCAGAGCAAGATCAGGGAAGAGCATGAGCAGCTGCTCAAGACCATCGCCGAGCTCAAGGCCATCCTGGCGGACGAGCAGCGAATCCTGGCCATCATCAAGAAAGAAGTCACAGATCTCAAAGCAGCTTATCCGAGCGAGCGCAAGACCGAGGTCATCCCAGGCGAGCACGAGGAGATCGAGGTCGAGGACCTCATCAAGCCAGAGGACGTCGTGGTCACCTTCACGCATTCCGGCTATGTCAAGCGGCTGCCGGTGGACACCTACAAGCAGCAGCGCAGGGGCGGCAAGGGGGTCATCGCGGCCATCACCAAGGAAGAGGACCTCATCGAAGACGTCTTCGTCGCCAACACGCACAGCTACCTCCTGCTCTTCACCGACCGCGGCATGGTGCACTGGCTCAAGGTCTACAGGATTCCGGAGGCGTCCAGGAGCGCCATGGGCAAGAACATCGTCAACCTCGTCTCCCTCGACGAGGGCGAGCGCATCACCGCCTACGTGCCGGTGCCAAGCTTCGACGACGCGCACTTCGTGCTGATGTGCACGCGGAAAGGCACGATCAAGAAGACCAATCTCTCCCTCTTCTCGAACCCCCGCCAGGGAGGCATCCGTGCCATCATCCTGGAGGAAGGCGACGAGCTCATCGACACCAGGCTCACGGACGGCAAGCAGAAGCTCATCATCGCGACGATTGACGGCAACGCGGTCAAGTTCGACGAGAATGACGTCCGCGCAGCGGGCCGGGCCGCGAAGGGCGTCATCGGCATCCGGCTCAAGGACACGGACGAGGTCATCGGCATGGTCATCGCCAAGGAAGAGGAATCGCTCCTCACGGTGACCGAGAACGGCTTCGGCAAGCGGTCCCTGGTCAGCGAGTACCGGCTCATCAGCAGGGGCGGCTCAGGGGTCATCAACATCCAATGCACGGAAAGGAACGGCAAGGTCGTGTCGGTCAAGGTGGTGACCGACCTCGATGAGGTCATGCTCATCTCGATGCAGGGCAGCATGATCCGCATGCCGTGCAGGGACATCTCCATCATCGGCCGGAACACGCAGGGAGTCCGCCTCATGAAGCTGGACGAGGGCGACAAGGTCGTGGCAGCGGCGAAGATCGCGCAGAACGGGATAGCCTAGACCGGGCTTTCTTTATCAGATATCTTTTTATGCTCACCACCCCCCAAAACGCTTGGCATGGCCGAAGAAAAAGGAGGGGGCATGCCATGTGCATAACCAGCCAGAGGCGTCCCATACGCTTGATGGATTCGATATTCCAAAGCCGTTGTGGGACATCCTTCGCGATAATCATCGCCTCAGCTTGAGTGTCCAATAATAGAAAGGCTTTTTATCCCTCCGCGATTCTTCTTTCCTTATGCAAGGATTCGTGCTCACCCATGAAGGCGGAGAAGGCATCGCCCTCGACGAGCTGCGGCGCTTCGGCGTAAGCGCTGAGAACCTTATCTTCGACGCCCCGCCCGAGAAGGTCGCCGAGGCCTGCTACCGCGGCCAGAGCTTCACCCACGCGGGCATCTTCCTCGGCTGGCTGGACTGCCAGCAGGAACCTCCCGCCGAGGCCAAAGGCTATCTGCCAGCGAGATTCTGCGTCCGCGGGAAAGGCGATCTCGACGGCATCGTCGGCGAGAAGCTGATCGCCCTCACCCCCGGAAGCACGGTCGACTTCAAGCAGCCTGAAAAGCGGTTTTTCCTTTTTGACCATGAAGGAAAGGTCGGCCTCGGCATCGAGCCCATGACCTTCGACCTCGCGAAGAGGGATTACAAGGTATTCCATCATTCAGGGTCTATCAAAGGGACGGTCGCGTTCTGCCTAGTCATGCTGTCCGGCTATTCGCCAGGCAAGCTGTTCCTCGACCCCTTCACCTGCTCAGGCGAGGTCTGCATAGAGGCGGCGCTGCTCTCGACGCGCTCTCCGCATTTCTACCGGAAGAAGGACTTCCTCTTCGAGGCACTCGGCGTCAACGTCGACCTGGCAGCCTTCGACGCCCTCTACCCCGGAAGCGAGACCAGGATCCACGGCCTGCACAAGCAGCTCGCCTTCGTCAAGTCCTCGCAGAAGAACGCCAAGATCGCGAACGTGCACAAGCATGTCGAGTTCGGAAGGGGGGATGTCGAATGGCTCGACACCAAGTTCGAGGAGGACAGCGTCGACTGCATCGTCAGCAAGGTCCCTTCACTGCAGCCTAAGGTGCAGAACGAGCTGTTCTACCAGGCGGCGTTCATCCTGAAGAAGGATGGCTTGATGACGCTTGCCTGCGCGTCAGGAGAAGGCCTCAAGGAGGCTGCCGCAAAGAACGCCTTCGCGGTCGCGGATGAGCGTTTCCTCTGGCAGGGCAAAGAGCCGTTCACCGTCATCACTTTCAAGAAGGCATAAACAAATTTAAAGCACGGCGGCCTTTTCTTCCCTATGGGTCGCAAGATCACCTTTTTCGAGAAGGCCATTCTCCTGGTCGGCGTCGCCATAGCCTTCCTCGGGATCTTCACCCTCTCCTCCCCGTTAGTGTGGGGGCCGGCGGCGCAGGTCATCATTATCGTCCTGCTCTGGCTCATGCTCCTCGTGCTCATCATCAGCCTGGCCATCGGCGAGGACGTCAAGGAGGAGCTCGGCGACATCATCCGCGACGAGGCCGAGCAGATCAAGCTGCTGAAGAGCATCGCGCACGAGCAGCTCCAGGAGATCAGGCTGCTCACAGAGATCAATTTGGCAGAGAGGAAGAACCTGCCGCTCTCGACCATGCGCCGCGTAAAGGCCTTCCACAAGCGCCTCAGCCAGGTCGAGGAGCAGCAGGGAGAAAAGCCTTCTGTAGAGATCTGGAAATAGCCGATACCTTTTTAAACGAACTTCTCTTCCCCCTCGTCGTGGGGGCGCAGACAACTGTCGGTGGCGCGGCTGAAAGGCAGCGCTGCTGAGGAAAGTCCATCCACCAGAAAAGGTCACCCTCCGGGTCCCTGCAAGGGGAGGCAACCACACAGCAACGAGCGCTGCCGGACCAAGGATGATGCGCAGCCCTGCCCTGGCGACAGGCGCAGGCGGCTGACGTTTTCCGGGCCAGCGATGAAACGGTGAGCCCTGACCGGTGCAAGCTTTAAGCGCTTAGTCGAATGTTGTCACCGCCCGCCCTTGGCGACGAGGGGGCGGACAGAAGATGGCTTATGCGCTCCCCACGCTTTTTTCTTCAAGAAGCGTAGAAAGGATGTTTCCGGTGAGCTTTACAATCCTCACCTTGCCGTGGGGGATGACTTCAATAATCCTTTTTTCCTGCATCTTCTGCAGCGCGCGGAAGGCCTTGACCCTGTTCATGCCCGGTAGCCGGGAGATCTCGCGCTGGTTCGTCTCGCCTTTGTTCTTCACAAGGAAATGGATGATTGCCCGCTCGTCTTTGCCCAGGAAGAGGAGCACGATGTCCAGGATGGTGCGGGACTCCTGCCTCCGCCGTCTCGCCTCACCATACAGCACGGCCGAGAAAACGAACCCAAAGGCGACCGAGACGAACACCATGCCCGCCATGATCCAGAGGTGGTTCCTCATAGCCCAGGCAAGGAAAGGGCTGGCATCGGCGAGGCGCTCGTTGTCATAGGTCATGAAAGCCATGCCGACGACAAGCAGCAACAGGGCGCAGAGGAGCGCGATCCCGGCATTCCGCACGTATCGGATGTTTCTCATTTTGTAATCTCTAACCGGATTGTTTCGCAAGTATATAAATATTGTTTCAGCCATTGAAACATCCATGGCATTCCACCAATTCGTCAAGGAACTCGAAGGAGGCAGAGTCGAGGGGATCCTCCTCCAGACGGCGATCCTCTCGCTCATCACGTCATTCATCATCCTCGGCGTGCTCTACGCCTTGGTACTGCGAAGCATCGACAACTTCATAGGGCGCTATGGCCTGCCGCTCCTCCTGGCGGCGGTGAGCACCGCGCTCCTCATGCCCGCGGTCAAACAGGTCAGGACGTACCGGAAGCTCGCCTGCATGCCGGGAATGATGGTCGGCATGATCATCGGCATGATCTCGGGGTTCCTGGCCGGATATGCTGTCGGCATGACGAACGGCATGTTCATCGGCTCCCTCTGGGGCATGGCCGTCGGCATAAGCCTCGGCGTCCTCACCGGGCTCTGCTGCGGTGTCATGGGCCTCCTGGAGGGTATCATGGCCGGCTTCATGTCCGGCCTCATGGGAGCCATGACTGCCGTCATGCTCCTCAACGACCATGTGGTGGCGATGGGCATCATCATCTTCGGCATCAGCAGTGCCATCATCCTCGGCCTGAACTACATGATGTTCACAGAAATGCGGAAGGAGCATGACGGCCTTCCGAAGGGTGATAGCCTTGCAGTCTATTTGACCGCGGCAATTATATCCCTCACTACGGTATTGGTGGCCTACGGACCGCGGAGTGTGCTGTTCAGATGAAAACTATCCTCCTTGCCGCCATCATCGTCGTGCTCATCGCCGGGGCCGCGGTCTTTGTGCTGAGCGCGGGAAAGAGCAATGGAAACGATGCCCCCATCCAGCAGGTGAGCCAGACGCAGGACCGCACGCTGAGCTTCCAGAACCGCAACTACTATCCGCAGACCCTAACCGTCAAGGCCGGGCAGCCTGTCCGCATAACGCTCGACGCCAGCGTCCGCGGCTGCTACCGCTCGTTCACCATCCGGGCGCTCGGGATCTCGAAATATTCCTCGAGCCCCGCCGACGTCATCGAGTTCGTACCCACGCAGCCCGGAACCTACCGCTTCGCCTGCAGCATGGGCATGGGCACAGGGACCATCATCGTCGAATGAGGCAATCAACCATGAGAAAAAAAATCACCATCGAAGGCATGCACTGCGCGAGCTGCGCAGCGAACATAGAGCGAAGCCTCAAGAAAGTCCGGGGCATCACCGAAGTCAGCATCAGCGTCCTGACCAAGAAAGGGTTTGTCGAGGCTTCCTCCCCGGTAGAAGACGAGGCCATCAGAACGGCGGTCAGGAAGGCCGGCTACAAAGTTACGGAGACCGTCGACGCATGAACCATGACCCCGAGGCCTTACCTGAAGACGCCGAGCTGAAGCAGTGGAAAGTCCGGCTCATCGGCGCATGGCTCTTCACCATCCCGATTGTCGCCCTCATGCTCGCCGAAAGGCTGTTCGGCATCATGCTCCTCGGGGAAAAAAGCCCCACCGCATTAACGCTCTTGCTTGCAATCCCCGTGCTTTTCGTCTTCGGATTTTCGACGCTGCGGTCAGGGCTGCGCGGCCTTTTCACCCTCTTCTTCAACATGGATTCCCTCATCGCGCTGGGCACCAGCATCGCCTACCTCACCGGCGTCTTCGCGCTCTTCGGCCTGCTGCCGGACTATTCGGGTGTCGCCGCGATGATCATGGCGTTCTTCATCACCGGGAAATACGTCGAGACCAAAGCGAGGGGGAAAGCGACGCAGGAGATCAGGAAGCTGCTCGAGCTCGGCGCCAAGGAGGCGACTGTCATCCGCAAGGGGCAGGAAGTCAAGCTTCCCATCATCGAGGTCAGGGTGAACGACACCCTGGTCATCCGTCCTGGAGAGAAGATCCCCACGGACGGCACCGTCATCAGGGGCGAAAGCTCTGTGGACGAGAGCATGGTCACTGGGGAGAGCATGCCGAGGGCGAAAAAGCCGAAGGACCCGGTCATCGGAGCGACCATCAATCAGGAAGGAGCGCTCTGGATCAAGGCGACCAAGGTCGGCAAGGACACGTTCCTCGCCCACATCATAAACCTCGTCGAGGAAGCCCAGGGCTCCAAGGTGCCGATCCAGAAGCTCGCTGACCGCATCACGAGCTTCTTCGTGCCGAGCATCATACTCCTTTCCGTGATCACCTTTGTAGGGTGGCTCGTATTCGGGAAAGACCTCGGCCAGGCCTTCAGCATAGGGGTCGCGGTCCTGGTCATCGCCTGCCCCTGTGCGCTCGGCCTCGCGACCCCCACGGCCCTCATGGTAGGCAGCGGCATGGGCGCGAGGCGCGGCATCCTCATCCGGAAGGGGGAGGCTATCCAGACGATGAAAGAAGTCAAGACCATCGTCTTCGACAAGACAGGAACCATAACCAAGGGCAAACCTGAGGTCACCGACGTATCGACCTCTCTGAAAGAGAAGGATTTCCTTCAGTTGACGGGGTCGCTCGAACGGCTATCCGAGCACCCACTTGCGAGGGCTGTCGTCGCCCGGGCGCGCGGCCCCTACAAAGCCGTGAACGGATTCAAGGCGATTTCAGGAAAGGGCATAGAGGGTGCAATCGGGAAGAAAAAATACCTTATCGGCAACCGCAAACTCCTCGCTGAGCGTGGCATCCCCGTATCCCGCTTCGACAGCCGCATCGCCGCTTTCGAGAAAGAGGGCAAGACAGTGCTTATCGCGGCAGAAGGACGGAAGGTCATAGGCGTCATCGCGGTCGCCGACGCCATCAAGGAGGATTCGGCGAGCGCGGTCCGTGAGCTCCACGCGATGGGCTATCGCACGGTCATGGTCACGGGAGATAATGAGCTCACCGCGAAGGCCATCGCCCGGAAAGCCGGCATCAACGAAGTTCTCGCGAACGTGCTCCCTGGGGAAAAGGCGAAGGCTGTGGAGCGTCTCCAGGAGCGGGGCATGGTCGCCTTTGTGGGAGACGGCATCAACGACGCGCCGGCGCTGAAGCAAGCGAATGTCGGCATCGCCATGGGCACGGGCACAGATATCGCCATAGAGGCGGGAGACATAGTGTTGGCGAGAGAATCCCTTTCCGGAGTTGTGCAGGCGATACGGCTGTCCAAGGCGACGTTCGGGAAAATAAAGCAGAATCTCTTCTGGGCGTTCGCCTACAACGTGGTCGCGATCCCCCTGGCGGTCGCAGGGGTGCTGCATCCGGTCGTCGCGGAACTGGCCATGGCGCTCAGCTCGATCACCGTGGTGACGAACGCGAACCTGCTGAGAAGAGAAAGAATCTGAGCGCTATCCCGTACCGAGGCGCAGGATGTCTTCTGCGACCCGTTTTTAGACTAAGGTCTTTGTTCGGAGATACCGTCCGGCAAGTCGTCGGGATGAAGGACGATGTATAACTCGCGGATTTCAGGACCGTGATTGAAGAGGAGGGCCAGCTGAACTGCTCCTGGAGAAAGATGATGGCGCTCGGCAATATCGCTGAGCACGCTGCCGGGGGAAGGCGAAGGGACGCCTGCACTATCGCGCGCTGCCAACTCAAAAACCAAGTCGTCCGCCGCTCGCGCTGGATCATATTGCGGTGTTATCGATGGCCCTGTCATGGTCTCACCCTCACTCTTTTTTCAGCCGCAGAATCGCTTCGGCAAGGTCGCCGTTGGCGTCCTTGATCGTCTGCTCGGCCTCCTTCTTGGAGACGCCGGCCTGCTCGGCGACCGTGGCGATGTCGTCCTCGTCGATGCTCGGGCTGGCGTCAAGGTCGCTCACGATCGGCGTGCCGATTACCTGAAAGCTCTCCTGGCCCATCATGTTGATCTTCGCGACCTGCGGCGACTGGAAGAGCATCTGCTTGGTCGGCGTTCGGATGATGACCTCTGTCGCCTCGATATCGACCTGCTGGATGCCCATGCGGCGCATGGCCTGCTGCATCTGCCGCGGATTGATGTTCATCCAAGCCACCGGCTGCCGAACTGGTGCAGAAGCAGCACGAGGGCGAGCACCAGCACGATGAAGATGACCACGTGCTGCGGCTGGAACTCAATCTTGCTCTTGTAGTCGTCAAAGTAGCGCACGAGGCCGCCCATGCCGGACGGCATCTGGATCTTGTCTTGCTTGCTCATAAACCGTGGGAGGGCCGTGGAGGTTTAAAAAGGTTTTGCTGAAGCACGTTTCCAGGCGAACGTTTATATAATCCCTTCACCTCATGATGCCCGATGGAAGAGTTCCAGCGCCTCGCCAAGGAAGCAGAGCAATCCCTCGTGGTCGCAGACCACATGCTCACCGTTACCTACCCCCTGGTCAAGGACACGAAGCTGCTCCTGAACATCCTCATGAACATCCAGCAGGGCATGGTCAAGGCCATGGGCGCGATCCTCTCCAATGAGCGGCTCTTCAAGCGCATCCCCCCCTACGGCCCAAGCTTTTACGACCAGATGGAGGTCTTCCAGGCGAGGGCGACCAGGCGCTACAGCCTCAACCCGGAATACCTCAAGACCATGAAGGACATCCATGAGGTGCTCGAGCTGCACAAGAGCTCGCCGGTCGAGTTCCAGCGGCAGGACAAACTGGTGATCTGCTCGGACAAATACCGCCTGAGCACCATCAGCGTGGCGCAGCTCCGGGGCAACCTCGACCTCGCAAAGCTATTTATAGCGGATATGCAACGGATGGTCAGCAAACATGAACGAATCTTTAGATAACGCGCGTGAGGAATTCAAGCGGGTCGACCACTTGATCTATGTCAGCCTCAAGTACACCCGCACCGTCGACATCTTCATCAACATCTTCGAGCGCATGATTAGCTGCTGCGACTTCGTCATCGATGGTTTCATGCTCCGGCTCAAGGAGGAGAAGAAGGTGGCGGAGATCCCCGCCCAGGCGCGGGTCAGGGCAGAATGGCTCAAGAAGCATTTCGCCCACGATCCCGAGATGGTGAAGTACATCGACTTCTACCTCCTCCTCCGGAGGCTGGCAAAGTCGAGCTACACGCGCAGCAACGAGTTCAGGAGACATGTCACCATGACAGCCACCTTGGACGGCGGCGAGATCATGGAGGTCAACATCGACGTCATGATGGTCTATTACCAAGCGCTCAAGGATTTTTTAAGCTACACCACTCCGATGCTGAATGACTAGGTTCATCGTTGCTGCGGGAAAGGGAGGTGCCGGCAAGACCACGCTCGCGCTCAATCTCGGCACTGCCCTCGCCCAGATGGGAAGGAAGACGATTGTCCTGGACGGCAGCCTGGCCAACCCGGGCATCGGCCTCCATCTCGGCATCCCGGCGCCAGAAAAGCATCTCCACCACGTGCTCTCCGGATTCCATCGCATCCACGAAGCCCTCCACCAGCACCCGTCGGGAATGATGGTCATTCCTGCAAGCATCCGGACAGAAGATATGGAAAACGTCACTGTCGAGCGGCTCTACGACCTCAAGCCGCTGCTGCATCCGCTCTCGGAGTATGTCATCATCGATTCGAGCCCAGGATTCAGCAGGGAAAGCCTTACTGCCCTCAAGATGGCTGACGAGGCTGTCCTGCTCGTTCATCCCGAGCTTGCCTCGGTGGCCGAGGCCATGAGGCTCAGGCGCTACGCGGAACAGCACGGCGTCAGGGTCCTGGGCTCTGTCCTCAACCAGGTCAGGGGAGAGCGCCATGAGCTCACCAGCATGAACATCCGCCAGCTCCTCGGCACCAGGATACTGGCCTCGGTACCAGAGGATCCCGCTGTCCGCGCATCCCTGGCGTACAAGCAACCCGTGGTCTACAGCCACCCCGGAAGCGACGCGGCTGCTGCTTTCAAGCAGCTCGCCCTGGTGGTCCATGGATAACCTCGCGAGAAAAGGCTGGACGAGCGCAGAGCTCGAGCACTACCACAAGCTCCGCTCGCTCTACCATGCCAAGCAACAGAAGGAGCAGGTCAGGCTCTATTGGTTCAGCCTCATCCTGCTGCTGGCCATGATGCTCGTCATCACCATCCTCTTCTTGCCCATCCTAATGCTCACACCGACGAGCCTTTTTTCCCTCATGATGCTGCTGTTAGGCCTGCTCTTCGGCTTCCTCTTCGAGCACCTCATCCTCGGCATGGAGAAGCTCGGGCGCAGGCATCACGCCTTCGCCGCGGCCATCATCCCGCTTTGCGCAGCCGTCACCCTCGCCCTGCTCGTGATTGTGACGAACAGCCTCAGAACCGTCTTCCCCTTCCTGGTCAGGCAGAGCGCCTGGCTGCCAGCGCTCCTCTTCACCACGGCCTTCCTGCTGCCCTACCTGATGCACGAGTTCCTCGCCAGGCACGAGCGGAAGCATCATGAAAAAGCAAGATTACCTCTTCAATAATTCTTAATAAAATACGAAGGGAGGCAACCGAGCAGCTTTTTTTGCTCGCGCAAAAAAACCTGGGAAATTGCTGATGACCCTGAGGGTCTTAACAAGCTCGCAAGGTTCTGGGGGGGTTTCGGCCTTTGGCCTCAAGCCCCCGGAAACGAAACCGTGATGCACGTTTTTTCTGAGAATCACGCCGTGGAGCTTCATGCTCCACCTGTTTGGATCCTAGCCTTATTAAAGGCTAGGAGGCAACCGAGAGTCGAACTCGGGTCTGAGGCTCTCTGCCCATCACCGGGCCACAGGCCTCCATGCTAACCGTTACACCATTGCCTCCATGAACGGCAGCAGAAAACCTTGAGCGTTTATAAAGGTAACGCGCCCCCGGGCAAGGGCGGTCTCCCATCACCCGAATCCGTCCAAGCAAAAGCTTTATAAATAAACCCCCGTTCCTCCGCCTATCAGCCCGAGTTCACGCGCGTTTAGGGCTCCGTGTTCTCGGTCTATTATATCATCCAAGGAACAACCATGACAGAAGGCAAGGACTTCAAGTACCTCGTACGCATCCTGAACACCGACCTGGACGGCAACAAGGCCACCGGGATCGAGCTGCGCAAGATCAAGGGAGTCAACTTCATGTACGCCAACATCATCTGCACCATGGCCGGCATCGACCCGAAGAAGAAGGTGGGCAACCTAAGCGATGCCGAGCTCAAGGCCATCGATACCGTCATCCACCGGCCGGCGGAATCCGGCGTCCCGGTTTGGATGATGAACCGCAGGAACGATCCCGCGACCGGTGAGACGACGCACCTCTTCACCTCGGACATCGCGCTCGCACGGGACAATGACATCAAGATGCTCAAGAAGATCAGGGCCTACCGCGGCGTCAGGCATGCGCTCGGCCAGCCGACCAGAGGCCAGCGCACCAAGTCCAACTTCAGAAGGAACAAGGGCACGGTGCTCGGCGTTGTCCGCAAGAAAGTGGCAGCGCCGGAGAAAGCGTAAATGGGAGATCCCCGCAAGCCCCGGAAGAAGTACACGACACCCGCTCATCCCTGGCAGAGCGCTCGTATCGAGGAAGAGCGCGGCCTTGTCAAAGAGTACGGCCTCGTCAACAAGCGCGAGGTCTGGCGCATGCGCTCGAAAGTGAAGAAATTCGCTGACCAGATTAAGAGCCTCGTCACCGCGCGATCCGCGCAGGCGAAGAGGGAGCGCGACCAACTCATGCGCAAGCTGCTCGGCTACGGCCTGGTCAAGGAGAACGCGACCATGGACGACATCCTAGGCCTCACCACCAAGGACATCATGGAACGCAGGCTGCAGACGCTCCTGTTCCGCAAGGGCATGGCCAAGACCGTCAAGCAGGCGCGCCAGTTCATCGTGCATGGCCATGTCAAGATCGGCGACCGCAAAATCACCAGCCCATGCTACATCGTCACCAAGGCAGAGGAGGGCAACATCAGCTTCCTCGCCGTATCGCCCTTGAGCTCATCTGAGCATCCGGAGCGGGCGGTGAAAGCATGAACCAGCTCAGGTGGGGCATCGCCTTCATTTACGCGAGCTACAACAACACCATCATCCATATCACCGACGTCACCGGCACCGAGACCATCGCGCGGAGCAGCGGCGGCCAGGTCGTCAAGAGCGACCGGCTCGAGAGCTCACCGACGGCAGCCATGATCGCCGCCAAGAAAGCGGCGGAGATCGCCATCGAGAAGGGCATCAACGCCATCCATGTCAAGATCCGCGCTGTCGGCGGCCACAACGGGCCGAACAACCCGGGACCAGGCGCTCAGGCGGCTGTCCGGGCCCTGTCGCGCATGGGGCTGCGCATCGGCGTCATCGAGGACACCACCCCCATCCCGCACGACGGCTGCAGGAAGAAGGGCGGCAGGAGAGGGAGGCGCGTCTAGATGGATCTCATCCTCATCGAAAAAGGGAAAGGCGTCGTCACGTTCGGCACCAAGGGGGTCGAGGAGCACTACCTCAACCTCATGCGCCGCTATATCACGAGCGTGGTGCCCATCATGGCCATCGAGGATGTCGAGTTCCGCAAGAACAGCTCGATCCTCTATGACGAGATCGTCGCGCACCGCCTCGGCCTCATCCCGCTCAAGACAGACCTCAAGGGCTACACCCTACCTTCGGAATGCACCTGCGACGGCGCGGGATGCGCCAAGTGCCAGGTCAGCATCACGCTGAAGGCGAAAGGCCCCGGCATCATCACCGCAGAGAGCATGAACTCCGCGGACCCGGCCATCAAGCCGATCTTCCCGGAAATGCCCATCGTCAAGCTGCTGAAAGGCCAGGACATCGAGTTTGAGGCGAAAGCCTGCCTCGGCCAGGGCTTCGACCACGCCAAGTTCTGCGGCGCGCTCTGCAGCTACCATCACAAGGATGTCGTCGAGGGGAAGAAGCTGGAAGTCCCCGCACGCATCGAATTCGTCTTCACCATCGAATCATTCGGTCAGCTGCGGCCGCAGGACCTCGTCTCGGCTGCCGCCGACCGCCTTAAGCAGGATGCGAAGGCATTCCAGGGCAAGCTCAAGGAAGCAGATGCGGGGGTGCCAGAGTCCGGTCAAATGGGTACGGTTGAGGACTAGTTCAAAAGCCGTATGGCTTAGTGCCTGCGCGGGTTCAAATCCCGTCTCCCGCACTTCCCCATGGAAGCACAATTCACCATCCAGACAGACGCGATCAAGCTGAGCCTATTGAACGCGGCCAAGGTGTTCCTGATTTCAGGAATGATCATCGGCCTCGTCTACTACCTCAGCACGCTCGTGGATCTCAACGTGATCGTTGAGGTCTTCAACACAGAGGAGTTGCCAAGCACAGCAAGTTTGCTCAACAGCTTCGCCCTCGCGGCAGGCCTCTTTGCCATGCTCACCTTCATCCTTAGCATGGTCTCGGAAGGCAGGCGACGATGGGACTTTTTCCCTGACCGCATCGAGTTCGAGAAGAGCATCCTGTTCTTCTCGGCGGGGAAGCAGCAGCTCTCGCTGGCCAACGTGGTCAGCGTGACCCTCGACCGGGACTGGGTCGACCTGTTCCTGGGAACAAGGAGCATGGTGCTCGGCCTGAGCGGCCTGAAGCAGGAGCGGATGGCGCTTGCCCATGTGCGCAAGGCCGCAAGCTTCCTGCCATTCGTGCAGCAGCTCCTGAACAACTACCGGGCGCAGCAGGCAGCCCAGGTCAATGTGCAACAGACAATCAACACAACCTTAGGACAGCTTTATGGTGCAAACACCCAATGACGGATTGAGAACGCTCATACAGGAGCTCAGGCTAGCGGCAGCCAAAGATCAGGCGCCGATCTGGAAGCGCATAGCCCAGGACCTTGAGCGGCCGACGAGGGAGCGCCGCGCCGTCAACCTGTCCCGCATCAACCGCTTCACCAAGGAGAACGAGACCGTGATTGTGCCCGGGAAGGTGCTTTCCGTCGGCGAACTCGACCACAAGGTCACCATCGCCGCCTTCCGGTTCTCCAGGGTCGCGAAAGACAAGATCAACAAATCCGGAGCGGCCTTGACCATCAAGGAGCTCCTGCAGAAGCATCCTCCGGCGAAGGACCTCAGGATCATCGGGTGAACCTATGCTCATCAACGCTGAAAATCTGGTGCTGGGAAGATTGGCGACAGTAGCTGCGAAGCGCGCCCTGCTGGGCGAGAAAATCGTCGTGGTCAACTGCCAGAAGGCGCTCATCTCCGGCACCACAGAAACCATCTTCGCGCGCTATTCCCAGAAACGCAACCGCGGCATCCCCGCGCGCGGCCCTTTTTTCCCTCGGCAGAGCGACCGCCTCGTCCGACGGACCATCCGGGGCATGCTGCCCCATCGGCAGGCGAAAGGTCGTGCCGCCCTGGAGCGCGTCATGTGCTACAAGGACGTGCCCACGGAATACGTTGACAAGAAAGCTGACTTGGTGGATGCGAAACCCGGCACGGCCAAGCACATGGCCCTCGGTCAGGTATGCAAGCTCCTCGGTGGATCCTAAATGACCAACATCCATGTCTCTGGAAAACGAAGAAAGGCAATCGCCCGAGCGACGCTCAGGGACGGCAATGGCACCATCCGCATCAACAAGGTTCCCTTGGTCATCTATGAACCGGCCATGGCTCGGCTCAAGATCGAGGAGCCGCTGCTGCTGGCGGGTGACATAGTGCACAAGGTCAACATCGATGTGAACGTGCATGGCGGTGGGCAGAGCGGCCAGGCCATCGCGGCCAGGCTCGCGGTCGCCCGGGCGCTCGCGACGAAGCATGAGTCTTTGCGCGCAACGTTCCTCGACTACGACAGGACGCTCCTGGTCGCGGATGTGCGGCGCAACGAGCCTGCCAAGCCCAACAGCCACGGCAAGCCTCGCGCGAAAGTCCAAAAAAGCTATCGGTGAAACAATGATCATCCCTGTACGGTGCTGGAGCTGCGGAAAACCCATCGGTCACATGTGGGAAAGCTACAAGGAGCGCATCGCGAAGGGCGAGGACCGCAAGAAGGTGCTCGATTCCCTCGGCATCGAGCGCTACTGCTGCAGAGCAATCTTCCTCGGCCATGTCGACCTCATCGACAAGGCGGCGCCGTTCAAGAAGTTTTGACCATGGCATCCATTTCACTATCAAATATAAGGTAAGTTTAGGAGGAGAATCGTATGAGCGAATTCGGAAAGCATTCCGGCCACAGAAGTTTTGGACAACACCAGCATTCTGGCGAATCAGGCCAGCGGTCTTTCGGCGGCGGCGACCGATCTTTCGGCCAGCGGTCATCGTTCGGACCCAGAGAGATGCACAAGGCTACCTGCTCTGACTGCGGCAAGGAATGCGAAGTTCCGTTCCGGCCACGGGAAGGAAGGCCAGTGTACTGCCGGGACTGCTTCCAGAAGCGAAGGGCAGACCAACCGTGAAGCTGTAAGAAAACACGAGCTGCCCCCGTCTTTCTGCGGGGTCTCCAAGACCTCGGTCTTGGTAGGGAATACAACGCGTCTTGCCTGTAGTGCATACTCTCCGCGTATTTTTCCAGAACCTTTATAAGTTTCACTATTTTATAGTAGCATATGCGACAGCTCATAAAGCGCTCGGCCAAGGCAGGCCTCCCTCCCGGAAGCCTGATCCACCTCGGAAAAGGGAGCGGCGCGGTCAGGGTCACGGTCATCGATTACACGGAGAAGCGTATTTCTGAAAAGAGCGTCAGCCGCATCGAGGACGCTTTCCCCTATCGAGACAAAAAAAGCGTGACCTGGATAAATGTGGACGGCGTCCATGACATCCGCCTCGTGGAGAAGCTAGGTGTCCACTACGGCCTGCACCCCCTCGTCCTCGAAGACGTCCTCAACACGGCTAAGCGGCCGAAGATGGAGGACTTCGGCGGCTACCTCTTCATCGTGCTCAAAATGCTGACTCTGGGGCGGAAGGAGGTGCAGGCAGAGCAGCTCAGCCTCATCATCGGAAAGCGCTTCGTGATCTCTTTCCAAGAAGCCCAGGGAGATGTCTTCGATCCCATCCGGAACCGGCTAAGGCAGAACAAGGGGAACATCAGGAAGCAGGGACCGGACTATCTCGGGTATGCCCTGATCGACGCCATCGTGGACAGCAATTTCACGATCCTGGAACGGTTCGGGGACCAGATCGACCTCCTCGAGGACGAGCTGGTGGCAAGGCCGAGGCTGCGGACCATGCGCCGCATCCACCATTTCAAGCGCGAGCTAATATTCGTCAGAAACGCGATCTGGCCCCTGCGTGAAGTCGTCGCCGGCCTGGAGCGTTCGGAGAATCCCCTTGTCCAGAAGCAGACCTGGCTCTTCTTCAAGGACATCCATGACCATGTCGTAGAGTCCATCGACACGCTCGAGATCTTCCGGGAGATGGTCTCGGGCATGCTCGACATATACCTCTCGAACCAGAACAACCGGCTGAACGAGGTCATCAAGGTGCTCACCATCATCGGCACGATCTTCATGCCGCTCACCTTCATCGTCGGCGTCTACGGCATGAACTTCCGCCACATGCCGGAGCTCAGCTATCCATGGGCTTATCCGGTTGTGATAGGACTTATGGTGGTCCTCACCCTCGTGATGCTCCTCTTTTTCAGGAGGAAAAGATGGATATAAGAATTTTCGTCTTTTCTCTCATTTTTTTCGGAAAAAGCAGGATTAAGATTATTAATCTCTGATAGTCCTTCTGATCAATGAGCACCCTAATCCGAGAAGTGACGCTGATTGAACTCTCCAATGAACTCGGCAAGGCCTACAAGGTGACCCTGCGTATCCCAGAGCTTGGGGTTTCAGAAACAAGGGTGTTCAGGTCTAAGGCTCAGGCTTACCAACAGCTGCGAGAATGGCTCCCTTCTGATCCTGAAGCAGATCAATGAGCTCTGATTGGTTGTACTGAAAGATGTCCGGGATGTCCAATGAGATGATCTTCTTCTTGAGGTAGGTTGCAGGAAACCTCTTCCCGATCTCTGCGCGCTGGGCGTCCTCCATAACCACCACGAGGTCAGCCCAGGTGAGCGCCTTCTCGCTCAAGGGACGCGAAGCGAAAAGCCCGGAAGACCTGGTCTTGTACCTGCCCTTGAACAGCTCCGCGGCCGTCCTGCTGCGGTTCTTTCCCTGGTTGCAGACGAAGAGGAGGTTCATCTAAGTAGTCCACTTTATTGTTGGGTCACAGGCTAAGGGATAACACGAGACCATACTGTCGTCGATTTCCCTCTTCGCTCCCGAGCCGATATTGACCATTTTCCTGACGCCGGGAAAATGATCCCCAACAGAGTGCCCTGCGTTGCTGCAAGCGATCATTCCCTTTTCTACGACGTTGAGAAAGTTCCCCCATTTGTGGTAGCCGGGGAGAGCCTGCAAGTCCCTGGCGAACCAGAACTCTACACCTTCGACCTGCCGCGTATAATCCTCGAACGTCTTCCGCAACCTGATGATGAGTCGCTTGTCCATCTCGTATTCCTATCGCAGAGCAGCTTAAATACCTTTTGGCCAGAGGTGTCCAGTGACTTTATTGAAGATAGTTAATTATTAAAAGTCTCTTTTATTATCCCTCTGTCATGGACAATAAGACCACGCTTCATGAATTAAAGGACGAAATTCGAAAATTATTCGAAATATTCGAAAATATCCCGCTTATTTATTCCGTCCAATTTATTTAATTATCAGACAAACCTTTAAAAACCTCTTCGCTCTCCTTTGCCGCATGATGGACCTGAAGGCCGTTGCGGAGAAGTGGCGCGCGCGCTGGGAGAAGGAAGGCATCTTCCGCTGCGACGAGGACCCTGACCGGAAGAAGTTCTACGTGCTCGAGATGTTCCCCTACCCTTCCGGAACTTTGCACATGGGGCACCTGCGCAACTACAGCATCGGCGATGCATTCGCGCGCTACAAGCGCTTGCGCGGCTTCAACGTCCTCTACCCCATGGGCTACGACGCCTTCGGCCTTCCCGCGGAGAACGCGGCCATCAAGCACAAGATCGACCCCGGGGAGTGGACGATGCGCAACATCAGCCACATCCGGGAGCAGCAGAAGGCGATTGGCCTTTCCTATGACTGGAGCCGAGAGGTCATCACCTGCACCCCCGAATACTACCGCTGGAACCAGTGGATTTTCCTCAAGCTGTTCGAGAGAGGCCTGGCCTACAAGAAGGAATCCCCGGTCAACTTCTGCCCGGGCTGCAACACCGTGCTCGCGAACGAGCAGGTCAAGGAGGGGAAATGCTGGCGCTGCTCCTCCGAAGTCGAGCAGAAAGAGCTGAGCCAGTGGTTCTTCAAGATTACCCATTATGCCGAGGAGCTCCTCGAGGGCCTCAAGAGCCTGGAGCACTGGCCGGATCGCGTGCGCACGATGCAGGAGAACTGGATAGGCCGCAGCGAAGGCATCGAGATAGGGTTCAAGGTCGAAGGCTCGGACACCATGATCCCCTGCTTCACGACGAGACCGGACACGATCTTCTCCGTCACCTTCATCGTGCTCGCGCCCGAGCACCCGATGGTCGATGAGCTGACCAAGGGAACGAAATACGCGAAAGATGTCGAGAAGATTCGCAAGCAGGTCAGGAAGCAGACCATCATCGAGCGCACCAGCGCGGAAGGCCGCGACAAGATCGGCTGCTTCCTCGGCGTCCACGCCGTCAACCCCGCGAACAGCGAGCCTGTCCCGGTCTACATCGCCAACTTCGTTGTCATGGAATACGGCACCGGCATCGTCATGGCCGATGCGCACGACCAGCGCGACTTCGAGTTCGCCCGCAAGCAGAGCATCCCGCTCACGTTCGTCATCTCGAAGGACGGTGAGCCGCATGACGCTGAAAAAGCCGAGGAAGCGTACGTCGACGACGGCATCCTCTTCAACTCCGGCGAGTTCTCGGGCATGGCCAACCGAGAAGCGATCCCGAAGATAATCGATTGGCTCGAGGCCAAGAAAGCGGGGAAGCGCGCCCTGTTCTACAAGCTTAAGGACTGGCTCATCAGCAGGCAGCGCTACTGGGGTACGCCGATCCCGATCATCTACTGCAAGAAATGCGGCATCGTGCCTGTCCCCGAATCGCAACTGCCTGTCGCGCTCCCTAAAGGCGCTAAGTTCCACAAGGGCAACCCGCTCGAGACCGTGGACAGCTTCGTTAACGTGAAATGCCCCCAATGCGGCGGCAAGGCGAAAAGGGAGACCGACACCATGGACACCTTCGTGGACAGCTCCTGGTATTACCTGCGCTACTGCGACACGCACAACAAGCTGCTGCCCTTCGGCACATCCGCACGGCACTGGATGCCGGTCGACCAGTACATCGGCGGCATCGAGCATGCCATCATGCATCTCCTCTATTCCCGCTTCTTCATGCGCGCCTTGCACGGCATCGGCCTGATCGACGCGAAAGAGCCTTTCACGAGGCTGCTGTGCCAGGGCATGGTCACGAAAGACGGGGTCGCCATGAGCAAGAGCAAGGGCAACATCGTCGATCCCGCGGAGATCATAGACAAGCTCGGCCCGGACACGGCCCGGATGTTCATCCTCTTCGCGGCTCTTCCGGAAAAGGAGCTCGAATGGAGCAGCGAAGGCGTTGCCGGAAGCCATCGCTTCCTGCTGAAGGTCGCCAACCTCCTGGAAAGGCCGATGCGCAAAGGCACCATCACCACGCCGACGCAGGACGAGCGCTTCATCCTGAGCAAGCTCAACGCGACAATCAAGGCGGTGACTGAGCACATCGAAGCCTTCGAGCTGTCCCTCGCGATCGGAGCGCTCATCGAGTTCGTGAACGAATTCCACAAGCTGCAGCTCTCGCCGGAGATCAATCGCCATTGCCTCGAGAAGCTGTGCGTCCTGCTCAATCCCTTCGTCCCCTTCCTCAGCGAAGAGCTTTGGGAGCGCCTGGGCAACACAGGAATCTGCTCTTTGCAGCGCTGGCCTGAGGGGGAAGCTGTCGACGAGTCAGCGTTGTATCTCAAGGAATTCGTCGAAGCGACCCGTCGCGACATCATCTCGGTCATGGAGCTGCTGCACCTGAAGAGCCCCCGAATGATCACCCTCTACATCGCCCCCGCATGGAGCTACGGCGCCATGGCCAAGATCAAGGCCGCGATGGAGAGCAGCCGGAACGTCGGCGAGCTCATCAAGGCCGCGATGGACGGCTCGCACCAGAAAGAGGTCGCGAGCCTAGTCCAGAAGGTCATCAAGGACCAGAAGAAGATGCCGAAGCTCGTGCTCAGCCCGGAGCTGGAGATCGCGGCGCTGCAGGAAGCCGCCTTTGAGAAGGAATTCCACGCCGAGATCAGGGTCGTGCGCGCAGAGGACAGCAATGAGCAGAAAGCGTCGCAGGCGCTGCCTGGCCGAGTGGCGATCAGCCTGACAGATTAAGACTATTTTCGCTAATTATCCGAAACATTTATTAATAAGATAAATCTTATTTATCTTATTATGGGCACAGAAATCATAGATATGGCACGGGTCAGCTCCCGGGGGCAGGTCGCCATACCCTCGCAGATACGCGAAGCGCTCGGACTTGAAGAAGGGAATAAACTGGTGTTTATCTTTGATGGGGAGAACCTCATTATCAAAAAGGCTTCTGCCGAAACTTTTCTGTCTGTCACGGAACCTTTACGGAACGCGAGGAAGAAGATTAATGAATCAGAAGTCGTCGACCTGATTCACCGAATCAGAAATGAAGCTCGCAATACTCGACACTAACATCCTCATCTCCGCAACATTTTGGAAAGGCGATTCCTACAGGCTTTTTCAGCAGATCGAAAAAGGAAAACTGCGTGTAGTAACTTCCCCTGACTTGCTCTCAGAATACCGCGAAGTTCTTACGCGCGCGGACATTATCGAGAAAATGGCGGAAAAAGACCTCAATTTTTCGAAAGCTATTGCCTTGCTTATCAAGCAGTTCACTCTTGTTTATCCCCAAAACACACCTTCAGTCGTTGAAGCAGACCCTTCTGATAATATGCTCCTTGCTTGTGTCGATGCATCGGGAGCAGATTTCATCATCACCAATGACAAGCATCTGCTCACGCTTCAGCGCTACAAGAACGCAATCATCTGCACGCCCGGCGAGTTCTTGGAGCATCATTGCCAATCCGATCAGTAATCCCTTGGGACAGCAGGCGC
Organism: Nanobdellota archaeon; assembly: GCA_043806015.1. Taxonomy (GTDB): domain Archaea; phylum Nanobdellota; class Nanobdellia; order Woesearchaeales; family JAHIVG01; genus JAZDHH01. The sequence goes on along the minus strand of JAZDHH010000006.1, from coordinate 87,619 downwards.
TGCCGGGTGGCGATCAGGTTGACGGATTAAACTAGAAGTACTTACACCCTTTTTTTCGGAAAAAATATTGTTTCATCGTAACTTATTTAAAGACACCATCACTCTAAAGGCGTATCATGCCCTTCCCCATCTTCCAGACACAGCGAAGTGGCCGGTTCCTGGATACTTTTAATCAGGAAAGAGGCGACGCATTCCTTCAACTCCTTAAAGAGCATTTTCCAGGAGCCGATTACCCCTATCTTGCTCTCTTCAAGGACGAACACGAACCGTCCACGGTCATCAGGCCGGATTCAAGAAGCCTGGGTGGTTTAAGAGGAAAACTCAGAGGATGGAGTCCGGACTATAACGCAAGCACGGCGGAGGGTCTCGCGAGAATGATTCATGATGAAGCAGGAAGGCCGACAAGCGAGCACCCGCATCTCAACCCCATCACCTGCGTTGTAGACTTTTGTCCAGACAATCCGCTATTTGCCGAAGCATACAAAATATTAGAAATGCAGTATGGGATGAATGTTGAATTTATTGCCCTGCCACGGTAACCAGACTGGCGATTTAAGATATGCTTCTCATCTTCCACTCCTTATAAAATTCGTCTAGGTAACGCTCCATGGCCTTATGTCGCCTCTCAGCGATTTTCTTCGCAGTCTTGGTGTTCATCAGACCCTTCAAAAGGAGGAGCTTTTCGTAGAAATGATTGATGGCTGTGCCGTCATGCTTACGGTACGCTTTGTAAGAGGTATGGGGCTGTGGTTTTATTGAAGGGTCGTAGATCGGGCAACCGAGCCGCGCGCTCGTGGCAAAGCAGCGGGCGATGCCGATGGCACCGAGGGCATCGAGGCGGTCGGCATCCTGGACCACCTTGCCTTCTATCGTCCGCATGGTCGTCTTGACCCTGGCGCCACGGAAGGAAAGCGTGTCGATGATCTCGATGATATGATGGGCAGATGCCTTGTCAAGATTATGGTTTATCCAGGACTTTAGTGCGGATTTCTTTCTGCTTTTGAATTTTTCATCCGCAATATCATGGAGCAGAGCCGCGATCTCGACGATGAACGGATTGGCGCCCTCCTTGCGGGAAAGGAAGAGCGCCATCTTGCGGACTCGGTCCGTGTGGAAAAAATCATGGCCTGTCGGCTCGCTGGAAAGCTCGGACCTCGCGAAGGCCTCCGCTTTCAGGACAGTCTTATTCATGGAACCACCGGATGACGAGCAGGACTCCTTTTTTTACAGAAATATTTACATCCCCGGTCGCCTCGTTGCTCACGCCGTGCGTGCTGCTGTTGAGGCGGGCGTTGCGCAGCGGGAACTTCAGGCCTTGGGTCGAGACGCCGGAGACGTCCTCGCTCAGGGCTATGAGGGAGACCCTGCAGCCTTTTTTTGCGGTAAAAGAAAGCTCGTCCCTCACCACCGAGGCCTCGAACCCGTCGCTGAGGAGCGTGATGTCCTTCTCCTTGTATTCCCGCAGCAACATCACTGTTGCGAGGAGATGGTCCAAACGAGAGCCCTCGAAGCCGAGGAAGAGGACCTTGTCAAAACCCATCTTGATGGCGAAGTGCAGTGCCTTCTCCGCGTCGCTGAAATCCTGGTCGTCGTTGCGGATCAGCACGTCAGCATGCTTCGCCTTCAGTTCGGCGCTGATGCTGTCCATGTCGCCGATGACCGCCTTGGGATGCAGGCCGAGGGCCTCGAGGTGCCGGGCGCCTCCGTCCGTCGCGATGATGAAATCATCATTGAGCAGATGCCGCTTTACCTTGGGGGAAAGCTCGCCGTTGAGGATGATCGCTGCGCGCATGGGGGAAGTAGGCAGGCACGCCCATGGATGGGTAGAAGCAACACTGCAGAGTGAACCTCACACCGTCCTCGGTTCCGTGCCCCTGCAAGCATCGGCACAGACGGTTAGGACTGCTCCATTCCTGGCCTGATCCGGTTCCCGAGAGCACCAACCCTGTAGGACAGAACGTCCTTGTCGGATGCAAGACCCTGCACTGCCGCTAGGTGCCGCTCCATCGGCTTCAGTCCTGCCCAAGTCGGTTTGCAGTAACAGAGGACGACTAACCCCCCGACCTAGCCTGCCCAGGCTAGAGAATGCAGTCCGCGCTTTTAAATATTGCGCTAGAACAGGAGCACGAGGCCATATCCGAGCAGGCAGCCGATGGTCACGAAGGGCATGGCCGGATAGAAGCGGTCCTTCCTGCCGTACATGAAGAGCAGGCCGAGGGCTATGGCCGCGAAGACAGAGACGATAAGCGCGAGGTAGCCGGCCTGCTTCATGACCACTCCGGCGAAGATGAGCGGGAAGCCGATGTCGCCGCCGCCGAGGATGGCGTTCCTCATGCGGGATTCCTTGCCGCCCTTGCCGTCTTTTTCCTGCTTGATCTCCGGCATGGACGCATGCAGGGCGCCCTGCTTGTCATACGCGAGGGAGAGTCCGGCGAACAGTTTCGACGATATCTGGAATTGGGCGAGGGCGACCATATGCTTGCTCTTCCACACGGCATACATGTCGTACAGCGAGATGAGCACGAGGAGCATGAATGCCGAGAAGACGTTCATGATCGGAACGAAGATGGCGGCAAGGCCGGCGTATACGAACACTTCGGTGGCGTTGTGGATATAGACGTTCGGCCTGAGCACTTTCCAGAGGCCGAGGACGAGGGCGAGCGCAAGGGCAGTGATGTCCGGAAGGAAGGCGCCGAAGGCGACCGTGAGGCAGATGACCACCGACATCAGAAACCAGAGCTTCCAGAGCCTCACCTGGCGGAAGCGCATGAGGAGGAATATGAGCGCGGTGCCGATGAGCACGGCGATGATAATGAAGATATAAGAGGTCGGTTCCGCGAGCTGCGGCCGCTCAAGGTCGAACGGCGGGTTGTCGTAGACAGGCTTGCCGGCCTGCTGCGATGCCGTTGGATCAATGTAGCCCGTGAGGACGAAGAGGCCGATGGCCTGCGCCACGAGGAACAGGCCGAGGAGCATCGCCGTGACCTTGACCGTGTGCTTCATTGGGGTGAAGGCGAGGACAGGGTTAATAAATGTATTTCCTTTTGCCCGCTCATTGAAGGCGGTCAGGATATTTTCATTAGATATTTTCTCCCGAAAAGGATAAATAGGACTCCGAATTCCCAGCACTTACCATGACTAAAAACACGAAAGGCGTGATTGTCCTAGCAGTTGCTATTAATCTTTACGGAGGAGCTGTCATAGGTGGGCAAACATTTAACCCTTTTTCTATGGGGTCGAAGCGACGGGAGATTGAAGAACTATGCCGACTTTCCGACCAGATGGCCGACTCTCTGTCCGCGGTCCGGGACAGCGTCCTGGAGATTGCGGCCGACCATGACGGGAAGCCAGGCGTCTCAGCTATTGATTTTGTCGCCTTTGCCCATGATATCGGCAAGGACGGTTATCTCAGGGACATCATCGTAAGGCGAAAAAATGCAGAAGCCCAGCCGGAACTCGTCGGAACTTTTTACCAATCCAATCCCTCAGACACCCTCATACCCGGAGAGAACCATTCTCTGGTCGAGTTGCCTATCGGTGAGGAAGTCCGCACGTACTTACAGTCGCATACGCCGCCGGTTAACCCACCAATCAAATAAAATTTATATTTTCCGCCCCCTACCCCTTTACCATGCCATTCGCCCACACAGTGACTGTGCAGGTCTTCGCGTCAGGTGACGAGGAGCAGACCCAGCAGGGACTGCTTTCCCTATTCCCCTTCTCCCTTGCCGAGGAAAAGATCCCGCTGCAGCGGCAGAAGGCCGAGGGCTTTGAGGAACGGTTTATCACCATCCTCAGGGTTCAGTTGACCAAGGCGAAGCACACCGACGCATTCCTGAGAGGCTTGATGGCAAAGCTCAGCAATGATACCAAAGCAACGCTCCTGCAGCAGCTTGATTCAAGGCTGGACAGCCAACTGCAGTTCTTCATCCGGCTCGACAAGGACAGGCTCCTTTCAGGCGAATACGCCCTCACCGAGCAGGGCAACTGCTTCCACCTCAGGATCGTGGTCGCGGCGTTCCCGCACCGCAGAGAAACAGCGAAAGCCGTCGTGGAGAAGCTCCTATCCCTTTGAGTCGTCGATCGCGCGCCTTGCTATCTTCTCGGCCTGCTCCTGCGTGACAAAGTGGATCGGCTCCCAGTAGGCGAGGTATTTCTGCACCGTGAGCAGCTCCTCGCGCTTGGCGAAGGTGGAAAGCTCTGCGGCGATCAGCTTGACCGTGTTCTTGATGTCGCCGATGTCGTTCTTCATTCCCTGGAGGTCAGTCTTCAGCGTGCGAAGCTCGTCGCCCTGGTTGCGGTGCATGGCGACCATGTTCTGCTCCATGACCTGCAGCTTGCGCCGCATGTTGGTGACGCGCTCCTCCAGCATGCGGAGCCGGGCGGCGTTGCTCGAGGCCTCGCGCTGCGCGTCCAGGGGCTGGGGCGCGACTTTTTGGCCGGAAAAACCTTGCATGGCATCGCCCTAGATTTGCCCCTTTAAGAGCTTTTCTCCTCATTTGTCCTCTCTCGGCAGTCGTGCCGATTACTATTAGAAAATATATTTTCTATTAGTTAATAAAGCAAAAATATTTTATATGAGTGCTGCGGAGAAGGCTCTATACCGTGAAACGCACCATCAGCGCGACCATCGACGAAGACCTCTACAGCTGGCTTCTCGCAGAGCTCCGCGACAGGACGCGCTACCGCAACAAGAGCCACCTCATCGAGATCGCGCTGCTGCGGCTGCGCCAGGAGAGGAAAAAGCCATGAGCGGCACCTACGACCTCGTCCGGGAAGGCGACGAGACCATCCTCCGCTTCGACTACGAGAAGGAGGCCAAGATACCTTCGATCGAGGATGATCCCAGCTGCATGGCGCGCACGGTACAGGCCCTGCTCGAGAATCCGCGGGCCACCAAGCTCATCTACCTGCAGCGCCGAGACTATGAGTACGACCGCGCCCAGGTCATGCTGCTCCACGAGATCGCACAGCTCTTCGACGCGGTGGTGAGGCACAAGGACACCTTCAGCATGGCGAAAGCCGGTGCGGCGGGCGGCCCTTATTTCCAGGGAAGGTACACCGAGATCCGAACCATCATCACAGACATGGTCAAGAGCGACCCGATCGGAGCCTATGTGGAGATTAAGCGCATCCATCGCCGGGACACCATCGCCCTCCAGAAGTCGGTCAGCGCCGCCGAGCAGCAGGTCATCGGCCTGTACCTGCAGTTCCTCACCCACATCATCACCCTGTTCGAGCGCACCAAGCTCATCGGCCTCGCCCAGAAATGGCTTCCCGGGCACAAGGTCGGCGACCGGGAGGTCTACCGGCAGCTCTTCACGCCGCTCATCAAGCCGGACTTCATGTTCACCAAGCTCATGGCCAATTATCCCGTCGACGGGGTGGAGCTGGACAGCTACGCCATCGGCAACATCGAGGTGACGGTCTTCTCCCGGCCGAACACGGTCCAGTACCTCTACCATGTCATCCCGCCGGAATTCAAGCTTGAGGAGGAGAAGTACGAGCTCCTCGACATCGCCCGGCGCATCATGGCCGAGCACAAGCCGACACGCCAGGAGTTCGTCGACCCGGAGCGCATGCGACAGGTCTTCTTCAACGTTGGCTCCGACCTGCTCAACGAACTGGCCGAGTACCGCCAGATGAAGCTGCGGCAGCGGGAGCTGCACGAGCTGACCGAGATCCTGGTCCGCTACACCGTCGGCTTCGGCCTCATCGAGGTGCTGCTCAAGGACGAGAAGATCCAGGACATCTCCATCAACAGTCCCATGGGGCAGACGCCCATCTTCATCGTGCACCAGGATTTCGACGACTGCACCACCAACATCGAGCCAGTCTCTCCCGAAGCGGAATCCTGGGCGTCCAAGCTGCGCCTCATCTCCGGCAGGCCCCTCGACGAAGCGAACCCGATCCTGGACACCGAGCTCGAGCTGCCAGGCGTCTCGACCAGGGTCGCGGCCATCACCGAGCCGCTCAACCCCTACGGCCTCGCCTTCTCCTTCCGCAGGCACCGTGACAAGCCCTGGACCTTGCCCCTGTTCATGAAATACAAGATGCTCAACGCGACCAGCGCCGGCATCTTCAGCTTCCTCATCGACGGCACGAGATCGATACTGATCGCCGGAACCCGATCATCCGGCAAGTCTTCCCTCCTCTCGGCGCTCCTCGTCGAGATCATGCGGCGCTACCGTATCATCACCATCGAGGATACCCTGGAGCTGCCCACCCGGCAGCTACGCAACCTCGGCTACAACATCCAGAGCCTGAAAGTCGCGGGGGCGCTCTCGCGAGAGGGCAGCGAGGTCTCGGCGACAGACGGCATCAGGTCGACGCTGCGCCTCGGAGACTCTGCGTTGATAGTCGGCGAGGTGCGCAGCAAGGAAGCGACCTCGCTCTATGAGGCAATGCGCGTGGGCGCAGCGGCGAACGTTGTTGCTGGAACGATCCACGGCGACTCGCCCTACGGCGTGTTCGACAGGGTCGTCAACGACATCGGCGTCCCCAAGACCAGCTTCAAGGCGACGGACATCATCATCGTCGCAAACCCGCTGCGCTCGGCGGACGGCATCCACCGGAACCGGCGCGTCACCCAGGTAACAGAAGTGCGCAAGAAATGGACCGATGACCCTCTATTGGAAGGCGCCTTCGTGGACCTGATGAAGTATGACGTCCGCACCGACACGCTCAAGGAGACGAGCGAGCTCATGACCGGCGACAGCGACATCCTCAAGACCATCGCTGGCAACGTCAAGGACTTCGCCGGCAACTGGGATGCTGTCTGGGAAAACATCCAGCTCCGGGCGAAGCTCAAGGAGCTCCAGGTGACCGCATCGGACAAGCTCGCGCGGCCAGACCTGCTCGAAGCTGCCTTCACGCTGCGCTGCAACGACCAATACCATCTCATCTCAGAGCGAGTCAAGGAGGAGACCGGCGCCCTCATCGCCGCGCGCATCCTCGCGGACTGGCAGGACTGGCTCAGCCGGGAGGCACGGAAGGCCGCATGAACGAAAAAGAGGTGGAGTCGCTCATCGCCCGCTACAAGGAGCGCCTCAAAGACGAGCTGGAAGGCAAGGCACCGAAGCTTGAGGTGGTGGACTCGCGGGAGTACAACCAATTCAAAGAAGAGCTGCTCCCCGCGCACTTCAGCACCTACGAGGCGCTCTGCAACTTCTCCGAGCGGCTGGTCAAGGTAGAGCCCGACAAGACCAAGGTCGAGGAGATCAAGCGCTGCATCTCGACCTGCCACCTCAACATGACGCCCTACGGGGTAGCGAGCTTCGCCATCCTGTTCCCCATCTTCTGGATGATCGCCGGCGCGGGGCTGAGCTTCCTGCTGTTCTCACAGTCGGACTACCTGTTCTTCGTCGTCTTCTTCCTCATCTCCGGTGTCATCATGATCCCTATCCTGGGGAGGATGCCGTCCTATTTCGCGAACAACTGGCGCCTCGAGGCGAGCAACCAGATGGTGATGTCCATCTTCTATGTCGTCACCTACATGCGGCACACTTCCAACCTGGAGTCGGCCATGGATTTCGCCTCAGAGCACCTCACCGGACCGCTCGCGCTCGACTTCAAGAAGATCCTCTGGGACACGGAGACCGAGAAATTCTCCTCGGTCAAGGAAGCCCTGGACTCCTATCTCGAGACCTGGCGGGACTGGAACCCGGAGTACATCGAGAGCTTCCACCTCGTGATGTCGTCGCTGTACGAGGGCTCGGAGAGCAGGCGCCTCGACCTCCTCGACAAGGCGCTGGACGTCATCCTCGAGGAGACATATGAGCGCATGCTGCACTACGCCCAGAACCTCAAGAACCCCATCACCATGCTGCACATGCTCGGCATCATCCTCCCCATCCTCGGTCTGGTCATCCTGCCATTGGTCGTCGCGTTCATGCCGAACGTGAAATGGTTCTACCTGTTCATGATCTACAATATCATACTGCCCATCGGAGTCTATTTCCTGGGCAAGAACATCCTTTCCAAGAGGCCGACGGGCTACGGCGACACCGACATCTCCCAGGAGAACCCGGAGCTGCGCAAATACCGCAACGTGGTCATCCGCGTCGGCAAGGGCGAACTCATCATCCCGCCCGCGGCGATCGCCCTCGCGGTCTTCCTGTTCCTCTTCCTCGTCGGGATATCGCCAATCCTCATGCACGCCCTCAACCCAGATTTTGACTTTTATCTGGGGGAAGACAAGAAGAGCGCCTGGTTCGTCCTGCTCGATTACCAGAGCGGGGACACCGGTGAGATGGGGCCCTACGGCCTCGGCGCGTCTGTCCTCAGCCTCGGCATCACGCTCGCCTTCGGCATCAGCCTAGGCCTCTACTTCAAGATGCGCTCGCACAACATCATCAAGCTGCGCGAGGAGGCGAAGAAGCTCGAGTCGGAATTCTCCTCAGCCCTGTTCCAGCTCGGCAACCGCCTCGGCGACGGCCTTCCCGCGGAGATCGCCTTCGCGAGGGTCGCGGACTCGATGCGCACCACGACGGCAGGCCGATTCTTCCAGGTCGTGAGCGACAACGTCAGCAAGCTCGGCGTCTCGGTCGAGCAGGCCATCTTCAACCCGCACTTCGGCGCGCTGGTGTCATTCCCCTCGAAGATCATCCAGAGCTCCATGAAGGTGATGAACGAGGCCTCGAAGAAGGGCACCAAGATCGCGGCCAACGCGGTCATCAACATCTCGCGCTACATCAAGGAGATGCATCGCGTGGACGAGCGCCTCAAGGACATCCTCGAGGAGATCATCTCCTCCATGAAGCAGCAGATCAGCTTCCTCACGCCGGTGATCGCCGGCATCGTCATCGGCATCACCTCCATGATCACGACCATCATCCTCCGGCTGAACGAGCAGATGCAGACCATGCAGACGGACTCCGGCATCGGCGGCCTCAGCGTCATCAGCAGCCTCTTCGGCAAGGGCATCCCGACGTTCTACTTCCAGCTCATCGTCGGGCTGTACGTGGTGCAGATCATCTACATCATGACCCTGCTGCAGAACGGCATCGAGAACGGCAACGACAACCTGAACGAGAAGTTCCTGCTCGGCGAGAACCTGCTCAAGTCCACGATGCTGTATGTCTTCATCTCGCTGGTCATCATGCTGCTGTTCAACATGATCGCGAGCTCGATCACCTCGATACAGGTCTAAGGGTTATAAAAATAGGGCGGCTGGATTTTCCCACCGGTCACTAGACATTTATTGGCGTAACATATATTATTCTTTGGCTATTTTCATCATTATGCACACTTACTTAAGCCATATAGATCTTTCTCGAGGTCTTTATCTTCCATCCCGCCATTCTCGTTCTCTTGCCGAGTTTTTCGGTATTCTTGCGGGAGATGGATATATCAACTACTATCCATCTCAATCAAAATACCTTCTTGAAATAGCAGGAGATAGTATCCTTGACCGTAATTATTTGACCACTTATGTTACAAATCTTATAAATGACCTCTTCCATATTAAGAGTACACTATATTATCGTAATGATCAACAGACAATGTATATTCGAGTCATATCTAAAGGTTTAATTACCTTCCTTTCACATCAAGGGTTTCCTTTAGGTAAGAAAAATCAATTTGATATTCCACCTTGGATAACCGAGAAACCTTGTTATATAATCCCGTTTATAAAGGGGCTTGCAGATACCGATTTTTCTATTCATTTTCGGAAGACCTACCCCATCATCACATGTGGGACGATAAGCAAACCACTCATCACTTCTCTCACCTCTTTTTATTTATCAGCAGGATTTGCAGTGACGGGACCATATTGTGAAGATAAACCCGATCGAAGAGGATTCATTCCGAAACCTTTCTACAGAATTCGATTGCAGGGCAGGAGAAATTATGCATTATGGAACTCTTTGATAGGATTCCGAAATGAAAGACATAGAAAAAAATGTGGGAAATGGGACGACTGGGATTTGAACCCAGGAATTAGGTCGGGTCCCACGGCCCGATCACCTACGTTGCTGAAGAACAGCTCTTCAGCGTAGTGCTCTCCCAGTCTGAGCTATCGTCCCACTCGGTTATGGAGGCAGGCAGCGGTTTATAAATATGTCGCTCGAAGAAAGCAGCTGGAATCCTACTCGCCGAGATCCTCTTCCTCGGCAATCTCTTCCTCTGGGCCGGTCTTAGGCTTGGCCTCGACGCGTTTCTCTTCCTTGGCAGCGCCCTTGCTCTCAAGGACCTCGATCTTGCCGAACCTTCCCGTGGAAAGCTGCGGCTCGCCCTGCCATTCGCCGACATAGCCGTTCTGGATGCGGATGCGGTCGCCGACATTGATGCGGTCGGATTCGTCGTTCCACAGCGTGAGGGACATCTCGCCAGAATCATCCTTCACCTTGGCGTTGCATACCTTGCCGGACTTGCCGAACTTCTGGAACTCCCGGACAGCGCCCTTCTCAATGACCCGGACCTCGACGTCGACGTTCCCCTGCCGTGCCTGTAAATCTTTGAGTGCCATTCTAACCCGGGAGTGATGATTCTATTTAAACCTTCTGGTGGCAAAAGCTTTTTATACACGGCGAGCCCGAAAAGGGCATATGCAGATCGATCCTTACGCAGCAGACCTGGCGGACTACGAAAAGGTCGTGCAGGAGTTCGGCCTCGAACCGTATTCAGGTCAGCTGCCCGAGCCCAACCGGCTCATGCGGCGCGGCACGGTCTTCGCAGCCAGGGACCTCGGCTTCATCGCCCGGGCTATCAAGGAGAGGAGGCCTTTCTACGCGCTTTCCGGCATCATGCCCACCGCGGATCGCATCCACCTCGGCACCAAGATGGTCGTCGAGAACGTGCGCTACTTCCAGGAGCACGGGGCCAAGGCATTCGTCGTTGTCGCGGACCTCGAGGCGGCGACCGCGCGAGGCGTCTCCCTCGCCGAGGCGAGGAAGCGTGCCCTCGACTTCCACATCCCCGCATATCTGGCGCTCGGGCTTGACCCGAAGAAGACCGTGTTCTACTTCCAGTCCGAGAACAAGGAGGTCATCCAGTTCGCCTACGAGGCGGCGAAGAAAATCACCTTGAACGAGTTCCGGGCAATCTACGGCACTGCCGATCCGGGTCGCATCATGGCCGCGGTGACCCAGGTGGGGGACATCCTCTTTCCGCAGTTCGCACACCCCATGCCCGGCGTCATCCCGGTCGGCATAGACCAGGATCCGCACATCCGGCTAGCGCGCGACGTCGTAAGCCGAATGAAGGAGCGCAAGCTCTTCGCGCCCAGCTCGCTCTACCACCGCTTCACGCCGTCCCTCGACGGCAAGCTGAAGATGTCCAAGTCCCGGCCAGAGACCTGCATCGAGCTGCCGGAAGACCCGAAGGCGGTATGCAAGAAGATCAAACGTGCGTTGACCGGCGGCCGCGAGACCGTCGAGATACAGAAGAAGATGGGAGGCCAGCCAGAGCACTGCATGATCTTCGAGCTCTACAAGCAGCACCTTGTTGAGGATGACGCGGACCTCGACGACATCTACGCGCGGTGCAAGAAGGGGACGCTGCTCTGCGGCGAGAACAAAGAGCATTGCTGCGAGCTCATGACGGCATTCCTTGAGAAATTCTCCAAAGACCTCGAGAAGGCGCGGAAGAAGGTCGACGGGCTCGAGTTCGTGAGATTCTGAATTATCGAAAACTATTTATAGCAAACTGAATTCCTCCTTCATATGGGGGAAGGGCAAAAACCGAGGATTATCATTTACGCATTAGGCGAAGCTGCCTCGCAATACAAGGCGTTACTGGAAGCTGTTGGTTGCAAGGTCACCGTAGAACCTCCCCTTCTTGATACATATGATTGGATTCGCGAACATGATATTTTTATCCTCGGGACGCCAGCCGGAAGGAGCCCGGACCGTGCGGATGCCGGGCCTTCTCTCTGCGGCCTTATCAAGGAGATGTACGGCTCAAAAAAAATCGTCGTCGGCGTCGGACCGGGCGAATGGCATGAAAATTTGGCCGACGAAGTCATCCCTGATCCTGTCCACTTGGACCCTGCCCAGCTCGCGCGATTGAGACAGAAGCTTGAGGCATTATTATAGTCTTTTCCGGAACCGATGGGGACAACGAGCTTGATCCTCCTTATTCCGGTTACCGTACGAAACCTTTTTATTACGACTTTAGCCCCCCCGACAAGGATGTCACCATGAATCTAATAAGCCGTCTCAAAAAACAGATTCCCCCTGAAATCCTTGACAGAAGCATCTCCCAAGAAGAGTTCGCCTCCAACCCTTTGTTCTATGTCATTGCCAAAAAATTCTCTATTGGTTTACATATTACCTTCCGCGAGTTAAAAATCGTAGGACCTCAAGGACCCTATTGCTCTCATTGCAGCTATGGCCCTATCGCGAATGCTGCCGGTTTTGTTTTGGATTCGACCCCGGATCCTGCAAAGATCGTCGAATTTGATGCGGGGAACCCCGCGCAGAAGGATCCCGAAGCAATCAGTACTGATTCGAGGAGTATCCCTCCTTGTTCCTACACAGCAAATCGCAACGGCCAAATCATTGTTCCGCGGAAGAGCAGACGCTTCCCTTCCCGCATTTTTTTTGTTGAAACGCCTCCTTGCTGCCATAATGATGATCAACTTGGAAGCTTGGTAGACTATCTTCATGAAAACCGAGGAGTCCTTTCTCAGTTACGTGTCCTTGGAGTCCCGAAATCCGTGTCAAATGCCGAATTCTCAAAATATTTCTAGGACTCACCATCGAATTCAACCTTTGCCCTATTCAAAGCAAAACGGTATCCTGCAGAGAAAGGTTTAAATAGCTCGTGGGTAGAAATGAACCCATTGAAAGAGGTGATTCCATGATAAGGGTTGCTCCATTGTCCGGCGGCTTCATGGTCGCGAGCATGCTCGGCTTCCTCATATCCATCCTGTTCGTCTATCCTCGCTGGCCATCCATGGGTTTCGCCTTCACCCTCGTCTTCGCCATCGGCTTCGTGGCCTCGATGATATCCATGACCTACGGGTCTGAGGAGACAGAGCTCGCCATGGACCGCCGAAAGAAGAAGTGACCTCAGGATTCAGGGCTTCTCGAACTTCTCTCGGGAAGCATTCTCTTTCCAGAACACGGCATGCGAAGCCCTTTTCTCGAACAAGGCATTGGCGACCTCGATGATGTTCGTCTGATAGGGCTTCAGACCCTGTCCGTCCATCAATACCTTCGCATCGACGATGCATTCCTTGAAAAGCCGGATGTTCTCCTGGCGCGCCTTGGCCTCGATGGCGCGCTCCTCCTCGTCGCTCAGGCGGACATCCACCCAGTTGGGGTAGACGCTCTTGTCCGACCGCTTGGGGAAGGATTTGCTGAATGCCATATGGGGAAGAAAGACGTCGTGCTTTTAATATCTTTTCGCCGTAAAAGCGGAAGGATTGCGGATGCTACGAAAGATCGAAGAGCTTCCGCTTGATGTCGACCGCAGAAGGGGCGCCGCCGCCGTGCCAGGTCAGCCTCGGCCGGATCATGAGCGGGTACATCTTCTCGTTGCAGTCGTCGAACACGATGGCCGAGCCCTTGTCCCTGGGGAGGTTGTCCATCATGCTGGTGAGGCCTTCCCGCATGTAGGACTGCATCAGGGTGCCGAGGGCGTCGGTGTCGACCTTTGCCGTGACGCGATGCGCGATCACGACATCCGCCTGCGTCATGGCGTCCTGGCTGATCTTGCCCGGCTGCTGGGTCGCGAGAACCAGGGAGATTCCCGGCTGCCTTCCCTCGCGGAGGATGGTGGTCAAGGGAAAAGAGGCGAGGGTGGTGCCCTCGCTGGGCAGGAACTCGTGCGCCTCGTCCAGCATGACCCAGACGAGGGGCATGCGCTTGCCCTGCGGCTTGGCCGAGAACTCGCTCGTCTTGTGGATGAGGTCGAACTCCTCGCCCTTGCGCTGGTCCATCCGCTCGGCGAAGAGCTTCTGGCAGACCAGGGCGACGACGAGCGCCTTGATGCGCCAGCCGTCCGGCAGCGTCGCGTAGCAGCTGACGTCGAGGATCGTGGCCTGGCCAGGCTGCACCAGGTCGGCCAGCGGAGTTCCCTTGTCATGGAACACCCCCCAGGACTGGGCGATGGTGAACAGGTTGATGGCAGCCTCGCGCGCGACCTTCTCGGAGTCGGTGTCATTGCGCAACGTTGCGATGACGTCTTCCATGGAGAAGTCGCCTTTCTCCTTGAGCGCGGCGATGACGCGCTCGATGAGGACGCCGACCTCGCTGATGGGGGAAAGGCTGAAGGAAGCGCACCAGTCCTGGCCGCTGATCTCGCCCGGCTTGATGGAAAAGGGGAAGTCCGTGGGGATGCCCTGCTGCTTGTAGCTTGCGTAATACCCGATCGGCGTGTAGATCTGCACGTTCATGCCCTTGGCCTTGAGGTTCCAGTCCGCGAGCATCTGGCGCTCCATGAGGTTTGGGAACTTCATGGTCCAGAAGACACCCATGGTGTCCAGGATGACGGTGCTCAGGTTCTGGGCGACATCCTTGGGGAGCTCGGTCAAGCCTTCGGCGAGGACGCCCATGGTGTAGGACTTGCCGCCGCCGCGCTTGCCCACGACGAGGACGACGTGGCTCGTGGCGACATCGAGGAAGACCGGGTTGGAGAGCGCGGTCGTCTGGCCCATCTGCACATAATGCTTTCCGATGAGGATCCTGCCCTGCGTCCCCAGGTCCTGCAGGCGGCCGATGACGATCTCGTTCATGTTCCCTCCTGTTTTCCCGAGGCTTATATACTTTGCTTGGCGTGTGCCATCCTTCATGAGCAGTGCTTAGGTGTAATCACAGGGAAATACTGAAAAATCCGCAAGGTTTATAAATCTGCCCGCTCTCTTGACTGCCATGACGGGATGGTATCATTCTAAAATGGTAAAAGGTGAGAGCAATGGCAAAGAAAGCTAACGAAGACGAAGATTCGATGTTCTACGAAGACCTCGACGAAGATGAGGGAGACGAGGACGAGACTCCCAAGAAGAAGCCGAAGAAGAAGAAAGAGGAGTCCAACATGGCCCTCTATATCGTCGTCGGCATCATCGTGGTTGTCGCGGTCGTGCTGATCATCCTCTACGCGGACAAGCTGTTCCCCAAGCAGCAGCCTGAACAGGATAAGCAGGTCGCTGCGCTCGTCAATGGGAAGGAGATCCTCCTGGCCGAGGTTGACAAGCAGTTCGACGCCATCCCGGAAAGCTACCGCACGCTCTATCCCAAGACGGTCGTGCTCGACCAGATCATCTCGCGGGAGCTGCTCCTGCAGGAGGCCGCGGCGAAGGGCATCGTCACCGCAGATGAAGAGGTGACAGCGTTGATCAACTCGATGAAGGCACAGTTCCCGAGCGAGGCAGACTTCAACGCACTGCTCGCGCAGCAGAACCTCACCATCGAAGAGCTTTCGAAGCAGCTCAAGAACCAGCTGACCATCAGCAAGCTCCTCAACCAGTCCGTGTTCCAGAACCTCATGGTCTCGGAGGCAGAGATCAAGGCTTACTTCGACGAGAACGCGGCCGGCGAGAACGTCACCCTTGACGAAGTCCGGGAGGATATCAACACCATCCTGCTCTTCGACAAGCAGAAGGACGCCTACAACCGTTTCATCGACCAGCTCAGGACCAAGGCGACCATCGTCAACTACCTGAACCAGAGCCAGGTAGCCCCGCCAGCAGTCCAGCCGGTCGACAACACGACGGCAGCCCCGCCAGCCACTCCCACGGCCACTGAGGCTGCGGCCTGCACCAAGAACTTCGGGCTCTCGTCCCAGGCGGTCATCTACTATACCGCGAGCGCTGACTGGTGCGTCTACTGCAAGCAGGCGGACACTGCGGTCAACAAGCTCATCAGCGAGGGCAAGAGCTTCCACATCGCGGACATCACCGTGAAAGTAGGCTTGGACGTGGTGAACACCTGCTTCAAGGCCAAGATGCGCGAAGGGGTTCCGCAGTTCGTCTGCGCCGGCAGCGGCCAGGTCAAGGAAGGCTCCTTAAGCGAGCAGGAGCTCCGCGACTTCGTGGCGGGCTGCACGTAAGTTTTTCTTCTTTTTTTTCTTTTCCTCTATTCTTTCGAAACCTTTTTTTTCATTCTATTCTACAAAAAGAGACAGAAATGACCTGTCCGCCACACCCCCAGTGTATTGCTGCACCAAAAATGAGCTAAAATGACAACAAAAGAAGAAAAAAAGAAATAATAATTAAATCTCGTTGACCGTCAGGATGGTGCAGCGAGTCTCCGCGTTCTTGACCTTGCTCTCCATGGCCACGAGATAAGCCACGTTGATGCGCTCCGCGACCACGACGATGTTGCGGTCGATCACGCCGTCGAAGACGATGGCGAAGACACCGGAGCTGAGGCTCTTGAGCGTGGTGGCGAGCTCGGAGAAGGGCACCTTGCCAAGGATGGCCATATTGGTGTCCAGGATGTAGGCTCCCCTGGTCCCGATGAGGTCCTCGAGCATGCTCCGGAACTTCGCGCGCTCCTCAGGAGAGAGCTTGTTCTGGGCGATCTTCCGCATCTCGCGCGGCGGCTCCCGCTGCTCGACGCGGGGCGGGCCCTGCGGGGGAACCTGCTGCTGATACTGCGGCTGCTGCTGCCGGCGCTCCTCGCGCTGCAGCTGGCGCTGGCCTTCGCGGTAGTCCTGCGGCCGGAACTCGCGCAGGGTGGTGGCCTCCTTGTTGATGTCCATCTTGGCCTGCTCGATCGCGATCCTGCCGCGGATGCACTTGTGGATCTCCTTCTTGGTGATCTCCTCGACTTCCTTGCCGTCTGGAGCTTTCGTCACGAAGTCGATCTCCGCGACCGCGGTGAGCTCCTTGAGGATCAGGTCTCCGCCACGGTCCCCGTCGACGAAAGCGGTCACCGTCTTCTTCTGGCAGAGCTCGATGATGGTCGGCGGCACGCTGGTGCCGTTCATGGCGATGGCGTTCTTGATGCCGTGCTTGAGCAGGTTGAGGACATCAGCCCTGCCCTCGACGATCACGATCTCGTCGCTCTCGTCGATGCTCGGGCCAGCGGGCAGGCGGTCCTTGCCATATTCCTGTATTTCCATGACCCTGACCGAATAGGAGACTTCGTCTGCGAGCTCCTGGCTGTCCGGCATGACCGTATCCATAAGGGTCTTGAGCAGCTCCTTGGCGCGCTCGACCACGAAGATGCGCTTGCTGACGCGGACATCCTCGATGCGCTGCACCTTGAGCTTCGCGTTACATGGCCCTATGCGCTGGATGATCTCCAGCGCCGCGGCGACGATGCTGGTCTCGGCCTTGTCCAAGCTTGAAGGGATGACGATCATCCCCTGGGTCTTCCCGCTCTTGGTGTCGACATTGACCTCGATGCGTCCGATCCTGCCGGAGCGCTGCAGCTCCCTGAGCTCCAGGTCTGCGCCGAGAAGGCCTTCGGTCTGGCCGAAGATGGCACCGATGACGTCAGGCCTGTCCACAACGCCCTCGATTTCGATGCTTGAGTGGATGATGTACTTCGCTGAAACTGGGCTGATCTTTGCCATTGCTCTCATTCCTCCGTTAGAAGAAGCACTAGTACATCAGGACCTTGCATCTGTCTGGGGTGACCATGATGAGCGTGCTTCTCCTTCAGAACAAGCCAAAACACTCTTTATAAGCTGTTTTAAGGCGATTTAGGGAATATGAAGCCATTTTGAGTGGTTTTGCCTGTTCTTTTCGTCTTTTATGACTGAAAAGGTGGTGTCGCCCGTAGCACTAACCCCCAAATTCATGGCTTGGCGTTCGCCGTGAGCTCCTCTGGGTACTCTCGTGACGGGCGGCCATGCGTCCGGCTCCCGCCCACCACGAGCTTTATCCTTTCGGACGCAGCCTTGATGGGCCGTTGCCCCCGCATGACGTTGATCATTTAGCAAGCCGCTGCGGTATTTATAGGTTTCGATTTAAAGTGCTTACATATATAAAGAGGAAATCCCTTTCTTGCCCGCATGGCCAAAGCGCACGCCAAGTTCAAGACCTACGGCAACGTCTTCGACGCCTTCACCGAGAGGAACATCTTCCATCTCATCAGCCAGGGGCATTTCGAGCGCATGCAGAGTCCGCTCTCGGTCGGCAAGGAGGCGAACGTCTTCACCGCCGTGGGCAGGGACAAGCGCGTCATCGTCAAGATCTACCGCCTGGAGACCTGCGACTTCAACCGGATGTACGACTACATCAAGGGCGACCCGCGCTACCCGGGCCTGAAGCCGAACAAGCGCAGGATTATCTTCTCCTGGACCCAGCGGGAGTTCAGGAACCTCCTCAAGGCGAGAGAGGCGAACGTCTCCGCGCCCACGCCGTACACTGTGCTCCACAACATCCTCCTGGAAGAATTCATCGGCAGGGAAGACGCGGCGCCGAAGCTCAAGGACCAGAATCCGGCGGACCCTGAGGCTTTCTATGAGCTCGTCGTCCACCAGATGCAGCTCCTCGCCAAGGCGGGCCTCGTGCACGGCGACCTCTCAGCGTTCAACATCCTCAACCACGACGAGAAGCCGGTGCTCATCGACTTCTCCCAGGCGACGACCAGCAAGCACGCGAACTACCCGGCGCTTCTCGAGCGGGACGCGAAGAACATCGCGATCTTCTTCTCCAAGCTCAAAGTGAAGACGAGCCCTGAGGAGATCCTCAAGAGGGTATCGGCGGCGGAATAATCCCTCCATCATCATCAAAGACGTCGTCGATGTCAGAGGGCGGATCACCGGGTGTCTCGTTCTGTGGTGTCACATCCGCCGGCGCATTGGGCAGATCCTCCTGCACGGGGGTGCATGCAGCGAGGAGCAGCGTTGCCAATGCGATCGCGATAATGATGCGCATCCTCATCACCCGACGATGATGCTGCCGCCGAGCTCGCAAGCGTTGCTCGTCTTGGCGATGAAGCCGTGGTTCGAGTCCGTGAAGACATAGCTCTCGGTCATGCGGCTCCATTGCTGCGACTGGGCGTTCCAGAGGTAGGCTTTCTGGAAGTCGCAGTTCGTCGCCACCCTGCCGAGGCTCTTGCCGACCAGGTCTTGCGTCACCGGTATCATGTTCCAGCCGGCGGTCAATGAGAGCTCGTCATAGCCGATGGGCTTCTCCACCTCGACCTCGAGGTCGCAGTCCTGATAGGAGTACACCCAAAAAGCGTGCTTCGCAAGGTACTCGCTGAAACCGGATCCTAGCAAGGCCTGTGCCTCTTTGATCGTGGCGTACTTGCCTAGCTCCTTGAGCCAGATGAAGGCGAGAGGCTTCTTCGCGCAGGTGTTGGACAGGAACTTAGACAGCTTGCCCGGCAGGCTGACGAGGTTCCAGCCCTTCTCGAGCGGGATCACGGATTCCTCGACCGGGAAAACCGGGGGCTCGGGCTCATCAGGCTCTGCGGGTGATTCAGCTGAAAGCGAGCGGACATAGACGCTGTAAACCCAGCCGTCGGCCGAATCCGTAGGCTGCGGCAACGCAATGGCCGCATCCTGGACAATGCGGAACTCGCCGGATGCACGGAAGAGGCGGTAGCTGAAGACGCCGACCCGGGGCTCGGCAGGATCGATGCCCATGAACGTCACGTTCAGGAAGCATGATCCGCCGCTGCAGACCTTTGCGGTTTTTCCTTGGGTAAGCTTGAAGGTGCCGAGGAGGGCAATCTCGCCAGCACGCTCCTTCTTGATCAAGATTTCCGTATGGCCCGGCAGCAGGGACTCCTTGATCTTCAGGGTCGCGAAGGCAGTGTCGAGCACGGTCGCGCCTTTCTTGACGCGGACGCTGAACCGATACACGTCCTTCATCGGCACCTGGGCTGTGGCTCCGGATGAGGAAGAGGTCGCACTGGCGCAGCTGGCGTAAGAGTCGCTGTTCTCAGCGCAGTACCTGCTCACTTCAGCGGAGGTGGTGACGATGCCTGCGGCGTATGCAATGGAAGTGTCTACCTTAAGTTCAAGAGTCTTTGACTCGCCTGCGGCAAGTGTGATCGTCGATGGGAGATCATTCTTGAAGGGCAGGCCGATGACGTCGAGCGCATAGGTGTTTGTGCAGATGTATCCTTCAAGGTCGATGCACGGGCTATTGTCCTTAATGGCGACGATGTATTTTGCGACTCTGCCTTTATCAACAGTCGAAACACGTGGCTCGATGCCGATGTCGACGGTGTTCAGGTCAGGGTCCGGGGTGAAGGCTCGACTGACGACTAACTTTGCCTTCCCTGATTCGGTTGAGAGAAGGGATATCTTTGCACCAAAGACCTCTTCTGATTGTCCGATCCGAAGATGCAGGCTTACGCCCGTGCCTTTCATGGAGACATCGAATGTGGCTTCCCCTCTCCGAACGCATTCAGCATTGACCGGGCATGAGACGACTTCAATGGCCTTGATGGTCATGCCATTATAGTCAAGCAGCTTCGCGGTCTCGCCCTGCCTGAGATAAAATTCCTCATTCAGCTTCACATACTTGACGAGGTCCTTGATAGGCGATTCCGTAATGCTGAACCTGGTTGTGGCATGCTTTTGCTCGTCGTTAACAACGGCGGTAAACGTAACATCATACGTCCCAGCCGACGCCTTGCCGACCCAGTTCCAGGGCTCGACGCAGGTGGAATGATAATAAGTCTGGTACCAAGTGAAAGACTGCTTTTCCCCAGGCTGCAGAACGACTTGGGAAGGCCCCGCGAAATAGGCGATACACGGGTCAGTAAGGGTCAAGGAGACGCCGCCGAAGATGATCTTGTAGCCAGGAGCGCCGCCACCATACGTATACGTGACAGGGACATCGAGGTTGTTCTTCACGGTGATGACCACCGGGTCGCCTTGCGCGTAGGAATCCTTATCCAAGGAGATGGACACGTCGCCTGTAACGCTCGGAGCAGCTGAGAGACAGAAGGCGGCACTATCACCCCCTATCACACTATCAACATTAACCTTGCCAGCTTCAATCCTAGCAAGCTGGATGATAGCGCCATCAGAAAGCTTGTAACTCTCATATAAGGTCATGAGAGGCGTAGCTTCGCCGTTCACGATGAATCTAACGGTATTCTGGCCAATATAATCAGCCATAACGACATAGTTCGTGCCGGAGAGCGTGATGGTCGTTGTCTCCCATTCGGTTATCTCGTAGGGGCTGTCGCAGACCGCGACAGGGCTTGTTGCGAATGCCTGCGACGCGAGCACGATGGCGAGCACCACGGCATAGATTCCAATCAACATTTTATTGAGTTTCATGTGTTTCACCTGAGCTTTGGTTTTATCATGCATATTTAATCCCGGCGAAGGCTTCCAACGCAGTGGAAGTCTTCTCCAATCACCCTTTTTCTTTCCATGGACCGGTATAACGCGAATAGAATATTTAATGCTTCAGCGGAACGAAAAGGGGCTTTTCGTACCAACAGCCTTCTTTTTTCGAGAAATCGTTTATACGGGCTTCTTTTCGCCTTTGCCGAGGAACCAGTCCGTCAATGTGACCTTGCGCATCTTCCCGACCTTCTTCGTGGAGATGATCTGTTTGGCCTCAAGGGTCTGCAATGCCCGGACAAGGGATGTCTTGGGGATGCCGGTCTTATGATAGATGACAGACATCGTCGCCTCGTTGCCCTGGCTGAGCAGCGTCATCACCACCTCCTTCTCGGTTTCGCGCAGGGTCGACACGATGTCATCGGCGCGAGAGGGCCCCCGTTTCTTTTCTTCGGCCCTCTTCTGTTTCACCCTCCGGGTGCCGATGAAATACAGCGTCCAGCCCAGGAGAGCGATGAGCGCCATCCCGGCGTAGGGCCACCAGACGAACGCGCCTTTGACCACGATCTCGACGTCCGCTAGCGAGCCTTGCTGCACAGACACCTTGGCGAAGCCTACAGCCTTGCCGCTCCTGGCCGAGATGCGGCAGCTTCCAAGCGGAAGGTAATCGAATGAGAAAGTGCCGATCTCATCGGTCTCCTGCGCCTGCGGCGAGCTGTAGTCTCCCTGGCAATCGGCCTTGACCTCGGCTCCAGCGACGACCATGTGGCTGTCGTCATAGACTATGCCGCGAACGCTGCCGACCGGAAACAGCATCAGGCTCTTGGTCATGTTCCCCTGCACGTCTATAATAGTCGCGAGGTAGCCGTCCGCGCCTTCGGAGACAGGAAGGTCAGCGCCGATGAAAAAGTGTGTCGATCCAGGCTGGAGATCGAGTATGATCGTCCCATTCCGCGTGTAATGCAGGGTCTCCTGCTCTTCGTCCAGCAACCGGGTGGTTACGCTGACATGGGCGTTGGAAAAAGGCCGGTCGTCGATACTCAGTAGCATGAGCGTGAGCTGCGCCTTCCCCTGGTCCTGCTCCGGGATGGGGGGAGGCAACACCGCGCTCTCCCCGAATGGCTCAAGGCCATAGGCCAACGGCAGCAGAAGCAAAAGAACTAAAGCACCTCTCATGGGATGAACCGCGCAATGGGGATATTTAAATGTTTGGCACCCAAAACCTTTAAGAATGGCTGCAGCCTTCCCGGCGGCATGAGCGAATTCCGTTATGAGCTGAAAATCCCGAAGGAGCGAGTCGCTGTCCTCATCGGCAAGGAGGGCAGCATCAAGAAGCGGCTCGAGGACGAGACCTGCTGCAAGATCGCTGTCGACTCCAAGGAAGGGGACATCATGATTGAGGGAGATGACGCAATCAAGCTCTACACCGTCCGGGAGGTCATCCGGGCCATCGGCCGGGGCTTCAACCCAGAAGTAGGGGAGCTACTCCTGAAGCAGGATTACCTTTTCGAGGTCATCAGCCTCAACGACATCTCCAAGCACAAGAACGACCTCGCGCGGCTCAAGGGCAGGGTCATCGGCGCGGATGGGAAGAGCAGGCGCACCATCGAGACGCTGACCGAATGCTATGTCTCTGTCTTCGGGAAGACGATCAGCATCATCGGCACCGCAGACCGCATCATGCTGGCGCGACGCGCGATCGAGCAGCTGCTCCAAGGAAGCACCCACGCGGCGGTCTACCGCTGGCTCGAACGCAAGCACGTGGAGCTGCGGCGGGCCGAGATGACCGACAGGCCCCCCTCCTTTTTTCAATAATTTTATAAACCCCGCTGTTTGCGGATTTTCCATGGCCGAACCCATCGCCATCGAATTGGCGAAGAAGCAGCGCGAAATATCTGTTGCCGATTTCTTCGCGAAGAATAGGCATCTCCTCGGCTTCGACAACAAGCGGAAAGCCTTGCTGACCACCATCAAGGAGGCGGTTGACAACAGCCTTGACGCCTGCGAGGAAGCCGGCATCCTGCCCGAGGTCGCCATCGAGCTCGTGGAGATGGGCGTTGACCGCTTCAAGGTCATCGTAGAGGACAACGGGCCAGGCATCGTAAAGGCTCAGATCCCCAAGGTGTTCGCCAAGCTGCTCTACGGTAGCAAGTTCTTCAAGCTCAGTCAAAGTCGCGGTCAGCAGGGAATTGGGATTTCCGCGAGCGCCATGTACGGCCAGCTCACGACCGGCAAGCCCGCGAAGATCACCTCGCGCATCAGTCCGCAGCACCCGGCCTATTACTGCGAGGTCCTCATCGACACGCACCAGAACAAGCCAGAGATCGTCAAGGAATCAGAGGTGGAGTGGCATCGCGAGCATGGCACCAGGGTTGAGATAGACCTCGAGGGCACCTACCAAAAGGGTCCGCAGAGCGTGGACGAGTACCTCAAGCAGACCGCAATCGTCAACCCCCATGTCATGATCATCTACACCAATCCGAAAGCCGAGCAGATCATCTTCCCGCGCGTCAGCGAGACCCTGCCGCCGAAGCCGCAGGAGATCAAGCTGCATCCTTATGGGGTGGAGCTCGGCGTGCTCATCAGCATGCTCAAGATGACGCCGAGCAGGACGCTCCAGGCGTTCCTGACGCAGGAGTTCTCCCGTATCGGGCCGGGCACCGCCAAGGAGATGTGCGAGAAGGCGGCCATGCTCCCCAACATGCACCCCAACAAGGTTTCCCGCGAACTTGCGGAGAAGCTGCTCAAGGCCATGCAGGAGACCAAGGTCATCGCGCCGCCGACAGACTGCATCGTGCCCATCGGCGCGGACCTGCTTGAACGGGGCTTGCGCAAGGAAGTCAACGCCGAGTTCTATATCTCAGCGAGCAGGCCGCCGGCTGTCTACCGCGGCAACCCCTTCGCCATCGAGGCGGCCATCGCTTATGGGGGGGAGCTTCCCGGCGACGGCCAAGTGAGGATCCTGCGCTTCGCCAACCGGGTGCCCCTGCTCTACCAGCAGGGCGCCTGCGGCATCACGGAAGCGATCCAGGACACCAACTGGAAAGCCTACAATGTGCAGCAGAGCGGCAGCTCCCTGCCGCAAGGGCCTGTCGTCATCCTGGTGCACATGGCGTCGGTGTGGGTGCCCTTCACCTCGGAAAGCAAAGAGGCGTTGGCCCATTATCCGGAGATCATCAAGGAGATCAAGCTCGCGCTGCAGGAGTGCGGCCGCGAGCTCGACCGCTACCTCTCCAAGAAGCACCGTGTCGGCGAGGAGCTCAAGAAGCGCGGCTACATCGAGAAGTACATCCCGCACATCGGCATCGCGCTCAAGGAGATACTGAAGCTCAGCGACGCAGAGCAAGCCCGTATCGAGAAGGTCCTGGAAGAGATGCTTGAAAAGCACCGGGGCAAGCTGGACGACATGGAATTCGACCCTGAGAAGAACCTGGAGTTCGACAAGGAGTTCGCGAAGATAGGGAGCGAGGAAGATGACACTGACCAAAAAAATCATTGATTTTGCGCAAGAGCTGAGGCAGTCCCTGCTAGCGAAGAAGCAGCCGCAGATGAAGCTGCCGCTCCGCGCCCTCGCGAACGTGCATTATGACCCTGCGGTGGGCTACTTCGAGATCGACAATAAATTCAAGCAGCGCACCCTGACCGCCTCGACAGTCAAGACCTTCGCACAGACCCTGCGCATGATGTCCCTGAGCAAGCAGCTCATCGAGACGGACGACATCGCCACGAAAAGGGAAGCCTACTACGTGAGCAAGAACTGGGGCGAAGCAAGATTCCACGAACAGCCGGAATCAGACATGATCATGGACGACATCGAAGCGATGTTCATGGTCAACCGGGAGCAGCTCGGCTTCATACCGGAGGAGAAGGGAGGCGATGTCGCCGGCAAGCTGACCGTGGTGGACAAGGATACGGAGACAGGCAAGGAGATCAAGATCGACTGCACGAAATTCGGTTCTGGCGCTTATTCGGTGCCGAGCTCTGTGGAGGAACTCGGCTTCGAGACCAAGGCGGACTTCATACTCGCCATCGAGACGGCAGGCATGTACCAGCGCCTGGTCAAGCACAGCTATTGGAAGAAGGCAAACTGCATCCTGGTCTCGATGGGCGGCGTGCCTACCCGGGCGTGCCGGCGTTTCATCAGACGCCTGTCTGACGAGCACAAGCTGCCGGTCTACGCCTTCACGGACGGCGACTGCTACGGCTACCTGAACATCTACCGCACGCTCAAGGTCGGCTCGGGCAACGCGGCGCACATCAACAAGTTCTTCTGCGTGCCACGGGCGAAATTCATGGGGGTGACGCCCCAGGACATCATCGACTACAAGCTGCCCACCCATCCCCTGAAAGAGGTCGACGAGAAGCGCATCGACGACGGGCTGAAGAACGACCCTTTTGTCTTGCATTACAAAGAGTGGCAGAAGGCGCTGAAGCAGCAGCTGCAGATGAAGAAGAGGGCGGAGCAGCAGGCCCTGGCGCAGTGGGGGCTGAACTACGTCATCTCGAACTACCTGCCTGAGAAGCTTGAAAACCAGAAGACGTGGCTGCCTTAGCGAAATCTTTATATGCGTGTGTTCCAGACTGAGTAAGGTCAATTGCGGAGGCGATCGTCATGGACCAAGAGGAGCTTCATTTTACCTATACGGAATTATTACAACTCTTCCAAGCGGAGATGAACGGCTTTACTGAGGAGTATAAGGCTTCCCTTCAAACGCTGGTCCGCAAGAATATAAGCGATATCTCTGATCAGCTCATGATCACCCGATTGCATCGGGGGGTCCTCAGAAATAGCAAGGAACCCAAAGAAATCTCGAAGAATCTCGGCAAGATCATGGGCCGCGTGTGCGCGGTGTTCCACGCGCTTTTGGAACCTTCAGGGCATCCAAGCTTCTTCATTGATAAAGCCACGGGGGCTGCCTTGATTGAACCGCAACTAGGGAGGGTCCAGAGAAGCTGGAATGAAGAATGCGGGAATATCGCCCATGACCTGAAGCACACCGACCACCAATTCTCCCTTCGCATCTTGCACCATCTTCTGGAGCATGAGATCGCAAAGGCCAAGGAATCCCAAAACCAGATTGCCCATTATGCAGATTTGGCGACCTCAACGATGCTTAATAAGTTCAAATGAGGTAAAAAGAAACCTTTAAATATTAGACCCACTCCTCAGGACTATCATTAAGAGGGTCGATCGCTATGGCAGAAGAAGAAAAAAAGCCTGACACGGACAAGAAATTCTCCAAGCAGCTCATCGGGAAGACGGTCGTCAGCAAGACCGGGAAGCGCTTCGGCGAGGTCGGCGACATCATCTTCGAGGTCAAGAGCGGCGAGCTCATCCATCTCATCCTGCAGAACCCGACCTCCTACACAGAGAAGCTCGAGCTGGAGAAGGACAAGCAGGGCAACATCCTCATCCCCTTCTCCGCGGTCATCGCCATCGGCGACTTCATGGTCGTGGCTGAGGAAGACATTATCTAAACATAATCCGGGGTGGAACCATGCGCATACGGAACGGGCTGTTCATCATCCTCTTCATCCTCGTGGCCATGCTCGCCATGCAGATTAACCTCTCGCCGGTCATCGGCAAGGAAGGGCAGTACTTCACCGCCTTCCAGCTGTTCGGGCCCATCGCGGGAGCGTTCCTCGGCCTGTGGGGCATCCTCACCGTCTTCGGAGCCCAGCTCCTCGACTTCCTCGTCCTCGGCAAGGCCTTCACCCTAATCAATGTCCTGCGACTCCTGCCCATGCTCTTCGCCGTGTATTTCTTCTGGCGCAAGAAAAGCGCGGTTGTCATGGCCATCGTCCCCCTTGCGGCGATGATACTCTTCTGGGCGCACCCGACCGGCAGCCAGGCATGGCTGTATCCTCTGCTCTGGACCATCCCGGTACTCGCGCTGTTCTTCAAGAACTCGCTGCTGTGGCGGAGCTTCGGCGCCACGTTCACCGCGCACGCGGTCGGCAGCGTCATCTGGCTCTACACCGTGCCGATGGACGCAGGCCAATGGGTCGCGCTCATCCCGCAGGTGCTGCTGGAGCGGAGCATCTTCGCGCTCGGCATCGCGGGCAGCTACCTCGTGGCCAATGCGCTGCTGGACCGCCTTACGGCCAACTGGAAGGTGCCGATACTGCAAACAGAAAAAAGGGCGCAGAAATCCTAGGTCTGGAGACGCTTTTTACTATCCAAACCTTTTAATACTCCAAGCCTCTCATTCCAGCCGTGGCTGAAGACGACCATCTCATCTGGACTGAGAAATACCGGCCGAAGGACTTCTCTGAGGTGAAGGGCCAGAAAGAGATCGTCAGGAAGGCCAAGATGTTCGTCAAGCAGCAGAACATGCCGCACATCCTGTTCGCCGGCCCCGCAGGTGTCGGCAAGACGACCCTCGCCCTGGTGATATGCCGGCAGCTCTTCAAGGACAACTGGCACCAGAACCTCCTCGAGCTCAACGCGAGCGACGAGCGCGGCATCGACGTCGTGCGGAACAAGGTCAAGGACTTCGCCAGGACAAGAGCGATCGGCGACGTGCCCTATAAGATCATCTACTTGGACGAATGCGACGCCCTCACCAAGGAGGCGCAGCAGGCGTTGCGCCGCACCATGGAGAACTACACCCAGACCTGCCGCTTCATCCTCTCATGCAACTACAGCTCCAAGATCATCGACCCGATCCAGAGCAGGTGCACGGTCTTCCGCTTCAAGCCGCTGGACAAGGCAGACATCTTCGAAGTCATCGACGGCATCGCCGCGCAGGAGCACCTCACCCTCAGCGAATCGGCAAAAGAAGCCCTGTTCAAGGCGTGCAACGGCGACTGCCGCAAGGCGGAGAACATCCTGCAGAGCGCCGCCTCGCTGGGCAAGGCCATCACCGAGGAGAGCATATTCTCCATGGCCTCCGTCGTCAAGCCAAAAGAGCTCAGGGAAGTGCTGGAGACCGCGGTCAATGGCAACTTCCTGCAGGCGCGACAGAAGCTGCTGCAGCTCATGCTCGACTATTCGCTTTCCGGCCTGGACATCATCCGCCAGATCCAGGAAGAGATCTGGCAGCTCAACGTCGACGTCAAGACAAAGGCGCGGCTGATAGAGAAATGCGGCGAGATCGAGTTCCGCATGGTCGAAGGCAGCGACGAGTATGTCCAGCTCGAGGCGCTGCTCGCCTGTTTCATGGTCCCATGATGAAAAAAGAGGTGCAGGAAAAGGCACGCATTCTCGAAGAACAGTGGTCTCTGCTCAAGCAGAAAGCGGAACAGGCGGAAGAGCTCGAGGGCGAGCTGTCGCACCTCAAGGGCTTCGCCCACCGTGCCGGCAGGACATCGGCTGAACTGGCGAAAGAGAACCGGCAGCTCAAGGAAGCGCTTGCAGAACAGGACAAGGGATTACGTTCAACCATCATCCAGCACGAGGCAAAGGGGGCGGAGCTCGAGAAGCGCGTCGCCATGCTGCGGCGCTTCATCGCCGAGCAGGCGCAGGCGTCCATCGGCCAGGAGCGGCGCACCGGCGAGCTGCTCCTCCAGCGAGAGAAGGAGAACGCGACGCTCCGCGAAGCGCTCGCCAAGGGAAACAAGACCGTCATCGCAGGCAAGGACACTATCCTGGCCAAGCAGCAGCACCTTCTCCGAGAGCTCGCCCGGCAGCACAAGGAGCAGCGCCATGAGCTCCAGCTGCTCAGGGAAGAGCTCGCCACCAAAAGCAGGGCGGTGGCAGGGCTCGAGGCAGGGCTCCAGGAGCAAGCTAGGCATGACACCAGCGCTTCCCAGCATCTGGCCAAAGAGCTACGGCTGCGCACTGAAATAGCAGCACGTTCCCAAGAGCATTCTGACCGGCTGGAGACAAGTCAAGAGCGGTCTGAGGCGAGGCTCAGCAACGCATTGCAAGAGCTCGAGCGCAGGGCGCACCTCATCAAGGGCCTGGGCCGTAAGCTCGGCGAGGCTATGCGGGACCGCGAGCTGCTTAGAGGGCAGCTGTCCCAAAGCTCCCAAGGCACGATGGCCAACGTAGAGGAGATGCAGCATCTCAAGGCGACGGTGCACCGCCAGTCGGCGAGCGCCAAGCGCCTCATCCATCACCTCGTGCTCGACATGGAAAGCAAGCATGCCGCTTCGCTGCAGCGCGTCCAGGAACAGCTCCATGAGGCGCACCTGGAACGGGAAAAGCTCGTCCGCGCATTCGCGCACGCCAAGCGTCTTTCCGACATCGCTGCCCGGCAGGCGATCGACCGCATCCGGCCGCTCGCGACGAAGCTGCAGGAATCCGAAGGGTCGCTCACCGCCAAAGAACACCTTGTGCGGCAGCTCCAGGACGAGCATGCCAAGATCACCGAAGAGCTACACCAGAAGACCCAGCAAGCGATCGCCCAGGCGGTCGCCGCGCACACGAAGGAGGAGCTGCGCCTCAAGGCGGAGATGCACGCCCTGCAGCAGAGCTTTGGCACCGCGACACATGAGAACGCGCTGCTACGGCATGACCTCGACGAGGCGAAGACAGCGGAACAGGGCATGCTGCGCGACATCGATACCCTTTACCACAAGCTCGAGCAGGAGGCTGCGAAGAAGCCGGACCTGGGCTCGTTCGGCAGCCAGCTCAAGAGCGAGATCATCGGCTCGATAAAAGCAGAGCTCGCCCAGCGCGACGAGATGTTGCTTGGGGAGATGCGCAAGCCAGCGCAGCAGCTTGCCCGGCTTGAGCAGCAGTTCGCTCAAAAACCTCAGGTCATTGTCAAAGAGAAGATGTCCGCGAGCGTTAATGACAAGCTCGGTAGGCTCTATTCCGAAGAGCAGAAGATCCTCTCATCCGGGCAGCGCTCGGACAAGGAGCTCAAAAAGCTCAGGATGCAGATCGCTTCCCTCGAGAAGAAGATGGGCGGCAGACAGGCTGAAGAACTCGCAGAGCTCAAGCGCCTGTCCGAGGAAGGCAAGCAGCTCGCCCTGTCAGCAGAGCAATCCTCCGCAGCAGCAAGAAAACACGAGGAAGCAGTCGCCAAGGAGCTCGGCGGCCAAGACCGGGCATTGCTGCAGCGCATCGAAGCCATGGAGCAGCGCCTCACCAGTCGCATAAAGGAGATTGAGAGCATCGCCGAGCTGCCGAGGAAGGACTTGCTGAAGCTGCAGAACCTCCTGAATGAGGAGATCGCCAAGCAGCAGGACTCTGCGAAACCGCAGAAGCAGGAAGCGACCCGGAAACTCCGGCAGCAGCTCGCCGAGACCAGGAGCCAGGCCGAGAAGAAGCCCTCGCCGCCGACGCCGGACATCCAGCACCAGGAGACGGATCCGGACGAGATCGTGCCGCTCATCGAGATCTCCCTGCAGCACGAGCCTTCTTTGGATAAGATTAAAGATAGTCTTGTCTCGTCAGGCTATCCTCCGACAGCCGTCAAAGAGGCTGCGGAAAAAATAAAGAAAATGTACGGCCTATGAGCCGTGCTTGACCGTTACCGACGTGTCCTTCAGCTCCTTGTAATCATACACGAGCTGCAGGTTCAGGACCTTCTCGAAATCTCCACGCTCGCTATCGGTCGTGTCCAGGGTGCAGCGAACGCTGCGCTCGCCCTGGTAGAGCGTGACATAGCCTGTGACATGGCCGCCAGCGCTTTCCAGGCCGGAGCACGAGAAAGTGCCGATGCCCGGATCCTCGATGTCTACATAGATGCGGTCCTTGTTCCGGTATTCAGCAAGGCAGTTCGTCGACTTCTCATAGATGCTGCCGCCGCCGACATGCTTGATGGTGAAGGTCACTGCCACCTTGTTGGAGCCGAGAACAGACTCGGTCATGCTGGAGATATGGACTGGGGCGCCTGAATTCTCCACTCCCCTGTCCGCGTTGGGGTCGCAGATGCGCTCCTCCCCGCTCTTGCCGATGAGGTCCTTGTTCATGCAGATCTTGGCCTGGGCCTTGGTGCCGTACTCATAGCACACCTTGGCGACAAAGTCGAAGATGACCTCGCCGCTCACATTGCCGTTGTAGGCAAGGTTCTGGAACTCGACGTTGGTGATGGTGCCCTGGATTATTTGGCCCTGAGGGTCCTTCTCAGCAGCCTCGAGGTCATCCTGCGGATGCGCGTCGAGGAGGCCGGTGCCGTTCACACCGAAGTCGGTGGGATTAATGCCCAGGATGCTCACATAGACCTTTTCCTTAGGCACGGTCCACTCGCCCATGTTCTGAAGCATGATATTAGCGTTGAAATCGAAGTTGGTGTCAAAGACCTCCAATGGCGGAGCGCCGTCGCTGAAGCTGATGCTCAATCCTTGGGTGCCGCCGATGAACGCGCCTTCCGGCGTTGTGGTGTCAGTGTCTTTACTGCAGCCGCCGAGAACAAGAAGCGCAAGAACTAGTGCAAAGAGCAATCGTCGCATGGTTATTCCTCCATCTTTTTTATCCAACCTGCTTTTTGAGGTTTATAAATGTTTCGCATCACTGCGCATTCCTGATGCGGACGTCGCGCTCGATCCAGCTCTTGTAGCCGTAATTCAGCGTGATTGTGAGAGGCGTCTTGAACGCAGAATCTCGATTCTGGGGGGTGTTGACTGTGCAGAAGATTGATCCGATGCCGTCGACCAGGCGAACTCTGCCGCCTTCAGGCTTGCATTCGATTCCCGAGCTTAGGTCGCTCTCCATGAAATCCACATTGTAATTGACCACATTCACCTTTGTCAGCGGGATGCTGTATGGGCAGCAGTCGCCTGATTCGACCGATGAAGTGCAAAAATGATCGAGGCTGTCGAAGACAACGCCAGTCCCAACATTCTTTATCTTGATGCTGAAATGGACCTTGGACTCGGTCCCCTGCTCAGAGATGCTGGTGACCGCGACCGGCGCTCCCTGGCCGCCAGCCATCGCGACCGGGGTGATGCGGCAGGCCTTATCCTCTGTCTTGTAGAAAGGCCGCGGATCGATGCACACGAGAGGGTTGGCGACCGTCTCATAATCATAGCACGCCGTGACCTTGAGCTTGAAATCATAGGCATCAAGGCCTTCTGGCCAGGTCTCAACATCCCCCCTGAACTCGTATACCTGATAGCCTCCCTCGGGATTGGCGTTGGATTTCCCCTCCAACGAGTCCACTTGTTCAAAATATTCATAGCGACCGTTGTCCTCACTGTTATAAAAAGCGAGGATGGTCGGGTCGTAGCCGTCCAGATAAAAATTCGGGCTTGTCTCATATGCACCCTTATTGCGGACCTCGATCATGACCGGGATCTCGGAAGGGATTTGCACATCCCCGGAATAGTACACTTCCCTCGGCGGAAGGTCGTTGAGGAACTTGAGCGTGATGCCTTCGGTCCCTGTATGGGCCTGGGTGGTGAAGGGCTCGCCCTCCTTGCCCTCCTTGTTGCCGCCGCCGCAGGCAGAGAGCAGCAAAAGGCAGGAAAGAACAAGGGCAATGGGGATTTTGCTCGCCATGGGGTTACCGTATCAAGAGTATATATAAAGTTTTCTTAGCTACGTCCGCTGGCAGCACACAAGGCCGGACTCGCAGGATATTTCAGTATCTATCGACCCTTCTTTGCAGGAACCTGCTGCATAGCATCCCTTGGCACCCTGATATTTGCTTTGGCAAGTATGCTTGACCTGGCAGCAGGTCTTGGTGTTGCCTGGGCAGACCTGCCGTCCCTCAAGGCCTGTCTGGATCTTTTCATCTGCCGGATCGGTCGATTCGCAGACACCATCGTTCGTCACACAAGACCATTTTCCCGGCTCGTTCCAGGTGGTGAACTGGCTCGGGTGGTCGAGCTCGCACTTGGACGTGTCCTCCTCGCAGCAGCGGAAGCCGGTGCTGCACCTTCCCGGGCTCTCGCTGCCATAGGCCTCGCAGCTTGGGTAGCCGAGCGTGGCGATGCAGTGGCCGTCCTGAAGGTCGCAGGACCCTTCCCATAGGGCAGAGTCGCGCAGGCAGCACTTCTGTCGGCTCGGGCAGAAGTTGAACTGCTCGTCCTGGCAGGTGTCAAAGCCCGGCTGGCCGCCCTCGAAGCAACGGTAGGTCTTCTCGTTCTCGCCCTCCCCCACTACGAGGTCGGCGCACGACTTTGAGGACTTGCAGCAGGCCTTGCCGTCGCTGCATGACTTTGTGGAATCAACGCCGCCGTAGCCGTTGATGCAGACAGATTCCTCCTTGCAGTTGGCAGGGTCGCACTGCCCCTGAGGCGGAACGCAGCAGACCAATGAGCCGGGGCATTTACCGGTCCTGACCGTAGCCCTATTGCATTCAGCCTCAGGCCGGCAGGCATACGCCAGGTTTTCGCTTTGCAAGTCATTGCAGACCGGTGCTGACCTCTCGCAGCAGGAAAAGCCCTGGCCGCATGATCCTTCTGCATCCCCGCCGAAAGCAGGGCTGCAGATGCCCCAGGCGCTGCCGCCATACTGGTTTTTGTCGAGTGGGACGCAGGAGCCCTCGCAAGGGTATTCCGTGGAATCAGAGGCGACCTTCACCTTCTTGAACAGGTCAGGTGTGATGTAGCCATAGCTGAGCTTGACCATGAGGGGCGTCTTGTAGGCCGAGCGCACCTTCGGGATTTCCTTGGAGCAGAAGATGGTCATCTTGTTGCTGTCGCGGCTGTCGACCTTCGGCGCCTTGCAGTCCGCTGTAGTGAGCTCGGTCTGCGAGAACTGGATCTGGATGTCCATCTTGTTCAGGTTGCTGGTGAGGATGACAGAGCCTTCGCATTCCGCTTTATAGTTGAACCGATTGGTGATCTTGCCCTTGCCGAAATTCTCAACGTATAAGGTGAGCTGTAAAACCGAGCTATCCACGTCGAGGTCGTAGATGCGCTCCTCGATCTTGGTGACCGCGACAGGAGCGCCCTGCCCCTTCGGCATGTTCACCGGCTCCGGCTGGCAGACATCGGTGAAGGTCTTGAGGATGTTCTTGTTGGTGTTGATGCAGATCGAGGCGCTCGCCAGCGTCTCGTAGGGGTAGCAGGCCTTGGCCTTGAACAGGAACTCCTCCTCGGTGACCCCCTTCATGACCTTGTTCGCCTCGGCGTTGAAGGTGACAAGCTCATAGCCCCCCTGGGCGTTGTATTCCTTCTTGCCTTCGAACACGCCGTTCTCGCCGATGCGGTAGGTGAAATGGTCGAGCGTGATGAATTTCGGATAATAATTGACCAGCGTGACCATCCCGTCGTTGATGTCGGTCGCGCCGGTGTTCTGCAGCTCAAGGCCCATGATGAACTTGTCATGGATGCGCACGAGGTCAGGGGGCATGCCGTTGACAAAGGAGATCTCGAGTCCGGACTCGCCCACCCTGGTGACGGGCCTGTCGCCGGTGAAGAATCCCTTGACGCCCCCTCCGATGTCGCTCACGGCAGAGCAGGAGGCGAGCACCAATAAGGCGAGCAGCCAGTACATCTTCATGTGACCGCTACCCCATTGAAGTAGTCCTGCTTCTTGACCACGCGCTCGACATAGGCCTTGTCCGTGCATTCCCAGCCGCCGTCGTTGCGGACGACCGCGTACCAGCCTTCGTACTTGCCGTAGCCGCATTTCTTGGGGTCAGCGCCGTTCTGGTATTGCTCGTAATTCTCGATGAGCAGGCTGATGTAGCAGTCGATGTTCTCTTCAGCCTTCGCGAGCGCCTCAGGTCCCTTGTCGCACGATAGGGAAGGAAGCCGGAAGATGCCGAACTTCGTGGCGCCAGGCTTGGACTCTGGATTGTCGATGAAGCCGCCTGATCGCTCCAGGGCGAGCGCGAGGAGCAATGCCTCTGGAGGCTTCTTGTGCTCGAGCTCGGTCGATCCCTGATAATTCCTCAGGCGCTGGAGGATGAGCTGCTGGGTGTCCAAATCGCCCCGGTTGGGATTGGGCTCGGCTTTTTCCTCTTCATCGATTTCTCCGAGCACGGCGGGAAGAACGCTGAGGAAGGCCATGGCGTTGACCTCATACTCATAGCCGAGGCTGGCGGAGATGCGCTCGGGATAGAGCTCGTTCTTGAGATAGGAATACAACCATTGCCCCTGCATGTTGTCAGGCACGTTCTCCTGGAAGAGGTCGAAGGTCTCCACCGGAGAGAAAGAGCACGCGAAGACAACGAGCTGGTCTGTCCCATGGACGTCGGCGACATCTCTCTTGGCCAACGACCCGGTATTGAGGTCATATTTTCCTGGCTGCTTCTGGATGAGCATGGGGCAGAGCCTCGGCTCAGTAAGCTCGAGCCAGGACGGGATCTCGAGGGTGCCGCCGGTCAGCTTGGTGATCTTCCCGGCGCCGTTGCGGTTCTCGAGGCCGACCTTGATGGAGACAGAGGTGCTCTTGTCCAGGCCGATGACCGGCTGGCGCTCGGTCTCGATGATGAGCTTGATGAAATCAACGTCAGACTTTGATTCGAATGCGCCGCTGCCGAGCTGGGTCGAGAAGATGACGTGCTGCAGCGTCGCCCTCGCCTTCGCCCTCCGCGCAGGGTCGCTGAGCATGGCGAAATACGCGGACGCCACCTTGGTGTCGTTGAGCGCCTTGTTCTCCGCCTCCTTGAGCTGTTCCTTATCCATGAACCACTGGTCGAGATAGCTGTTCACCGTGTTGCCGAAGGACGCGGTGTAGACGATCTTCTCCGTCGGGGGCTCAAGGCTCTCTGGCTTGATGCTGCAGCTGACGGTCTTCATCTCGCCGGCGCGGTCGTTCTTGTCAACGCTGACGCTTTTCGGGGATATGGTGCCTGTCGCGGGCACGGTGAGGAAGGGATCATCGATCTCGCCCTTCTGCTTCTTCGCCAGGCCGCAGCTCAGGGCGACCATCAAGGGCTTGTCGAGGGTGAGGGCCGTCACGGTCGCAGAAGAGGAGACCTCGACGTCGTGGGCATAGACCGTCTGCTGGGGCGGAAGGTCCCAGGCGACCTTCACGCTCTGCTCCTTGTTGGCGACCAGGCCGCCTTCCAGCTCTCGCTGCTCCTCATCCGCCGTCTTCTTCGGCGCCGTGAGCTCGTAGCAGGAATCAGTGTCGCCCTTCATCGAGCCTGCGGCGCATTTCCAGAAGAGGTTCCAGGTGCTCGGGCCGGTGGATTCGGGCGTTTCGTCTGAGCCATAGGTCGGGGTCATCGCGAAGGCGTTGTTGCCCAGGAGGCTATTGAAGCTGCCTGCTACCATCGCAGGACCCCAAAATGCGGTCGTGAATGTCAAGATCAGCACAACTGCCATGGCATGGGCAGTGCGAAACACGAGAGCGCCCCTGAAGAGGGACCCCCGGACATAGTACAAGGACCACAAAGACCACCAGGGCAGGATCCAGAACAGTTCATGGGCAGGGTCCATGAACCTGTACAGAAAGCCGAGCTCAACGTTCGGCAGGAGCATATTCAATATCTGCTCGATCCGTATCAACAGACCTGAGTCGAGGAGCGCAATCAGGCCGATCAGGGCAGCGGCGCCGAAGCGCTCGCGGTATTGCTCGAATGTCACCTTGCGGAAATAGTTAGCGGTCAGGGATACGAGGAGGGCGACGGCAAAGATAGAGATGGAAAGCCCCTGGACGCCCTTGACAATCACCGTGAGTATGATATTGATGCAAATCAGCACGGGAAGCGAGGTCACGAATCCAGAGAACACGTTTTCCTTGTCCTGCCCGACGACAAGCACGATAACCAAATAGAACATCATGCTGCTATACATGAGCGAGAAGTTAAAGAGCCATGTGCTGTCGTGCATATTATTCCACATGACTAGCTTGAAAAAGTGATAGGCCAGGCTGATCCAGAACACGGTGCGGAGCGTTGGCTTGACGACCTCGGAAAAATCTGATCTCGCGGCATACTCAGTGAGCTTGAAGGGTGCCTTGACCGCGAAAGCCGCAGTCTGCCCTACTGCCTTTGCCGTGCCGAGGGCGACCTTGCCGCCGACCTCTGCTCCCTTGTCGACGCCGCGGGCGAGCTTGCGGCGGCGGGATTCCTCTTTCAGGTTTTTAGCCTCTTGTTGAACGACCTGTTCTTCCTGCTTGAGGACCTTCTCTTCCCTTCCCGGAGGGAGGGCGAGGTGTCGCGGGCCCGTAGCCATCTGCTGCAGGAGCTCTCGCTGGGGGATGTTTCCCTTGGCGTTCTGGCGCCCGAGGAACGCCATGAGATGGCCCTCGAACTCCTGCTGCCGCATCTCAGCGATTCTGTTCTGAGCGAACAAGCCACGTTGGAGTCCAGTCTCAAAGCGCCGACCCTCCCCCTGGAGAAAACGCATTTCATCCTCCCGGCCGAGTACTTCTGGTTCTAACGTATGGGACGGCATTTGGTGCTGGATATGCCCTAACGCGACCTTCAAGAGGGGCATGAGCTCGCCCCTGAAGCGCTCATCGCTCTCAAGGCGTCTCTGCAGGAAGGTCAAGAAAGCCGTTAAGATATTAGGATCGAAGACTGGTTGTGTCTGGAATCGTGGAGTTGCTGGCTGCACCTGTTGGCTCTGGAAGGGCATAATCTTCGTTTCTTGCCTTGGTGGTTGATAGGGCACAAGCGCGGTCTGAACTATCTTCGGCTCGGATTCCACCTTTTTCGACACTTGCCGAATGGCCTCTGCGAGGATCTTTGCCGCATCGGCGTCGCCAGCATGCGCCGACCTGATGATCTGGTAGGGATGGACCTCCGGGACCTTATTGCTCAGCCAGTTCTGCACCAGATGAAAAAGGACCTTTAACTGCTCTTCGGACAGCCCGGCACGACCCGGAGGCTCATCAATCACTTCGAACTCAGCTTCAAGGGGCTCAGCCATGCCTCAACACCCAAAGAATGCCCTGTGTTGTGTGGTTCTTATTCCCTCTTTTTTCCATGGAGGATCAGTCCTTCTCGTAGAGGATGACCTTCAGCTCCGTGACGTCAAGGCTGCCGTCCGGCTCAATCTTGACGCCGTTGCTGCCCTCTTCGAGGAAGGTGTCGATGTTCCTGCTCCAGGCGAGGCCGTGCGTGTACAGCTGCGTCTTGTGGCCGTTCACGTAGATGTCCGCCTTCTTCAGGGTCTCGTCCTCGATGAAGCGGAACGTCATGTTCACGGTCATGTTGTCGTCCTCGACGCTGGAGAACTCGTCCTCGGAGAGGTCGAAGAAGTACGTGGGATAGGCGATCTCCTTGAGCTCGGTCACCACTTGGATCTGGTCGACGATGATCCTGCCGGACTCCGCCTTGAAGACGACTTTGTTCTCGCCCGCGTCCAGGTAGCTGGTGGAGAACTCCTGCAGCACCGGGGAGCCGCAGTCAGGCGTCGCCTCGTAGATGTTCTCGTTGTTCAGCAGGACGCTGAGGGTGCCAACGCTGCCCTCGCACTCGGGCACGAACCGGATCTTGGCCTTGTCCAGGTTGTTCTTCTCGGTGTCGGTCACCATGAAAGTGTTCCTCGACTCCTGGTTGCTCGTGTCGAGCACGTCCGAGGTGATCATGATGTTGCTGAGCTCGTACTCGTTCGTTCGCCAGAAGGCCCAGCCGACTGCCGAGACCGAGAAGACCAGCTCGTTCTCCTCCTGCAGCAGCCCCGAGTCCAGGGCGATGGGCTCGATGTTGGCGCGCTCGATGGAGGAGGCGAAGACCTCCTGGCCGTTGAGGGTGATGGTGAGCGCGCCCTGGTGTGTCTTGACCACAAAGGAGAGGAGCACGTCCTGCATCGCGCCCGGGTCTGCAACGCGGAAGGTCAGGACAGCGTCCTTGCGGTCGAAGACCCCGTTCTTGGCGTAGAGCGCGTTGACGCTCTTGAGGCGCTCGGCGCTGGAGCGCGTGTAGAGGTTGACGGAAGGGAGGTCATGCTCGTATTCCTTGAAGCTCAGGGAGTCCATGCGGCCGGGCGATTCCCGGACCAAGGTGCGGTTCTCGGTCCAGTTGCCCTTCTTGGAATGGGAGCTGGTGCCGGTGCCATCAAGCGTAGGCTCCCCAAGGAGCTTCTCGCGCTCATCGGCCGGAAGAAACAGGATGTAGAGAATGGTGAACAATGCTATGATCGCAATCAGCGTTGCTGCGCCGGCAGCCTGACCCTTTTTCATAGAGTAACCTCTTCGATTTCAAAATGAATAGGTTTATATATAAATCTTTGTATTTTCGCTACGACGGTGTTTCCTCATGCAGATTGTCCACAAAGACCTTAAACATGGTGAGGTCAAGGTCAGGATTGAGAGCGCTGATGACCTCTGGTACCTATCCCAAGTCATCATGCCCGCCGACCTGGTGAAGGGCTCGACCATCCGCAAGATCAAGATCGGCGGAGGAGAGGAGCGCTCGGCGCAGATCATCAAGAAGCGGGTGTTCCTGGCGGTTATGGCCGAGAAGGTGGAGTTCACGGGGCAGAGCCTGCGCGTCCTCGGCCAGATCAGCGAAGGCACGGATGATATCCCTAAGGGCAGCTACCACAGCTTCGGCCTTGAGGAAGGCGACATCATCACGATCGTCAAGGAAGAATGGCTCCGCGTCCAGCTGGAGAAGCTTGATGAGGCGTGCCAGCAGCGCGGCGGCAAGGTGCTCATCCTTGTCTTTGACCGGGAATCTGCGATTTTCGGCATGCTCAAGCGCTCGGGCTATGAGATCCTCACCTCCTTGGAAGGGGATGTCGAGAAGAAGGCGATGGAGCAGCACGCCAAGGGCTTCTATGACGAGCTCTGGAAGATGCTCGAGGCCTACAACCAGCGCTTCAAGCCAGAGCACATCATCCTCGCAAGCCCGGGCTTCTGGAAAGAGGAATTCCTGAAAGTCATTGGCAAGACCGAGCTTCCCATCGTCCAGGCGACAGTCTCCTCGGCGACCGAGAACGCCTTCTCCGAGCTGCTCAAGCGCGACGAGCTGAAGGCCGTGCTGGAGGATGAGCGCATCGCCCAGGACACCAAGATGGTGGAAGCGCTTTTCTCAGAGATTGCGAAGGACGCGAAGGCGAGCTACGGCCTTTCCCAAGTCAAGATGGCTGCTGAGGCCGGCGCTGTGGAGATGCTGCTCCTGACCGACGGCCTCCTGCTGAAGTCGAGGGATGACGGCAAGGACAAGGAGCTTGACTGGCTCATGCGACAGGTCGAAAGGTGCCGGGGCAGGGTGCACATCATCTACTCCGAGCACGAGCCCGGCAGGAAGCTCGACGGCCTGGGAGGCATCGCGGCGATGCTGAGGTATAAGATCTAGGATGCCATTCAACCGCTCGCTCGGGACCGCGTTCAAGGGAATGGGCAAGGACTACGATGCTGTCCGGCCTGACTATCCGTCTCGCTTGATCTCTCACGTCCTGCGGCAGGCGAAGCTCAAGCCAGGAGCGCAGATCCTTGACATCGGCTGCGGCACGGGAAGGGCTACTGCGCACTTTGTCGGCAAGGGTTACCACGTCCTCGGCATCGACCCCAGCGCGAAGATGCTCGCAATCGCCAGGAAGAAACTCCCCGACGCCCACTTCTGGAAAGGCCGGTTCGAGGACTTCCCTGAAACAAAGAAGTTCGATAGTATCATCGCGGCGCAGGCTTTCCACTGGATTGATCCTGAGGTCAGCTACCCCAAGGCCTACCGGCTCCTGAAAGAGGACGGCATATTGGCAATATTCTGGAACGCGCCGGATTTCGGAAAAAGCAAGCCTAAGTTTCTAACCCTTTTTAAGAGAAAATGCAGCTTTTACCCTTACAGCAAGGCGGGCATATCCTTCGAAGAGAGGCCTCTCCGGAAATTCGGCAGATTATCCTACCGGAAAGCTTCCTATCGGAAGACGTTCCGTTATAGTCTTGACGGTTTTCTTGCGATGATCTCGACCTTCTCCTGGATAGCGTCGCTGCCACGAGAGAAAAGGGAATCGCTTTTCAAGGAGATCGCACAGCTGGCCGGCAACCAGGACATCATCCTGCCGCGCACCGCGCACCTCATCATCGCGAAGAAAAAGCCATAGGCTGATCACTGCTTCAGATCAACCTTTCTCTTGAAAGCCACACTTCAACGAGGCGTACGGCTCCAAGATGCGCGGCTTGCCAGCCGGGAAATAGCCGATAGCAGCCTGGATGATCGGTTCCCTCCTATGGGCAAGAAGATAAAGAGTCGGTTCAACCTCACCAGCCCCCGTTTCTAGGATTGGACAACACACTTTTCTGGCGCTAACCAAGTGCCAGTCGGCAGAAGGTGACAGCGCCTCAATCGGAAATCCTAAAGAGGAAAAAGCTTCATCAATCTCTTCCAGGGAAATGGTCTCGCCCTCTGGTCGTTCTATTTTCGCCCGAGCCCTGGAGAATCGTTCGCGGGACTTTTTCGGAAGCCAGAGATGCGGTGAGTCCACCTTCTCCCATCCGAAATAAGTGACCGTGTCCTCAAGGCGCAAGGGCGGCCTCGCGTCCCTTTCGGTCAGCTCATTCCGCAGCTCGTCATAAAGAGTGAGGGCCTGCAGAAGCCTGTCAGCCTGGACCCTGCCCGGATTCTCAAACCAGATGCGAAGGGTGAGAGCGTCAGAATATTTGCCGTGTGCTTGGGACACTTCAAGGTAAAAGCCTTTGCCGTCCCGCTCCGTCACCGGAAGGGAAAAATCTTCGTACATGTTACGTAACCGTTGAGCTGCAAGGCTCTTGCCCTTGGCATAGGGACCTGCTGCATAGAGATGAAGTACATAGCCCATGCGATCAATGCTGCAGATGATGTCGTCATCCTCAACAACCATCTTTCTGAGGAGGTCGATCAATCCTTGGTGTTTTTTGTAAGCAATATTTGCTGCAGAGACCAGATGCTTCGGCTCAAGGTCACTGGCTTCCAGCCGCCAGAATGCATCGTCCATCCTCGGACCATCCCGACGGTAAACTAATGGGTCCTTTTCCTTCAAGAGATGAAAAGCGCCCTCCCTGATTTGATGAAGGGTGACATATCTCTGTTTATCTCCCCGCTCAATGCTCATGCCAAAAACAACATCACGATAAGCGGCAAGCAGCTCTTCCTGCGCCAATCGCAGAATATCCTTCTCCGTAGCAGGCACCCTCGACCAAGGGACAGGCTTCATGATACTACTGGAAAATGATAGTCCTTTATAAAGATTACGAGAAGCGCTTATCGACGGCCGCGCTCGACCAGCGCCTTCATCGCGACAGCTGCCTTGCGCGGGTCGTTCATGTTGGGGATGCCGTTGGCTTCAAGCAGGCGGCCAGCTTCCCGTGTGTAGATGCCGCCCATGTAGAGGCAGACGACCGGCTTCTTAGGAAAGCGCTTTCTCGCGTTGATGACGATCATGGCATCATCGACCGGATGGGTCATTGTCTGCAATGTCTGGATGACGATGAGGCCCTGGATGTAGGGCTCTGAGAGCAAGGTGTTGATTGCAACATCATAGCGCTCCGGCAAGGCATCACCGATGATGTCGAGCGGATTCGCGCGGGAATAGGCTGGGTGCATCTTGCCAGATGAGTCAAGCTTCTTGAGGGTCTCGGGCGTAAGCTCCGCGAGCTTGACTCCCAGCTCCTCGCAGTAATCTGCGCAGAGCACGCCGCAGCCGCCGCCGTTGGTGACGATGGCGACGCAGTTCTCCTTGCAGGCCGGTTGGTGCGCGAGCGTCTTGCCCAGGTCGAAGAGCTCCTCCACGGTGTCCGCGAGCACGATGCCTGCCTGCTTCATCGCGGCCTTGTAGACCTCAAAGCTGCCGGCCAGGCTGCCGGTGTGCGAGGAGATAGCGTGCTGTCCCCTCTCGGTGCGGCCGCCCTTGAGCACGATGATGGGCTTCTTCCGAGCGATCGCCCTCGCGGCATCGAGGAAGCGCCGACCATCCTTCATGCCCTCGAGGTAGATGACGATCGCCTTGGTGTCCTTGTCCTTGCCGAGCCAGAGCAGGAAGTCGGCGATGTCCAGGTCAGCTGCGTTGCCGATGCTGGCGAGCACCGAGAAACCGTAGCGCTCCTCCACGACCCAGTCGATGATGCTGTCGGCCAGGGCGCCTGACTGCGAGATGAACGCGATATCTCCCGAGGGAGGCATGGTGGGGGCGAAGCTGGCGTTGAGGCTGTTCCTCGTCCTGATGACGCCGAGGCAGTTGGGGCCGACGAAGCGGATCTTGCGCTTTTTCGCGATGGCCAGGACCTGCTCCTCCAGCCTGCGGCCCTCCTCGCCAATCTCCTTGAATCCTGCGGAGACGATGATCGCCGCCCTGACGCCTTTCTTGCCACACTCCTCGAGTACAGCGGGCACGACCTTGGCGGGGACCGCGATGACAGCGAGGTCGACCGAGCCCTTGACGGCGGTTATCGAAGGAAGCAGCTGCCTGCCGAGCACCTCGCCGGGGTTGGGATTGATGGCATAGACCTCTCCGGCGAAGGGCTTGCAGAAATCATCCTTGAGCACACCGCCCGAGACAAGGCTCTTCAGGATGCCATAGCCCACAGACTTCTCGTCGCGCGACGCGCCGATGACGGCTATACTTCTCGGATTGAGGAGCTTGTCGATGGTCATGTCGCGAGGATGCGGGCGTCCACCACGAGCGCCTGCTTTTGGTCCACGAGGACAGGGTTGAAGTCGAGCTCGACGATGTCCTTGCGGGAAAGGGCGAGCTTGCCAAGGTTGACAAGGATCTTCTGCAATGCCGCGATGTTGACCGGCGGCTCGCCGCGCACGCCTTGGAGGATCCTGCTGCCCCTGGTCTCGAGGATCATGGCGAGGGCTTCCCGCTCGTCGAAGGGCGGCAGCCGGAAGCTGACGTCCTTGAGGACCTCGACGAATATGCCGCCGAGGCCGAACATGACGACCGGGCCGAAAGTGGGATCGCGCTTGAGGCCGATGATGACCTCCTTGCCTTTCACCATCTTCTGGATGAGGATGCCATCGAATGCCTTGCCCTGGCAAATGGCGATGAGCCGGTCACACGCGTCCGCGAGGGATCGCTCGTCTGCGATGCCGAGGATGACAGCGCCCTGGTCTGTCTTGTGCAGGATGTCCGGAGAAAGCAGCTTCGCCGCCAGGGGAAAGCCGAGGTCTCTCCCGATCCTGAGGCACTCTTCCTTGTCCTTGGTGAGGCCCATGGCCGCGCAGGGGATCCTCGCGGCCGAGAGGAGGGCTTTCCATTCGCTGTACGGCAGGAGGCGCGGCATGATGATTTGGCCTGCTTCACGCTATATAAACCTTTTCTTCACCGACGGAGAACGGCTTCTTTCCTTCCGACTGATACCACACAGCCACCACTGCCGGATGCACACGATTCGGCCTTTTTTACCCTTTTGCCATATCCTCATGTTGAAAGCATCCAGTGACATCGGAGCGTATGGCAAAAGCAATCTTTATATAGAAGTTCAGCGTATACCTGGATTATTAATGACTCTCGAGTGAAACTATGCATTCATCGAGTATGCGCGAACACTCCACACGGGTAGGTAAGCACAAGCTTTTAATAGTAGTACCCCACAAGAGTGAGCAAGGCCAACTCGGCCTAAAAAGAGGGGGGTGTAAGTCATGATAGTTA
Organism: Nanobdellota archaeon; assembly: GCA_043806015.1. Taxonomy (GTDB): domain Archaea; phylum Nanobdellota; class Nanobdellia; order Woesearchaeales; family JAHIVG01; genus JAZDHH01. The sequence continues at coordinate 43,144 of JAZDHH010000006.1, read as the reverse complement.
AAGAGGAATTTTTGAGCAAGCTACGGCGATTTTTTTCTTTGAACTTGTACGAAGTCAAGATCTGGACAGCGCTGCTGTCCCGCGGCGTCTCCACCGCAGGAGAGCTTTCTGACATCGCCAACGTCCCGCGCTCGAGGAGCTATGACGTCCTGGAAAGCCTCGAGAAGAAGGGCTTCGTGGTCATGAAGCTCGGCAAGCCCATCAAGTACATCGCCGTTCCGCCCGGCGAAGTCGTGGAGCGCGTCAAGAAGAACATGCGCTTCGAGGCAGACGAGAAGGTCAAGCGCCTCGAAGAGATGAAAGGATCAGAAGTCCTCGACGAGCTGAACACCTTGCACACGCAGGGCGTGGAGCTGGTTGAGCCGACCGACCTGTCCGGCAGCCTGCGCGGCAGGCACAACCTGTACAATCACCTCGAGCTGACGATCCGCAACGCGGAGCACACCGTGTCCATCATGACGACCTCGCAGGGATTCCTGCGCAAGGTCGAAGGCCTGAAGGGCACCTTCGAGCAGCTCAAGAAGCGCGGCGTCAAGATCAGGATCGCGGCCCCGCTCACCAAGGAGACCAGGAACGCGGTCAAGGACCTGGGCAACCTCGCGGAGATCCGCCACACGGAAACCAAGGCGCGGTTCTGCATCGTGGACGGCAAGGAGCTCATCTTCATGGTCATGAACGACTCTGACGTGCACCCGACCTATGACGTGGGCATCTGGGTGAACACGCCGTTCTTCGCGGCCGCGCTCGAGGGCCTCTTCGACCTCGCGTGGAAGCAGATGAAGAGCGTGAAGGCGTAAGCCTTCCTTTTTTCCTTTTTTTAAAAGGGGTTGACATAAATGGATGAAAGACTATGGTTCAACTCCTGACTGTTTTAACACTTGCCAGCGAAGGCGAAGTTCTCGACGATGCGGGCATCCCACTCCAGTCATGGCTTTGGCCGGATTATGTTGTCCAGCATCTTGGTGAGGTCTGGGAGCAAAACCACGATTCCATGCCCGGCCTCCAGATGAGCCCAGAGTTTGTGAGAGAGCTTATCGCCCGTCGCGGCGCAGAATATGTTGCCATCCTGGCAAGCTGCGAGTGCGAGGACCTCGTCGCTGTCGCGCGGGCAGCAAGGTATGCCAAGCCTATCATCGAAGTCGTGGATTACGAGGGCGAGATACCCGCATACGACATGAAAAAAAGGGCAAGCGAGGTCATCTCTGTTCAGCCTTTCGACTCGTTCCCGCAAAGGCTGAAGCAGACGATCGACAGGCTTGTCAGGCAATGACTGCATAACTTCTCTTCAAGCCGGGTCGACGTTAAAGGGCAATGAGTGCAAGATTCTCGTTCTTGACGTGAGACCGCGGCGCAATCCGGTTTGCTTCTCGAAACTATTTTTATTAATATTTTCTTTAATCAATAGGCGAACCTAAGGACACTAGTGGTAAGTTTTTTATAACCTTCCTGCATTTGATGGGCAATCAGGTGATTTCCATGAAGCTCTTCATCGATTCCGCGGACGTAGCCGAGATCAAGAAGTACCACGACCTCGGCGTCGTCGAGGGTGTCACCACCAACCCGAGCCTGCTCCTCAAGGCCGGCCGCAACCCGCACGAGGTCTACCACGAGATCTTCAGGCTCATCAAGGGGCCGATCTCGGTCGAGACGGTGAAAGACGACGCTGCGGGCATGGTCGCAGATGCGGAAGCCTTCAAGCAGAAGTTCGGCGAGCATATGCATGTCAAGATCCCCATGACCGCGGAGGGCCTCAAGGCTGTGCGGCAGTGCGCCAGGAAGGGCATCAAGACGAATGTCACTTTAGTATTCTCTGCAAACCAGGCGCTGCTCGCGGCAAAGGCTGGCGCGACCTTCATCAGCCCATTCGTCGGCCGTTTGGATGACGCAGGCCAGGACGGCATGAAGGTCATCCAGGAGATCATCACGGTCATGAAGAACTACGGCTTCGCGACCCAGACGCTCGTGGCTTCGATAAGGAGTCCTGAGCATGTCGAGAAAGCGGCGCTCCTCGGCGCGCCCACCGCGACCATCCCCCCAGACGTCCTGGGCAAGCTGTTCCAGCATCCCCTGACGGATGCCGGCATCAAGAAGTTCAAGGACGACTGGGCGAACGTGAAGAAGTAAGGAGCGCAAGCGGCAATCCTCGCCCTGCCACAATCCTTAAATACCACCCCCGGCCCTTTTTTCTCCATGGAAGAGGTACGGATAGGCGAGCAATTGCATGCGCTGGGGCGCAAGGTCCTGCCGTGCATCGACGCGCACACGCCGCTCGCCAAGATTCTCCAGAAGACCGCTTTGCAGGAGATAGAGGCGCGCCGCGCGCTGCAATGGCTCGAGAGCAAAGGCCTGGTGGAGCTCGAGGAGCAGCAGCGCCAGGAGATCCAGCTCGGCGGCCTCGGCGAGCGCTACAGGGCGGAAGGATTGCCGGAACGCCGGTTCCTCCAGGCGCTGGGCAGCAAGGAGAAGAAGCTCTCCTTGCTCAAGAAGGAGACCGGCCTGAGCGACGAGGAAGTAAGCATATCGCTCGGCACGCTGAAGAAGGAGAGCCTCATAACCATCAAAAAGGACGTAGAGCTCATCATCAGCCTCACGGAAGCGGGAAAGCAGCGCCTCGAACAGAAAAGCGCTGAAGAACTTTTCATGGAAAAAACCTTCCCGCTCAGCGCAGTCGCCACGGCGGATGAAGCGGTCTTCGCCGGGCTGCGCAGGCGGAAGGACATCATCGCCATCAAGGACATCAAAGGCCTGTCTGCGAGCGTCACGGAGCTGGGCAAGCGCGTGCAGCAGCACATGCCCTCAGGGGATATGACCGACCGGCTCACCAGCCAGATGCTCAAGACCGGCTCTTGGAGCCAGCTGCGCTTCCGCGGCTATGACCTCAACTTCCAGGTGCCAGCGCTCTATGCCGGACGCAGGCATTTTGTCCGCGAGGCCGTCGACTACGTGCGCCGCATCTGGCTCGACCTCGGCTTCGAGGAGATGCAAGGAAACATGGTCCAGCCGGGGTTCTGGAACTTCGACGCGCTGTTCACCGCGCAGGACCACCCTGTGCGGGAGCTGCAGGACACGTTCTATCTCGACAGGAAAAGCGCCTTGCCTGATCCGGCGCTCGTCAAGCGCGTCAAGGAGACGCACGAGAACGGCTGGACGACAGGCTCGACCGGCTGGGCGAGCGCATGGAGCGAGGAGGAAGCGCGGAAGACCGTGCTCAGGACGCACACGACCGTTCTCTCCGCCCAGGCCATCGCAAGGCTCAAGGAGGGCGATCTCCCGAAAAAATATTTTTCCGTCGGCCTGTGCTTCAGGAACGAGACCCTCGACTGGAGCCATCTCTTCGAGTTCCACCAGAGCGAAGGCATCGTGATAGCCAAGGGCGTCACCATGAAGCACCTCATCGGCTATCTCCAGATCTTCTTCAGCAAGATGGGCTACGACAAGGTGCGCTGCCGACCCGCCTATTTCCCCTACACCGAGCCGAGCGTCGAGGTCGATGTCTTCGACGAGGCGCACGGCAAATGGCTCGAGCTGGGCGGAGCCGGCATCTTCCGGCCAGAGGTGGTGAAGCCGCTGCTCGGCAAGGACATCCCGGTCCTCGCCTGGGGCCTCGGCCTCGCGAGGCTCATCCCCGGCTATTACGGCTTCGAAGATGTCCGGGACCTCAACAGCAACGACCTGCAGCAGCTCAGGGAATGCAAAGCGTGGCTGAGATAATGCCGACCCTCACCCTCAACCGCAGGACCGTGGAGAAGCTCATGGCGAAGAAGCTTCCGCTCGAGCAGCTGAAGGACCGCATCAGCTACCTGGGCACTGACCTCGAGTCGGTCAGCGACGACGAGATTGTCGTCGAAGTATTCCCCAACCGGCCGGACATGCTCTCCGAGCAGGGCTTCGCCCGCGCGCTCGCGAGCTTTGTCGGCCAGGCCAAAGGGCTCCTTCCCTATCATGCGAAGCCCGGCAAGGGCGAGGTGCACATCGACGCTTCTGTCAGCAGCGTGCGGCCTTTCACCGCCTGCGCGATCGTGCGCAACCTCTCGCTCAACGACGAGCGCATCCGCGAGATCATCCAGATGCAGGAGAAGCTGCACGTGACCTACGGCCGGAACCGCGCGAAGGCGGCCATCGGCATCTATCCCCTTGAAAAGATAGCGCTGCCCATCCGCTACATGGCGAAGCTGCCGAAGGACATCACGTTCAGGCCGCTGGAAGCGGCAGCCGAGATGACCGCCATCGATATCATCGAGCAGCATCCCACTGGAAAAGCTTATGGCCACCTCCTCGAAGGAAAGAAGCTCTATCCGCTTTTCATCGACGCAAAAGACAATGTCCTGTCCATGCCACCGCTCATCAACTCGCACCTCACCGGCAGGGTCACCGAGGAGACCAAGGACGTCTTCATCGAATGCTCGGGCTTTGATTATGTAATCCTGCACAAGCTCATCTGCATCATCGTGACCGCCCTCGTGGACATGGGCGGAGCCGCGGAGAGCATGAAGCTTGTTTATCCTGACAAGACCTTGACCTGTCCGGACTTCGCTCCAATGAAGATGAAGCTCGATCAGGGCTATGCGAACAGCATCCTCGGGCTGAAGCTCGGCGAAAAAGAGATTTCGGGTCATCTCGAGAGGATGGGCTACGGCTTCGAGGATGGCGCGGCCCTGGTGCCCTGCTACCGGGCGGACGTGCTGCACCCCATCGACCTTGTGGAGGACATCGCCATCGCCTACGGCTTCGAGCATTTCGAGGGAGAGCTGCCGAACATCGCTACGGTCGGCAAGGAGGATCCCTTGGTGAAATTCTGCAACACAATCGCAAGGCTTCTCATCGGCCAAGGCCTCATAGAAGTGAACACCTTCCATCTGGCGAGCAAGAACGAGCTGTTGTGGTCGAAACAGAAAGAGCAGATGGCCCTGTCGAACGCGCTGGCGCAGGAATACAACACGCCCAGGCCGAGCCTGCTGCCCAGCCTGCTCTCGGTGCTGGCGAAGAACAAGCATCATGACTACCCCCAGCACCTCTTCGACATCGGTGCCGTCTTCCTGGAAAAGGGGGAGGAGCCGCGCCTCGGCATGGCCTTCTGCGGCCATGACGCTGACTTCACGCTGGCGAAAAGGCATCTCGAGGCCATGCTCAGGTCGCTTGGTATCCCCAGCGAGATCCACGCGCTCGCGCAGCCCGGCTTCATCCCCGGAAGGGTGGGCGTGATCAAGGAAGGCAACGACCCTCTCGGCCACATCGGCGAAGTGCATCCTGAGGTGCTTTCCGCATTCGGGATAGAAATGCCGGTCTCTTATGCCGAGCTCGACGTGAAAGAGCTTCTCAGGATCGTCAGCTTTTGAAGAAGGCAGAAGCTTTTCTTGAGGCTGCCTCTGCTTCCGGGCTCTTCAACGATACAGGATCCGCCACAGAAATGATCTCGGCATCATTCGTCTGCGTGTTGTAGACAGCAAACGTGGACTCCCCGGTCTTGTGTGCCGAGATCTCACCCGGATTGAGCAGCAAGCATGACCCAACGTTTTTCAGGACCTTGTCATGGTCGTGGCCGTAGAAGACCGCATCGAAACCTGCCTTAATCGCGACGTCCGCCAGCTGCGGGAAATGGGTCATGAAGATCTTCCTGCCGTCGATCTCAAGAGAATCGAAAACGCCGTCCGCCATCGTGAGGCTGCTCTTCGGATGAAGGGCGATCTGCATGATCGAGACCTTGTCGCCGTCGTTGTTTCCCCAGACGGCACGCACCGGTATGTCCTGGGCCGCGATGACCTTGACCACGCCTGGATTGATGAAATCGCCGAGGAAGAGGATCCTCTCGCAGCCCATCTCCTTGATCATGCCGAGGGCCTTGACAAGATTCGGGATGTTCTCGTGGATATCCGAGAGGATGGCGATCTTCATGCCTTCTCCTGCATCTCGAAGGTTTAAATGCTTTTTCGTTCTATGCAATTTCCAGGCATAAAATATTAAAATGACACTGAAACCCTCTCTGGCATGAGAGAAGACGATATCCTTATCGGTCTTGACCTTGCCCGGCAGCCCCTCTACGGCAAGTTATATAGACACTATGCTGGCCATGACGGATTTCGAGAAGCTGTTAAATACACGTGGGATAAGGGGGGGCGTGTGTTCTCCATGGGCGATGTTCTTGAGATGTTCGCTGAGCTGGGGCAAGGCATGCCTTATTTTCCTCGTAATTTTTTTGATGATCTTACAACAGGAACAACTCCGGATGGCCTGTTGACTACTACTGAAGTGGTCACGGACGGAAGGCGCTACATAATCATACCTGACGGCTATTTTATCCACACAGCGAATAAGGCAAAGGACTGGATACCAGGAATGAGACCTAATCCGAAGGAACTTACTGACCTATTAGATGAAAGGCATCCTGAACTGGCCGTACAAAGGTTCTTAATGGATGTTACTCGTCCCGAAGGAGAGCCGCCACCCAAGGCACTCCGTATTGACTTCTCAAGAACCTATTCTTCCGACCACAACGGAAGGAACTTGCTTGCAGCATTCACGACCAGGGCAGGCATGCCCCCGAACTTATTTTTCTCTCTCACCCAGCCCTCATTGAATATTCCGTTCCCCTTCTTTGTTCCGCCTCCGTATGACCGTCAAGAAATTCCTCATCTCTATCGTCTCGGCTTTGGAAAAGGATCCGTCCCCCTCGGAGACAATTCAGGAGGGCATCAGTTCGGCTTCTATCATGCCGGGCCTGAAGACCTCGGGGGGTTCATTGCCGTGAACAAGCAAACACTCGATACATGGGAGCAAGCGATAGAAATGTACAGAGCCAGGCGACTCGAGAATCGAGCGCAGGCATCCGTTCGTACAATTAGAGACCGGGTCGTCAGGCTCGTGCACAGTTCTTCCATGCCCGCTTAGATTGCGAGATTTTATCACTAAACCTATTGTTATCAAGAATATAGATTAACAACGTAGAGCTCAATCAGGTTAGGATGTCGGCGCTTCATCCTTCTTCGGAGCCTTCTTCTCTTTCTTCGACTTCGGTTCCTTCTTGGCAGGCTTCTGCTTCTCTTCCTTGGGCGCCTTCTCTTGCTTTGGCTTCGGCGCCTTGCGCGCAGCCTTCGGCTTCTCCTTCTTCTGCCGCGGCTTCTTCGCCTCGATCTCAACGCCGACCGCCTTGAAGGCGCTGACGACCGCCTCATGGGAAGCGTCCTCGGCGACGTCGAGCTTCTGGTCGAGCGGCTCGAGGTGCACGATGTTGCAGCGCTTGCGCCGCGTCTGTCCATCGATGAGAACAAAATGCTCGTCGAGAATCTTGATGATGACGCACTTCCTGTCCGCGTCCCTGCCTGCGAACTTCACGCAGACCCTGCCGATGTCCATCATGGTTGTTCCTCCGATCTCCGATCATTCCTGGGGGCGTCGCCGCACTCCCGGGAGATTACAATCGCGCCTTCTGGATGAGGCGGCGCCTCGCGCACGCGCTGCAGAGCATGCCGCCAAAAGGCCGTTGCGGCCTCTTCTTGGTCTTGCCCAGATGCCGGCCCTTGCTCGCGCTCAGCCGGGGGATGCCCTTCAGGGCGACACCGCAGCTCGCACAGCGCGGCAGCTTTGACTTGCGTTCCTCATAATGCTGCACGTTCCTGCTGCCGGGCGTCTTCCGCTGCACCTTGCGGAATCTGCCGGAGCGATGCTTGTGTTGCATAGCGACGGGGAGGTGGGGGTCGGTTTATAAAGCTTTTGGAGGGTTTATTAACTCAATGGACGCGGTGGAAAGGTCATTGGCTATTTTAATTTAGAATAAACCTATGCGATATTGAAAATCTTTCTCAGCCCCATGCTGGTGATGAGCGAGAAGATGATGTAGGTGCCGAGCCAGCCGGGCTGCCAGCCGAGGACCTTGAGGTCGCCGAAAGGATGCACGCGCTCCATGTCGATGCGCAGCTCCTTGAAGCGCTTGCTCTTCACTAGCTCCTTCGCAGGCGAGTACTTGTCGCCGACGGTGATGAGCACGGTCTTCGTCTGCGTCTCGTCCTTATAGGTGTATTCCAGCTCGTACTCGCCTTCCGGGCCTTTCAGCTCCCAGCGCACTGCGCCGTCGACGACCGTCTTGGTTGCGTTGTCCAGGAGGGTAAAGCCCTCCGGCGCCTTGAGGACGACTTCGCCGTCCACGCCCTTCTGCATCATCGCCGTGGTGCTGAACAGCTCGTCTGGCCGCACGGGATGGTACTCCATGTTGGCTCCCATCCAGGAGAAGATGAAGATGATGGGGATGAATGTGATGAGCGTCGACTTCAGCGACATGCGGAAGTATTCCATGTTCTTCTCCATGGCCTTCTTCTGCAGCTCCATGACCTTCTTGGGGTTCTTCTGCTCAGCGCGCATCTGCTTCTGGAATCCCTTCATCTCGTCCTTGAGCTCGTGCATCTTCTTCTGGTTCGTGAAAAGGACGTAGAGGAGGGTGATGAGCCCGGAGAGGAATGAAGAGAAGATAAGGAGCGCCCAGACTGGCTCGAGCCTGAGCAACGGGTCGAAGATAGGGTCGAGGAACATGGTTATTGTCCCATGAACTTGCGCATCATGGGGTGCATGTCCATCAGGTGCTGCCGCGCGATGTCCTCATAGAGGCGATAGATGATCATGACCGTGAGCAGGATGCCGGTGCCGCGCTCCAAGGCGCCGGAAAGGTCAGCGAGCCCAGCGAGGAAGCCGACAGCGATGGCGCCCATGACCGTGAGCGGCTTGATGTAACGTTCAAGGAGCCTTTCGAGGACGCGCTCGTCCTTGCGGAAGCCGGGGATCTGCAAGCCGGAAGCCATGATCTGCCTCGCCTGGGACTTCGCGTCCATCCCGGCAGTCTGCACCCAGAACCAGGCGAAGAGGACCGAGCCGCCGATCATGAAGAGCATGTAGATGGCCCCGTGGAGGACATCAGCGCCCGTCAGGCTGCTGGTGATGATCTTCTGGACGATCTCGGGAGAGTAGATCCAGGCGACCAGGCCGGTACGTGGCGTGTTGCCGACGAACGTGCCGAGCAGCGGATAGCCCCAGTTCTGCAGAAGACGGGCCCAGAGCTGGATGTTGGCCATCAGCGCAGCGACGAGGATGACCGGGATGTTGCTGGTGTAGGCGAAAGCGAGCGGCCAGCGCACCCCGTAACCCCGGACTCGGCCGAAGCTGAGCGGGATCTCGATCTTCATGGCCATGACATAGACCGAGACAACGAAGACGAGGATGGTAGAGACCAAGGCAGCGATCCGCAAGGTCGCGTTAGTAACCTCACCGCGCGCGAGGAACTGGAACAATGCGGGAATGGCGCCGGTCGCGATGTCCGGCTGGTTCGGGCTCGCCAGCGGAGAGATGGCGCGGATGAAGATGCTCTCGGAGACGCCTGCGGCGATGAAGAGGGAGATGCCGGAGCCGAAGCCCCACTTGCTCACGATCTCGTCCATGAACAGGACGAGCAGGCCGCCGAGGAAGAGCTGGAAGATGAGGACGAGCTGCAGCTGGAAGAACATGCTTGTCCCCTCGAAACGGGCGTCAGGGGCGAGGCCGCCCATGAAGACATAGATCGCTGCCTCGACGAGGATGAATCCGACGGAAAGCACCTTCTGCAGGCCCTGGAAACGCTTCTTGTCCTCGTGCTTGGTGAGGTCCAGGCGCATGATGCCAGAGCCGATGAGGAGCTGCAGCACGATGGAGGCGGTGACGATGGGGCCGATGCCGAGCGAGATGAGGCTGCCGAACTTGGCGCCTAGGATGATCGAAAGGTAGTCGAACTGGGCGAGCTGGTTCTGGCCGAGCCCGAACAAGGGCACAAGGCCCATGATGAAAAAGAGGACGAGGATGATGAGCGTCCACTTGAGCTTCTCCTTGAAAGAAAGCTTCTTCTGGGTCGGGCCGGCGACCTCAGGGAGATTATTGAGAATGCTATTCAGCCAGGACATCGACCCTGCCACCCGCCTTCTTGATTTTCTCGACCGCGTTATGAGATGCAGATTTGACCTTGATCACCCATTTCCTTGTCGGCTTGCCCTTGCTTAAAAGCTTTCCTATGCCCATGCCGGTAAGGTCGATGCTCACGGTATCGTCCTCCGCCTTGAGGGTGGAGGCGATGCGTTCGAGGTCGCCGATGTTCATGACGTCAGGCTGTGCTATTGTCGACTTGAACCTTATCTTGTGGCCGAAGCGTTCTTTCCAAATGCTCGGCTTCTTGGAGTCAGACCGCTTGCCGGTGCCAGCTCCGCCCTTGCCGCCCCGGTTGCCGGAGCCGCGGGCCTTCTTCATGGAACCGCAGCCGTGAGTGGTATGGCCGCGGTAACGTTGGCATTTCTTTCGCTTCGCCATTTACATCATCCTCTTGAGGAGATCATTGATCTTTTCTTTGCGATAGCCGAGCGCGCCCTTGGAGGTGAACTGCTTCTTGGTGCCCTTGCGCTCGAAGCCGCCCCGAGGCGGTTGCAGGTGCAGCAGCTTCTTGTCGCCGATCTTGGCGGCAAGCTCCGCGGAGAGCTCGCCCCAGGTGACCTGGTCCTTGGCCTGCTGGAGCATTCCTCTCGTCGAGACGCTGTCCTCGATGATGACACAGGCGAATTTCCGGTCGAGTCGTAAGAGACGCAGCGTATCCCTACTCTTGGGCGAGAGGTGCGCCTGTCCGTGGATGCGGATGATCACCAGCTTGGTCATGGGGATCCGCCCTCCGTAATGGAAAGCTCCTTGATCCTATCTGCAGGAACCTTGGTTATCATGAGATTACGCAGCGCGGATTCGCAGGCTTTGATGAAGTTCGGCCGGGTCCTGGTCTGGCCAGAACTCTTGGTCCAGATGTCCTTGATGCCGGCGAGTGCGAGGATCTTCGCAATTTCGGGCTCTGCGCAGAGGCCCGTGCCCTTGGGCGCGGGAATGAGGGTGACCCTGACCGAGCCGGATCTGCCCATGACCTTGAACGGGATGGAATGCGGCTCGAAGGAATCCGACTCCCAGGAGCCGGAGCCGCGGCGAATCTTGAAGATGTTCAGCTTGGCGTTCCTCAGCGCTTTCTCGCGGCTGAGTACGGTCTCCTTTGCCTTGCCATAGCCGACGCCCACGAGGCCGTTGCGGTTGCCGATGATGGCGAAGGTGCCGAACTTCGGCTTGTTGCCTTCCGCGGTCTTCTTCTGCGTCTGCAGGAAGACGCGGCGCTGGCCGCCGCCGAACTTGCCCTTGGACTGCCCGACGAGGAGCAGGTCTGACTCCAGCTCAGGCACGAGCATCGCAACGATTTCGGCTTCCATGATCTTGAGGCCGTTGTCCAGGATCTGGTCAATAGACGTGATCTCACCAGCCTTGACTTTCTTGCCCAGCGCTGTCTTGGGATTCCAGGAGCTGACATCGACCTTAGACTTAGGAATCTCTTTGACCTCTTCCGGTTCCTTGATGTCCTCCGGCTTCAACTCAGGGACAGCCTTTTCTTCACTTTCGGGATTTGTCATGAGAGCCCTCCTGAATGGCTTTCTTCATCTGCTGAACCACGGTGGGCATCGCGTCGAAGTCCGCCTGCTTGAGTGCGCTGAACTGCTGCCCTTTGCTCTGCTTCGCATAAGAGCTGATGTGCTTGCCGTTCAACCGGTCTTCACTCGGGAAGATCGAAGGATCGTGCGGGATGGGGATTCCCGCGTCGAGCACGCCCTTGACGACGGCGTACAGCTTGGTTCCCTGCGCCTTGCTCTTGCTACCCAAGTCAGGGATCAGCGAGGAGACCTTGTCCTTCGCCTTGCTGCCGAGCAGGAATCCGACAAGGTATGCCGCCGGCGTGTTGCCGGTGCCGTAGGGCCAGCCGTACTTCTTGAGCTCGCGGGAATGGGCGGAGACAAGCACCTTGTCGCCGTCCTCATGGTATTGCACCGCCTGTGCAAGGACGTTGTGGAGAGAAGGCCTGACGACCAATCGAGGAACATTGCCGGTGAGGAGCTTGAGCCTCGTCTTGTAGTCTGTCTTCCCTTTCCTTTGATAATGAATAGTTTTAACCATGCATTTCACGCTCTTCAAGATAAAGCTTGATGTGACGCTTGCTGCGGAAGAATCCGCCCTTGGACTTGCGATAGAGATCGTGATACTGGGTTGTCGTGACCTTCTTCTGCTCCCGCAGCTCCTTCAGGAAAGCGCGCTGTAGCCTAACCTTAGCAATCCAGACAGGCTTCGACGGCTGGCGTGCGGTCGACCTTCCTTTCCTGCTGCCGGGGCCTTTCCTCCTTCCCTTGCGCTTCTGGCCCTTGTTGAAGCGAATCCTTCCGCGCGAAGTCCCTCGCTTCGCCTTGATGACGATGACGCCGGAATGAATATAGCTGCGGATGTCGTTCTTGGTGATAGACTGGTTGAGGTCGTCCACTGAGCCGCCAATCTCATCGAGCTTGTCGAGGTCGAGGCGGACGCGCTTCTTCCCCACGCCGCTGAGCGATGCCGCGAGCCGTTTTTGGAGTTTCATGGTCATTCCTTCATCGTGATTATCTTTTCCATCTCTTTCTTGTCTTCTTCCTTCTGGTCCTTGGGAGCGGATTCAGGAGCTTTTTTCTCCTTCTCTTCCTTCTCCTTCGCCTTGGCTTCCTTGTCCTTCTGCTTCTGCTCCTTCTCTGTGTAGCGCTTGACCTTCTCTTCCTTCTTCTTCTGCATGCTCGCCTCTGCCTTGGCGAGGAACGCCTGCGGGTCGCGGAGCCCGCTTATGAAAAGGTTGAGGCGCAACGCCTCCTTGATGATCATGATGCGGTTCTTCAGGCCGACGCTCTTGCCGATGATGACTTCGGCATCCTTGAGGCCGGAAAGCGTCTTGACATCGTCGACGTGCACCAGGAGCCGGCCATGTCGGTTCATGCCACGCAGCACCACGGGCGTGCGATAGCCTCGGCTCACCATGACGTTGTAGCCCTTCTTGCTCAGCCTGATCTTTGAATGCATGCCGCGGGGCTTGCGCCATCGCGGCCGCACGCGGACCTTCTTATGGCTGTCCTGCGCCCTGAACTTGGGCATGCGCTTGTGCATCTGTCGCTTGAGTTCGGTGTCCATCTTAGATCTTCTTCCCTGATTTTTCCGTGATATAGATGCCGTCTTGGAAGATGCGGGTGTCGAAGCCCGGGCGTCTGGTCAGCTGCTGGATATTGGCCGCCATCTTGCCCGCGAGCTCCTTGTCAACGCTCTCCACGGTGATGGCGGTGCCGTCCACCTTGACGTCCGTTCCCGGGACGACTTTGACGGTGCGCGCAACCTTCTCGCCGTAGAGGTTCTTGACCACGAACTCTCCTTTCTGCACCGCGACGGTCATGGGGAAATGGCCAGAACAGATTTTGAGGATATAGACATGCTTTGCCATGACGCCGGAGCACATGTTCTTGATGTGCGCTTTCGCGCTCATGACGAGCTTCTTCTGCTTCTTCAACCCTTTCTCCGTCCTAAGGACAATCTCCGCGCCTTCGACCGCTACCCGCGGCCCGATGATCTCGCGCTTGAGCTCGCCAGCCTTGCCTTTCAGGATGACCACGCCGCCTTCGACGCGGCCGGTGACGCCTTCGGGAAGGGCGATTCTCTCTTCAAACGGTTTGTTCTGCGCCATGGTCAGTAGCAATAGGCGATGAGCCTTCCTCCCAATCCGAGTTCCTTCGCCTTGGTGTGGGTGAGGATGCCTTTCGGGGTCGACACGATGAGGACGCCGAGGTTCTTGGCCGGGAGGTGGCGCTGCTCGAACTTCTCGAAATCCTGTCTCTTAACGGAAAACCTCGGCTTGATGGCGCCGCACTTGTTGATGCGGCCGAGCAGGGAGAGCTTCAGGGCGTTGCCCTTGCCGTCCTTGATTTCCTCATAGCTGCCGACGTAGAGGTTCTCGTTGAGCACCTCAAGTACGGCCTTGATGAGTTTGGAATAAGGCTTGACCATAACCTCTTTCTTGCCTGCGCGCTCGGCGTTCAGAATCTTGGACATCATGTTGGAGAGCGGATCGTTGAGCATTGGAATCACCTGAACTTCTTGAAGCCGATCTGAGTCGCGATCTCGCGGAAGCAGCAGCGGCAGAGCGCGAGGCCGTACTTGCTGATATGGGCATGCGTCTGCCCGCAGCGTCTGCACTTCCTCAGGCCTGCTCCGCAACTCCGCTTGCTCGGCTTGTTGAACTTCTCATACTTCGCCAGCTTCGCGGGCTTGGCGCTAATCTGCTTGAGGACCTTCTTGTAATCGCTCGTGGTCATTCGGCTTCCCCCATCTTGACGTTAAAGGATGATTGCATGAACGCGATGGCTTCCGCCTTGGTGATCTGATGATGCTTGCCCGGCTGGCAGGCGAGGACGCGGCGTCGCTTCACGCGATAGCCAGGGCGTTCAAGGGTAACGCATGCCTGCAGGCCCATGATGCCAATCTCTGGAACATACTTCATGCCGATGATCTCGAGGTATTCCGGGATGCCGAAGGAGACGTTGCCTTGCTCGTCGAACTGCTTTTCCGCGAGGCGGTGGTTGATGGCCTCGAGCAGCCTGCGCAGGAGCTCATCCGCGCCGCGGCGCACCGTCACCTTGCAGCCGATGGGCAAACCAGGCCTGAGGCCCCAGTTCGGGATGCGCATCTTGGTCACGGTCTTGACCGGCTTGGCGCCGGTGATCATCTCGAGCAGCTTCAAGGCTTTATCGAGCTTGGTGACCTCTTTCCCTGTGCCGATGTTCAGGGTGATCTTCTCTATCCGCAATGTGCGCATGGTGTTCATGGTATCGTGATGGTGGGGGGAATGACGAACGCGTAGCAGCGGTCGGTCTCAAATGAAGCTTCAGCGGTCTTGCAGACGATCTGTCTGCCGGAGAGGTGCTCGATGGTGCCGGTCTCGCCGACGTGCTTGCCTCCGGTCAGGAAGACCTTGGAGCCTTCCTTGAAGGGCAGCACCTCGCTTATCTGCCGCTGCTTCAGGACGATGCTGTCGCCGACCTTCATCGGCTTGTCCGTGAGCAGCGTGGTGCCGTCATGCAGCGCTATCTGCACCTTGCCCTTGACCAGCCGCTTGCCCACGACCTTGCAAGGCTTCTCCTGCGGATGCTTCTCCTCGACGAGGACCAGCTTTCCCTTGGTGCTGATGAGCATGCGATATGCCTTGCCCGGGAATTCCAGCACGTCCATGAGGCCGAGGAGGAAATGCTCGTCCTTTCGGCGCTTGCCGTCCACCTTGACTTCGGTCTTCTGCAGGATGTACCGCACTTCCCGGATGTTCTCCGCGAGCTTGAGCACGTCGCGGAAGACGAGCGAGATGGGCATGCCTTGCGCGAAGGAATGCGTACCGGGCTTCGGCCGGGTCACGAAGGTGATGCCCTTGCGTTCAATCGGCCAGGATTTCGGCATGGCCAGGCGTTTAAGATGCTGTTTTGCCATTGTTCTCCTCGGGGAATCGTCTCTTGTCCTCTGTCACGTCGGTGAGCAGGAGGTTGGACGGCTGGAACGGGATGAGATTCTTTGATCCGTCCTTGCGGATGTTGTGGATGCCGGTGAGGAACACCACCATCCTCCGGATGCTGACCTTCTCGACCTTCGCGGTCTTGCCCTTGAAGTTGCCGCGCATGATTTTCACCTTATCTCCCTTGCGCAGGCGCAAGGCGCGGGTGCCGTACTTCTTGCGCAGCTCCTTGGAGAGGTGCGCTCCGAGGAAAGCCGCCTTGCGGTGCAGCGGGGCGTTCGCCCGGTATTTGCGCTGCTTCCTCGGCTTCTTGCTCGACAGCCAGTTGGGGGAAAAGGTTTTCATGTCATGCACCTACACGATGATGGACGCGATCTTCGCGATGGCGGGCCAGCGGTCGCAGACCTCGCGGGCGATCGGCCCCTTGATGAGCGTGCCTTTGGGATTGCCTTTCTCGTCCTTGCAGATCACGACGGCGTTGTCCTCAAAGGCGACGCGCATGCCGTCCGGACGGCGGAACTCCTTCTTCTGCCGGATGATCACGGCGTAGACGACCTGCTTCCGCATGTCCGGGCGCCCTTTCTTGACCGAGGCCATGACGAGGTCGCCCAAGGCGGCAGAGGAGATCCGCCCCTTGCGGGTCTTGAGGCCGACGACGGTGAATATCTTGACCATCTTCGCGCCGGAGTTGTCGGCTGCCGGCAAGACCGCCTCCACAGGGAAGGCGCGGGGGATGCTAGCTTTCAGTGCTTGCATGCTGCTCCTCCTCCTTGTGTGCTATCTCCCTGTCGGTGGCCCTCATGCGGCCCTCCTCCTTGAGGCGAACCTTCTCGATGAAGTTCCTGTCCTGGCCGACGACCTTGGTGATCATGAAATGCTTGGTCTTGCTGAGGGGTCGGCATTCGGCGATCTCGACGATGTCGCCCTCCTTGGCGTTGAGCTCGTTGTGGACGCTCAGCTTTGTCCGCCGCTTCTCGAAGCGCTCGTACTTCTTGATCAGGTGCCGGCGCCCCCAGGAGACGACCGCTGTCTTCGCCGCCTTGGCCTTCACCACCGTACCGGTGAAGACTCTGCCCCGTAGCTTGATCGTCCGCTTTCCTCCTGGTTGTTTGTCCACGATGTTCACCTGATTCTGATCCTGTCCTCTGGCTTGCGGTCAAGGAGCGACCCTGCGATTCGGATGCGCTTCCCCCCCATCAGGAGGCGGAAGACAGCGCCCCGCTTCAATACGCGGCGATCGCCCTTTGCCGTGCTGATGATGAAGGAATGCTTGGTCTCTTCCTTCACCATGCCGCGGAGGCCGGCCCGCGCGCCATTCTCTGCGCTGACGACCTCGAGCTCCTTCCCGAGGAACTCGATCCTTGGCATATCCTTGAGCCTGAATTGGTCTGACACGTTTCCGGTGTCCTATGATTTTGTTATCTGAACTCTATCGTTTCCGGTGCAAACCCCATCGAAACCAACAGCTCCTTGACGTCCCGCTTGTGATCTCCCTGGAGCTCGATCCTGCCGTTCTTGATCGTCCCGCCGCAGGCGAACTTCGCCTTGAGCTTCTTTGTCAAGTCCCGGAGGCCAATCTCCTTCTGGTCGATCCCGTCGATCACGGTGTAGATGCGCTTGAACTTCTTCGCCTCGGTATACACCATGATCTTCTGCGTCTCTTTGGCTATGGTCTCGCACACGCACAGTTCTTTGGGCAGCCCGCACGTCGAGCATATCTCACTCATAGCTTGATCTCCTTCTCGTGCTGGATGGTTCTCATCCGCGCGATGGTCTTCTTGATCTTGCGGATCAGGCCAGGGCTCTTGGGGTTGGTGCCCGTGGCTACCTGAGCATTGAGCTTCATGAGCTCCTTCTCCATCTCAGCGATGCGTTCGCTTTGCAACGCATCACTGAGCGCCCGAATCTCCCTTGCCTTCATGCGTCTCTCCTTTCTTGGTGCGCGGCGCGGCCTTCTTGCGAGCGGCCGGCCTGCGTCGTTCCGTTTTCTTCTCCTCACGCTTGGCCGGCTCCTTAACCGGCTCGATGATTTCCTGCTTCTCCGCGAGGAACTCGATGTGATCCGGCAGGACGATATCCGCCGGCATGACCCTGACTTGCACGCCCACAGTGCCGCTCTTCAGCTGGGCCGCGGCGTAGGCGCTGCGCACGCCCTCGTTGGCGATGTCGCCGCATTTCTTGAGGTAACCATGATAGAAGCGCCACCGCTTCGCGCGCGCTCCCGGAAGCTTCCCCGAGATGAGGATTTCGACGCCCAAAGCGCCAGCGTTCATGACCTCTTCCATGGTCTTGTGGCCGATGCCCTTGAAGCGGGCGGAGCCGAAGCGCTCCATGTTGTCGGCGATGCGCTCCGCGATGATGTGCGGATCGAGGAAGATGTTTTCGACCTCGTTGATCTCGACCTGTGGATTCTCGAGGTTGAACGAGTCCCGCAGCTGCTCGGTGAGCTTCTTGATGTTCTGACCCTTCCTCCCGACGACGAGGCCCGGCCTCGAGGCGAAGATGATGATCTTCTCCCCGAGCGGCGTGCGCTGCACGCGCGTGTGGCTGTGGCCGACACGGCGGAGGTGGGTGGAGACGAACTCCTGGATCATGAATTCCTTCATCCTTTGTTCCACGAACTTGCGTTCAATCATACTTTTTTCTCCTTCGTACTGGTCTTGGGGACCTCTTCGACGATGATCTCGACATGGGAGCGCTTGGACTTGACCCCTGATTTGCGGCCGAAGCGCAATGGCCTCGCTGCACGGTTTGCGCAGAAGTGCACAATCTTAAGGCTTGCGGTGTTCAGGCCCTTGAGCTGCGCGTTGGCCTCGACGCTCGCCAGCAGCTTGAGGATCTCCTTCGACGCCTTGACGGGGTAGCGGCCCGCGGCCATGCCGGGCTTGTGGCCGGTGTCGCGATTGAAGCGCGGATAGGGCACAGCCTGCTTGAGCGCGGCGACGCGCTCGAGGATCAATTTGGCATCCTTGACCTGCTTCCCCTTGAGGAACGCGGCGATGAGGACGCACTGCTTGGTCGAGACCGGCAGCGACATCGCCTTGGCCTTCGCCATGTTCTCTTTCAAGCCGGTAAATGCGTAGCTTCCCATTACCTCACCGAGATGGCCGAGCTCGACCTTGTGGCGCCGATGCCTGGAGCGTTGTGCATGACCTTGGATCTTGTGAGCGCGAACTCGCCGAGCACGTGACCGATCATCTCTTCGACGATGATCACCGGCATGAACGTCTTGCCGTTGTGCACCTTGATCGTCTTGCCCACCATACGTGGCAGGATGACTATGTCCCTGCAGTGGGTCTCGAGGTTCCGCTTGTTCTTCGCGATGTCCTGAAGCAGCTTCTGGTGTTTGACGCTCTGCTCACGCAGCATGGTGCGCCGCTGCCGGGAGGGCAGCAGCTGCAGGAACTCCTTGTCGTTCAACTCCAGCAGCTGCTGGAGCGTGCGTCCGCGATAGGTGAATATTTTTATTGCCATTTTTACCTCTTGTAGCCCGTGCGACGGGCGGCGATGCGGCCGACCTTCCTTCCGGGAGGAGCGTTCCGTGACGTGGTCATGGCGTGGCCCTTGTGTGCGGAGGACCTGCCGCCGTAGGGATGGTCAACGGCGTTCATGGACGTGCCGCACACCTTGGGGAAGAGCTTGTTCCTGGCCTTCATGTAAAAGTGCTTCCTGCCCGCCTTGAGGAAGGGCTTCTCCTTGCGTCCGGAGCCTGCGATGTTGCCGATGGTTGCTCTGCATTCAGGGTGGAAAAGATGCTGCTTCTTCGAGGGCAGCATGACAAGGATCTTGTTTCCCTGTCGGGAGAGGATCTTCGCTGCGCCTCCTGAGGTGCGGACGAACTTTCCGCCGTCGCCAGGCTGGGCCTCGATGTTGAAGACCGCGGTCCCATCCGGGATGCTTTTGAGTGGGAGGGTGTTGCCGACCTTGGCCTCGGCATCGGTCGCGCTGCTGATGAGCTGGCCTACGCAGATGCCTTCCGGCGCGATGGTGAAATGAGTATGCTTGTCGACTTCGACACGCATGAGGGGAGCGGAATGGCCCGGGTCCTTGACGATGTCTGAGATGACGCCTTGGCCGGTGAAATGCCTCGCGTCGCTGTAGAAGCGGAAGCTCGGCGAACGGTACCTGGGTCCGCCTTTTCCCCGTGCTTGCTGGATGAGGTTGTGTCCCATGTTACATCAGTCCGAGCTGCGTCGCGATGTCGATGGCCGGCGTCTCGGGCGAGAAGGTGACGAAGGCGCGCTTCTCTCCGCCGCTGGTCACGTGCGTCGTGACTTTGGACACCTTGGCCTTGAACGCCTCTTCGACAGCTTTCTTGACATCCTTCTTGCAGGCCTTGTTGTCCACGACAAAGATGAGCTTATTCTCCGATTCCATGAGTCGGATGGACTTCTCTGTGGAAAGGGCATATCGGATGATGCTCATTGTGCCTCACCGAACAGCTTTTCCTTGGCGAGTCGCTCGATGGCTCCTTGTGTGAACAGGGTGAGCCTTCCGGGTGCGCCGCCGGGCGCGAGGATTTCTGCATTGAGCTGGTGGACAGCGACGGCATCGACGCCGGCGATGTTGCGCGCGGCTTTCGTTAGGGGGCAGCTCTGGCTGGTGACGATGAGGACGCTCGTCTTCTTCCTGTAGCGCCTGCCCCTCATCTTGCCCTTGCCGGGCCTTACTTTCTTGACTTCGGCGCGGACGAGCTCCTTCTCTAAACCCAGGGCGACGAGGAGGCGGACTGCTTCCTTGGTCTTGTCTATAGCCTCAGCGTCCTTGGCCAAGGCGAAAGGGTAGTGATCGGGTGCGAGATGGCCTCTTTTCGTGACCGCGTCCTTGCTGAGAGTGAAGGCGAGGGCAGAGCGGATGGCTTTCTGCCGCTCCTTGTCATTGATGGACTTTTTGAAGCTTTTTTCGGCCTTGGGCGGATGGGCGCGCCTACCGCCGACCATTCCCGGGGCGAAGGCGCCGCGCCAGTTCATGCGGCCGCCGCGCCTGCTCATGATTTTGCGAGGCACACGGGAAATGCCGCGGCCATAAGCTGTCTTGTAGTTGCGTCTCCTGCGGGGGAGCTTTGCCGAAGCCCTCTTCCCCGCGGTGGGCAGGGCGCCATAGGGCTGCCTCCGGTTTGCCTGGATCGAGTCGACCGCGCGCTTGATGAGGTCCTGCCTCGGCTCTTCATCGAACTGCACGGGCAGCTTGACCTTCCCGGATTCCTTCCCTGTCCTGTCCATAAGCCTAAGTTCCATTTATCGTCCCTGCGGCGAGTGCAAGCTGATCTGGGTGATGCTGGGCGCGTCCCTGGGGAAGCGATGCGCGGGCCTGGAAGGTGTCGTCATCTTGACGATCCGCTTCTTCGGTCCCGGCACAGATCCCTTGAGGAGCACGCAGGTGTTCTTGGGGAAGCCGTAATGGATATACCCCCCGGAGACCTTGACCTCTTCCGGCTTAGCGAACTTGAGTATCCACTTATTATAATCTACTCTCATATGATAGCCCATCTTTCCGGCATGGGAGACGCGGTACATGACATGGCCCTGGCCGCACCAAGGGCCGAGGACAGCGGCTCTCCTGGACTTCTCCGATTTGTGGGAGCGGAGGCTGATGCCGAAGCGCTTGACCGGCCCCTGGAAGCCCTTGCCCGTGGTGATGACGTGCACGTCGCAGAGGTTGCCCTCCTTGAAGACGTCGCTCACCAGTATGTCCTTGCCGAGCAGCTCCTTGGCCTTGGCCAGCTTCTCCTCCTTCTTGCCGCCGACGCCGACCTCGAAGAGCTCCGGCTTCTTCTTGCCGATGCCGGTCATGCCGGGCATGGTGTGCACCAGCAGGGTGAGGTCGTCGAAGCTTCCGGGAATGGCCTTCGGCTCCTTTTTCGGTTTAAGGATTGTGCGGTAGAGCTCCTTCTCCTGCTTTGCCGCGAAATGGTCAGCGATAGCGTGAAGAGAAGGGTAGGAAGCGTAGAAGCGGATGCCGGCGACGCGCATGGGCGGGCACTCGACAACGGTTACTGGAAGGGCGATGGTCTCGCCTTTGGTCATGGAACGAGGGTTATTGTCCACGGCGAAGACGTGGGTCATGCCGACCTTGTAGCCGGCGAAGCCGAGGGGCTGCGCTTGCGGAAGGTGGGCGAAATGCCTAATGCGCGCGTGTTCCCGGCGAGCGCGGACGCGCGGCCAGAACTGCATGCTTCCGTATCTTGGCTGTTTGGTCTTGGGCATGGTGCGGTCGAGAAAGAGCCCTATTGCGAAGGCCTATTATACGAACCCCAGAACGAGATGTCGTACTGAAGGGTCCTCTTCAGGCTCAATCTCCCTGTATTCAAAGCGACTTTAAATACGCCTAACCGGGGGATAAGCGGGGTATTTATAAAGGTTGCGGAAATGGCCCGGATTTGGAAAGAATTCTTTGACCTTCACTCAACATAGATAATGCTGTCTCCTTTTACGATATATTTCCTTATGTGATAGCCTGAGCTGTCCCTCTCGACAAGAAAGCTGTCCACGAAGTTCCCTTGATGATAGAGGTGTAGGACTCCTTCATCGAGACCGTCCTGGTTGACATCATGTGGTGAACTATGAAAGGCGACATCCCCTCCGATGCCCATGTGCTCTGAGGATGTCATCCAAACCGCGCCGGGAGCTATATTAGCAGGCCTATGCTTCTCCTGACTCAGTAAAAAGGTTCCAACACTAAAGGCCCCTGCAAGTATAATTGCGGTAACTCCTACCCCGGCTAAAGCTATCCGTTGTCTCGAGATCCCTGGAGTTGTACGGGAATCCAGCTTAGCCCCGATATCTGACCTATCCATGCTCATCTTTCTTGATAAGCAGGGCTGCTTAATATGCCTTACGAATTCTGCTCCTTCTTTGAAAGGAAATATACCCCGGCGAACAGGAGCAAAATCCCTCCTGCCTGCAGGACAGTGATCGCTTCCTGAAGAAAGGCGAAGCCAAGGATGGCCGCGAAAAAGGGGGTCGCGAGCTCCAAGGCAGCTGTCTGGGCTGCCTTGAGGCGACGCAATCCGGCGTAGTAGAGGATCATGCCGACGCCGATGCTCGCTCCGAGGGCGAGCTGGTAGCCGTTGGGGATGAAGAATCCGCGGGTCAGCAGGGCGAAAGGGACAAGGAGGACGGCAGCGAGGGCATACCGGTAGAAATTGGTTGTTCCGGCAGGAAGGCGGTTGAGGTATTTCCGCGCCGCGATAGTGGTTGTCGCCCAGGCCACCGTGGCGATGAGCATGATGCCATCCCACCGGGTGGCGAGCCGAAGATGGATGAGATTGTCGACGCTGCGGGTGGTGACCAGCAGCCCGGAGAGCACCATAAGGCCGATGCCGACATAATCAAAGGCGTTCAGGCGGTCCTCCCGGAGGATGAGGAATCCGATGAGCACGATGAAGATCGGCTGCAGGTGGCCGAGGAGCGCGGCATTGACCACCGGTATCTTCTGGATGACGAAGATGTAGAGCAGGTCGGCGAGGACAGCCCCTACAAGGCCGACATAGAGCAAGGCCGCGGCTTCCTTCTTCCTGATGCGGAAGCTCTGCCTAGTCATCGCTGTGTAGCCAAAGGAAATGAGGGCGGCAACCACGCCGATGGTCGTGACGGTCTCGATGAAATCGGCCTGCGCCACCTTGACGATGACCGGCTGGATCGCCCAAAGTGTGCTGGCGACGAGGATCGCGAGGACGCCTAGGGTTTTCTTCTGCATGGTCCCTCATCGGAGCCCGGATTTATTAAGCCTTGCGCTCGCTAAGGCCCCTTCACGTTACTTTAATAAATACCCCGGGTCATTATCTAGTATCATGCCCACGCTAAAAGAGGTGATTGCGGCGCGGCTTGAAAGAGAGACCTTGCCCGCTATCATAGATGACCTGCGCCGCCGCGGCTTTCCCTGGGAGCAGATCCAGGGGGCGGTCAGCAGCATCGAGCCACGGCAGAAGAAAACCTCTCCCTGGCCAAGGATCATCCTTCTCGCGTTGGCGCTCGCCGCTGCCGTGTCTCCGACGCTGCTTCTGCATTGGGACATCGGGCTTTCCTTGGGCGGCCTGCTCCTTTTCGCGACCTTTTTCATCGGCGTCTTCAGCCTTGACGTCTTGACGTTCGACCTCATGTTCCTGTCGCTCAGCGACCATGGCCTTTCCATCGCCCGGGTCGCGAACATCGTGGCTGCCGGATGGTCGGCAACGCTGCTCATCATCTGGACGCTCCGGCTGACCTGGGGTTTCCTGCGCTTCGCCCTGATCCTGGCGCTCTGCACGCTGGCCTTCTACCTGCTCGTGCCGCTCTTCATGTCCTCGCCCTTCGGCGACTGGAAGGCGGTCAGGCTCGTCTCGCGAAGCTTCGCCTTGGCGCTCCTGCTGGCGCTGCTCGGCGTGGTCTTCGGCCTGGTCGTGCTGCATGCCTTGGTAGGGGTCTTATAAAAGAATCTGGTCTTCGAAGCGAGCATTTCTGTAAAAGAGAAGAATAAGAAAAAAAGAAAAAAGGGAAAGATTCCCTTATCTGCGCCTCAACAGGAGGAAGCCCGCAAGCGCGCCGACAAGCGCGACGCCGGCAGCGATGGTTCCGAACTCAGGGACCTGCTCTTCGATGCAAGCGCCATCCTCGCAGTCGACGAAGGTCATGCGGGCGACGTCTCCGCAGAAGCCATCCTCGCAGTAGAACTCGGCAAGCGTATCCTGGTCGCAGAGACAGAAGTCAGTGGCCTCATACGGGATGCCGAACCAGGTGCCGCTCACGGTGCCCTGGACAAACGGCACGATTCCGCCGTCGGTGTCTGTGCAGGTGTTCCAGCTCATCGGGCAATTCTCGGTCTGGACCACATCGGTCCAGTCCGGGATGAACTGGGACATGACCTGCTATTCAGAAAGCTCTGTCTGGCACGCATCTCCCGCGGTGACCGCGGCGGTGCTTGCCAAAAGCATCAAGACAATTATATACGGTTTCATGTAACCACCCCAATGGGCTTCAAGACCTGCTTATTTATACATTTTACTCTTATATAGTTGTAAAAACCACTGTTATAAGTCCCAAGATAGCGGAGCGGTCATTCAGCACACCACTATTCTATTATAAGGAGATCCCGCAATCTCGCGACCCTCGGCGAGACTCCGGGATGCCTATTCCCCGGATCGAAGAGAACGGCTCGCATGCCGAGCTGCCGCGGCATGAGGAAATCAAGCTCGAGGTTGTCGCCGACCATGCAGCAGTCCTCTGCCTTGACGCCGAGCCTCTCGATGCACAATCTATAGATGCGCGAATCCGGCTTTTTCAAGCCGACTTTGTTTGAGAAGATGATCACATCAAAAAATCCCCCCATCCCGAGACGTTCCAGCACGTCATCGATAAGGTTACCGGCATTTGAGATAAGGGCGACCTTGCACTTTTTCTTGAGCTGGGCGAGCAATCTCTCGGCATCCGGAAGGGGCTTTTGGCGAGCGCTCCAAGCCTCATAATGCCTGATGATGAAGGCCTTCCGCTGTGGCGTCAGCGTGATGCCGAAGTGCCTCGCGATGGGGTCAACGGCTGCCTCCCTTGATCCAAAGTCGTTCACGTTGCGGAAGTCCCGCATCTTTTGGAACGGAATCTCGGGGAACGCCTTACTGTCCCGGCCAATGCTGTCGGTGTCGGTCACCAAGGTGTTGAAGAGGTCGAAGATGAATGCTTTCATCTTTTCTTGACCAGCCTTTTCGTGATCTTCTCCACCTTCTCCTCGACCTTGTCGAGCTCCCTGTCCTCGGGGAGCCTTCCCCTGAAGCCCCGCACGATGATGATTCCGATGATGATGCCGATGACGAAGGCGAAGATGGCGATGACCTTCAGGTCGAAGCTGGAGAAGCCGCGGCCGATGCCGTTGATCCAGAGCACGAGCTGCTGAGGGGCGGTGACCTTGACGAGGGCGACGCTGGTCTTCTCCCCGGTCGTGTACTTCTGCCTGTCGGCGCCCTCATAGCTGACGTCGATGGCGAAGGTGTTGAAGCCGCGCCTCAGGCCAGCGCCGTCTAGGGTGACGACAAAGAGCTTGTCCTCCTGCAGCGAGTCCAGGAGCCATTCCCGCTCCAGAGCGCCTTGCTTCAGGACGATGCGCACGTTCGCCGGCGGCTGGAGCGAGGCCTTGAGCAGGGAGAACTGCAGCCTGAAGGTGTCGTCGAAGGTGACGGCGTCCGGCCTGCTGATGTTGGCGATGATGATGAGCGGCTCGTCATAGACCGTGAAGTTCACGGCAGCGGTCTTGCTGACCATGGAGCCGTTGAAGACGATGAGCACATCCTTCCGGCCAGGCGTGGTGTCCTTCGGCTCGAGCATCGTTGCTTTCTCCTGGCCGATGAGCAGGCTCAGCGGCGAACAGGCGTCGAGGCAGATGACCGTGTCCACGAGAATGGTGTTGCCGACGTTCCTCACCGAGCAGCGCACCTCCGGCTGTTCGCCGGGATAATAGGCCGCTTTTGACGGCATGCAGGAAAGCTCGACCTTGCGGGAATAGGTCTTCTGGCGCTCCTGCTCGTGCTGGGCGATGTAGGACAGCACCGCGCCCGTGGAGAAGGTCGGCGCGTCCCGAGAGGAAGAGAAGTTCGTGACCGCGGTCTCGTTGAGGCCGGTGTACATGATGGCGGTGAAAGTGTAGACGAAGGCAGGGTCGAGGTTTGTGTCGATCTGCAGCGGCCAGTAGACATGCCGCTCCTCATTCGGAAGGAGGAGCAGCTGCTGCGTGTCCCCCTTGAGGTTGCTGATGCCCGTGGAGGAGGAGAGCCTGACCATCAGGGGAAGATAGGCGTCGCCCGGATTGGTGACGATCCCCTCGAGGAGCATCGCCGATCCGAAAGCAGACTCCTTTTTCCAGGGAAGCAGCTGCATCTCGGTCAAGGGTTTGAGCCTGTTCCTCGTGCTGATGATGCGCGTGTCGAAGCTGAGCTGCTCGCTCTTGATGTCCGCCATCCAGCCGAGCCAGGTGTAATGCACCGAGGAGTCGCCCGCGTCCCTGCTGAAGGCGAGCGGGATGTGGGTGGCGTCCACCATTCCATACTGGCTATACGTGATGTCGAAGGGCACCCAGCCGCTGCCCGGGAAATAGACCTCTGCCCAGGCATGGGGGCCGAAGTCGTTGAGGCCGAGAAAGTCGGTGTAAGCCAGCCCGGAGACATAGCGCGCAGGGATGCCGAGGCTGCGCAGCATCGCGACGAAAAGCGTGGTTATTTCGTCGCATACGCCTTTGCGGTTCTCCAGTACCCAGGAGGCTTTCTGCGAGACCGACGCTGTCGCTGTGGTCAAATTATACCTCACATCACGTTCGACCCAATCAGCCACGCTGATCACGACCTCGTAGAGGTCGTCATGGCCCTGCGCGAGAGAAGAGGCGAGCTCCATGACCTCAAGATTGTCGCTGTCGATGTGAGCATAGGGCTTGAGATAGGGCATCATCTCCAACGGGATATCGGTCAGCGGAAAGGGCACCTTGTCCCTGATTTTCGGGTAGGTGAACGAGGTGTCGAGGCTGGCGTCCAGCCGCATCTCGATATCCCGCGCCTTGAGGTTGTCCCATTCGTACAGCAAGGCTGTGCCGTTGTCCCTCGGCTGCGGGTCAAAGACCATGCTCTTGACCATCACGCCGCCGGTCTGCCGCGGATAATAGAGAAGGTCCGCTTTCAGGTTGTCGATGCGCCATTCGTCGGAGAGCGGCTCCACTGCCGCCCGAGCCGTCTGGGTCAGGGCGATGCTCAGGCCTTCATACTCCGCGTAGGGGGCGGCGGCAACGCTGGCGACAATCACGAGAATGAGGGCTAGGAAACAACGCATACCCAGAAACCTGCGCAGAGAGATTTTAATGTTTTCTCTTTTTTCGGGTAAGGCCTTGGCCCACCCCCTTTCCGCATCTCCGCTGCCCGAAGGCAGTGAAGCGGCCATTCCTGAGGACCATCTCCTCTTTGCCGTCGATCTCCAGCACAAGGCTTTCCACTGTGATGGGGCCGCCTTTCGCATAGACAAAATCCTCGTGGACAGAAGAGCCGGGAAGGAACATCTCCGGCGTCACTGTGCCGCCAAGGTGCGAGCTCATGCCATAGGCGATGTGCATGCCCTCCACTTTCTCGTCCTGCAGGATGGTGCCGATCATGGCGGCCTTCTCGTTGCAGCCGAGGCCGAGCTCGGCGATGTTGCGTTGCGCAGGATGCTGCTGAAAAGTCCTGGAAAAGAAATCCGCCTTCGCGCCTTCAACCTTGACGATGGTGTTGCGTTCGACCCTGAACACCGTGACGCCCTCCTTTCCCGCGATCGGCCATTCGCCGGCCGTCCTGCTGCCCCTGCCCTCATACGGAACGATGAAGGCCTCGCCGCTTGGCAGATTGATGCCGCATCCCGGCCGGGTGCAGTCGCCGTCATCCGCCTTGGCGCGGTGGACGCGAAGGTCGAAAGAGAGCCGATGGCCAGTCGAAAAGGAAACTATCGCGCGATTCGTGGCGTTGAGCTTGTCGCGAAGCAGGTGGCTGCGCGTCCGCACCTTGCGATAATCAGCGCCGAACGCGCTCATGTCCAGGGTCGCGCCAGGCATGGTGGCGACGCGGAAGCCCTGCTTCAGGCGGGAGAACATCGGCCCTGAGGAAGAGGTGGAGGAAGCCGCGATGACGATATCCTTTTTCCCGAGCGCGTCGAGCAAGCCGGTCAGATTGATTGTCTTTCCATCAACAGTCGCGGCCTCGGGCAGCGGCGCGCTGTTGCCGCCCGTCGGCGGATAAATCACCAGGCGCGGTGAGAAGCCGAGTCTCTGGAAAGCTGCGCCGAAGGCGTCGATGACCTCGCGCTGCCTCGGCGCGTTGTCGGTCAGCAAGGTGACCTGTTCGCCGGGCCTCGGCGCGAAGACATCCTGGACTAGCTTTTCCGTGATCATCCTGTTCCTCAAGGCATAATCGTATTAAAATGTTAGCAAGGAAAAATATTAAAATCAAGGCAGCGTCCGCGTTTCCATGGCAGGAAAGCTCATCGTCATCGACGGCATCGACGGCTCAGGGAAACGCACGCAGGCAGAGCAGCTGATGGTGCGATGGGAGCGCGAGGGGAAAAAAGTATCCTTCTTCGATTTCCCGGTGTATGGCTCGTTCTTCGGCAAGATGATCGGCCGCTACCTGCGCGGCGAGTTCGGTTCGCTCGAAAAGGTCTCGCCCTATTTCGCGGCGATGCTCTATGCCCAGGACCGTCTGCTGCAGCGCGACGCGATGCTTGCTTCCCTGCAGCGCGGCGACATTGTTCTCTGTAATCGTTATGTGCAGAGCAATCTCGCATACCAGTCCGTCAGGCTCCCCTTGCAGGAACGCGACGGCTTCATCGCCTGGAACGAGGATATGGAATACGCGGTCAACCGGATGCCGAAGCCGGACGCCATCATCTTCCTCGACGTCTCCCCTGAAATAGGGCAGCAGCTGGTCGACAAGAAAGGCGGCCGCTCCTACGTCAACGGCCGCGACCTGCACGAGACCTCACTGTCTTTCCTCAAGCACGTCCACGGCATGTACCGCAAGCTGGCGAAGGAGCGCGGATGGATCGTCGTTGCATGTGAGCGCGAGGGGAGGCTGCTGTCGCGGGAAGAGATACATAACCGCATTGATAAAGCGCTCAAAGATAGCCCAACTTCTTGAAGAGGCGCAGGGAGGGTCGCGGAAGCGGAATTGAGGGAAAGTCGCTTTTCGTAAACCATCGGAGTTCCACGATGTCATCCCCTGGCCGAGGATCGCCGGAAATCCATTTCGCCTTGAAGATCAGGAAGAGATAATGCGTCATGACGCCGTCCTTGTCGGGCTCATTGTCCTCATCGAATCCGATTTGCTCAATATCCCCGATCTCAATTCCCGCTTCCTCTTGGGTCTCGCGCCTTAAGGCTTCCGACGTAGTCTCCTTGCCGAGATCCATGCCGCCGCCGAGAATCAGCCACGAATTCGGATAAGGGCCGACACCATTCTTTTTTCTTCCCAGGAGCAGCTGCCCGTCTTTCTCCAGCACCAATGAGACGACGATCCGGCTTTCCATGCCTTGTTGCCATCAAGCTGGTATATAATTATTTTTCGTTAGAAAAAAGAGGGGGGAGGAAGTCTCCTCCCCGTCACTGTCATTTCTGCTGTTTCTCGGAAAAATACTGTGTGAGCTTCTTGCTCTTCTTCGCTGCAGTAAAGCTGATGCCGTTGTTCATCGTTTCCCTCTTTTTTAGGATCCGGAGCTTCCGAAACCCTTGCTTGACCGTGTTGTCTCCTCGAGATCGCCCTCAACCAGCTCTGCCCTTTCGACAGGCTGGATGAGCATCTGCGCGATGCGCATGCCTTTCTTCACCACGAACGGCTTGTCGCCCAGGTTGTGGAGCACCACGCAGACCTCGCCGCGGTAGGAGCTGTCCACAACTCCGGCGAGGCAATGCAGGCTCTCCTTCGCCGCGAGACCGGAACGGTCCCAGACCAGGCCGACATGGCCCGGAGGTATCGCGAGCGCGATGCCGGTGCCAATCTTTGCTGTTGAGCCAGGCTGCACCACGACTTCCTGCGCAGCAGGAAGGTCGAATGCCGCATCGCCCGCATGGCTGTATGCGGGAAGCCCGATGCTTTCGTCGAGCCGCTTGATGGTGATGCGCATCACCCCTTTTTCTGGAAGAACTTATTTATAAAAAAAATGTAAGCGGGAAATATATGAATAGAATCAATGGTTTGATTGGCTATTCTGGAGAACCGAAAAGGCTTATAAAAACTATTTTTTGGCATCGACGATGTCCCGTCGTCACCCAACAGGCTGCTTACTCGAGGTTCATTCAACAAAAATGGGTCTGATACCCCGCAGCTCTGCTGCGGCTGGGATTTTTATTGGAAGCCTGTCGAGTCCAAAAATCTCACCATGCCCCCAAGGGAAGCGAAAGAACAGAGTGAACGGATTTTTGTCACTTGCCGAACGGCTTGATGACCGAGATCAGCTCATGCTTGATCGTCTGCCCGGACGCGGCGTCGAAATGCATGTTGAGCGTGTTGAAGGTGCCGGTGATGAAGGTGACGTTCCATCGGAGCCTGCTTTCTGTGTTCTGCAGCAGCATCACCACGCGGAACGGCCTGTTGCCGGCGTACTCGCGGTCCTGCAACGCCCTCGCCTCGGCGAGCGCCTGCTCCGCGGTGAAGGTCGCCTTCTCATACTCCAGCGGCTGCAAGACGGTCCCCGGCTCCATGAAGATGTCCTTTGTCGACTCGACCATGATCCGGTCGCCGACCGCGAAGCTGGTCATGTGCTCGGACGCCTTGTCATAGAAGCCGAGCTGCCATAGACCCTGGTTCGCCTCGTCCATGATGGTGAACGCGTTGCACAAGAAAGCGTCTGGGTGCTCTGGCTTCCAATCCGTGAACTCCTTGCTGGCCTGCAAGGCCTGGTAGGACTCATCGAGGGTTTTCATATGCCCCTGATTCCTTTTTAGGTATAAATGTTTTTCCAATACTATAAGTCAAGCAACCTTCCCTTCGGTCCGGGATTGACAGCCAAGGCATTGCCTATCCTGTCTTCCTCGCCCTCGTTGTCATGGAAATGGCCGCAGACCAGCAGGTCAACAAGGCCGGACTTCAGGATGGGGATGAACGAGCGGTTGCCGCAATGGTCATGGCCGATGCGGTCAAGCCGTGTCAGATAGGGCGGGGCGTGCGTCACCAAGACTACCTTCTCATGCTCCCTTGCGGATTCACGGAAGAGGGGCTCGACCTCTTCGAAGTCAGGCTCCCGCTGGGCGAAGCCGCCGCCTCCGAAGCCGAGGAACAGCACGCCATCGACAACCAGATGCTGCTTGTGGATGAAATGGAGATTTTCAAAGGGAGAACATGCCTTCCGCATCTCTGCGGAGGTCTCATGGTTGCCATGCACCAGGATGACCTGCTTCTTGGTCTTCGCGAGCGCGTGGAGGGTCGCGTCGAAGCCTTGGCCGAACCATGAGAGATCGCCCGCGCTCACCAGGACGTCGGCGTCCTTGGCCTTGCGCAGCAACTGGGACAGAGCGGCATGGTTGCCATGGACATCGACGAAGGCGAGGAGGCGCATGAATGCCAGGAGGATTTCGGCGATTATTAAACCTTATGAAAAAGATAACTTTATGTATCTTCGCCTCTTTTCCCTTTCCATGATTTTCGGAAACCTGTCTTCGCCAGGAGCCATGCATCCTAAGCTCAAGGAAGCTCTAACTCATCTCACGAAGGACCTATCAGGCCTCGAGAAAGGGAAGCATGACCTCCAGGACGGCCTCGTGTCCCTCATTATTGACGAATATGTCACCAAGCCGAAAGCTGAGAAAAAGGCCGAGCAGCACAGGAATTATATCGACATCCATGCGGTCCTAAGCGGGAAGGAGAACATCGGCCTCGGCTTTCCTAATCCGCAGAACGAAGCCATCGAAAGCTACAATGAGGCGAAAGACCGAGCATTGTTCCGCACCATAGCCAATGAAAACGAGATAACCCTTGTCCCAGGCCGGTTCGCCATATGCTTCCCGGAAGACATCCACCGGCCGGGATGTGCTGTCAATGGGCCCTGCCAGGTCCGCAAGGCAGTGATCAAAATCCCGGTCAGCCTTCTCTCTTGACCAAGTCATAATCCTGCAGCACGACCCGGTCGATGCCCTCGGCGTTCCTCACAGCGTACAGGCGGCCTTCCCCCAAGTCGACGATGCGCTCGGCCAGCTTCCTGCCATCGCTGTCAAGCTGGATGCCGATGACCGAAAGGGTCACTGCGTTGTTCCGCGCGTTCGCCGCGGCCTCGACCGTCGCCAGCTCAGGGTCCTTTCCTGAGGTAGGCAAAGCGTCGGTGATGAGCAGGATGTGCTTGGAGCCTGTGGCGTGGGAAAGGAGGGATGTGGCAGCGGTGATGCTGTCCGCGATGTTGGTCTGCTGCCGGGCCTGGGCAGCGGCGATGACCCTCAGCAAGTGCAGGAAGTCTGAGGAAGGCGCCAAAGTCTCCTTGACCTCCTGGCCGAAGATTACCAAGGCGACCTCATCCCCTTCCTGGATCGCCTTGTAGGCGAGGGCGATGCCCGCCTTCTTGCACGACTCGAGCTTCTTGCCCTTCATGCTGGCGGAGGCGTCAAGGCAGAATGCGAGAGTCAACACGCCTTTCCGCTCTTTCACGCTTGAGCGGAGATCAGAGGATTCCACAGTGGCATGACCGCGGCGGATGGCAAGCTTTATCGATTCGCGCACATCAAGGCTGCGGTAGCGATCCTCTCGGCGGAAAGGCCGCCTGTCCATGACTTCACCATGCAAGGCCTTCTCCTTGCCATGACGCTCGCCGAACGAGCCTGAGGCCAGATGGTCGAGCTCCTCGACGTACATCAGCAGCGCCGCCGCGAGCAGCCCGGTGTCTGTCACGTTGCCTTCCCGGTCGACCAGGCCGGAATCCTTGAGCTCCTCGACGCGCTGCTGCAGCCGCTCTTTGAGGTGGCGCTGGAACTCCGGGATGCGCAGGTTCTTCTCCAGGTAGGAGGCGCTGTAGCCGGTGAGCTGGCGCAGCAGCGTGGACCCATATAGCGACTTTGCCATGGAGAACTGGGTCACGAGCTTGTCGAACAGAAGGTCAGGGATGAAGCAAGCTGACTGGTTGATGCTTTCCGCGATGAGCTTCGCGTTATCCACAGCTTTCGAGTCCGCGTCAATAATCGCGTGGAGAAGCCGCTCCTCATCAGGCGATGAGGCCATGCCGCCGTCAAGCTTGGTTATCTCGCTTATAGTCCTGATGTCACGGGCCATCACCTATTCTGGGCGCGTTGCGCTCAAAGAAGTCAGCGGCGCGCTCCCGTACATAGGTCACTGGATCAGCGATATACTTGAGTGATGGCTTGAGGCGTATCCTGTGGCTCAGGA
Source organism: Nanobdellota archaeon (assembly GCA_043806015.1). Lineage (GTDB taxonomy): Archaea > Nanobdellota > Nanobdellia > Woesearchaeales > JAHIVG01 > JAZDHH01. Next base: position 9,947 of record JAZDHH010000006.1, on the reverse strand, counting down.
CAGAGACGATGGCTTCCTGCACATGCTCCAAGGAGACAGCCTTCGCCCTGCTGAGCTCGGCGTTCGCCTGGGCGCGTTCGTAGAGCCCGATGGAGGCGCGGACGCTCGGCTTCTTCTCGATGTCCTTGTCTGTGCGCAGCGACCGCACGAACTGGACGCTTTTATGCAGAAGGTCGTCAGGGAATACGACCGGAAGGCTCTTCCCCTTGGCCTTCACGATGGAAATCTCATCCCTCTCGCTTTCTGGATAGCCGAGGAAGATGACGTCGAACCTGTCAAGGAACACGTCGGAAAGCTTCTCCGTGCTGCTGTCCTCGGGGTTCATGGTGCCGATGAAGAGGAAATCCGCGTCAAGGTCGATGTCGTAGCTGCCGATGGTGGCCTTCTTTTCTTGCAAGGCTTGGATCAGGGCGTTCTGCACCTTCTCAGGGCAGCGGTTGATCTCGTCGAAGAAGAGCACGCCACCGTTCGCCTTGAAGATCTTGCCGGGCGTGAAGGCTTCCTTGCTCCTTGGCCCGAACTTCATGGCCTTGATCGGGTCGATGTCGCCGAGAAGGTCCTCGGCGCTGAGGTCAGGGCTCCCCTGGATCCTCACGAAGGGGGCGTCCTTGCCCATGACCTTGGCCACATTCCTGGCGAGCGTTGTCTTGCCAACACCCGGCGGGCCGATGATGAGGATGTTCCGGCGCTGCAGGAAGGCCGAGCAGAGCTGCCGCTTCGCGGGTTCCTGGCCGATGATGTCAGAAAGGTGATCCGGGCGGAAGTCCATGTCCAGAGGAAAAACGGCCCGAGATTAAAAATGCTTCGGAGAATCCTGAACAGCCATCATCCATGATAAACTATATATATATCCTCAAACCAAAAAAGACGTATTAATCGGATTTGAGGTGATGATATGAAAGCAACAGTCGTTCTCGGAGCAATTTTGACATTGATTCTTCTGGCAGCATGCCAGCAGAATACGGCAGGACAGCGGCCCATGGAATCACTACCCCTACCATCTCCCGCGACTTCGTGCGACGCGGACAACACTTGCGAGATGCAGAACGCACAGGTTACGGGCAATATCGGAACACTCAAGCTCGTCGTGGGGAACGTAATGTCCATCGATGAAGACGAGGTCACCATCTCGAAACCAATCAGCGGCGGTTCAACCCCCTATGTGCAGATCGATACTTTCCTCACGGTCAATCACGGAGGAAAAGTGGGTGGAAACTTTGAAATTGATGGAAACGCCTCCATTGACGGACGTGTCGATGTATCCGGAAATGTTGCTGTGACCGGAGACGTGTCGAGCGATACCGCTCATGTCGATAGTGGGATAGCCACCTATTGGGCAGTCACCAGCGCTGCCGGTGAGGGCAACGCCTATGCCTGCTTCGACAATAACGGCAAACTCTACAGAAGCTTAACGCCCTGCCGCTAGAACTTCCTTTCTTTTTTTCTATTTTCTTTAATTAAGAACTCAAAAAGAAAACTTAAGCCTCAGCTTTCTTCGCTTTCGGCTTGCTCACGGGAGCCTTCTTCGGCTTTGCTTCAGGTTTCGGCGCTTCCCCAGGTTTTTCAGTTTGAGCCTCGGCCGCAACATTCTCTTCCTTCTTCGCCTCAGCCTTCTGCTCTTCTGGCTTTGCCGCTGCCTTGGCCTCCTCAGCCTCTTTCTTGTCTTCCTTTTTCTCCTTCTTCTCGGGGAAGGGCTTGCCGAAGAGCTGGGCGATGGCCTTGCCGTCTTCCTTGCGCGTGATGATCTTGATGTGGTGCGGCGGGTTCTTGATGCCGCGCTCCCAGACCGCTTCATTGAGCTCTTTGCAAATGATGACAGTCTCGGCCTTCATGTGCTTGGCGATGAAGGCTCGCAAGCCGGTGGTAGCCTTCTTGGCCTTGCGGTAGCGGGGGGTGTTCATCCAGACCCTCCGCAAAGGTACGTTGTAGGTTCTTTCTTCCATGATAATCACGCCTTGATCTTGGTTCTGCGCCAGCTACGCTTGACGCTGGTGTGCCTGCCGGGATGCACCTTCCTGCCCTTGCCGTAAATCTTTGGCACAGTCCAGAAAGGAGCCCATCGTGAGCGGCGGCCCATCTTGGTGAGCCGCTTCTTCCTGCTTGGGTGAATGTATCGAGCCATGCTAAATCCTCTTGATGGTTGTTTCCCGCCTCTTCGGCGTCAGCCTCATGAGCGCTGCCTTCAGGAGATCGTCATCGATCCTCTGCACCGCGCCCTGCTGGAGGAGCTGCCCGAGCACGAGCAGCACCTGCGCCGCCTTCTGCGGATGTGCGACCTTGATGTTGCTGAACCTTGCGACCGCGTCCTTTGTCATCGATGCCTTGACGATGGCCTCAAGCTGCTGGAGCTGCTGCTCGCCTTCAGCTTGCGTCTGCAACTCGTCCATCCGCCTTTGGCGGAGCTCTTCTAGATCCATCTTGGCACTTCGCAAGGAACTGGAGCCCTTTCGGGGTGATGATCCTGCCGGCCTTGCCCTTCTTGTTCTGGGCGATGAAGCCGACTGTCTCGAGCTGCTGCAGGACATGCCTGATGATGCTGCCCGAGCCTTTGTATTGGTGCTCGGTCTTGTAGCCGCGGTTCTTCTTGCCGCCATACTTGGTGCGGAGCTTGGACACTCCTACGGGGCCGAGCTTCTGCACTGCGCAGAGCACCGCCGCGCTGCGGATGTACCACCAGTCCTTCTGGATCGGCGGCCGTTCCTTGTGGCGGCCGGTCTTGACGTAGGCGGCCCATTCCGGAGCCTTGATCTCCTTGATATCCTTGAGGGCGGTGGACGCCTTTTGGATTGTCTCGTTTAATGTTTGTTCCATTGGTTCACCTTAGAACCTCTAAACCCTGAACCGGGGGGAGAGGAGGTGTTTATAAAGGTTGCTGTTCGGCGGCTGTTTCCTCGCACTCTCACTACAAAGAGCGAGGAAGAATGGACGGAGCGAATCCTTCCTCGAAGGAAAACAATAAAAAGTCCAGCATTTTCTGCTCATGAAAAGAGAGGTGGAAGCCTCAATCTTTCTTGAGGTTCAACAGGTGGTAACTTATGGCAAATAAACTGACTCCCGAGCAAATCCAGTATATAAGCGAAAGAGGATTCACTGTTATCGAAGGGGAGCCTCCACAGCAAGAAGCATTCCCTTATCTCGTCTTACGAGAGCCACAGAAGTTTTATGAGCAAGGATCAATAGAGTATCGCCTATTGCAGGGATCAAAAACCATATCGCATGGGCATCCATCAGGAAATCCTTCTGACGAATTAGTGGATGTGATTGAACAAGCAGTTGCGAACAACATACCGTTTGATGGCTCGCCTATATGGTTCACCACAACACCCGGCCAGCCGATAAAAGTGTTCGTCGTCGATCCCACATGGACGCAGGTAGCGGAAAACCTGGTGGCAAAACACGGGCCCTCTGGCTAACTGTTTCTCATCTGAATATCCTGAGAAACCGGGGGTGGCATCGCTAGCTCGTTGATGCGAAACTGAGACCGGACTATTGTTTTACCGTTATACTAATGCGGGCTCGCCGGCGGCTTCCTTCTTCACATTTACCGCCTTAAGGCCCTTCTCGCCCATTTCGGTGTCGAAGGTCACTGCGTCATCCTTGTTCAGAACCAAGCCTTCTGCCATGGCTGACTTGTGGACGAAATACTCCTTGCCGTCCTCGCCTGCTATGAATCCGAACCCTTTGGTACTGAAAAATTTTACTGTTCCTTTCATGGTATCTCCTCCTCTGGATCGCGCCGGGCATTTGCCGCGGCTGACGTGCTGCATATTGTCCGGGCGCGAGTAATATACCCCAGAAATTCGCATCTATTTAAATATCCTTCTTTGTGCGAACCCTTTTTACTTGATCGTCCTCAAGAACTCCTCGGCGACCGCGGCCACGTCGTCCTCCGCCCGGATGCCGGTCCAAGGGTTGATACGCTCGACGATGTTCACCACGACGATGCTCGCGCCGTTGAAGATGGCGCTCTGCGCCTCCTTGAGGTCCACGCCGCCGGCAGCGGAGATGAGGACGTCGAACTTGCTCCGGATGCGGGTGACGTGCCTATACTGGATGACCTTCCCCCTTGTGCCCTCCTCGTCCCGTCCCTTGTGCAGCACCACGACGGTGGGGGGGTGCCTGAGATGACGCAGCATCTTGAGCGGATCATCCACGCCGATCATGTCGATCATGGAGTCCATGCCGAGCGCATTGCAGGCCGAGATGAACAGCTCGATGGTCTCGATTGGCGCGCTGCCGAGGACAGTCGCGGCAGTCGCCCCTGCCTGGTGCGCCAAGGCAACCTCTTCCTCGGCGCCGTCCGCGGTCTTGAGGTCAGCGACGATGGGGCCGTCCCACATGCTCGCGATCATGGATATGCCGGCGCTGCCTGTGCGCTTGATGAACGGCGTCCCCGCCTCGATGATGATACGGTCGTCCGCCGGGATGGTGGGAAGAATCCTCTGCACGATGCTTGGCCCGCAGTTGAAGGCGATCTGCAGGTAGCGCTTCCGGTGGTCCAGCATCCTACTTCAGCTTCTTGAAGATGTTGCCGATGTCCGAAGGCATGAAGAGCACGATCTTCTCAGAGGGGTCGGCCGCGATGTCGCGGATGGTCTGGAGCTGGCGCAGCTGGATAGCCGCGGGGCTCTTGCTGAGGTTCATGGCAGCTTTCATCAGGTTCACGGACGCCTTGAACTCGCCCTCCGATGCGATGATGACAGCTCGGCGCTCCCGCTCCGCCTCTGCCTGCTTGGCCATGGCGCGCTTCATCTCGGCGGGGAGCTCGACTTCCTGGATCTTGATAGCCTCGATGTCCACGCCCCAGCCGTTGGTCTCGGAATCGACGATGTTCTTGATGCTGCCGGCGATCTTCTCGCGCTCGGTCAGGACAAAATCCATCTCGTGGTTGCCCACCACGTCACGCAGCGCAGCTTGGGTGTACTGCTTGACCGCGTACTCGAAGTCCTCGATCTTGATGACCACATCAGCGGGCTTCTCGACCTTGAAGTAGACGACCGTGTTGACGAGGAGCGGGATGTTGTCCCTGGTCATGACTTCTTGTCTGGGGATGTCCGCTGTCTTGATGCGCATGTCCACCTTGCGCATGGTCTGGAAAATGGGCACGATCCACGTCAGCCCAGGGTTCTTGATGAGGCTGTAGCGACCGAGCGTGAAGACCACGCCGCGCTCATATTGATAGAGCAGCCGCAGGCCAGAAAGGAAGAGAATGCCTAAAAAGATCAATAGCACTATCGTCAATATCGCCATATGGATCACCCCGTTTTTTATCCTAATGGGGGTCTCTGCTTATAAGATTTGTGGAAGGGCTCCGGTTCTCTCTCATCATCATGGGCTGGACTAAGAGCCAGGGAACCCACCGCCACGCCGCGCCGCGGCGGCACGGTCCGGCCGCCTAGCGGCCGGGATTCCGCTTGGCAGCCCGGCTGCCAAGCTTGGGGCCGCTGGCAGGAGCCAGCGGCACGGGCTCCGCGACTGATATCTAAGCTCTCGCCCTAGCGAGGATATAGATATCGTCCTCTTCAAAATGCCTGCCCTTGAAGTGCTCACAGCCTATCTTCAGGTTTATGAAGCCGCATGACCGTAAAATGCCTGTCAGCTCCTTTTTCGAGTAGCCTGCGCCGTACAGCGCCATCTTCTTTCCATAGAAACCTGTGAAGAGGCCTTCATCCTTGCCCTTCACCATGCCCAGCAGCAGCAGGCCATCCTTTTTCAGGAGGGTCTTGCTCATGCTGATGATGTCCCGGAATTCGGCCTTGGAAACATGGTTCAGGGCGAAAAAGGAGATGATCGCCGCGAACGACCGTCTCTGATATCTCAGGTGCACAAAATCCTGCTTGAGGAACTTCCCTTGAGGGACATTTTTTCTCGCAAGCTCCAGCATGCTTTCGGAAATATCGATGCCAACGCCCCGCAATCCTTTGCCGATGAGATATCTTAACGCCCTGCCATTGCCGCAGCCAATATCGAGAACAAGCGCTCCTTTCCCGAGCTTGGATGCGAGGAGGTCGAGCCATGCCTTATACTGGATCCCCTTGTAGCCAAATTCCTGATTGTGCAAATGGATGATCTGGTTGTAGAAGGCCTGTGCAAGCCTTGCATGCTGCCCCATAGGTAATCTTTATCTCTTGTTCCCTCGATAGAACATCTTCTCGACCGAGAACTTGCTCGGGTCGAACTCCTGGCGCGCCTCGCCATAGCCGACGGCGATCGTCTTCACCTTCTTCGGCGCCTCTGCCTGCTGCGGAGGCTGCTCTGCAGACTGGCTTGCCGGAGAGGGCTGGCCGGCAGGTTGGGAATTGGCGCGATCCTTCAGCCCCTCGATCGCGATCTTGAGGGCCTCGATCTGCTTCTTCAGGGCGGCGATCTCCGCCTTGAGCTCATCCTGCTGCACCTTGCCGCCGATGGTCATGATCTCCTGGGGGGTGAGGGCTGCGAGAAGGAGCTGCTTGAACTCGAGGTCCTCCGGACTCTGGGCCTTCTCGGCCTGGATGAGGAATTCCGCGATGCGCATGGCGTCGCCTATGTTCGTGGTGACCTTGTGCTTCAGGAGCTGGCGGACGATGGTGTTTATGTCGATGGGCATGGGGAAGGGCAATGATTGGTGGTTTTTATGCTTTTCGAGCGGAAAATCACGTATTGGAATGCGCTTTTACCCTTTTACTGAGCATGCGCTCGAAATGATTGCGTTTCTTCGGGTTCAGGGGCCGGAAAGCACGGCTGCCAACGCGGGGCGGCGGATCATAGCGCAAAATATACTTATGGGTTCCGTTTCTAACGATATTTCGCGCGAGGCTGTCGGCCAATTCATCAAGCAATATCCTGCCTTCGTATCTCGAATAGGAATCCATCCTGGAAAGCAAGCCATCTGAATCGCGACTGAGAAAATTATACTCAGTTTTTTGAGTGGCGTCGAACTGCACCGGATTATTTTCAACAGGATAAAAAACCGGGCAATCGTTTTTCCACATTCTTTTACGATTTTCAAGTGGTATATTTATGTTTTTCTCTCAGGACGGCAAGTGCACAAGGCATATAAATACCGCTCCCCTCCCTTTTCCCATGATTTCTCGCAAGGAGAAGCCGAACGAGCCCGAGGAACTCATCAATGTACTCCATCCGCTCGTCAGGCAGTGGTTCTTCTCCAAGTTCGAGACATTCTCCCTGCCGCAGCTCTTCGGCGTCATGGAGGTGCACTCGCGCAGGAACATCCTGGTGAGCGCGCCGACCGGAGCCACCAAGACGCTCACCGGGTTCATGAGCATCCTCAACGAGCTCATCGGCGCTGCTGACCAAGGCATGCTCGAAGACCATGTCTACTGCATCTACATCAGCCCGCTCAAGGCCCTGAACGAGGACATCAAGGTGAACCTGCTTGGCCCGCTCTCGGAGATGGAAGCCCTTGCCGGCAAGAAGCTCGGCATAAGGGTAGCGGTCCGCACAGGGGACACTACCGCGACCGAGAAGAGCAAGATGCTCGAGAAGCCGCCGCACATACTGATCACCACGCCGGAGAGCCTCGCGATCATGCTTTCCTCCATAAAGTTCGCGGACCATCTCAAAAAGGTGGAATGGTGCATCATAGATGAGGTGCATGCCCTGGCCGAGAACAAGCGCGGCGTGCATCTCAGCCTCAGCCTGGAGCGGCTGCAGAGGATCGCAGGGCCGATGACACGCATCGGGCTATCCGCGACCATCGCTCCTCTGGAAGAGGTCGCCGCGTTCCTCGTCGGTTTCGAAGGGGGGAAACCAAGGGACTGCCTCGTCATCGACGTGCAGTTCATCAAGAAGATGGACCTCGCGGTGATCAGCCCGAGCGAGGACCTCATCAGCATCACCTTCGAGGACATGCACAGCCGCCTCTACACGCTGATCGACAAGCTCATCCAGGAGCACCGCACCACCCTGATCTTCACGAACACGCGCTCGGCCACCGAACGGGTGGTCGACCATCTCAAGGAGAATTTCCCCAAGAACTACACCGACAACATCGGCGCGCACCATGGCTCCCTGTCCAAGGAGCACCGGCATCACATCGAAACAGCGCTGCGCGAGGGCAAGCTGAAGGCGGTAGTCTCGTCGACCAGCCTCGAATTAGGCATCGACATCGGCTTCATCGACCTTGTGCTGCTCCTGGGCAGCCCGAAGTCTGTTGCGAGGGCGCTGCAGCGGCAGGGCCGCTCCGGGCATAAGCTTCATGACACGACCAAGGGCAGGATCATCGTCCTTGATAGGGATGACCTGGTGGAATGCGCCGTTCTCCTGAAGAACGCGCTCGAGCGCAAGATCGACACCATCCACATACCTAGGAATGCCCTCGACGTCCTGGCGCAGCACATCTACGGCATCGCCATCGGCGAGCGCATAAAGGTGGACGAGCTCTTCAGGCTCCTGCGGCAGAGCTACTGCTATCACGACCTGAAGCGGGAAGACCTGCAAGGCGTCATCGACTACCTGGCGGGGAAGTTCGCCTCGCTGGAGGACCGGCACATCTACGCCAAGATCTGGCATGACGAGACCACCGGGGAAATTGGACGTCGAGGCAAGATGGCACGGGTCCTCTACATGACGAACATAGGGACTATCCCGGACGAGAGCTTCGTGACCGTGAAGGTCGGCGACAGGCCCATCGGCAAGCTGGATGAGGCCTTCCTCGAGCGGCTGAAGCGGGGAGATGTCTTCGTGCTCGGCGGGGAGAAGTACCAGTTCCTCTACGCCAAGGGCATGGTCGCCTTTGTGAACGCGTCGGTACAGCGGCCGCCGACCATCCCTTCCTGGGTCTCGGAGATGCTGCCGCTCAGCTTCGACCTGGCGAGCGAAATCGGCAAATTCAGGCGCCTCATGGACGAGAAGCTCGCCAAGAGGCGGACTCCGGCGGAGATCCAGGCGTTCATCCAAGAGTACCTGTATGTGGACGATACAGCTGCCAAGGCCATCTTCGGCTACTTCGAAGAGCAGTTCAAATTCTCAGAGATCCCGCATGACAAGAAGATCCTGGTCGAGCACTACATCGATGGCAGCCGGCGGACCATCGTCTTCCACACCCTGTTCGGACGGCGGGTCAACGACTGCCTCAGCAGGGCTGTCGCCTTCGCCATATCGCGGCTCGACCACCGCGATGTGGAGATCGGCGTCAATGACAACGGCTTCTACCTGGTGACCGAGAAGAGCATCAACGCCATGAAAGCTTTTTCTATGATCAAGGCAGACAAGCTTCGGATGCTGATGGAGCTCGCCATCGAGCGCACGGAAATCCTGAAACGGCGCTTCCGGCACTGCGCGACAAGGTCGCTCATGATCCTGCGCTCATACCATGGACAGACCAAGCGCGTGGGCAGACAGCAGGTCAGCTCCCAGATCCTGCTGAACGCGGTCAAGCGAATCTCCAACGACTTCTCCATCCTCAAGGAGGCGAGGCGGGAGGTATTAGAAGACTTGATGGACATCGACCACGCGCGGCTCGTGCTGGAGCGCATCGAGAAGGGCGAGATCAAGGTCAAGGAGGTGCAGACGCAGCTGCCCAGCCCCTTCGCCTTCAACCTGGTGCTTGCGAGCTCGACCGACCTCCTCAAGATGGAGGACCGCATGGAATTCCTCAAGCGCATGCACGACATGGTGCTGGCGAAGATAAGCCTCAACCAGCGATGAAGCATCCACAACCTTTAAATATCGGGCGCCTCTTTGCCGGGGAGGGTGATTTTTATGCCTGAACACAAGCACGCTGAATCTGCTAAGGAACATCCAACCGAGCACAAGCACCACAAGCGCCGGGCGCACGGCGTCTGGGTCCTGCTGACCGTTTTGTTTGCAATCGGTTTTGTTGGAAACTTAGTAAAGTATAATAACCACTTGTCGTCGTAGATTGTTGTGATCATCGACGATGATAGAGGTGGTTATTATGGATGTCCTAAATGATACTTTCTTAAATACTTTGTGGGAATCGACCG
>JAZDHH010000005.1:0-36452 GCA_043806015.1 Nanobdellota archaeon | reverse complement strand
CAAAAAAAAGAAGATGAACAAATCACAATGACTGGAGAACTTGAACAATATAACTTAGATAATGTTGATAAAATGATTCTTGTTGGGTTATCAAAGAATTGTAGGATTTCTCTTGTTGAACTGGGCAAAATAACAAAATTAACACCAAATGGCGTTAAGTCCAGAATAAAAAATTTAGAAAGAAATAAAGTTATTTTAGGATATAGAGTAATGATTAATTACCCTTTATTGAATTTCTTACATTATAGGGCATTCTTACACTTAGAAAATATAACCGAGGATAAAGAAAAGAAGATAATTCAATTCTTAAAACAGCAAAAAAGTGTTGTTTCAGTGACTAAAACAATCGGTTATTGCGAACTTGAATTTAGGGCAGTTGTTAAAGATGTACATGAATTCTATGTTTTAATGGAAGAAATAAGAAACCATTTTCCTGATTTCATAAAAGACCATGAATCCATAATATACTACAGATTTTATGAAGCATTAAACTACTTCCCTTTTTCTGAATAATGAGAGCGCCCTTTATTCTTGTTCTTGATGTATCGCTTTGCTCATTAGATTGAACGGAACCCCTTAGTCCTTCGGACATTTACACTCCCTTCAGTCGAATTTATTGGGAACTCAATTTTTACTCTGCGGACGCAGGTTTCCCACACTTCGTATGGGAAACGAACTTAACAGGGCTTAAAAGGTTCATTCGTCGTTCGCCAAGCTTACTCCTCATTCTCCTAAATTTTTTGCTACGCAATAAACTTCCCTTAAACCAGATGTTAAGTGAAATATTTTCTGGGCAATAAGAACGAAGATAAAATTTATTCTAACGGGGCAAAAGCTTGATGTCTTAATGGCAGATATAACCTGACTTCAGCACCATTATATGGAAAAACTGTTCCTTTTCCAAATTCTATTCTTCCACCATGTGTTTTTTCAATAGCATCTGAAACAATTGCTAGACCCAATCCAGAACTTCCTTTATAACTAACCCCTTCTTGTCTGATTGATGACCATTGATCTTGAGGAATTCCTTCTCCCTTATCAACTACTGTAACAACTGCAAATTCATCTTCTTTTGAGACTCCAACCCTAACTGATTGCTTTCCATAAGCAATCCCGTTTTTACAAAGATTTAGAATAGCTACATAAACCGAATTTGGATCTCCATTTAATGTAAGACTTTGACCTTCAAATTTACAATCAGAACACATTGGATTTTTCAACCCGGCAAATGAAGCCGCATCATCACATACGAAAGCCAAGTCAAAGTCTTCAAAATCATGTCGTCCATTTAATTCAGAAGCGACATGTCTATTCAAATATATAAAATGACGACCCAATTTTTGTAATTCTTCTTTTACAGCTTCTTCATTCAAATCTTTTCTATCAATCATATACATTACAGAAGAAACATGACTTCCATGATCATGCAAATATCTTCTGAAAAGATTTATGGCTTGAACAACATGACCAAGAGATGCGAGGTCTACACCTCTTTCTTCAATTGAATAAAATGCCTTATTATAAATTTGAGTTTTATGTTCTGCTTCTCTATGAGATAAATTCGCAGGTCTGAATCCTCCGTATTGACCATCAATCAACAATTCTCCACAATGAATTCCTTCTCTAGTTGTTTTTAGAAATGAATCAACAAATCTTGGTGCAATTGTTGGTGCAACTTCTGTAAGTATTTCAACAGGAACAGTTTCAAAATTATCAAAAAACACCTGATCTGTTCTAGATTCAATATCGTCTATTACATCATCAACTGACATGTTATTAAAGCAATCGGGGCTCATTTATTAAGTTTATGTTATTATTCACTAGGCAGTAGTTTATACTGCTCTTGCCCCTTTGTAAGAGTCTTAATGGATATTTATTGCCCAGAAAAAACTCACCCCGCTATCGCTCCGTGCCATGCTGCGCCCTCACTTCGTTCGGGTCACTTAACAAGGAATATACGGTTCGGGGCTCGGCTCGCCCCTCACCCAAATTTTTCCAACTAGCTCTTTTCGTAAAACTTCATTAAACTCGATGTCCAATTTTGATTTTTTCTCGAAGGTGATATGGATTTGACGTCGGAAACAACAACAATGGCGGCAGACAGCGTTGATCGCAAGGGACTTGAAGAAAAGCTTGTTGTCGGGAAGGATGATCTTCAAGGCAGCGTCCTAGATGGATTCGGTGCGTTGAATGGGTCGTATGTCGTGTTCCGCGATGGCGGCAGTGGCTGTATATTCAGATTGAACGTGAACGGTTTCGGCTTCATGTGCGAGCTGATGTACTGCTGGGCAAAGACCATTGCAAATATAATGAGAATTGCCAGGATGAGCAGGAGGAGCTTCTTCCTGGGCTGTTTCCTTTTATGCTTTCCTCCATGTTTATTCGTTTCTTTTATATGTTTCTCATGCTTTTCTTCTTGTTTCCCTTTCCTACGCTTTTTCCTGAACTTAATACTGCCAAGAATGGCAAAGATGGCCACGAGCGCACCTAGGATGAACCATTTCAGCCTCCACAGGGTCTTTCCGAAATCCTTGATGAATGAACCGCTCACCCGTTCGCTCACTACGTTCCCGTGCTCATCATAGCCGACTAAGTAGTCCGGCCTGCCGTTCCCGTCCTGGTCTCCCATCGCAGAGGTGACGACGAAGTCGTCCCCGTACACGAACCACTGGTCTGGCTCGCCGTCCTTGTTGTCATCAAACGTTGAAAGCACCAGCTTGTCGCTTGCATAGTAGGAGTGCATGTCTCCGTAGTCAATCATGTCATCATACGTGATAATCTGCGCGCCGACTTTGGTCGTCTCTGCGCGCACGAAAGAGAGGGAAAAGAGGCTCAAGAGGGCGACTATGAGTACCATTGTTTTAGTCATCTTTGTTCCTCTTGCATTCTGAGACCAGCGCGTCCTTGACGCGGTCCTTCTCCTTCATCTCTGATTCCCATAATTCTGCCTGGAGCTTGCTGATCCTTGCCTCCTTATCCCGGATCTGCCACAATCGGTCGAAGTTCGCCTTGACGGATTGCTGGATGAGCTGGTCGACCTTCTTGATCTCGAGGTGCTCCCTGCGCAGGATGTCGAGCTCTTCTGGCTCAAGCTCAGCGCTTGGCAGGACGTGGCCTTTCGTGGTCTCCAGCATCTCGAGAGCGACGTCTTTCGGGTCGCCGAAGCTTGCCAAGGTCTCCACCCAGCCCGTCCGCGCAACATCATTCACCTTGCCCTGGAGGGTGTTCGTATTAAGGGAATAGCTCGTGTTCTTCTGAGAGACCGACCGTGCAAGCTTGATTGCCTTCCCTATGACCTTGACGCCGTTCTTCTCTGCCTCGGTGAGGAATTCGCTGTACAGCTTGCCTGTGCCTTTTGCAGAGTCGATGGTCTGGTAGGTGATGTAGGCCATCCGCACGGTCGTCTTGATCAGGTTGGCCTTGTGGCCTGCCTTGAGTTGGCTGTGGTACTGCCTGAGCTCTCCGACCAGCTCATTCACGACTTCGTAATCCCTCTTCATCGAAAAGACGTCTGCAGAGAGCTGGGCGATCTCTGTCTCCTGGGCATGGAATGTCTGGGCTTCTGGGCTTCGGGAACCGACAGGAATGGTGGCGTCCAGGTCAGAGTATTTCTTCCAGCCAGCGTTGAACTTCTCCGGGATGACCCTGCAGTCCTCGTCTAGAAGCGGGTTCGGCCGGTAAGTGAAAAGATCGAGAAGCTCGCAGCCTGTGAAGATGACTAATGCAAGGACAAGCAGCACCAATGTACTTGTGAACCGCATACGAGGTTCCATGTCTGCAATCAAGGTGAGCTGCATTTAAATATTGTGTTTTTAAGGAGCAATCAGTGTCAATAAAGAACGCGACATTGCATGGCTGAGAATCCTTTTTTCCATGCCCGATTATCCGTGCCCATGCCCCGGCCCAAGCACAGTGACCAGGAGGATGATGCCGACGCCGAGGAGGATGGCGAACAGGTGCATCAGGCTGTCCTTCACCTTGCAGTGCCGGTGCAGCTGGGGCAGCAGGTTGGATGCCGCGATGTACAGGAAGTTGCCGGCCGCGAAGGGGATGAACCATCGCGTGAAGCCCTCGATGCTGCTGACAAGGACGAGGCCGATGACGGTCCCGAGGATGGCAGTCGTTGCCGATAGGAAGTTGAACAGCAGCGCCCTTTTCCGGGACAGGCCTGAGTAAAGCAGCACGCCGAAGTCCGCGATCTCCTGCGGGATCTCGTGGAAAATGATGGAGATGGTGGCTGCGATGCCAACGGTGACGCTTACCGCGTAGCTGCCGGCGATTACCAGGCCGTCGATGAAGTTATGGATGCTGTCGCCGATGAGGTTGACGGGCGCCAGGTTGTAGGCATGGCCATGGCCGCAGTCGCCGTTCTCGCACTTCTTGGAATGGTGCCAGTGCACGAATTTCTCAAGCACGAACATGAGGAGAAAGCCTGCGATGATGATGATTCCGAAGGTAAGGGTGTAGTTTTGCTCCTCTATCTCTGGTAGGAAATCGAGGAAGACCGCGCTCAGGAGCACGCCGACAGACAAGCTCAACAGGAAGACCAGGGTTGGCTCGGTCATCTTCTTCTTGAAAACAAGCGGCAGGGCGGCAATGACCGATATGAGCGAGACGACGACTACGCTGATGATAGCGTACAGGGTAGTGGAAAGCATGGGATGCGAGAAGCGCCGCTCATTTAAAAAGATATTGCCGGAAATAGATCATGGCGCCCTGTGATGGGAACCACTGCATTTTCACCTATATAACAGCAGATTTGTATATTGTTATGGGGGTAACATCAACCTATTATAAGCACATTCTCATCTATTCTCAGGTGATTGCATTGTCACAAGAAATGTCAGCTGTCCAAGAAGCGCCTTATCAAAACATCTTTTGGGGACCGCCCCAGCCCGTTGCCGAATACGAGAGCCAAGGCCAGCATGTGGTCTTGGTCTTTATGCCCGATTTCTGGCAGAACATCACACACGGCGATTTGCCGCTCCACGTCGCGGAGACGCCGCAGCCGATGCCGATCTTCTTGCGCATGGATGGAAGAGACATCCAAGATGTCGTCGTTGAGCTGAACGATGAATTAAGCGGGAGAGGCCTCCCCGGGCTGAATGGCTCACGACAAGCGGTCGCAGACCAGCTTGAGGGAGCTTATGCGCATCTAGCCTCGACCTATGCGCCTCACAGGGCCATGGGAACCTGGAAAGACTGAAGCCTTAAGAGCGTTTTCCTGCCTCGGAATCAAGGAAGAGCAGCCCCGCTCCCGTCCCTGCGGCCTTGAGCTTCTGCAGCCATTCATTCGCGTTCGCTTCCTCTTCAATCTGCTCGTTGAGGAACCACTGCAGGAAGTTCACGGCCGCAAAGTCCCTTTCCTTGCTGGCGGCCTCGACCAGGCTGTAGATGCTTGCCGAGACTTTTTTCTCATGCGCAAGGGCGTCAGTGAAGGCCTCGGCCGGGGATTTCCACGTTAGCTTGGGGACCGGGATGGCCTGGAGCGTCACCGCGCCGTTCCGCTCGTTGATGTGCTTGAAGAAGCGCATCGCATGGGCACGCTCCTCATCGGCCTGCTTCTGCATCCAATGGCTGAAGCCTTTAAGGCCTTGGGTCTCGAAAAACGCGGCCATGGACAGGTAGATGTACCCTGACGAAAGTTCCATGTTGATCTGCGCGTTGAACGCGTCCTTGATCTTGGTAGGTATGTCCATTGCATTCACCTCAAATCTTGCCGACCAGGTCGATGCCCGGCCTGAGCGTCTTCTTTCCTGGCGACCAGCTGGCGGGACAGACCTCGCCATGATGCTCGCGGACGAAGATGGAAGCTTGCAGCTTACGGATGATCTCATGGATGCTGCGGCCAATCGAATTATCGTGCATGTCAACCGCTTTCAAGGCACCGTCAGGATCGATGATGAACGTGGCGCGCAAGGAAAGGCCTTCCTGCTCGATATATGTGCCGAAAGCCCTGCAGAGGTTGCCGGTCGGATCCGCAAGCATCGGATACTCGATCTTCTTGATCGCCGGGCTGGCGTCATGCCAGGCCTTGTGCACGAAGTGGGTGTCTGTGCTTACGCTGACGAGCTCCGCCCCCAAGCTTTTTATCTTGGGATAGGCTTCCGCAGCCTCCTCCAATTCTGTGGGGCAGACGAACGTGAAGTCAGCGGGGTAGAAGAGCATGACAAGCCATTTGCCCTTGAAGTCGCTTAGATGCACCTTCTTGAACTCAAGGTCGTGGTAGGCATCAAGCTCGAAATCCGGTATCTTGCTTCCGATGGATAGCATAGTCTCACCTTTTCCTTTTCTCTGCTGTCGCGGTGATGGTGACGCGGCTGCAGGCGAACCCTTTCCTCGCGAGCTCCGCCTTCACCATCTCAGGGATCCTCTTGTTGCAGATGTCCACGACTTTCCCTGATTCGAGGACGACATGGATATGCCCCTGCGTGAAGGCGTCATACCGGCATTCTCCTTCGAGGCTGATCCGGATGATGAGGCCCTGCCAGGCCATGAGGTTGAGGTTGCGGTAGACCGTCGCCAGGCTAATGTTGGGAAGCTTCTTGCGCACGGCGGCGTAGACCTCCTCGGCCGTCGGATGCTCCCTCGTCGCCTTGAGGTAGGAAAGGATGATGAGCCGTTGGGACGTCTCGCGCCGTTTCGTCCCTTTTGCCCTATTATTAGGAATCATTATCATTTGGGAATCATTCCTATTATTTAAATGTTTCTATTCATCAATACAATTTAGAATAGAAAAAAATACAATCATAGAATTCTGGGCCGCGGAGGATTAAGCGCTCTTCCTGCTTCGACCACCTTATTCCTTCACGGCTTTGGTATCCCGCGCCGTGACAACCAGGCTTGTGCAATGACTTCCATGAGGGTTCCTTTTACCTTATCTAAGGGGACGCCAAGCACCGCATAAGCTGCTCTCGCGCCATAGGGCACATGCGCGTGATCATAAGCGCGGTTCACCTCCTTGAAATTCGCTCCATCTTCACCAAGTTCAAGCAGAATGGGATTCGTCCATGTGAGGAATTCGAGGGCTTCACCCGGAAGTGTGGGATTCCCTAGATAATGAGCTATGTTTTCAATCTCTGTCGCAAGATTCTTGAAAATCTGCATGGTCTGATCGTGATAGCTATCCCCGCCGACAAGGTTGCCGTTTTCATCGAGAGCGAGCATCCCTGAAATGTTGATCTCCGTTAGCCCGGGTTTGGTGGGATCGCCAAAATGCTTCAGTGTCCCATGACGATAGGCTCCGACCGTTTTCGGAAGACCTGCCAAATTCACTCTCTCTATCGCTGCATGTTCTCCGACATATTTTAGTGTACTATCCGTTACAGGTTCTTGTGCCATAGGAAATCCTCCTTTACCTCAGAAATTCGTAAGGTCACCCTCTTTTTGTGGGTTAAAACTAATGATCATATATAAAGATTATGAATCCAAACAACACAAGATATTAAAAGGGAGGAAATCCACATTTGTTTACTTGAGGTGGTTTCCATGGAGCATGTTCTGCCGAAACTTGATTATGGTTATGATGCGCTTGAGCCCTGGATCGACGGGGCGACGATGCGAGTCCATCACGATAAGCACCACCAGGCATACCTCGACAAGTACCTCGCCGCCATCAAAGGGACGCCACTCGAGGATATGCCTGTCGAAGATGTCCTCAAGGACCTCAGCAAGGTGCCCGAGCAGATAAAGACGGCCGTCTGCAACAACGGCGGCGGCTACGCGAACCACAGCTTCTTCTGGAAGTGCATGGCGCCGGATGCCCCAAAGGAGCCGGAGGGGAAGCTCCTGAATGCGATCGCCCAGCAGTTCAACAGCTTCGACAAGTTCAAGGAGCTGTTCAGCAATGCCGCGATCAATCGCTTCGGCTCAGGCTGGGCATGGCTCGTCCGCAACGGCAAAGCCCTTGAGATACTATCGACCGCGAACCAGGACACGCCGCTCTCTGAAGGAAAAACGCCGCTGCTCTGCATCGATGTCTGGGAGCACGCCTATTACCTCAAGTACCAGAATCGCAGGGCAGAATATGTCCAGAACTTCTGGAACGTGGTCGACTGGAGGGAAATAGAGCGCCGGTTCGAACAGGCTTAGCGCCCTTTCGAGCAAAGAGTGCATTTCGGGGGTAGGCTCTTGTCATACCTCCTGTGCACTGCGCAGATGGATCTCGAGCCGGACAATGCGCGACAAAGAGCGTAAAGGTGCTGTCTCGCCGTCTTCTTGTCCTTGACGATGAGGGCCGCGTGCTTCCGTATGAGCGCAGAGTCTTTCGCGGAAAATTTGAGTTCCCAGCCCCGTTTCGCTTTAAGATACTGGGAGACCGCGGCTTCCGTGATGCCGAGGATCTGCGCAGCACCCTTTTGAGAAAGCTTGTATTTTGATACGAAAACCTTAGCGAGCTCCCGGCGCAGGGCAGGGATGAGGTACCAGACTTCTATTTCCTGGGGCATGGTCATGGTCTTTCTTTAGGCCTCTGCATATTTAAGCCTTGCCTTTGAACGGCTTGCCATCCTTCGCAAGCAGAGCCTCTTTATGAAAACGAACAGGGTCGACGCGAGGAAGCCTTGCCTTGTTCGAAAGGATGCGATGATGCTTCATGGTGTCCAAGCGCTTTTCGATGGCGTTGAGTTGGGCTTTCTTGAGCAGCCAAAGGTCACCGAAAGCGGACAGATGGAACGGCTCAGAATATGCCCGCAGCGTAAGCTCCCGCCGGTAGTTGAAGAAATGCTCGAAATAGCTCATGACGAGCTCTTGGACCGTGAAAAAGACGGGATTCCGGTATTTCAGGCCGAGGTATTTCGATTTCGCGATGGCGCCAAAACGGCCATTGACCTTGAAAACCGCGAGCACATGGTCTTCATCCTGCACAGCGCGGAGGTCGACGAGGAAACAAGGAACCTTATGCTGGCGCATGACCGCGCAGGCAAAGATCGCCGCCTCGAAGCAGTCCCCCTGGTTTGACCTAAGGACAGCAACCGGGCAAAGCCGCGGCCCGATATGGTATGTCAAGCCGTCGACGTAAGCCTGGAGGTCATGAGGCTCTTTGAGCTTCTCCAAAATGAGCGCTTCTGAAGGCTTGAGCGTACCCATACCCTTTCCCTGTCTTCTCCCCATTTTTAAATGCTTCGCCGATACCTTTTTATACCCCTGGCCGGTTATATTAACGATTGTTAATAATAGACTATGGTAGACCTCCCCCAGGCAACTAATATGGAATCAGGCCTCTCGTTCAGGGCAGCCCCGGGCATAAGCGAGACCCTTGTCCGGGAGATATCCCTACAGAAAAGAGAGCCTGAATGGATGCTGCAGAAGCGCCTCCACGGCCTTAAATTGTTCCACGAACTCCCATTGCCGGCCTGGGGCCCGAGCCTCAAGGACCTCGACCTATCGACCATCAGCATGTTCCTCAGGCCGGACGCCAAGAAAAACGCGACGAACTGGGAGGATGTGCCCCGAGGCATCAAGGACACGTTCGAACGGCTCGGCATCCCTGAAGCGGAAAGGAAGGTCCTTTCCGGCGTCGGCGCGCAGTTCGAGTCCGAAGTCATCTACCACAAGCTCAAGGAGGAATGGAAAAAGCGGGGAGTCATATTTCTCGACTGCGACGAGGCCGTGCAGCGGCATCCCGACCTTATCAAGACGTACTTCATGACAACCTGCATCCCGCCGGGCGCGCACAAGTTCGCGGCCCTCCACGCCGCAGTCTGGAGCGGAGGCACCTTCATCTACATCCCGAAAGGCGTCAAGGTCAAGATGCCGCTCCAGGCCTATTTCCGCATGAACAGCAGGGCAGCAGGACAGTTCGAGCACACCCTCATCAACATCCCCCACCGCGCCAAGGTCAAGAGGCCGCGCCACGCCTCTTTCCGCATGACCAGCAGCGCAGCAGGACCGTTCGAGCACACCCTCCTCATCGTCGATGAGGGCGCTGAAGTGCATTATATCGAAGGCTGCTCAGCCCCCCAATACCGCGAACACTCCCTGCACGCCGGCTGCGTCGAGATCCATGTCCTTAAGGGCGCAAGGGCAAGGTACTCAAGCATCGAGAACTGGAGCAAGAACACCTTCAACCTCAACTCCAAGCGGGCGATCGTGCACGATGACGGCATCATGGAATGGGTCAACGGCAATATGGGTTCGAAGACGACCATGCTCTATCCCGCGTCCGTCCTCCTCGGCGACAGGGCAAGATCAGATTATCTCGGAATCGCGTTCGCCGGCGAAGGCCAAAACCAGGACACTGGGACCAAGGCGATCCTCATCGGCAAGGGGACCAGCGCAGTCATCAGGGCGAAATCCATAAGCAAGGACGGCGGCATAACATCCTACCGTGGCCAGATCAGCATCAAGAAGGGGGCCGTTGGCGCGAAAGTGAGCGCCTCCTGCGACGCCCTCATGATGGACGCCCGCTCTTCCTCCAACACGTATCCCCTCGTCAGCTCAGAGGAGCATACCGCAGAGCTTGCCCACGAGGCGACAGTCGGCAAAATCAGCGAGGAGCATCTCTTCTACCTGATGAGCCGCGGCCTGAGCGAGCAGGCAGCGCGGCAGATGATCGTGTCCGGCTTCATCGAGCCTATCGTCAAGGAACTGCCTCTCGAATACGCCGTCGAGCTCAACCGCCTCATCCAGCTCGAGATGGAGGGATTGGGATGAGCATCTCCACGCCGTTCGGAGGCTTGGCTCCGTGCCGTGGGGACGGCATCACGGTCATTTCCCGGACGAGCGCCCTCGCCATCCCTGGAATAAAAGAATTCATTAAAGATGCATCCGTGATGGCCGGCGCGCCATTCGAGAAATACATCCTCATCACCGCTTCCGGCGGCGAGTCCATAATCAAGCAGACTTCCCCGACGATGACCCTTATCCGGGCGGATGCCGGGACCTCGTCACGGATCAGGGTTGAGACTGCCGCCGAAGTCGCATCCGATGCGTATTATCTTATCCTCGAAGAGGGGAGCTCCCTTGAACTTGTTACCCTCCGCAATAGAGGAGGATCCATCAACAGTGTCCGCCAAGCGAAGATATGCAAAGATGCGAAATTGACATGGACAGACCTTGAACTCGGCGGAAACGTCAACAAGACGCTCAACGTCACCCTGGATGGCGAAGGGGCCTCGGCGGAATCCAAGATGCTATTCCTTGGCGCCTATGAGCATGAATTGGCTCTCTGCGTCAGGACTTACCACAAGGGCCGCGCGACGGTCTCAAAATCCCTCACACGAGGCTTCCTCTCCGGACGGGCGAAAGCGCGATGCCAAGGCCTGGTCAGGATCGAGAGGGATGCAGGGCAAAGCAATGGCTATGAAAGCATGGACACCCTCCTTCTCAGCGGCCAAGCTAGGGCCGAGGCAGTGCCGGACCTCGAGATCGACAACCACGACGTGCGCTGCGGGCATGGCACGACCATAGGAAAGATCGATGAGGAAAAGATTTTTTATCTTATGTCGCGGGGCCTAAACCGAAGGCAAGCCACCGTACAGATAGTCAGGGGATACCTTATGCAAAAAGCCGATGACAGCGACGTCAAGAAAATCATCGAAAAGGCAGTCGAAGAGGCCTTGGCATGAAACCGCTCACAAAGGAAGACGCGATCAATGCCATTCGGGGAATCGTGGACCCTGAGCTTGGCATCGACCTTTGGAGACTTGGCCTCATCTACGGGCTTGACCTTGAAGGCAACAGGCTGAAAGTCAAGATGACCTTCACCAGCCCTGCATGCCCCTACGCGCCGATGCTCGTGGAAGCGCTCACTACTGACCTCAAGCGGGTCGGTTTCAGCCCAGAGTTCGATTTCGTCTTCGACCCTCCCTGGAAGCCGAGCGAGGACCTCAGGATGGAGCTTGGATTGCCATGACCCTCACCGAAGAGAAGGTACTGGAGCTGAAAAATGATTTTCCGCTTTTAAGCAATCAGAAAGTCGTTTATCTCGACAACGCCGCGACGACCCAGAAGCCGAGGCAAGTCCTCGCCGCTATGGACGAGTTCTATAAAAACGAGAATGCCAATGTCCATAGAGGCATCTACCGGTTGAGCGCCAATGCTACAGAGCGATTTGAGCAATCGAGAGCCACGGTCGCCGCCTTCGTCAACGCGCGCCCAGATGAGGTCGTCTTCACCAAGAACACGACCGAAGCCTTGAACTTGCTTTCGTATTCCCTGCCTTCGCTTTTCGATGGTAAGGATGAGATCGTGCTGACCCAGATGGAGCACCATTCCAACATCGTACCTTGGCAGCAAGCGGCAAAACGCCACGGCCTTAAGCTGCGCTTCATCAGGCTCAAGGACCTGTCGCTTGATTATGGCCATGCGGACGAGCTGATAACGGAAAAGACCGCGCTTGTGTCCTTCTGCCAGGTCTCGAACGCCCTCGGAACCATCAATGACGCGAAAAAGCTTGTCCAGCTCGCAAAGGAAGCAGGGGCCTATTCCATCGTCGACGCTGCGCAAAGCGCGCCGTTCATGCCTGTCGACGTGCAGAACCTTGGCTGCGATTTCCTCGCCTTCTCCGGCCACAAGATGTTCGGGCCGGGAGGCATCGGCGCGCTCTACGGAAAAAGGGAGATCCTGGAACGCCTGCCGCCTTTCCTCTTCGGCGGGGACATGATCTCCCGCGTGACCATGGATTCCGCGGAATGGAACGAGGTGCCTTTCAAGTTCGAGGCCGGCACCCCCAATGTAGCTGGAGCCATAGGTTTTGCAGAGGCTGTCCGCTACCTCCAGAAGGTCGGCATGCCCGCTATTGAAGCATGGGAACGGAAGCTCCTTGCCTATACTTACGAGCATGATCTCACCCACCTTGACCTTTTCTCAAGCAAACAAGGCGCAGGCATCTTCTCCTTTAATATACGAGGTATCCATCCGCATGACGTCGCATCGATCCTCGACAAGAGGAATGTCTGCGTCAGGGCAGGCCATCATTGCGCCATGCCCCTCATGGAGACACTTGGCGTCCCCGGGACCTGCAGGGCAAGCTTTTCGCTGTATAACACACGGGCTGATATCGACGCCCTCTTTGCCGGCATTGATCATGCAAAAGGCCTGTTCAAGGTGATGGGCCATGGATGACGAGATGTATCGGGAGCACATCCTTGACCTCTATCGTTCCCCGCATAATTTCGGGAGATTGGCCCATCCAGACCGGGAGCATCGCAGCTCCAACGCGGTTTGTGGCGATGACTTGACCTTACAGGCCTCGGTCAAAGGAGGAAGGCTGTCTGACATCCGGTTTTCCGGCCGAGGCTGCGCCATAAGCATGGCCTCAGCATCCTTGATAACCGACAAGGCAAAGGGGATGACCATCAAGCAAGCGATGGCCCTTGGCAAGGACGATATCCTCGAGCTGCTCCAGATCCCGCTCAGCCCGGTCCGGCTGAAATGCGCCCTCCTTCCGCTCGAGGCGCTCCAACAAGCAATAGGTGAACACCATGGCGATGCTTGAAATCAACGATCTCCACGTCGAAGTCGAAGGGAAAGAGATACTGAAAGGCCTGACCCTTCAGCTTGAGCAAGGTAAGATCCATGCCTTGATGGGGCCGAACGCCTCCGGCAAGAGTACGCTCTCCTTCGCCCTGATGGGCCATCCGAAATACAAGATAACTTCGGGAACCATCAGTTTCATGGGCAAGGACGTCATTGAGATGGCTCCTGACGAGCGGTCAAGGCTCGGCATGTTCCTCTCGTTCCAATACCCTTACGAGATCGCCGGCGTCTCTGTCGCGCAGTTCCTTCGTGCTGCCATGAACGCCCACCTGGACAAGAACCTCGGGGTGCCTGAATTCAGGGCCCTGATGGAAGATAAGCTCAAGCTCATCAAGATGGACAGGGCCTTCCTTTCCCGGCACCTGAACGAGGGCTTTTCCGGCGGAGAGAAGAAACGTGCCGAGATCCTGTAGATGCTCGCGCTCGATCCCAAGCTCGCCATCCTCGATGAAACAGATTCCGGCCTTGACATCGACGCGCTGCGAACGGTCGCGGAGGGCATCAACGCCTTCATGGCCAAGGACAAGTGCATCCTGCTCATCACCCACTACAAGCGCATCCTCGAGCTTGTCCGGCCGGACAAGGTCTTCATCATGATCGACGGCAAGATCGCGCTCGAAGGCGGCGGGGAGCTTGTGGACCACCTCGAAGAGAAGGGGTATGGGTGGATTATTAGTACCTGAGTCTATTTCTTCAGAATGATGATCGTATCTTTATAGCCGAGGCGGTTGTACCAGCGATGAGCGAGCTCGTTTTCATCATAGACCATGATCATGTGCTCGCCGACCTTTTGTGCTTTCAGCCAGGCGACGGCCTTCTGGAAGAGCAGCTTGGCGACGCCCTTCCGCCTGAATGCCTCAAGCACATAGAGGTTGAAGATGTGACCTTTCTTCCTCGCGCGGAACGAAGCGGGATTGTCCTCGACAGCCACCCCGGCATAGCCGATGAGTTTTCCCCCGGTCTCCGCGACAAAGAACGCGCCGTTCTTCTGCTTAAGATTCCTTGCGAGTCTCGAGCCGAGGCCTCTCCGTGCCCATCGAGGGTCAAGATAGGGGTCTTTCTGGCATTCCCAAAGGAAGAACTCTTCCTTCAGCGCCTTCAGCTGCGTGAAGTCTGAAGTAGAGGCTTTTCGGATAATCATATCTCGATAAGAGGATATTAACTATAAAAGATTATTGGATAACCGCCCGGAGATCTATACTCGTCCCTCTTACGACCTTGACTTTTTCCCTGGATGTGAGAGAAGCACCTTTCTCAATGACAATCTGCTTGTACGCGAAATTCCTGCCGATCACGGTGTTGCCTTTGCCCTTTTCAACGACGAGGACATCGCCCTGCCAGCCGACCCATTTCCGGTTGTTCTCAAAGGCGACTTTCCGCAGCAAGGCAAACGTCTTCTTGCTCCGCACTTTCATGACTTCGCTGGAGAGCGGCTTCAGCTCAGCTGCAGGAGTGCCGGGCCGCGGCCAGAACCGCGAAAGGTTGTGGACATCAGGACGGGCAGCCCTGATCAGCGAAAGCGTCTTTTTGAAGTCAGCCTCGGTTTCTGTCGGATAGCCGACGATGATGTCTGTCGAGACGGTGATCTGGGGCATTTTCTTGCGGAAAGCGCGGATGACGCGCATGAAATCCGCGGCGGTGTATTCGCGGCCCATCTCCCTGAGCACCTCGTCAGAGCCTGACTGGACCGGGACATGCAGGAACTTGTAGATTTTCTCGTGTTCATAGGCCTTGACAGCTCTGTCCAGGAACAGGAGGTAATGCTCCGGGTTGCCCATGCCGACGCGGACCCTGAAATCACGGGGGATGGAGCAGACCGCTTCGAGAAGCTCAGGCAGGGTCTTGCCAAGGTCAAGGCCGTAGGCAGCGCAATCCTGCGAGGTGAGCCACACTTCCTTCGCGCCCTCTGCCACAGCCTTGCTGACATGGCGCACGATGTCATTGATAGGATAAGAATGCAGATGGCCCCGGGCATGCTTCGTCTTGCAGTAGCTGCAATGCCCGAGGCAGCCATGCAGGATAGGCACAATCTCGACCAGGGCATTCTTCCTGACTTTCGGCAGGTTCAAGCGCGGCTTGTTCACGCGGGAAAGAAAACAGACCGTCTTGCCCTTGAGCGTCTGGTCAGCAGCTTCCGCAATTTTATGGATGTCATACGGTCCGACCACTGAAATGCCCTGAAGCACTGTAAGGGAAGGCTCGGCCTGGGGGATGCAGCCGGCGACTATGATCTTTTTCTCAAGGGCAGTGAGCTTGCGCATCCTCCGGATGAACTCGTTCTCGGTCGGCCCCTTGACCGTGCAGGTGTTGTAAATGACCAGGTCGGCATCTTCGGCCTTGCCGACCATCTCATAGCCTGCTTCGGCGAGGAGGCCGGCCATGACTTCAGAATCTGCGATGTTGGCCGAGCAGCCTTGCGTGATGAAAAAAACCCGATTCATGAGAAGGGATTCCGCTTGCCTGCTAATAAACTTTTCCGCGGCTACGGATCGCTAAGACGGCCCGGGATCCGGCGGGCAATGATATGTGAGACAGGCCTCGCCAAGGCGCTATGGCCGGAAGAGTGGGCATCACGATTTTTCCGCCCTCTCCGCCTGAAGACATGGAGATCGTAGGTGGCGCCGGGGAACCGTTCCTGCACCAAGGCATCCTGGAGCACTTCCACCACCGCATCGCGAGGTGTATGGACTGGAGTGACAGGATAGCGATGCCTCAGGTCGATGGTGCGGTTGGCGTAGGTCAAGAATAAAGAGTCATGCAATGCGGCCTGGTTGACCTGGAGATGGCGGAGATCATCCATCTTTTCGATCATGACCCTGCCATCCGGCCCTTGGATAGACCGTTCACCCATCACAATATGGAACACATAAAGCATGAAAGAAAGGCTTTCGGCCCAAGGCATGACAACATCGCCTTTCTTGGCAGAGTATTGCACCCCATATGCCCTGTCGGGATACTGCCACACAGTCCTTTCGAGGAATGCCTTGCAATGCCCTCCGTCGCCAAGGCAAGTATCATACTGCTTCCGGTGCATGTCCAGGACGTGGTCGATGAAAGGCATCCTTTCGGCGTTGCAGAGGCTATATTTAAACGTTTCGAATTTTTAACCATTCAATAATGGTAAATTATTGCGCAGATTTTCCTGAGAACCCTATTCCCGAGCGCTAGCATTTATTAACCACTGAATTTTTCTGCCAGGCATCATGCTATCGCTCGAAATAAGAAAAGACCTCGAAAAGCAGCAGTACCGCATCGTCGGCGATCATAGCGCCGTGAAGATCTGCGGCTGGACCAGGCGCATGATCCAAGGCAGGGGCGGCTGCTACAAGCTCAAGTTCTACGGCATCATGAGCAGCCAGTGCATGCAGATGACCACGTGCATGAGCTGCGCGAACCGCTGCCTCATCTGCTGGCGCGACTACAAGGCTCCGGTCTCCAAGGAATGGCAAGGAGATAT
This sequence comes from Nanobdellota archaeon, assembly GCA_043806015.1. Taxonomy (GTDB): domain Archaea; phylum Nanobdellota; class Nanobdellia; order Woesearchaeales; family JAHIVG01; genus JAZDHH01. Next base: position 19,516 of record JAZDHH010000005.1, on the reverse strand, counting down.
CGATGACCCGGCCTCAATCCTAGAGGGGAGCATCGCGGCGCATCACAAGCTTCTCATCGGCTTCAAGGGCAGCAAGACCGCTGATAAGAAAGCGTACCAAGCTTCCCAAGAGGTGCGGCATGTGGCCCTTTCGCTTACCGGCGAGCCTATCATCTATCCACGCCTAAATGAGCTGCTGGCCCATTTCAACCAACGAGGCATATCCACCTTCGTTGTGACGAACGGCCAGTATCCTGAGGCAATCCGCAGTCTCGCCCCGGTCACCCAGCTCTACCTTTCTCTTGATGCCGCTGACAGGGAGTCGCTCAAGCGAATCGACCTCCCCCTGTTCCCCGACTACTGGGAGCGGCTGAACAGGAGCTTGGACTATCTGGCGCAAAAGGAGCAGCGCACCTGCATCCGAGTCACCCTAACCAAAGGCCTCACGATGGACAATCCCGAGGATTACGCCGCGCTCATCAAGAAAGGCGACCCGGACTTCATCGAAATCAAGGCGTACATGCACGTCGGGGCTTCACGGCAGCGCCTCAAGAAAGAGAACATGCCGACGCATGAAGAAGTCAAGGCATTCGTGAAACAACTCTCCCTTCTCCTCCCTGATTGGGAGGCCGCTGACGACCATGTGCCCAGCCGGGTCGTCATGCTTGCGAAGAAAACTTTCAAGAAACAAGGCATATGGCATACCTGGATCGACTTTGGCAAATGGCATGACCGGGCCATCTCAGTGGAACCTTTCAGCTCAGAAGAGTACAGCCGCAAGACGCCTGATGGCCAGAAGGGCCTCATCGACGAGAAGACAAAGGAGCTCACGTTCTGGAAGCCTTAACAGCGCTCCCCATCCATCTCCGCAGGACGATCGGCGTGATGATGGTGGTGAGCAGGCTCATCAGCACGATGGTCACATAGACGTTCTGGCCGATCAAGCCCTCGTTCAGCCCTATCAAGGCGACGATCATGGCGACCTCCCCGCGGGGTGACATGCCGAAACCGATAATCATCGATTCCTTGAAGGACCTTTTCTGAAGCAACGCCGGTATCCCGCAGCCGACGACCTTGGTGATCACGGCGACAAGGGTAAGGACAATGAGGAAGATGACAAACTGCATGTTCATCTGTCGGGCATCGGCAAGGATGCCCAATGACACGAAAAACACTGCCGCGAAGATTATATGCAGGTATTCCGCGCCCTCCTTGTAGTGCTTGCTGTGCCGCAGCCCGATGCCTTCCATGGACACGCCAGCGATGAACGCGCCCACTATCGCGGAAAGGCCGATGACCTCGGCGACCATGCCGTAGGCGAAGGCGACCATGATGGCGAAGATGAATATCAGCTCGGGATAGCGCTTCGCGAGGTGTGACTTGTCGATCCGCTTGATGATAGGATTGATGACCTGCTGACCCAGAAGAACGCCAAGCACCAGGAACGCGATGCACTTGAACAGAACATAACCGATGACTCCGAAAGATACAGCGCTGTTCGCGAGCTGGTCGGTGAAAGAAAGTGCGAGCAGGCCAAGGATGTCGTCGATGACCGCGGCGCCGATGATGACCCTCGCCGCCTCTGTCTGCAGCTTGCCCATCTCCTTCAGGACGCTGGCGGTGATGGCGATGCTTGTCGCTGTCAAGGCAGTGCCGACAAAGAGCGCGCCCTTGAAATCGATGCCGAATGCCTGGGCGACGCCATAGCCCGCTATCCAAGGGATGATGACGCCGAAAAAGGCGATGACGCCGGCTTTGCCATTGAGGATGTCCTTGAGCTTGAACTCAAGGCCGACGACAAAAAGCAGGATGACAGCGCCGATATGCGCCAGGGCCTCGACAAAGCCTGTATACGTGATCAGGCCGAGGACGCTTGGCCCTATGAGCATGCCGAAAAGGATCTCGCCGATGACCGCTGACTGGTTTATCCTGGCAGCCAGCAGATAACCGGCTATTGCGACAAAGAGCAGCAGGCTCATCTGGAACTCGACTGTCGCGAAGATCTCGTTCATGGGCCGCCAAAAGAACAATGATTATAAAAAGATTATGCCACCCAAAGGCGTTTCGCCAGCGCCTGCATCTCTCCCGCGCCATAGCGCTTGTGCGGCCAGCGGAAGGCGAAGCGGTCGTCCTCGTAGCGCGGGATGATGTGCAGGTGGAGGTGCTTGACCTCCTGGCCTGCCGCGCCGCCGTTGTTGATGAGTATGTTGTAGCCCGCTGGATAGAGCTCGCGCATGAGCTTCTTGGCGAGCTTCGCGGCGAGGTTGCTCATCTCGCAGAAGACTTCGTTTTCGGCCTCGTCCATGCGCTCGACATGCTTTTTCGGCACAATAAGAATGTGGCCGGGATTGGCTGGCTGGATGTCGAGGAAAGCCAATACGTTTTTCGTCTCCGCGACCTTGGCACTCGGGATCTTGCCAGAGATGATGCTGCAGAAGATGCAGTCCATGCTCATCCGCCCTGTTCCTTGATCTGGTTCCAGCGCTCCTCGATGGACTTGATGTCCTTGAGGTCGGCGCCCTCGAATACATGCGGGTGCCGCCGGACCATCTTCTCCTTCGCGGAACGCAGGATGTCGTCGCGGCTGAAAAGGCCTTGCTCCTCCGCGATCCTCGTCAGGAAGAGCGAGTTCCAGAGCACGTCGCCGAGCTCCTCCTTGAAGTTCAGCATGTCGTTCTCGGCCAGCGCCTGCCTCGCCTCCTCAGCCTCCTCGACAAGGCACGGGAAGAAAGATGAGAGGGTCTGCTCCCTGTCCCAGGGGCATTCCTTCCGCAAAGTTATTACGAGATCGTAAAGTTCTTGAAAAGTGGTCATAGCCTCGCCCGGAGGTCTCGCAGGTTCTGTATCTTGTTCTCAAACTCGCGGACGTTGCGCCTGTCGAGGAGGATCGCGGGGATGCCGGCGTTCTCCGCGCCCTTGATGTCGCTCTCTAGAGAATCCCCGATCATCAGGACGTCTTCAGGCTTCATCTTCAGCTGCTTAAGCGCCGCCGCGAAGAGCTTCGGGTCGTTCTTGAGCGCTCCTACCTCGTAGGAAAATGCGACTGTGTCGAACATCGGCCTGAGGTTGAACTTGTCAAGGACCTGGTTGATCGAGAAGGGATCAGTGTTGGAGACCAGGGCGAGCTTGAATTCGCTCTTGAGGTCGTTGAGCACGTCTTCTGTCTCTGGAAACGGCTTCGCAAGCAGCGTGTTCTTGTTCCAGAGGCCGATGAGCCGGTCGATGAGCATCGGCTCTGGCCGAACGCCGAAGGTCGTGCAGACGTCGGTGAAGGCCGCGGCCAAGGTCTCATGCTTCTTCATCATGAAGCTCTCCTCGAAGGCCACTATATAGTCCTGGAAAGGTATCTGCAGCCGCAGGACATTGCGGACCTGGCGGACCGGAGAGTAGACGCCGTTTTCAACTAGAGTCCCCCAAAAGTCGAACAGAATCGCTTGTGTCATATGCCAAAACCCCTTGGATTTCGGATGCTGAACTTATATATAAAGGTTGCTTTATGCGAATGAATCCATTTTACGCGCTTTTCCTTTCCACATGCATCTTTACCACAGCGACCAGGGCGAGGTACGCGGCCACGATAAGGCCGAGAAACGCGAAAAACAGCGGCGGGAGGCTCACGAAGCCAAGATATCTTCCCACGGCGGTGAAAGGCAGCATCAGCGCAATGATGACGATGCCGAAGGATGAGAAAACCAGGAAACGGCTCGGCCTGCTTTCGAGGAAAGGGATCTTGTCCGTGCGGATGATATGGATGACCAGCGCCTGGGTGCACAAGGACTCCAGGAACCAGGCTGTCTGGAAGGAATGGACATCCGCCTTGAAAACCCAGAGCAGGATCGCGAAGGTCGCAAAATCGAATATCGAGCTGAGCGGCCCGAAATAGAAGAGGTAGCGCTTTATCGCCTTGAGGTCCCATGGCTTCGGCTTCCTGAGCTTCTCGGCATCGACGTTGTCGGTGGAGATGGTCATCTGCGAAAGGTCATAGAAGAACGTGTTCAGCAGGATCTGGATCGGCGTCATGGGCAGGAAGGGGAGGAACAACGAGGCGCCAGTCATGCTCGCCATGTTGCCGAAATTGGAGCTCTCCCCCATCTTGATGTACTTGGTCGTGTTCTCGAACGTCCTCCTTCCCTCAAGGACGCCGTCCTGAAGGACCATAAGGCTTTTCTCCAGCAGGATGATGTCCGCGGTCTCCTTGGCGATGTCGACCGCGTTGTTGACCGAAATGCCGACGTCCGCCGCCTTGAGGGTGGGCGCGTCATTGATACCATCGCCCAGGTAGCCGACCGTGTGGCCGTTCTTCTGCAGCGCATGGATGACACGCTCCTTCTGCACCGGGGTAAGACGGGCGAAGACTGTGGCGGCCTCGACGCGAAGCTGCAGCTCGTGCTCAGGGATGCGTTCCAGGTCGTCTCCGGTGATCATCCCCTTGCTGTCAAGACCGACCTCCTTGCAGATCTTGGCGGTCACCATCTCATTGTCCCCGGTGACAACCTTGACTTCGATACCTAGCTGTTTGAGGGCCAGGATAGCCTCTTTGGCATCGGGCTTAGGTGGGTCCAAGAAGGCCAGATAGCCGACCAGCGTCAGGTCTGTCTCGTCTTTTAGTGTATACTCCTTCTTGGATGACACCTCTTTTGCAGCCACCGCAATGACCCTGAAGCCCTCCTTGCTGAGGCTTTCGTAAGCGGCCCGGACATTCTCGCGGAGCTTCGGCGAGAGCAATGCAGCTTTGCCGCCCGCCTGGTAACGGGAGCAGCGCTTGAAGACCTCCTCTGGCGAGCCCTTCGCGATGAGGCGCACCTTGCCCTTCTGCCTGACGATCACTGACATGATCTTCCGCTGGAAGTCGAAGGGGAGCTCGTCGACAAGGGTGATTTCTCCGCGATCGAATATCTTATATTGCAGGATGGTCTTGTCAAGCAGGTTGCTCAGCCCGGTCTGGAAGGCGCTGTTGATGTAGGCGGTCCTCAGCACCTCCTCGGATTCCTTGCCGAAGACATCACAGTGCTTCTCCAGCACTATCTTGTCCATGGTGATGGTGCCTGTCTTGTCTGTGCAGAGGACATCCATCGCGCCCAGATTCTGGATCGAGCTGAGATGCTTGACCACGACTTTTTTCTTAGCCATGGTCGAGGCGCCGCGTGATAGGTTCACAGAGAGGATCATGGAGAGCATCTCGGGGGTGAGGCCGACGGCGACGGCCATCGCGAACAGCAGCGCCTCGAAGACCTTGTGCTTGATCAGCGCATTCGCCGCGAAGATGATGATGGCGACCGCTATGACCAGGCGGATGATGAGCCAGGTGTAGGACTTGATGCCGCGCTCGAAGCTGGTCATCTGCCGGGGAGCGCTGAGGGCGGCGGAGATCTCGCCGAAATGCGTGTCCTTGCCAGAGGCCACCACAATGCCTGTGGCTGTCCCGGAAACGACGCTGGAGCCCATGAAGACCATGCTATGCAGCTCCGCCACGGTCTTTCCTGACGCAGGCAAGGCTGATTTCTCGACCGGGAAGGACTCTCCCGTTAGAGCTGCCTGATTGATGTACAGGTTCTTGCAGGATATGAGCCGCAGGTCGGCGGGCACCACATCACCTGCCGCGAGGTCCACGACATCACCAGGAACGAGCATCTTGATATCTACCCTGGTCGCCTTCTTATCCCGGATGACAAGCGCTGTCACCTGGACTAGTTTGCCGAGGCTTTCCATCTCCCTGCCGGAGCGATATTCCTGGAGGAAGTCAAGGAAGACGCTTATGGCGACCATGAGGAAGATGAAAGCCGCGCTTATGCGCTCTTGGATGAGGAGGGAGATCGCTCCGATGATGATGAGCAGAAGGGTGAGCGGGTTGAGGAATTTCCTGAGAAGGATGGTCAGCGCGGACTGCGGCTTCTTCAGGACTGGGTGGTTCGGGCCGTAGCGGGCGAGCCGTTGGGCTGCCTCTCTTTCAGTGAGGCCGGCGCTTGAGGTCTCCAAGGCGTCGAAGACCTTCGCCACCGGAAGAGATGCGTAGCTGTCCACCCCTTTTTCCTTCATAAAGCCCATTTTCCCAAAGGGAGATTATAAAGCTTTTGGCAGAGAGGATGATAAACCTGGACCATCGATCCTCGCCCGAAGGAGGATAGGTTGCGGGCGGCCTTCAATATGATTTCGGGTGCATTTTCCCGATCTCTTCAAGGATCTGGCAGGCCTTGCACAGGCCCTTGCTCGAGGCCTCGCCGCATCCCGGGCATTCTTCGATGCTCTCCTTGGGCGTTTCGCAGACGCGTCTCATCCCCTCCTGGAAACGGATGATGTTGTACTTGAGGTGGGGATTCATCTTCTCTATCTTGTCAAGGATGCGGATGTGCTTTCTCCGGTAAGCATTACCGGCGAGGGGGCATATGCCGTACTTTACAGGAAGCTTCTGCAATTTCGCATATCGGATGACTTCCTTTTCGGCCATGTAGAAGAGCGGCTTGACCCGCTTCACGAACCTGCCGGATTGAGCTGTGCCAGAGACCGGGCCCTGCCGCAGGGCGAGCTTCAGGTCGTTCCTGAAGACGTTCATCACAAAGGCCTGGGATTCGTTGTCGAGGTTGTGGCCTGTCGCCAGGACTGAGAAGCCTTGTTTCCGGGCATAGCTGTTGAGGAGATGCCGCTTCAATACGCCGCAGACATTGCAGGGGCTGCGGTCGACCCCTTTCCTCTTGAGGGCGAGGAGCATCTGCGGCAGGGTCTTGCCGAACTCAGTCTTGTAGGAAAGGATGTGGAGGGGGATGCCTTTCTTCTTGCAAAACGCCTTCAGCCGCACGAGGTTGTCCCGGCTGTAGCTGCCGATCCCGGGATCGATGGTGAGGGCCTCGAGCTCAAAGCCAAGCTTGTGCAAAACAAAGAGGAGGGCAGTGGAATCCTTGCCACCGGACGCCGCGACCGCGATGCGGTCTTTCTGCGAGAAAAGCCTCTGGGTGCGGACAGTGGTCCTGACCTTGTCCTCGAAATACCGCTTGAACCCCGCATCATTGAGCTTCTCCATGGCTTGGATGATCTTCCGATGGTATAAAAGGCTTGCGCTCAGAACTTCGGGAACCTGAACCTGTACCGCATCATCATCCGCATGAGATGTTCGGTCTCGTCGGCGATCTTCAACGGCTGGACCCAGCGCACCTCCTTCACGCCCGGCAGGAAAAAAATGACGGTCAGGAACCGGGCTATCGCGCTGAGGAGGAAGACCAGGGGCAGGGCAGACAAGCCGATCAGCATGCCTGAGGAGTGAGCGAGGACCCCGCCGAGGACCCCGCCGAGGAAAAGGCCGACATTATTGATGATGTTGAAGAAGGCCGCGGTGTAGGCCAGCCTATGCTTCGGCACGGCCTCATAGATGAAATCGCCTGAAGCCAGGTTGAAACCTGCCCAACAGAATCCGGAGAATATCTCTGCCAGGATCAGGAAGGGGATAAGCATCTCCGGCCTCGACTTCATGATGGGGATGCTCAGGAGCCAGATCAGCGGGACCAGGGGCACCAGGTGGCCGGTAACCCGCAAAACCTTGAGGTTGCCGTATTTGTCCGCGAAATAGCCCCAATAGGGCATGGCCATGAGGTTGGCGAAGAGGCCTGAGAAGATGACGATGACAAAGGAGGCATAGCTGAAACCAAGGTCGCGCAACATGTAGACCGCGAAAAAAGGGGCGGCGATGTTCGTGGCGAGGGACATGATCGACGAGAAGTACGTGAACCTGCCGAAATTGTCCTTGCGCATCCTCTTGACAAAGCGCTTGAAGCTCCGGTTCTTGCCGTCATCCGGGATCAAGGGCGGTTCATACATCCGCTTGAACAGGGCTGCGGAATAGAATCGGGAAGCAGAGGCGATGGCGAAGAGTGCGGTGAAGCCGATGAACACCTTGGTGCCCTTGAAAAGGTCGATGAAGAAGCCGGCCAGGAGCAGGCTCGAGAGCATGGTCGCGCCGCAGACCTTGTTGCGCCGGCCGAAGTATTTACCGACTGTGGAAGGGAGCAGGTCCTTCATCCAGGACGACCAGACCGGGGAGAAGTACGTCCCGGCGATAATGAGCAGCGAGTAGACGAGGATGAGGAGCCACGGCACGATGGCCTTCATCACGCCGGAGAATGACAAAACGCCGACGCCGATGAGCACGAGCCAGAGGATCGCCTGCCAGAGGGCGCCGAGGTAGGAGATGGTCTTGCGGCTCATCCTGCCCATGTTCTTGAGCACGGTGAGCTGTACGAAGCTGCCGAGGAGGGGCGGCAATGAGGTCAGGATGCCTATCTGGGCGTTGCTGCTGCCGAGGGCGAGGCCGTAGGGGGTGATGTAGCGGTTGCCTGTGCCCTCGCTTACGTTGAAGGCGGCGCCCTCCCGTATGCTTATGTTGAGCGCCTTGCGCTTCTTCTCATCCTCGGTCTCCTTTCTCGGTGGCTGCCACTTCATGGCGCCAGGACGGTGCCCCTGATTATTAATAACTTGTGGAAAACCTTAAAAACAGGCCGAGGTTTTTCCTTCGTTATGCCGGCGTAGCTCAGCCTGGTTAGAGCGCCACGCTCATAATGAGCTTTGATGCCTGCGGCAACGCCGCGGCAGATGAAATCGCGCTTGAGCCACGTGGAGGTCGGGGGTTCATATCCCCTCGCCGGCACCTCCCATTTCTGTTTATTAAAATGCAATATCTTTTATATTGGCACGCTTTTTCACAGAGGATATGACCACTCAGCGAGAGGTACAGGTCATGAAGGTTGGGGATATCGGCAGGGGCGCCGCTTCCCTTTCTCCCACGACCCTGGAGCAGTTCATCCGCCTGCCCTGGAGCGTCTATGCTGCCGCGCCTCTCGGGGAGAACTGGGTGCCGCCGAACCTCCGCGAGAACAGGTTCGTGCTCAGCGCCGCCAACCCGTTCTTCGACCATGCCAAGGCTGCGCTCTATCTCGCGCTGCGGGATGGCGTCCCGGCCGGAAGGATCGCGGCGATCATCGACGACAACCACAACAACACCCACAGCGAAAAGACCGGCTTCTTCGGCTATTATGAGGCCATGGACGACCCGGCCGTTGCGCAGGCCCTTTTCAGCATCGCGGAATCCTGGCTGGCCGGCTTCGGCATGGAAACCATGCGCGGTCCGATGAACCCTTCGACGAACGACGAGTGCGGCTTCCTGATGAAAGGGTTTGACATCCCTCCGGAGATCATGATGCCCTATACGCCGGAATATTACCTCGGACATGCAGAAGCCAACGGCCTTAGCCTTGAAAAGACATTGCGTTCCTACTTGCTGACGTCTGAGACCATCGCCCAGAACCATGGCAAGCTCGGGAGGCTCGCGGGCATGTCCAGGAGACAAGACTTGCGGGTGAGGCCTATGCGGCTCGACGACCTCGCCGGCGAGCTGGCGAAGATCAAGGAGATCTACAATGACGCCTGGGCCCCAAACTGGGGCTTCGTGCCCATGACCGAGCCCGAGGTGGAATCCATGGCCGAGCGCCTGGTCGACCTTGTCGACCCCAACATGATGCTGTTCGCCGAACGCCTCCGGCAAGGCGACAGCCCGGAGCCGATAGGGTTCCTGCTCGGCGTGCCGAACTACAATATTGCGCTCAAGCATATGGACGGCAAGGACGGGCCCCTTGAAAAGTTGAAGTTCCTCTATTACGGCGGCTTTCCGGCCAGGATGCTCCATGGCCTGCCGAGGAAGCTCTACAGCGGCAGGCTGAAAGAGTGCCGCGTCATGATCCTCGGCGTCAAGAAAGGGCATCAAGCAGGAAGCGCGACCGCGTTGATGCTGCATGCCTTCCAGGAGAACCTGCGGCCCGGCACCTCAGTCGACATGGGCTGGACGCTCGATGACAATGTCTCGGTAAACAGGCCCATCGAGCGCCTCGGCGGCGTTGTCTACAAGCTGCACGGCATCTATGAGAAGCAGATACAGTGATACTTATTTGTTCTCCGACAAGGACTCAAGAATAAAAAGAAAATAAAAAAGGAGGATTAATTATGCTCGAGCCATTGCCGGGTATGCTGTTCGTCGACCATGGCGGGATCCTGCTCGATGATGATGTCCGTAAGGTTATGGTCATGGCGGACAACGTTCTGACGGCGCTCGTGCGTGTCATGAAGGGTGACAATAAACCGGCCGCCGACATAGTTCAAGATGACTTCCTTCAGGCCGCCAGCATATCCGGGGACGCTTATCCCATCACCGGTCGCGCCGACATTCCTTGGGACGCCGGTCTGGAGGAAGGAGGGATCATCAAGATCGATCCTTCCCGCATTGCGGAGGATGCTGGCCTCACTGACTTCTGCGACACGCGGAACTTCAAAATGAAAGCCAGTAGCCTCGAAATCATTGTCCATCCCACCAGGAGAGACGGTAAAATATTTTATCAATACAGTGGTGCCATCACGCGCCTTCACCTGCCGTGTCAAGTCTGTTATAAGCGCCTGCTCCTGGGGATTAGCGACCTGTTCTCCGGCAGTGAACAGGAGGGAGCCGCCGGTCGCGTAATTCTGCGTGATGCCATCAGGCTCATCACCGACTGATTCCATGAGGACAACATGGTGCAAGGGAGCGACACGTGAGGATGGTCCATGACCCTGGACATTGCCTTGGGCGAGGACTCGGTTGACAGCGCCCAGGCCGGCCGCGCTCGTCGCGCGGTAAAAAGGGACTTGCCTGTTGAAATGCTGGGCGACGAACTCGGATCCGTACGTCGCTTGAACGGCGTCGAACACTGTTTGTCCCAGCGCATTATGTACAAGAACAAGTTCATTTCTCGGGCCTAACTGACGGTACATGTGTCCAGGCATTGATTGATCAGGCATTGTAACCACCCAAGAGTGGATATGAATAAGTCATATTTAAATCTTTCTATCCTCAGCGACCAGGCGGAGGGATGGGATGCCCGGCCAGGAATCGCTGGCAGCGCAGGATGTCGAGAAGGGCTTGGGCATTGGCAGGATCATGTTCGATATGGATATGCGAATCCCGCTCAAAATAAGGCGGGCGAACAATCTCATGGGTCCTGATGATGAAATGATCGCCGCTCTCAACCTGGAGAGCAGAAAGGGCTGTGGGTGACCGGTCGTAGGCGATCGTGCCTCCTTGGCCAGGGGCTGGCGCGCCGGTCATGAGGAAATCATAGTCCTCGACGCTGATGTTCCGCGACCCCTGCAAGCCTCCAGCAGGCTGCACTGCCGAGCCTTCAATAAGCACGAACCTGAAGCCGGCGCCCTTGAAACGGGGATCGAATGTTTCAGGAACCGCGCCGAAATAGCTGATGACCGTAATGCCATCGCCAGCCCTCCTGTTCTGGCCCAGAAGGTCGCTTGCCAGAGCCCCTTCAAGGTCGTCTCCTATCATTGCAGGATCGAGCAGCATGCTGCCGCTGTTCTTTTCCCTTCCCAGGAGGGAATTGTCCGGAGAAAACCCGGCAAGGTCGAGAAGTAACTTGTGATGGAAAGGCATCACCCGGGCCGTGCGGGGAAATCCGGGAATGCGGCCTTCCGCAAGCAGCGCGTTTATTGCACCTTCACCAGCCGGGTGCCGCGACCGGAAAAAAGGGACCTCCCTTGAAAGATAGGTATTCGCAAATCCCTTCCCGAACCTGCTCACCACCTGATCATAAATGGCTTGGCCGATCCCCCCATGGGCGACAGTCACTTCTTTTTCAACCTCATATTGCGGTAAGGGGGTAGGCATGATGATATATAACTACTCTAAAGTATATAAAAGTTTTCTGTCTTCCGGCCTCAAAACATCGGCGTCATCGTTCGCCGGGCTATTCAAGCGGCGGGAGACAGCCGCGCGATCCATCTCTCCGTCAGGATACGGCTGGAGCATCGCCTTGAGCTCGGCAGGATCATGCTCCCGCAGCCATGCCTTCCCGCTCTTTTTGCCGAGGATGGCCGGCATGCGGTCATGGACCTTAGAAACTGCGGCGTTCGGATCGAGGGTGATGATGGTGAAGGACAGCAGCTCTTTGCCGCTTCCTCGCCAGCGGTCATACAGCCCTGCCATAAAAAACGGCTCGCCGCCTTTCAGCGTGAACCGGAACGGGTCCTTTGCCTTGTCCCATTCATAGAAGCCGTCGGCAGGGATGAGGCATCGCTGTTTTTCGAACGAACGCCGGAAAGCAGGTTTCTCGTCAAGAGTCTCGGCCCGGGCGTTGATCATCTGGTTTCCTATCGAGGAATCCTTCGCCCAGGAGGGCACAAGGCCCCACCTCGCCATGACAGCCTCTTCAGGCTGATCTGACAGCACGACCAGGGCGTCCTGCCCAGGCGCGATGTTGTAGCGCGCCTTGAACTCAGGCATGCGACGCACGCCGACGCGCTCCAGGAGCTTGCCGGGATTGTAGACGAGCGAAAAGCGGCCGCACATGGGGATGGATTGAGGTTCAGATTAATAAAAATGCCGGCCTGCATCAGGAATCATACCGCGACGCTTTGTCATAGGCTATGACCAAAAAGTTTTTCCCCGTTGCTTTCTCGGCAAGGCGCAGCGCGACAGCAATCCCCGCTCGCCCCGTCCGCCCTAGGTCCTCGTGGCCTGGGAACAGGACATCCCAATGCGGCAAGCGCCATGTATCCTGCCTTCCGGTAACCTGTTCATATTCCTGGTCTGTCTTAGCGTCGCTCACCAAGATGATATCTTCGATAAGCCATCCATGGACCGCGTTCCTGATATGGGGGAAGTCTATGCCTGGATAACTGGTCCCTGGAAGTCGATGCCGTGGAAGCGTCCCCGGCAAAATGCCGAATCTTGTGTAATATCTCCCAGGATACATCAGGTCATAGGCGACCGCTGATTGAAATGGCTCGAATGGCACAATTTTTGTACCGTGCTTCAGTGCCCTTCCTGGCCCCAAGACGCTTGATCCGTTCCCTACAGCCGGGATGAAATAATCGACATCAATTTGCCCCAGGGATTCCCTCCCGATTCCCTCCATGCCATTCAAGGTCACCTCATTATTGGAAAATAATTCAGTGGATGTATCCCTCGGACCCATGGAATGGTTCATAAAAAATAAATCACGATGTTCAGCCAAGAAATGCCTCAGGAACGCCGGGAAACCGCTGATATATCTATCCGCAGCCGTAAAGATGAGGTGGTCTGGACTTCGCAGATGCTCCCTGATGGCTTCTTCCCTCGCTCTCTCCCCACCAGCCGGAAGAGCAACAAAGCATTCATACCCGAGCAGCTTGCCTATCCCAGCAAACGATGCGCCTGCGGCGCCTGACGTCGTCTCAATCACTTTCGCGCCAGGCTGGATCTTCCCCAACTCCTCACTATGCCTGAACAGCGCAAGGTAAACCCGATCATAATGGCTGCCGAAAGGATTGTCGCACTCCCGCTTTATCCAGATGGAATTCCCGTTGGGGATCCGACCTTCGAAGCGGACGAGCGGAGTGTTGCCTATCCGGCCTTCAAGCTCCTCGTAAGCCTGCGTGCGTTGTGGATCCATATGTATTTACTATAAAGTAGTTATTTCTTTATAAAGTTTTCCCTTCGGCCTGGGGGCCATTGACCTTGTCCCGGAGTGGCCGAGGATTGTATCGTGCAAACATTTATTAACCGCGTGCATGGAATGCGGTTGCAGGTAACTGAATGGACGACCAAAAACCCCTGCATAAGAGGCTCAAGACGCTATTCCTGGGCAAAGCGCACAACCCCTTTGACCCGCGGATATTCCATAAACTCTCCCTGATAGCCATCCTCGCCTGGATAGGCCTCGGGGTGGATGCCCTGTCCTCGTCGAACTACGGCCCTCAAGAGGCCTTTCTCGCCCTGGGCCAGCACACAGCGCTCGCCCTCATCGTCGCGGTCTTCATCACGCTGACCATCTTCATCATCAGCACCACCTATTCCCAGGTGGTGGAGCTCTTCCCTGGTGGCGGAGGCGGCTATCTTGTGGCAAGCAAGCTTCTTTCGCCGACTTTCGGCATGATATCCGGCTGCGCGCTGTTGGTCGATTATGTGCTCACCATCACGGTCTCGATCGCTGCGGGTGCGGACGCCATCTTCAGCTTCCTTCCGCCAGCCTTGCACCCCTACAAGCTGCTCTTCGCGGTGCTCTGCCTGCTGTTCCTCATCTTCCTCAACATGCGTGGGGTCAAGGAGAGCGTCATGCCCCTTGTCCCGGTCTTCCTGCTCTTCATCGTCACGCACGCCTTCGCCATCGGCTATGCCATCATCACCCACCTGGCCAAGGTCCCTGTGGTGGCGCAGAGCACCCTCAGCGACTTCTCTGCGACCAGCATGCAGCTTGGCCTGGTCGGCATGCTCCTCCTCATCCTCCATGCTTACAGCATGGGCGCGGGAACCTACACAGGTATCGAGGCCGTGAGCAACGCCATGCCCCTCCTCAGAGACCCCAAGGTGAGGACGGCCAAGAAGACCATGAGCTACATGGCCATATCGCTGGGCATCGTCGTCATCGGATTGATGACCTGCTATCTCCTTTACGGGGTCGTGCTCGAGCCCGGGAAGACGCTCAACGCCAGCCTATTCGGACAAATAACCGGTCCTTGGGGCACCCTCGGCAAGGTCTTCCTTTTCTTGGCCCTCCTTTCTGAAGCCGCGATCCTTTTCGTGGCTGCGCAGACCGGGTTCCTGGGCGGCCCAAGGATATTGTCCAACATGGCCTTGGACAAGTGGTTGCCAGCCAACTTCTCAGGCCTCAGTGATCGACTGGTGAATGAGAGAGGCATCCTCATCATGGGCGGTTTCGCGCTCTTCATGATGGTCCTTACCGGAGGCTCGGTGACGTTCCTGGTCGTGCTTTACAGCATAACCGTGTTCATCAGCTTCGTGCTGACTCATTTCGGCCTCGTGCGGCACTGGTGGAAGGCGAGGCGCATCGGGCATTGGAAAAGGAAGATGGCCGTCAGCCTCATCGGCCTCGGCCTCACCGGCTTCATCCTGCTGTCGGTCATCATCCTCAAGTTCTATGAAGGTGGCTGGATAACACTGCTCATCCTCGGCGTCATCATCTTGGTCGTCAGCGCCATCAAGCGGCACTACCGCAAGACCAAGGCCGCGATCAACCGCCTCGACAACCTCCTCATGGTCATCGATTCCGAAGAGAAGCTCAAGCAGATCGGCATCATCAAGAACCCTGAGCCGAACCTGGAATTCGACCCGCAAGCGAAGACGGCGATAATACTGGTCAAGCGCTTCAACGGCATCGGCATCAAGTCCATCGGCAACATCTTCCAGACCTTCGGCACCTCCTTCAAGAACTTCGTCTTCGTCGAGGTCGGCATCATCGACGCAGGGGTCTTCAAGGGGGTGGAGCAGCTCAAATACCTCAAGAGCGACACCAAGGACGATGTCCAGCGCTACATCCAGCTCGTGCGCCGCTACGGCTACTACGCCACCGGCGTCCCTGCCGTGAGCACCGACTTCGTCGACAAGATGGAGCGGCTCGTCCCCGGGCTGTTGCGGCGGTACCCCGGAGCCGTCATCTTCGCCGGCCAGATCGTCTTCCCGGACGACAATGCCTTCACCCGGCAGCTGCACAACTACCATGTCTTCGCCTTGCAGCGAAGGTTCTACCTCCGGGGCATCCCCTTCGTGATATTGCCGGTGAAGGTCTAAGAAACTTCTTTTTGACTGAAAAAGGTCGGGAGGCGATCGCTGACTTCATCATCAAAGAGAACTGCTGGAGCGACTTCGACTCCGAGGTCACGAAGATGTACGTCAAGAGACATTTCACGGAGGGGAGGAATGAGAGCCTGGTGAAGAAGCCGATAAAGCGGTCGACGCTTATGCGGTATGGGTACTGCAGGAATGACTGCGGGGAGTGTGTATATAATAAATATTGAGAACCGTTAAATTCCGGTTATATCCTTTTCTCCTACAAAGTGGGGGAAAATTTCGTCCGCAAAGTAATTTTTAGTGGCTCGTCGTTCCATAGAATGAGCAAAGTGAGGGCGGACATTGGTCTGCTTCTCCAGCTTCACATATACTATTACTTCAAGTTGCCGCTGATGTTTTTTGTTCGCATCCACATCCAGTTTCATCATAAAACTGCTGCGTTCCCTCAGTACATACCCATGTCGATGCAGCACACTGAGTTTGATTTCTGCTTATATACTGCCTTAATCCTCCAGTATCGCTGTCCTGGTTCACTACAAATTTCTCAGCTTCGTCCACAGTTGCCCAGTCAAACTGGCAACCACAGCCTGATTCATCATTGTAAGGAACATAATTCTTAATACATTGATATCGAATCAGTTTGCATTTTTCACTATCATCAGAAATTACCTTCCTTGGTTCAATTGGCTCGCATCCGCATCCAATTTCATCATAGAACTGCTGCGTCCCTTCAATACAGACCCACATAGATGCTGCACACTGAGTTTGATCTCTACTAACATACTGTTTGAATGTCTCAGTCACAATTCCCAGACTATCTGGCTCCTTTATCTGTTCGTTATTTTTCTGACAGCCAGCTAAGACTAAAATACTTAAAATAAACATCGATATTGCAATTTTTTTCATTTAGATCACCATATTGCTTGATTCACCAACCAGCATATAAATATAACCAATACTTCAATTTGGCTTGAAGGTATCAATAAATGTTTAGAAATATCCCTCTTCCATCGTCCCAATATTCAGAGTGAAACGGTACATTAAGGATAAGAAGCAAGGGGCTTTGGCGTTCTTGTCTTTATTATTAACTATATAGTAGTAATGAATGGAAAGATTTAAGAACTCTTCACATATCCAATTTAATATGAGTCTTGTATTAAATGTAGATCAGAGTACTGGGTACCAATGCCCAAGTGGTTGTACTTACTGTTGTGAAGTTTGGCAACCTAGAGTTCCAATTTTTTATGCAGAAGCGGCTCGAATGGCAGACAAATTAAGATTGCCTCTTGAACGAATTACTCTTGATGCTGAAAGTAGCACAATTGATGAATTTGGTACTTTTAGATCTGAATTAATATTATCAAAAGTGAATGGATTAATTAGGGATAGTCCATGTAGTTTCTATGATAACGGATGTGGTGAATATGAAAATAGACCAAATACTTGCAGGCTTTTTCCAAACCGCTTTGATTATTATGTTGCGGATAACGTTGAATTGAGGCTAGTTCCACTTGATTTATGTTATTGGCACCTTAAAAGGACTAACAAAGAACCCAATATGACAGAGATTCAAGAAATAGCAGAACTTGAAGTAAGATATGTAGTAAGTCAACTTCTTGCTTTTAGAAAGTTAGGATTAGGTGGAAATGTTAAAGAGGCCTCAAAAATATCTTTTGAAATTTTTAAGGGTTTAACAATTGAGAAAGCGGTGGAACTATTAGTGAGATTATCGAAAGGTCTGAAGATTGAAGGCGAATTAGACTACAAAGTTCAAGAGGCAATGATTCTGAAAAGAGAATTATAGCCAAAGCCCCCTTTAATTCTAAAAGCCCCTAAAAAATTATTGTAACTAACATCGGAATTTAACGAAGTTGAATTTCCCGCGAGACTCGGCAACCCTGAGGCTCGTGCTGAAAATTCAATTTGGGAGCGCAGGGGAAAACGCTCGGCGTTTTAGGCGAAGCCGACCCTGCGGAACGTTAAATTCCTGTTAGTCGCGTCGCCAGCTTACGGGCGAAGCGGAGTTCTGGCGACCTGCGTCCGCAGAGTTATTTTCAAGGGCGTTTCTATCAACTGAGCGACAGTGATACATCAAGAACAAGAATCAAGGGACAATTTTAGTCAGTCGTTTCGTAGGGGGAGGGGGCGTCAGTTTTGGTTCGTTTACAAAAGAACAGCAGTAGAAGTGTTGGTTATTATCACTGGACAAGTGGCCGAAAACTTTATATAGTTGCTCAATTATATACATTTGTATTCATTTGAGGGGTTAAATATGGGACAAAGGAATGTTACATTAAGTCTTGATGAGGATACCTACGAGAAATATAAAGAATTTTGTAGAAAAAATGCCGTAGCCTTATCAAGAAGTATAGAAGTATTTATGGAAGAAAAAACAAAAAAAGGAGAAAAATGAGCCAAGAACTTTTATCAGTAGGTCAAGCATCGCAATGGGCAAGCGATTATTTAGATAGACCCGTAACTACTTCGAATATCAGTTATCTTATCCAATACGCAAAAATTAAGAAATATCTTGATGATGAGAAGAAAATAAAAATAAATCTAACTGAACTAAAAACATATTATGATGAACATTTAGTAAAAAAACAAGCATCATGGAAAGCCCAATTAGGAAATGATTTAAACTGGGGGTTATCATTTTCAAATCTGAGAGAATCTGATACTACAAAACACGTCCATAGATTACATCCTTATAAAGGAAAATTCATTCCCCAGTTAGTAGAATATTTTTTAGATTCACATTTAAACGACTATAAAAAAGAAATATTTTTCAAACAAGGAAATATAATCCTTGACCCTTTTATGGGAAGTGGTACAACCTTGGTACAATCTTCAGAGTTGGGATTACATTCTATAGGAATTGATATTTCAGATTTTAACTGCATGATTTCAAGAGTTAAGTTAGATGAGTACGATATTTTCAAATTAAGCTCTACGCTAAAAAATAACTTATCTCAAACTCTTAATTTTAGTAGTAAGGTTTTTGATGATACCTTCGACTTTGAACTTAAAGAGAAGTTGAATGAGTTTAATAAAAAACACTTTCCAAATCCTGAATTTAAAAGAAGAGTGTTTAAGGGTGAAATTGAGGAAGAAAAATACGGAGAAGAAAAAGTAAAGCAATTCCTTAAAGAAAATAAAGAATTTTTTGAAAAAAACGGAACTAAAGATAAAACGATACTCCTTGATGAAAAAAAGATGAATAGTTTCTTGTCAAAATGGTTCTCAAAGAGGGTCAAACAAGAATTATTTTATTACTTAAAACTAATTGAAAATGAGGAAGATGAGAAAATAAAAAATATTATGAGGGTTGCATTAAGCAGAACTGCTAGGTCATGCAGAGCAACAACTCACTCAGATTTAGCAACCTTAAAAGAACCACAAACAGGACCATATTATTGTAGAAAGCATAAAAAAATATGTACCCCTCTAAATACGATAAATAGTCATTTGAGAAGATATACTTTCGATACTATTACAAGATTAAAAGACTTCTCAAATATAAAGAAAAATGTATTTACTGGCGTTATTCATGGAGATTCAAGAGAAGCAGATATTTTTGGAGAAATTAAGAAACAAAATCCCGAATTTTACAAGCTATTAGTAAATAAAAAAATAGATGGAATTTTTACTTCTCCTCCTTATGTTGGTCAAATAGATTACCATGAACAACACGCTTACGCTTACGAACTTTTTGGGATTTTAAGAAAAGATGAAAAAGAAATAGGTCCTCTATTCAAGGGGCAAGGACAAAAAGCAAAAGATGAGTATGTTGAAGGAATAAGTCGGGTTTTCATAAATATAAGCAAATTCATCAAAAATAATGGAGATTTTTTTATTGTGGCGAATGATAAATATAATTTATATCCCCTAATTGCAGAAAAAAGCGGATTAAAAATAGTTGAACAATTTAAGAGACCTGTTTTGAATAGA
>JAZDHH010000004.1:0-125041 GCA_043806015.1 Nanobdellota archaeon | reverse complement strand
CAGCACATTATCGACCAGAAAGGTCGCAACACAAGAAAAAGAACTCACATTAAAAATTATTATCTACAACCTAGAAAAGAAAATCAAGATGACACTCTTTATAGTCATTTTTCGACTAAACACTTTTCAACAAGACCCAATCCAGCATATAATGTAATGTTGTCAATTGAACTAAGATATTCCCATTTGAAAATTTTTCCAGCTGCATATGCTAACAGTAACAATCCAGAATTAAAAGTTATGGAATCCATAATAGATTCCCAAACCAATTTTAAAGTTGTTTCATACCTTTTTTGTCTTGAATAAATAATCAATAATAGGACAAATTCTATAAATAAACATAAAAAGTACATTTGTGTGAGGTCTGGAGTCCAGTTCATCTCAAGAACCTCCGTAAGAAGAATAGTACGAAACCGATCAAAGCCCCAATAAATACTCCTTGTATGCCTCCAAAAACGTAACCAAACAACATTCCAATTATTATAAAAGCCACTTGGTTAGATTGTGCAAGCATAATAACCTGATATATGAGGCTACTTAAATTTTTTTCCTTTATAAATAATAGGAGGAGATGGCTTGCGTGAGAGACCCACGCTCGTCACCTCCCCTCGGATAGCCCCGCCCGGATTCGAATTCCCAGTCCGACAGGGGATTCCTGAGGGACACCTGGGTCCCCGCCTTTCCTCTTCGGAGGACCGAAGCCAAAGGGCGGGATGATTGACCGCTACACTACGGGGCTATAGATGTCCTGTTTTTTTATCGCTTATTAAAGCTTTGCGCAAAACGCTTTTATAGTCCCCCGCTCCCCCCTTCCTCGATGGGGGTTGAAGATAAGAGGAGAGTCCTTGAGGACTGTCTCCAACGGATGCGGGAGGCTTATCCCGAAGAGGCGTATCAGCCGCCTTTGGATTCTTTGAGACTTCTCTTCTCCGGGTTTGACCTCGACGCCTATCAGCGTGCCTTGGCGGAGGGCGAGCTGCCCCAGCCGCACTCCGGCATGGTGCCGAGCGTCTTCAGGGACACGCACTACTTCCTCGCGCCAGGGTCGCGCGGCAGGACGCAGCGAATCCTGAGCCAGCATCTCGGCGACCTTGTCCAGACCATTTCCCCGGCATGGGACTCTGATCGTTCGCTGCTCTACGGCATCTACCGTGACCAAGCGGAAGGGAATGGCTTCAACGTCGGTGTGCTCACCACGCAGATGGGCCCCTCCTCCGTCGAGATATCGCTCGGCCTCGATTTCCTCTCTGTCGCGCCTGAGGACTACACGCTCATCCGCGTGGGCACAGCAGGAACGATGCAGCCGGACATCAGTGCCCCGCAGGTGGTCATCAGCAGCCATGCCCTCCGCGCTGAGGGCGTCACCGACAAGTACGTCGATCAGGACTATGTCGCCACGGCCTCTCCCGAGGTGGTCGCTGCCCTCATCCTCGCGGCGGAGCGCCTCGATATCCCTGTGCGGCTCGGCCCGAAGATCACCAAGGACAGCCTGCCGTGGGAGATCGGCCTCACGCCTTTTCCCGATTCGGCGAGGCGCGCTCAGGCAATCGCGACAGCAAACGGCATCCTTTGTTCGTCCATGGAATCGTCTGTGCTTTACGCGCTCGCCGACCTCGACAGGAAGAACCTCATCTTTCCGGCGAGCCCTCGCGAGCGTGTCCGGGCAGGAAGCGTGCTCGCCATCGTCAACTTTCCTCCAGGCCCTGACGGGGAGGCTCTCTTTTCGCCAGACCGGGAAGTCATAGACCAGGCCGAAGAGAAGGCGATGCGTATCGGACAGGAGGCGGTGCGGATCCTGTATCAGATGGATCACGGCCTCATTTCCCTGGACGAGCAGGTGAGGTCTCTGGACAGGTGGATGCGTCTCCAAATGCCCTCCTTGCGCCGGACACAGCAACGGATCCGGGAGACCTACGCGCCGCTGCAGGCGAGCGCCGCCCCAGTCAGGACCGTCTTCGACGCAGAAACCTACGCCAGTTTTTTAGGGCCCGCGAGGCTTGAGGCGTTGACTCCAGTAAAACGGGCAGGCGATGCGGCGTTGTACCGTATCGGACCCGAGGAAGCAAATCTGGGCCGGTTCATCGTCACCACGCCTGAGACAAGGGAGCTGTGCACAGACGCGCTGCTGGTCGGCGAACAATATGTCCGGCGGCTTCAGGAGGGAATCGCTCATGCGTTGAGGCTGCTCCCGCAAATCCTCGACGGCTTTTCCGAGAGCAGGATCAATATCCTCAACATCCTTACCGGCGGCGAGGCGTGGCGCATCGGCGAGGTTCTTGCCGGGTTGTACGGCATCCAGACGCCGAAGAAATCTTATCTTTGGTCCAAGCGGTCGCGGCAAGGAGACCAATGGCTCACGACTGGATACCATGACAAGGTCAGGACCGGAACGCATGACACGCTTTTCATCGGAGACATCGTGGCGACTGGCGTATCTCTCTATCATTCATTGGAGACCGTCGCGGAGCGTTATGAGGCCGCCAAGGGCTCGATAGACCGGGTCGTGCTCTTCACCATCGGTGGCGTCGCCGCGGAGGAAGCCATGGCGATGGCGCTGGAGCGACTGAGGAAGCTGAACCCTGACGTCAAGGGGACGGTGGTCTATTTCGAGGGCAGGTTCACGGTCGCGGATCACACTGAAAAGGTCGGAGACCATGACTGGCTGACCCAAGGGACTGATTTCCTCCTCACCGGGGCAACCATGGCGCCTGAATACCTGCTCAAAGATGCAGAGCAACTGCCCTATCGTCTTGAGAAATGCCGGGCATATTACGGAAGCAGGCGATTCGCTGAACCAAACGCTCATCTTGAAGAAGTCCGCGATGCGTGGCGCGCAATGCGGGAACGGGCGGCCGCGTGGTTGACGCTCCAGCAGGCGCTTTCAGAAAAGATGATCGCTCCTGATTTCCTTGAGATCTGGGGGATTATGGGCTATGCCAATGCGGTCTGGCCTGATCCTCTTTTACAGGCTGCCCCAATCGCCGCAGCGAGCACTCGTCTGACGGGTGAGCTTGCCCATGCTCCCCCGACGGCGCTCCTCGACCTGTGCAATGAGCGCATTGCGCTGATTGAGGGGCGGATGGAAAGAGTTTAGGCAAAATAAAGGCAACTTTTAAAAAGAGGAATTCCTTCCCCCTCTCATTCGAGAGGTGCGCCGGTCGCAAGCTTGCGCACACTGGAGATGCTATTCTTCGGTGTTCTCTCGGGGGTCTATCATGGCACGCATGCATTCAAGGAAGAGAGGAAAGTCCGGCAGCAAGTTTCCCGTCGAGCGCAAGCTCCAGGGCTGGATGCGCTACACGCCGAAGGAGGCCGAGCTCCTCATCATCAAGCTCGCCCGCGAGGACCATTCCCTGTCCGGGATCGGCCTCATCCTGAGGGACACCTACGGCATCCCGAATGTCAAGGTGCTCTGCGGCAAGACGATAACGCAGATCCTGGCGCAGCGCAACCTCGCTCCCAAGATCCCTGAAGACCTGATGATGCTCATCAAGCGCTACATCGCCATCACCAAGCACATGGAAGCCAACAAGAAGGACATGACCGCGAAGCGCGGCCAGAAGCTCACCATCTCGCTCATCGGCCGCCTGTCGAAATACTACAAGCGCGAGGACCGCCTGCCCAAGAGCTGGAAGTTCGACCCCGTGTCAGCCGGCATGTATCTCGAGTAGATGGATTACGGCGGCTTCAAGCGGCACGTGCACGACGCTGCGGAGCGGTTCCGCAGGCTCGACGGCCAGATACGGCTCATCTCGCATCTCGACTGCGACGGCATGGCCTCCGCGGCCATCATGATCCGGGCCTTCAACCAGGCCGGCAAGGGCTACGCGCTTTCTGTGGTGCAGCAGCTCAACCGAAAGATCACGCATGAGCTCAGCATCGACCGCGCGCCGACCATCGTCTTCGCCGACCTCGGTTCTGGTCAGCTCGCCGCGATCAACGAGGAGCTGCAGGGGAAGCAGGTCATCGTCCTCGACCACCACGAGCCGGCGGACGTCAAGCCCGCGCCCCATGTCCTGCACGTCAACCCCCATGACTTCGGCATCGACGGCAGCACGGAAATCTCAGGATCCGGCGTCTGCTATCTTTTCGCGAAGGCCTTGAGCGAGAAGAACAGCGCGCTCGCTCACCTCGCGGTGATCGGCGCCATCGGCGACGTGCAGGAGCACAACGGCTTCCTGTCGCTGAACGGCGAGATCCTCCAGGAGGCCATCGCGCAGAAGAAGATCGTCGTGCAGCGCGGGCTGCGCTTCTTCGGGAGGCAGACGCGTCCTGTGCACAAGCTGCTCGAGTACAGCACCAACCCCTTCATCCCCGACGTCTCCGGCTCCGAGTCCGGGGCCATCCAGTTCCTGCAGCAGATCGGCATCGATCCGCGACTGGGCAAGGGCTGGAAGAGGCTGGCGCACCTCAACGCCGAGGAGCAGCGCCGCCTCATCGAGGGCATCGTGCTCAAGCGCGCGGGCCTCGAGCATCCGGAGGATGTCCTTGGCAACATCTACCTGCTCCAGGACGAGGACGAGGACACGCCGTTCCGCGACGGCCGCGAGTTCTCGACGCTGCTCAACGCCTGCGGCCGTCTCAACAAGGCGAGCATCGGCATCTCCGCCTGCCTGGGGGACGAGAAGGCGAAGCAGAAGGCGGTCGCCAACCTCACGTCATACCGCCGCGAGATCGTCGGCGCGATGAAATGGTTTCGTGCGCACAAGGAGACGCGCCATGTCATCAAGGGCGACAGCTATCTCATCATCAACGCCGAGGACAACATCCTGGGGACCATCGCGGGGACGATGGCGTCCATCCTCTCCAACTCGAGCGAGTTCAAGCCGGGAACGCTGATCTTGTCCATGGCGCAGCTGATGGACAACACGACCAAGGTCTCGTTGAGGATCGCGGGCAGGAACGGCAGCGACCTGCGGCAGGTCATCAACCAGATCACCGCGGCGGCCGGCGGCGAGAGCGGCGGCCACATGAACGCTGCGGGAGCGATCATCCCGACGGACATGGAGGCGCAGTTCCTGGAGAAGGCGCAGGAAATTCTAGAGAAGGTCTCGGTCGAGGAGTTAGTCCGATAGAACCGATAATACTTTTTCTTTAGAGGCTCTGCCGTATCTTCTCGATGTGCTCGGCGATGTCCGTCCCTTTCTTCGTCAGGGTGAGCAGCTTCAGGCGGCCTTGCTTGTTGAAGTTGATGAGGCCGGCCTTCTCCATCTCTTGCAGGATCTTGACGACATGGGAATAGGTGCAGTCGATGGACTTAGCGAGGGAGCTGGCGTACATCTCGCCCTTGGCGTTGTACAGGTTAACGAGCATCATGGCAGGCTTTTCGCGGAAGAACACGTTGAATATCGCCCGATTTTTCGTCATGCCCCCTCAACCCTCATTTTTATTGTCAAATAGGTATTAAAAGATTTATATTTTCTAACATCTATCTTATATTTATGCTTTTCGTTTTCAAAGGAAATATTAAAACATTTCTCATCATTGCGCAACGGTAAATGTTTTATACTGCTGCGGCATAACCGCGGCCATGGATCCTTTCGCGCACGCATCGCTCCGTCGTGGCCAGCACGAGATGATGGCAGCCGTCAAGGAGGCACTGCAGGCGAAGGAGAAGATCCTCATCCAGGCGCCGACAGGCATCGGCAAGACCGCAGCCGTGCTTGCCCCCGCGCTGCCCTTCATCAAGGAGCAGGGCCTCACGATCTTTTTCCTCACGTCACGGCACACGCAGCATGAGATCGTGATGGAGACCTTGCGAAAGATGCGTGAGCGCCATGGCATCCAGATCAACGCCGCGAGCGTCATCGGCAAGCGCTGGCTCTGCGGCCAGAAGGGCGCGGAGACGCTGCACAACCGCGATTTTCTCGAGTACTGCCACGCGCTTCGCGAGGACAACAAGTGCTCCTTCTACCTGAAGGCGAGCAAGAAGAAGGACCCGACGCCGGAGGCGCAGGCGCTGCTCGAACGTCTTAGATGCAAGCTGCTCTCGATGGCAGACATCAAGGAGCAGGCCTTGGCGTGCGATTGCTGCCCGTATGAGATCGCCACGTTCCTCGCGAGGAACGCCGAGGTCATCATCTCGGACTATTATTATCTCTTCAACGAGGACATCCGCAATTCCTTCTTCGCGAGGGCGCAGAAGGAGCTGGGCAAGGCGGTCATCATCGTCGATGAGGCGCACAACCTCGCCCTGCGGCTGCGCGAACTGCTCAGCTCGAGGCTCACCGTCGGCATGCTGGCGAGGGCGAAGAAAGAGGCGGAGCGCTTCCGGGAAAGCGAGGCGCTGCAGGTCATCACTTCGGTCGACGATTCAATGCAGGCTATGAGCGAGGGCCTCGGCCAGGAGCGCTATGCTGAGCAGCACGAGCTTTCCGCGACCGATGAGGACATCACCCTGCTCGAGGAAGCCGCTGACCGGGTGCGCGTGCGCCAGCAGCAGAGCTCGATCGGCGGCGTCGCTTCTTTCCTGCAGGACTGGCAGGGGCCCGACGAGGGCTATTGCCGCGTGCTTTCGCAGGGCCTGCAGCTGATGCTCTCCTACCGCTGCCTCGACGCAGCTCCCGCCGCCCAGGCTGTCTTTGACGGCTGCCATGCCGCGGTGTTGATGTCAGGGACGCTCGCTCCGCAGGAGATGCACGCTGACCTGCTCGGCATCAAAGGGAAGAGCGTCACCCTGTCAAGCCCGTTCCCCTTTGCGAACAGGCTCAACCTCATCGTGCCTCTCGCTACCACAAAATTCTCTGAGCGAAACGAATCCCAGTACCGGACCATCGGCGAAGTCTGCTCCAACATCATCGCCGCGGTCCCAGGCAACGTGCTGCTTTTCTTCCCGTCGTATGGCGTCCTGAGGAGCGTGCTCCCCTTCCTGAAGGCGGAGAAGCCAGTCTTCGTGGAGCAGCAGGACCGCGCTGAGAGGGAGCAGCTGCTCGCCGCGTTCTCTTCAAGGGATGCGGTGCTCGCCGCGGTGTCCTCGGGCAGCTTCGGCGAGGGAATCGACCTCAAGGACAATGTGGTGAAGGCGGTGGTTGTCGTCGGATTGCCGCTGCCGCAGCCTGACCTCGAGATAAAGGCGTTGATCGCGCACTATGACCTAAAATTTGGCAAAGGCTGGAGCTATGGCTATGTGCTGCCGGCGATGATCAAGGCCATCCAGAACTCGGGGAGATGCATCCGCAGCGAGACCGACCGCGGCGCCATCATCTTCCTGGACCGGCGCTATACAGCTCCTTCCTACTTCTGCTGCTTCCCGCCGGACTGGCAGCTGCGGATCTCACGGGACTATATCAAGGAAATCAATTCCTTTTTCTTAAAAATGCCTTGAAAAAAGGATAAACTTTATATATGAGTTCAGTATAAAATAGATTGGTATACATTTATATTGCATTAATTACTGCTCACAAAATGAGAAGCAGAAAAGAGGCGGAAACATGAACTTCTTGGGAAGAGCTCTTCTAGTAGTAATAGTCTTGTTCGCAATAGCAGTGCCTGCGTATTCAGTTGAATGCTGGACGTTCACTGAAGAGGCAACTTGCACAGCGGAAGTCAACGAACCGCCCTGCAATTGGCGCGAGGACCAATGGGGCTCCTTCTGCGAGACCAAGGGGTGCTGGAACTACCAGAATCCAGACACCTGCCCCGCAGACCTCTCGGGGACCGACAAGCACTGCGCCTGGCAGACGAGCGCCCAGGAATCCGGCTGGTGCGAGATGAGCAGTTGCTGGTCGTATTCAGGGACAAACGAATCCAATTGCGAGGAAAATGAGGCTGGCCTCACCTGCACCTGGTTCGACCAATGCAGCGGTCCTGAGCAATGCTGGCAGATCCAGAACGCCAGCGCCTGCTATAATACCACTGGCTGTCTCTGGGGAAATTGCCAATCACAAGGTTGCTGGGCTTACACGACCGAAGGGACGTGTGAGGGACAGGTCGGCGAGCAGGGCAACGCCTGCGCCTGGAACCTCCAGTACAACTACTGCTATGAGACCGGATGCTCAGGCTACTCGACGAGTGAAGATTGCCTCGCGGCGAGCTGCAAATGGCAGAACAACTATTGCTCAGAATATTTCTGCTCGGACTTCTCTTTCGTCAACGATTCGGCCTGCGTCAACAACACCTACAACCTTACCTGTGCCTGGAGCGCGCCCTGGTGCAACGACAACGGCTGCTGGAACTTCAACACGCAGGAGGCATGCTCGGCGCAGGGCTGCACCTGGAAGATAAGCCAGCAGCAGGGCTGGTGCAACGAGGTGCAATGCTGGTCCTGGGACGGCATCAACGGCGGCAACCAAACAGCATGCGAAGAGAACGCGTACGGCCTCGACTGCGTCTGGGCGAGCGACGGCGGCGACAGCGGCTGGTGCTACATGGACGTCACCGGCGTGAACTGCAGCAGCCAGATCACCGAGCGCTCATGCATGGACACCTATTATTGCTGGTGGATGTATACCGATCCCCAAGACCCGAGCCAAGGAGGCGAATGCAACGAGCCTCAAGGCGGTGGAGGCTTCTTCCAGGAATGGAATCCCGGATGCTACATCTTCGACAGCGCGCCAGGCGCCTGCAACAACATCACGGTCTGCAGCCACGACGGCACCAACTGCAACGGCGAGGGCGTGAGCGAGGACGGCATCAACTGCTCGGTCATCAATGAAACGACCTTGTGCAACAGCATCCCCGCCCTTTCGACCTGCTGCATCTGGCAGGGCGGCACGTGCGAGGAGAACCGCTTCGGCGGCGATGCATGCCACGCGAACATGGAGGCTCCTCCCCAAGGAGCGAACTTCTGCGAGGACTTCAACGCCTACACCTCGCAGACCCTCTGCGAGCAGATCGCAGGATCCCCCTGGTTCATGCCCTGCGAATGGAACGATGATGCCGATCATTGCCAATTCCAGATGACCAATGTCTTCGGTTCCGGGGAAGGGAACATCATGATGATCGACAATCCCCAGAACTGCGAGTTCGCTGGTGGCCAATGGCTCATCGACACCTACTGCGAGCTGCAGGGCGAAAATTATGTGTCAGTGCCTGCCGGCCGATGCGAGTTCAAGTTCGAGGACGAGCGCAACTGCGACAAGGCCTGCTTCGCCTGCGAGTACCAGAACGACGGGTCCGAATGGACAAGTGCGACAGAGGCAGATGACGCCTGCCGTGGTTCCCGGCTCGGCTACTGCGATTTCGAGGCAAGCACGAACTCCAGGAACGGGTTCGGCTTCTGCAAGCCGAAGGAGGAGCACCGCACAGGCGTGGCCAAGGACTGCAAGACCGACTGCGGCGCCTGCTCTTTCATGGGCGATCCTGAATCGTCCCAGAAGTATTCCGGCTCCCAGGCGATGTACACCACGTGCCTTGCGCCTTCCTGCTATTGCCAGAACAGCCCGGTCAACTGCCAATGGATCCCGGACCCCGTGAACCCGACCGATGAGAGCATCGGCCACTGCGGGGACATCAACGAGAAGACCTGCACCGACCGGTGCGACAAGTGCTATGACGACCAGGCCTGCAGCCAGGCCGGCCAGGGAGGGAATGGCGCCTGTACCTGGGATGCGTCCATGCTCATCTGCAAGCCGACCTCGTCGACAGGGATGGAGACCTGCTGGGATGGGGTTGATAACGATGACAACGGCAATACCGACTGCTCTGATTCCAAATGCTTCTCAGACACCTACTGCGGCGGCGGTTCATCGAATGAATACATGCTCTGCGCAGGCTACAACGACCTAGCGACCTGCAACGCCAGCAACTGCTCTTGGGTCAACGAGACCTGGGGCTCCTGGTGCGACCATCCTTCGGCACGTTGCTGGAGCTTTGACGGAAACGAGGATGGATGCCTAGAGAACGACCAGTACTGCGACTGGCATTCCGGCTTCGGCGGCTTCTGCGAGATCAACGAAAGCCAGGGCCAGGCCTGCTGGATGCAGCCGAATGTAACCGCCTGCAACGAGACCGCGGACTGCCTCTGGATGACCGATCCCTGGTGCGTGGAGGTCGGCGGATGGTGCACGGGCGGCGAGCAATGCTATGGCATGAGCCAAGCGGGTTGCAGCAGTCCATGCACCTGGGAGCCTGACCCCTGGTGCGCGGAAGGCGGCGGCTTCTGCGACTATGGCCCGTTCACCTGCTGGCAATACCCCACTTCCGAGGAATGCGGCACAGACCCGGTCAATTGCGTGTGGTTTCCCGATCCATACGCTCCTGGCGGCGGCTGGTGCTCGCCGAACTCTGCCTGTCCCACCTACCAAAGCAGCGAAGAGTGCGCAGAGAACAGCTGTGTCTGGGTCTCTGGGTTCTGCGACCCCGATGGATTCGGCGGCGAGGGCGGCGGTGGCGGTGGCGGCATGAACTGCTTCCAATACAACGGCAACCAGACGCTCTGCGAG
This sequence comes from Nanobdellota archaeon, assembly GCA_043806015.1. Classification (GTDB taxonomy): domain Archaea; phylum Nanobdellota; class Nanobdellia; order Woesearchaeales; family JAHIVG01; genus JAZDHH01. The sequence continues at coordinate 114,659 of JAZDHH010000004.1, read as the reverse complement.
AACCAGACCGGCTGCAGCTACCAGTCGAATGGCGTGCCCTTCTGCAGCGTTTCCATGGCAGCCAACTGCCAGGACCTTTCATATAGCCAAGGGAACTGCACAGCAAACCCCCTTTGCATGTGGCGGGCCGACATGGGCCCGGGCTTCTGCGATTTCCGGGCGATGGAGTGCATGTGGAACCAGACCCTGCAGATGGATCAGGATAAATGCAACGCGAATCCCTTTTGCATGTACGCGATTGACCTGGAGATGTGCGAGCCTGAGTGCGCAAACGGCGATTATACAGCCGAGACCTGCCCGACGGTGAATGTCAATGGGAACAATTTCTGCGCATGGATGGACGGCTGGTGCAACCCTGAAGGCCAGACCGAGATGTTCCAAGGGATGGAAGGCGGCGCTCCTCTGCCGCTCGGCGGTGACATGCCTGGAGACGCAGACCAGTCGTATGTGGACATCGTAGGATTCGGCATGAAGGACATGGGCGATGCCTATGGCTTCGGTACGCCTGTGTCATCATTTACCGATGCAGCCATCTGCAACGGCCAGCGACTGCAGAACGGTCAGACCGGCCAAGGGACGAATACCGCCAAATTCTATTGGTATCTTGACACGAACGGTGAGGATACCGGCGACTGCTCCCTGAAGCACGATGCCGAGGCTGACGGTTATGAATACTATTTCAGGTATGCCGGTGAATGGAGCGGAGGTTCGCTCACAGAGACCTATAACTCCTATAAGTGTGTCAATGGGGAGTGGGGTCCGGCGGACATCATGCTGAGCACCTGGAAGAAGGCCATGTGCGAGGACATCGGCGGCGGCATGGTCGCCATAAAGAAGTCTGACCTTGGCCGGTTCCCTGAGCTCTATGATCCAACCGCCGACATGCGCGTCTTTGTGGCGACGGCGAACGGGTCACTGAACGCCAGCGAGCCCTCGGACGTTGCGGGCCCTGGCTGGACAACGCCAGGCTCCGTGGACTTCGAGCTGCAGAACATGTTCGCCATGGGAGGCGGCAACGCTGCTTACGAGGACATCCTCCAGCGCGGCTATACACAGTATGAGGACTGCCTCAACGGCGATGACGATGATGATGACGGCCTTGTGGACTGCGATGACTACGACTGCCAGTTCGCCTCGCGCTGCGAGGGCATCGGCGTCAACCTCCCCGGCTTCGAAGACACCAGTTCACCGACCATCACCGGCCTTAAGGTCGAGGAGTATTCTGACTCGGCGCTGGTCATGTACGACTCAAACAAGCCGACGAACGGCACCCTGGAGTTCTATCACAACGACTCCTCGTGCTCAACCCTCAACGATACGATCTACGACATCGGCATCCTGAGCGAGTCGGTGCGGAACTGGAAGGTCTGGCACACGGCGAACATCTTCAACGACAACGGCGTGCGTTCGCTCACCTATGACCTGCAGCCGAGCACTAGCTATTATTACAAGCTGAAGGTCTGCGACTACGGCGGCAAGTGCGCCCTCTCGAAGTGCACTTCATTCACGACGCCGAACGCTGACAACTGCGGTTTCTGCAACTATGTCGTGCGCATCAAGACGCCGGACGACTGGGTCGTCTCCTACGACCTCGATTATGATGGCACCCCTGACCATGTGCAAGGCCAGGTGTGCGGCCAGCAGGCAGGCATGAAGGCTAACAGCAGCCAGGGAAGGAGGATAGACCTCAAGCTCACCAAGAGCGACAACACCACCTACCTTGAGTTCATCAATGCCAGCACCTCAAAGACGGCGCTGAACGACAAAGTGCGATCGGTGGACGGCGCAGGCGATTTCGTCGAGGGTACAACGACGGACGCCGCCGGCAATGCCATCGCCTATACGGGAATGATCTCAGCGACAAGGGACAAGATCGTCAACAACCTCCATCCTGAGGTCTGCTACGTGAAGCTCCCTGAAGACGTCGATTGCACGCACCTCTGGCACTGTGAGGATGACCTCGGCACCTGCGAGGACATGACCGAGGAGGCCGAGCTCATCAACGACTCGGAATGCATCTGGCAGGTCCCTTACTGCGAGTTCTCGGTCTGGGCGACCGGCCAACCGGGGACCCCCGACGATGGCGACGACGGCAACAATGGCGGTGGCGGAGGAGGCGGTGGCGGCGGAGGCCTTGTCTCGGAAAGCGGCCCGCAGAAGAAGCTGCTCTGGGAGGAGATCGCTGAAGGAAGGACTGTCTCGATGCCTATCAACATGAGCGCGCTGCCGGTGAAGAAGGTGACCTTCACCGCGACCAAGAAGCTGACCAACCCCTCGCTCACCGTGAAAGCCCTGGCGGCAAAGCCCAACAACACGGCCGATGCCCCTTCGGCGGCCTATCAATGGATCGAGGTCGTGCGCGGCAACATCAACGAGACAGACATCTCGGGCATCAGCATGGAGTTCGAGGTCAACGGCTCCTGGATGCGCGCCCATGATGTCAACGTGGAGGACGTCGTCTTGTTCCGTCTCGGGAGCGGCGGCTGGCAGACCGCGCGGGCGAGCATGGTCGGTGTGCTGTCTGAGGGCTATCGCTTCGTCGCGACGTTGCCGGGATTCTCGTACTTCGCCATCGGCTTCGTCAAGCCTGTGCCCGAAGGACCGGCTACCGCGCCTGGCGGGGAGCCTTCACCTGAGCTTCCTTTGGACGAAACGCTGGAACAGGATCTCGAGCCAGAGACAGAGATCGGTGAGGGCGATCTCTTCGGCCAGCCTGGGCCGGCAAGGAAATCCACGTGGATCATGGTGCTGGCGATTGTGCTGCTTGTCGCCGGCGGATTGTCTTATTTCATGACCCGGCGGGCGAAGAAGAAAGCGCAAAACAAGGCGCAATAGGCGCCTTTCTTTTCTTTTTTCTCCTTTTTAGTAAAAAATGATTTTTGGTTTTTTTAAGAAAGATTTATAAATGAGCGGTGGTGAAAACTCCCTAACCCAATGGTGAATGGATGAAAAAGAGGGGTATGTACTGTATAAATGCTGCTCAACAGCTTTCTAGAGGTGCAACTATGAACATGAAGGCAATCCTTGTTTTTGTCTTGGCGCTAGCAATGACGTCTATGGCGTATGCCGCGGCCCCGCAATACTGGACAGTCAACATCTCGCCGGTGAATCTCTCGACGTACAGCTCTTCGCAGAATTATGAGTTCAGGGTGAACTGGACGGACGAGGACACGGCTTATAATTCCATCGTTTCGGTCGTCCTCAATTTCGACGGGACGAACTACTCGATGTCCAACGCCACGACCGGGAACTCCTCGTGGAACTACACCCTTCCTCCCCAAGCAGGCGGGACGCACACCTATTATGTCTGGGCCAGGGATGTTGCCGGGGACAGCAATTGGACAGGCAACCTCGATTACGGGATAAATCCCGCTTCCGCGACTTGCGCCCTCGCCTATGTGAACGTGACCTACCCTGCAGATTTGATGGTGAACGGTTCGTGCACGGCGACCGGCGGGATCATCAGGCTTTTCCGCAATGGTACGAACGTGACGACGGAGAATGCGACGGCCGTTGATCTCGGCGTCGCTGATTATGGTTACGTAGTCTACCTCAATTCGACCACGAATTACACCTCGGCTTCGGACAGCCAGACTGCAACAGTGAGCATCGGCTCGCCGACTTGCGCCTTGTCCTATGTGAACGTGACTTGGCCGACCGATCTGACCGTCAATGGAACGTGCACAGGCCTCGGTCTTGGTGGTGTTATCCGATTGTACCGCAACGGCACGAACGTCTCTTCGGAGAACGCGACTGCTGTTGACCTTGGTGTTGCTGATTTTGGCTACACTGTTTATCTGAATTCGACGGTGAATTACACAGCCGCTTCGAGCAGTCAGACAGCTTCCGTAAGTATTGGTTCCGCTTCGTGCACCTTGACGTATACCAACGTGACCTGGCCGACGGATTTGACGGTAACCGGCAGCTGCATTAACTCAAGCGGGACTGTTCGCTTGTATCGTAATGAAACGAACGTCACATCGGAGAACGGGATCGCGGTCGATCTCGGTGTTGCTGATTATGCCTATTTGGTCTACTTGAATTCGACGGTGAATCATACCGCCGTGTCTAATAGTTCGACTGCGGTGGTGAGCATCAGCTCGGCAACGACATGCTGGCTCAACTACACGAATGTGACCTATCCCGCTGACCTCAGGGTGAACGGCACCTGCACAGGCCTCGGGCCTGGCGGAGGCACAGTCCGTTTGTTCAGAAACGAGACGAACGTCTCCTCAGAGAATGCGACGGCCGTTGATTTGGGTGTCGCGGATTACGGCTACACGGTCTACTTGAATTCGACGGTGAATTACACCTCGGCTTCGAGCAGTCAGACCGCAGTGGTGGGCATCGGCTCGCCGACTTGCGCCTTATCCTACGTGAACGTGACCTGGCCGAATGATTTGATGGTGAACGGCACCTGCACGGCGACTGGCGGGATCATCAGGCTTTTCCGCAATAGTACGAACGTGACGACGGAGAACGCGACGGCGGTTGATTTGGGTGTCGCTGATTTTGGCTACACTGTTTATCTGAATTCGACGGTGAATTACACGTCCGCCTCTGACAGCCAGACGGCGACCGTTACCCTCGGCACGCCCGTGTGCGCTCTGACCTACACGAACGTGACCTGGCCGACGGACTTGACTATGGCGGGCACGTGCACGGGCATTGGCCCTGCTGGCGGGACTGTCCGCCTGTACAGGAACGAGACGAACGTCTCTTCGGAGAACGCGACTGCGGTGGACCTCGGGGCTGCCGATTACGGGTACTCCGTCTATCTGAATTCGACGGTGAACTACACTGCCGCTTCAAGTAGTCAAACGGCTGTCGTCTCGAAGAACACGCCTACATGTGCCTTGACCTATTCGAATGTGACCTATCCAGCGCAGGTCACCGTGAATGGGACCTGCGGCAGCACCACGGGCATCGTGAAACTCTATCGTGATGGCGTGAACGTGACGACGACGGAGAACGCAACGAACATCACCTTAGCCGCGGGAACCTACGCTTATGTGGTCAATTCGACTGCAACGGCGAACTACTCGGTCGGCAGCGACTCGCAGCTCGTCGTCGTGACCGGGGTTTCGGCGACCTGCTCGCTGAGCTCTGTGAACGTGACCTGGCCGACGGACTTGACGGTGAACGGCACCTGCGGCGCCACCGGAGGCACTATAACCTTATTTAGGAATGGCACGGACGTGACGGCCTTGAACGGGACCGCGGTCGATCTCGGGGCAGGAGACTACCTCTTCCAGATCTTCCTGAACGCGTCTGGCAACTATTCCCCCTACAACACCTCTCAAGTCGCGACCATCTCGGTCGGAGCTCCTGTCTGCGCCCTGACATACACGAACGTCACCTATCCGGCCGACCTGACTGTTTTCGGAACATGCACCGGGCTTGCGCCAGGCGGCGGCACCGTGCGCCTGTATCGGAACGGCACGAACGTTTCGTCGGAGAACAATACAGCGGTTGATTTGGGCGCTGCGGACTACCTATATACAGTTTATGTGAATTCAACAGCGAACTACACCAGCGCCTCGACGAGTGAGCTCGCTGTAGTCAGCCAAGGCGCAGGCTCTGTCAAGCTGCTCCTGAACGGCTATCGCGGGTCGATCGTCATCTTCAATGGGAGCAATGTCACCATGAACGCCAGCATGCTGGTCGGGCAAGGGAACATCGAGCTCTGGAACTCTACGGGTCAGCTTAGCAACGCCACAAACAAGACTAGCAACATCACCTACTTTTACCAGTTAGGAATCTTCAATATCTCCGCCATTTTCAGAGGTACAGTTAATCTTACAGAAGATTCAGAAAGCTGGTGGGTACAGGTCTTGAACAATACCAACACAACAGTGGTGGTGAATGAGAATAGCACGACGATTTCCATCCCTCCAGGGCAGAACGTTGCGACCATTACCATCCCGACAGAAGTACCCGCAACCACCCCTGTTGTCCTTGACCTTGGGTTTATGGTTTCATCAGGAAACGTGACCACACCCTCCGTTAATTTGACTGCGACGAGGGACGGCCCTGTCGATTCCGTGCTCTTCATCGAGAATGGCACGATCCTCCAAAGCACCAGTGCTTGGACCGGCCGCCTTGAGCTGCCGATCACGATAAGTGTCGCAGGTTATTCGCCTCCGGCTGATGGCACAGTCGATCAGATCCTGGTCGTCGGCTGGAACCAGACCATCAACGCGACGCAGCCCATGAAGGTTGTCCTCGGAGGGATGGCAGGGAAGAGCGCTGCCTATTCCGAGCGGGGAAGCACGACGCTGATTGCTATCAGCGCCCTGTGCGATGGGACACACAGCAACATCGATTTCACGAACGTGCGCGAATGCAGCACTGACTCTGGAAGCGACCTCGTCATCTGGACCTATCACCTGACGACTTTCGCAGCCTATACGCCAACCGCGGAGGAAGAGTCAAGCAGCAGCTCAAGCAGTGGCAGCGGCGGCAGCAGCTCTGTCCAGGACGACACGCCGAAGCAGAAGCTGAGCTGGGGCGAGATCATGTCCGGCAGGGAAGCCGCCATGCTCGTCGATGCCAACGGCATCCCCATCAAGAAGATCACCTTCAAGGCTAAGAAGAAGATGCAGAACGTGGAACTCACGGTCAAGGCCCTGAAGGCGAAGCCGGCGACCACGCTCGCCGCCCAGAACGCATATCAATATCTGGAGCTTATCGGCGCCAACACCGGCGACGCGGAATACTTCCTCGTCGACTTCGACGTCAACCGCACCTGGCTTGTGAACACCAACCTCGCCGTCGGCGAGGTCGTGCTCTACCGCTGGGTCAACAACGCCTGGGTGGCGTTGCCGACGACGATCACCGGCAGCACGCAGAACCTGGTGAAGTTCCAGTCCAAGTCGCCAGGCCTTTCCTTTTTTGCGATCGGCGGTCAGAATGCGGCACCGATTACTCCGCCGCCTGTCGTGCAGCCACCAACACCGCCGACAACTCCTCCAGCCGAGGAGCCTGAGGCAGAGCCTCCCGCTGATGAGCCAGAGACGGGTGGCGATGAGCCGACCGATGAAGTCAAGGGGGCGGGCAAGCTGTCTGTCTGGTGGGCCGTGCTCATCATCGCGATTGTCGGCGTCGTCGTGATGGTGTTCGTGACCAGGAAAAAGAAGAAGTAATCCTTTCTTTTCTTTTTTTTCTTATTATTATCAAAAACTATTTATAAGGCTACTCTTCACTCTCTCCCATGAAAGTCAACCTCACCTTTCCGGACGGCGCGACCAGGGAATTCCCTTCAGGCATCAAAGGGGCCGAGATAGCCCAGGGCATAAGCCGCAGCCTAGCCAAAGTGGCGCTCGCCATCAAGCTCGACGACGCCTTCCTCGACCTTTCCCACCCCATCACCAAGGATGGCGTCTTCAAGATACTCACCTTCGCCGACGCGGAGGGCCGAGAGGTCTTCTGGCACAGCTCCGCGCATCTCATGGCCAACGCCATCCTCCAGCTTTTCCCCGAGGCGAAGCTGGCCATCGGCCCGGCGGTGGAGAACGGCTTCTACTACGACATCGAGCGCAAGGAGCATTTCAAGGAGGAGGATTTCGTCACCATCGAAGCGAAGATGGCCGAGCTGGTCAAGAAGGACATGCCCTTTGTCCGCAAGGAGATGGTGAAGGAAAAGGCCCTTGAGCTTTTCAGGGGCAACCGCTTCAAGGAAGAGCTGCTCGCGGAGCTGGGCGACAGCACGGTCTCGGTCTACGAGAACGACGGGTTCCTCGACCTCTGCCGCGGCCCGCACGTCCCCAGCACAGGGATGATCAAGGCGTTCCGGCTCACGAAGCTCGCCGGGGCATACTGGCGAGGCGACGCCAAGAACCAGCAGCTCCAGCGCATCTACGGCATCTCGTTCCCGGACAGGAAGCAGCTCGAGGAGCATTTCACGATGCTCGAGGAGGCCGAGAAGCGCGACCATCGCAAGATCGGGCAGCAGCTCGAACTTTTCGGTTTCGAGGAGTCTGCTCCAGGCATGGTTTTCTGGCATCCGAAGGGCATGGTCCTCTGGGAGCAGGTCTTGGCGTACTGGAGGGAGGAGCACCGCAAGGCCGGCTACCAGGAAGTGCGGACGCCGGTCATCATGAAGAAGGCGCTCTGGCTGCAGAGCGGCCACTGGGACCATTACAAGGAGAACATGTATTTCACCAAGATCGATGATGTCGATTATGCCATAAAGCCGATGAACTGCCCTGGCGGGATTCTCGTGTATAAAAGCAGGAATCATTCGTACAAGGAATTCCCGCTGCGGGTCGCGGAGCTCGGCCTGGTGCACCGTCATGAGCTCACCGGGGTGCTGTCCGGGCTTTTCCGGGTGAGATCATTCACCCAGGACGATGCCCACCTCTACGTGCTGCCCGAGCAGCTCCAGCAGGAAATCAGGGGGGTCATCCAGCTCATCGATCGGATGTACAAGACCTTCGGCTTCAGCTATCTGGTGGAGCTGTCCACCATGCCTGATGACTCAGACCTGAACAAGGAGCTGGTGCAGAAGGCAGAGGCTGCGTTGCGCAACGCATTGGACGACCTCAAAATGAGCTATAAGCTCAACCCTGGCGATGGCGCGTTTTACGGGCCCAAGATCGACTTCCACATCAAGGACTGCATCGGCAGGACATGGCAGTGTGGGACATTGCAATGCGATTTTTCCATGCCCGAGAAATTCGATCTGACCTACATGGGCGCTGACGGCACGGAAAACCATCGGCCGATCATGCTGCATCGCACGGTCTACGGCAGCATCGAACGCTTCATCGGGGTGCTCACTGAGCACTTCGCCGGCAAGTTCCCGCTCTGGCTCAGCCCGGTGCAGGTGCGCATCATCACGGTCGCTGACAGGTTCCAGCCGTACGCGAAGAAGGTCTTCGACGCCTATTTCGCCGCCGGCATCCGCGTCGGGCTGGACGAGAGCTCGGAGACTGTATCGTACAAGGTGCGGCAGGCGCAGCTCGACAAGGTCAACTACATCCTTGTTGTGGGCGAGCGCGAGGAGAAAGACAATACCGTCACCGTGCGGACGCGCGAGGGCAAGGTCGAGGGCGCGGTAGCATCCGAGAACTTCTTGGAGCGGCTGAGAAATGAGATTGAAGGGCGGCAGTAGGCTACAATCATCAATTACCACTTAATAATGATTTCTTTCATAAAATTTATATAACTCCCTGTTCCGCCACTAGGGCATGAGGACGATCTACAAGACCTCGTTCCGGCTGGGGCAAAGTGGAAAGGCCGCGGACCTTGACCAGCTCGTCGAGGTCGCATCCGAGTGGGTGGGCAGGGCCTTCTCCAGGGTATCGCTTGAGAACTTCCCTCAGGGGATGGAATTGAATGAAGGTGACCTTGCGCTCCGCACCCTGCGAGCAGAGGATGGGGGGGCGCGCTATTTCGGCATGCGGCTGGAGCATGGCGACGGGCAGCGAAGGGATTTCCGCTGGCAGACGACCCTCGCAGCGGTCCATGACGGCGATCAGCAGCTGGTGGACATCGAGCTCGCAACAGGATGGAAGAGCGGCATGATGCTCCCGGTGAGGATTGACATCACCCGCCCGATGCTCGTCCCCAAGCTCATCGACAGGCTTGGCGCCCAGTACGATTACGAGCTGATGACCCGGGCAAGGGTCGTCCGGGACCAGGGGACAAAGGAATTCATCGACATGGTCTGCGACAGGCGCCGCAAGCTGCCCATCGTCATGGTGTCTGCCGAGGGTTTCACGGACAAGCCAATCGTCGACGCTGATCGCATCGCCTACAAGCTCGCCGGCATCGCCCACGTTTTCGTGGCCGAGAACCGATGGCCTTCCTTCCAGATCACCCAGCGCCTCGGCCCGAACTTGACTTGCTATGACGGCGCAGTCCGCCTGTATTGGCCGATCGGAGACCTGTCTGAGAAGGTGTTCCATCCATTATGGAAAAGGGAGGACATCATGCCGTCGACTTTCGCTGATTACCTTCTTACCACCATCGCGCAATTCTCCATCGGCAGGCAGTCGGACATCTCCTTCGACCGCGTCCGCCGCGCATCCGCATCGCAACGCCTCGGCCAGTTGAGGGCTGATAAGGATTATGAGGGGCTCGCCACAGCCTATGCGCTGGAAAACGATAATCTGAAAGGTGAAGTGGGAGAGCTTAATGCGCTGCTCGCTGCCCAAGGGGATGAATTGATGACAGCCAGGCTGAAGGCAGAGGCGCTCCAGGCCGCGCTCGACAGGAAGCAGGGGCCGTCTCCTGTGCCGTGCGCCATCCCAGAATTCGCGACAGTCGATGATGTTGCCGCGTACTTCACTGAGCAGTATGCCGAGAGAGGCGTGGTCCTCGCGCCCCGCGTCCGCCGCGCCATGGCGCAGTCGGTGTTCCAGAATCCGAAGATGGTCTTTGATGCGCTCGTCTGGCTGGCGCACTTCTATGTGCCGAGCAAGCGCGGCGAGATGTCGGTCGATCTCGGGGAGTCGATCCGCCAGCTTCCAGGGCTGGATTACGTCCCTTTCCAGGCAGAGGCTGACATCCACTGTTATCATGGGGATTACCATGTCCCGTGGGGAGGGCGGCAGCAGGTGCTGCACGAGCATATCGGGCATGGCACCTCTCGCCGTCCGGAAGAGACGTTCCGCATGGGATTCTTCTTTGATCCGGAAAGCAGGCAAGTGGTCATCGGCTATTTCGGCCAGCACCCCCAGACGAGGAGCAGCTAAAGATTTAAATACGCCTGTCTTCTTCTGAAGGGCATGGTTTTGGACAAGCTCGGCGAGTCGCTCAGGGGCACGCTGCAGAAGATAGCGAACGCCCTTTTCGTTGACGAGAAGCTCATCAACGAGCTCGTCAAGGAGATCCAGAAGGCGCTGCTGCAGGGCGACGTGAACGTCAGGCTCGTCTTCGAGCTGAGCAAGCGCATCAAGGAGCGCGCCCTCAAGGAGGAGGCGAAGGGCCTCACCAAGAAGGAGCAGCTCATCCACATCGTCTATGAGGAGCTTGTCAATTTCCTCGGTGGGGAAGGCAAGAAGCTGGAGATCACCGGCAAGCCGTTCTTCATCATGCTCGTTGGCCTCTTTGGCAATGGCAAGACAACCACCGCCGGCAAGCTCGCCCACTACTTTGCGAAGCGCGGCAACAAGGTGGCGATGCTCGGCCTCGACGTGCACAGGCCGGCGGCCATGAAGCAGCTCGAGCAGCTCGGCAAGCAGATCGAGATCCCGGTCTTCACTGAGTCGAAAAAGAAGGCGCTTGACGTCTGGGAAGCGCACAAGAAAGAGCTCCAGCGCTTCGACATCGTGCTCGTCGACACGGCGGGGAGGGATGCCCTCTCCGAGGACCTCATCGAGGAGTTGAACCAGCTTTCGAAGGCGGTGAAGCCGCAGGAAGTGCTGCTGGTCATCGGCGCGGATGTCGGCCAGGCCGCGGAATCACAGGCCAAGGCCTTCCACGCGAGCTGTGGGGTCACCGGCGTTGTCATCACCAAGCTGGACGGCACGGCGAAGGGCGGCGGCGCCCTTGCGGCATGCTCGATCACCGGCGCGCCTGTCCGCTTTATCGGTGTCGGCGAAAGGACCGACGACCTCGAGGAGTTCCGGCCTGCTAATTTTGTCTCTCGCCTGTTGGGCATGGGCGACATCGAAGCTTTGTTGGAGAAGGCCAAGGAAGCGATGACCGAGGAGCAGGCGGACGACCTGGGCAAGCGCTTCCTCAAGGGCGACTTCAACCTGCTCGACCTATACGAGCAGATGGAGGCCATGCGCAAGATGGGTCCTCTCTCCAAGGTCGCGGAGATGATCCCGGGCTTCGGCAGCCTGAAGATCCCGAAGGAGATGCTTTCCGTGCAGGAGCACAAGCTCAAGAAGTGGCGGCACGCCATGGATTCCATGACTCAGGCCGAGCTCGAGGATCCCGACCTTCTCTCCACGACGAGGATCGACCGCATCGCGCGAGGCTCCGGAGTCTCTGTCGCCGAGATCCGGGACATGATCAAGCAGTACCGCCAGAGCAAGAAGATGGTCAAGATGCTCAAGGGCGGCAGCATGAAGAACATGGAGAAGATGATGCAGCGCATGCAGAAGTCGCAGGTCAGGCTGAAGTAGGCCTTTTTCTGCCCATATGTTTATTAATCCGTGCTGATAGCATTTCGACGGTATGGACAACAAGCAGGTCGCGCTCATCCTTGTCCTCGTGCTTGGCATCGGCCTCTTCTTGAGGGTCTGGTCGCTCGGTTCTGAGTCAATCTGGCTGGACGAGGCGGTCAGCATCCGGCAGTCCCAGGAGACCTGGTCGAAGGGATTGGAATACCTCGAAAGGGACATCCATCCGCCGCTTTATATGGCGCTCCTGCACATCTGGATCCGCCTCTTCGGCATCTCGGAGGCGGCGGTGCGTTCACTTTCCGTGCTCTTCGGGACTGCGACGGTGCTGTTAGGATTCCTCGTTGCGAGGAAGCTTTTCGGCCAACAGGTCGCCCTGCTCTCGGCTCTCCTGCTCGCGGTATCTCCTGTCCTTGTCTATTATTCCCAGGAGGCGAGGATGTATGCGCTCTTCACCTTGACTACCCTCCTCTCCACCTTTCTCTTCCTTCGGTTCCTTGATCGCATGGCGGTCGGGCGAAGCATCCTTTATATCCTCGGAACAGCCCTCGCCCTGTACACCCATTATTTTTCCGTCCTTCTCTTGATGGTACATTCCTTTTTTTTCCTCGTCGTCCGGCATAGGGGCCGATCCACTATCACGCGGTGGCTTTTCATACAGGGTGTCATCCTTCTCTTGTTTGTGCCCTGGCTTCCTGCCCTCATCAGGCAATTGCGGCAGTCGCTGAGCCTGGTATGGATACAAAGACCGCATCTCAGCACCATCTACGAGACTTTTTCCACGTTTCTTGGAACGGTTTGGCTCACGGTTCTTTTTTTCCTTCTTCTCGTCCTTTTCATCAAGAGAGCGAAGAGCCGGGAGGTCAGCAAGCAGCAGGCGGTAGGGTTTTTTTTCCTGTCGATAGGGGTTCTGTTACCGGTGCTTGGAGTGTTCATCTTTTCGCTTTTCTTTACTCCCGTCTACAACTTCCGTTACCTTCTTTTTACGCTTCCTGCCGTGCTGACCTTCTTCAGTTTCCTCATCATGAAGGTCATTCAGAAAAGGATGGTCCGTGGAGCCGTTATTGCGACGGTCTCGCTGATCTCCCTTTTCCTTGTTCTCCAACAGGGCGCTTCCCTTGAAAAGGATGATTGGCGCTCTGTCTCGCGCTATCTCCGTCAGCAGACGCAGCCTGGCGGGCGTATCTTCATCGATCCCTTCTATCATCAACACCCCCTCGCCTATTATTACCGGGAGTGCTTTCAGGAAGAGGATCTCTTTGGATGCAATTTCCGAAAGCACGGCATCATATCCATTGACGGATTCCATCCCTGCTGCGATGGCACAACGCCGGTCACGCCGATGGGGGAAGGCAACCTGTTTGGGGATTGGACAGGCGGCACCGTCTGGCTGGTCTCCGTGCGGCCGGAACTGTATTCCTCAGGCAAGACCCTCCAGGACTATTTCCTGGAGCGGAAGCGTGTGGAGAAAGTGGAGTATTTCGCCGGAGGCATCATCCTCTACAAGTTCACGGACAGAGCCGGAACGGTCTGAAAGAAAGGCTTCTCCTCAGGCGTGCCGGCCGTCGAGCACCGGCGCGATCGTCCTATCGACCGCAAGGTCAATCAGCTCTTCAGTGATTGCGCCCGGCGGTGGCGCGATCCTCGCGAAGGCGACGCCCCGCTTCGCGTCGTGATGACCATGCTTCATGAAGACGCGTGGATCACGGTCTTGGCCGAGAAGCATCTCTTCGCACTGTTGCCGGGCGCTCACACTGCCCGGGATCTCGAGGCGCACGAGGAGCCCCCGATGGTCGACGCTGAAGCCATGCATTCGAAGCTTTTTGGCCACATAGCCGCCGAGCCACCGCGATTTTGCCGGGATATTCTCCTCTTCAATGGCCGCGAGCGATGCAACCGCGGCAGCACACGCAATCGGATAGCCGCCGAAGGTGCTGCCGTCGCTCCCTGGCGTGAAGATTCGCATGAACTCCTCGGTGCCGGCGATGGCCGACACCGGGATGATGCCACCGCCGAGGGCCTTGCCGAGCGTCACGAAATCAGGGCGCGCGCTCATGCCGAACTCCTGCCAGGCGAGCGGATAGCCGCACCTGCCGAGGCCGGTCTGGATCTCGTCGCAGCCGAAGAGCAGGCCATGCTTCCTGGCGACGTTCCTGATGCCGAGGAACGTCTTCTCGTCTGTGAAGAGCGGCCCGCCCTCCCCTTTGTGCGTCTCCATGAATATTCCCACCGTATGGGGTGTGATGGCCGCCTCGACAGCGGCCGGATTGTGGTCCGCGACGATGATGCCCGGGCTCCGCGGCCTTTTGCGGTGGCTCTGCTCATCGTCGAAGAGGGCGTTGCTCTGGAACAGGAAGCCGCGGCCATGGAAATATTCCTTGGTAAGGATGATCTCGGGATGGGCGATGCCGCGCTCGTGGCCATGCATGAACAGGCCGCTCAAGGCCGAGTCCGTCACCGAGCCGCCGTCGCTCTTGGGCATGACCTGGTCGTAGCCGGTGAACTGGCAGATTGCATCGACGAAATCGGCGTACCTGGAGGAATACACGGCCCGGGAGACAAGGTCTGAGCCAGATTCCAGCTCCCTTTTGACCGCCGCAACCACCTTGGGGTGCCGATGGCTGAGGATGGCGCTGTACGCGGAGAGGAAATCGAGCGCCCGGTTGCCGTCCGGGTCATAGAGCCAGGCGCCCTCCGCGCGCTCTACAACGAAAGGGTACGGGTGATAATTGTGTGCAGAACGCTGCTCAATCCGTCTGATGATCTCCGCGCTTCTCGGCCCGAGCGGTTCCATGGCCGCGGGGAAGAAACGTCCCTTTTTCTGTCTTTTGGCTCATCTCTCCAGGAGGGTTGCATCGAAGAAGTATCCCCGGGATTGAGCGGTGGCGGAGGGGATTTTCGGTGGAGACAAAAGACTTACCGCCTGAAGGAACTCGTCGCAGACATAGGCGTTTTTTCCGTCATCGAGGCCGATGATGATCTCCGTTTCGCTCCGTCGGGCGATGATGGCTTCGACAGGCCTTTGGGCAAGGCTGCGGACGAGCGTCGCGATGTCGCCGGCGCCCTGCAAGTCGAAGAACACCCTGAAGCGAGTCTCACCGTCTAAGAAGTCATAATGCGGAATTTTCGGGGGAAGGCTTTCTCTCGCGGCATGATTGGTATCAGCCACTTCCTCGAGAGTCCCTGAAATAACGCGAAGGTTCTGGATGCCTAGCTCGCGGATAAGGTCACGGTACCGGGTATAGATTTCTCTAGTCATGTTCATATCTTAATGGTGCGCAGCTTAAAAAACCTGACGGTTCCGTGCGCTTATTTGAAGACGATAGCCTTCTCCTGCTTCCAGACGGTCTCGAACATGCCCTTGAGCGCGCTGGTGAAGAACGGCGTGTTCACCCAGATGCCGGCGTCGAAGCTCGGGTCCGCGCTCTCGTCGTTGATCATGAACGTGAACTGCTTGTCGTCGACGATCATCATGCGCGCCTTCACGGCGTCGATATGCTTGATCTCGGCTATCTCGGAAAGCTGCTTGGCTGCGTCCTCGCTCTTCTTGGTTATCGGGACAGCGATGCGTATCTTCACGCCGCGCGCCTTCGCCTTCGCGAGATGGCTCTTGAGGTGCTTCGCCTTGCGGACAAGGCCTTCCTCGGTCGTCATGAGGACGATGCTTTTCTCCGCGGTCTTGACCATGCTCTCGAGCTGGTTCATGATGTTGGTCCTACCCTTGACGCTTCCGGAGAGGTCGGTAGGCTCGACCAGGTCGATGCCCTGGTTATGGAGCAGGGTGAGCTCCTTGAGGACTTCGCTGTCCTTGAGCTTGTCCATCCCCAAGGAGATCTGCTCAGCGTCCACCTGGATGCGCTTCTTGACGCGCTCCAGCACTTCAGCGGGCTCGACCGCGATGTACTTGATGGGCTTGCCGAGCTTCATGATGATGAAACCTTTCTTCTCAAGGCTTTCGAGAACGTCGTAGCTCCTGCTTCGGGGGACGTTGGAGATGTCGGAGAGCTCGCCGGCGGTGGAGATGCCTCTGGAGAGCAAGGCTGTCCAGATCTTGGCCTCGTAGCTGTTGAGCCCGAATTGCTTTATGCGGTTGATAAAATCCTTTTGTACGATCATGGTCGAATCCCCCCTATAGGTCTCCCCCTTTTCAACATCGCTTAGTAGTGCATTCCTCCTATTTAAAGCTTTCGGTTATTATTTACTTAATAGTAACAAAAGGTGTGGCATCCGCAGGAAGGAGAAAGATATATAGGCCCGGGCATCCAGATCTCTCTGCCATGGACTATCCGCTCCTCCTCCGGCAGCTGGCCGCCCGGTTCCCTGCGCGCCTCGTCGCCGCGTTCGAGCAGGTGAGGCGCGACCGGTTTGTCCTGCCGGAAGACAGTTGCCATGCCTGGGTCGACGCTCCCCTCGACATCGGCCATGGCCAGACCATCTCGCAGCCTACCACCGTGTTCATCATGCTCGAAGCCCTGGATCCGCGGCCAGGCGACAAGGTCCTCGAGGTCGGCGCCGGGTCTGGATGGAACGCGGCCCTCCTGGGAAACCTTGTCGGGGAAGGAGGCGAGGTGTGGAGCACGGAGATCATCCCGTCGCTCGCGCAGTCCGCGAGGGCGAACATCAGGCGGTCAGGGATGCAGAACGTCCATGTGCTCACGCATGACGGCAGCATCGGCCTCGAGGAGCATTCCCCCTACGACCGCATCATAGTCACCGCGGCGTGCCCAGAGCTGCCGCTCCGGCTGCTGACCCAGCTTAGGGATAATGGGAAGCTCATCGCCCCGGTCGCGACGCGCATGGGCGCGCAGGAGATGATCCTTGTCGAGCGGCGAGGCACGACCTATGTCAACAAGGGTCTCGGTCATTTTGTCTTCGTGCCTCTGAGAGGAAAAGCGGGCTATGCTTCCGGCAGGTAAGGCCTGATAAGGTCGGCTGGCCAGCCAGCGTCGAGAAGTTCCTTCCGGATGGCGTCACTCGATTTGCCGCGGGAGCGCGCGAAGGCGATGTAGCGCCGCAGCATCGCGATGCTGTCCCCTCCTTTGAGATAGGGTTGCAGCTCCCGCTCGAGGATGGCAGGATTGACGCTGCGCATGGCCTGCCGGATCGTCTCCTTGGAGTTCCCTGACCTGAGCAAGGCTTCGATGCGGCTGCGGATCGCGTCGAGGGATGCTTCATCGTCAGGGAAATCCCTGCGCAGGTGCTTGTCCACGACAGCAGGATTCCATCCCGCGCGGACGAGCCTGTTGCGCAGGTCGCTGGTGCGGTAGCCAGTCCGGATTCCTTCTTCGATGTACGGGTAGAGTCCCGCAGGTTTCTTCCGGAGCATCGCGGCCAAGACCACGCTGATCACGAGCATCGCCGCCAGGATGCCGAGCAGGGGCTTCAGCACATTCCCCTCAGCGAAGGGCGTCTCCAACACGGCCGAGGCTTGTCCTGTGATCACGAACAGCGAGAAGCTCGGCGCCTCCGCGCTGAAGTAGGAATAGTCTGTGGGCGGATAGCGGGCGCTCATCCCGGCCTGGTTGTGGAATCCGGCGAAGAGGCAGTTGACGTTGAACAATCCGCAGCGTGTGCCGATGGCCGCGCCGGTCATGGGAGTATAGTCCTCGTTGGCCGACCAGGTGGCAAGCTTCTCCCACGCGCCGTCATGGAAATGTTGCAGGGTGATGGTTCTGCGGTTGATGTTATGGTCAAGGATCCAGCGCTTCTCCACCGCGAAATCGATCATCGCCTCAAGGGGTTCGCTGCTGTTGTGGCTCAGGTTGAAGAACTTGTAGATGATGCCTTCCGGCGGCGGGATTGTCGGGACGATCTCTTGGACGTCCATGGCGAAATCCTGCTCGTCCGTCGCCTCATAGGAGATGGTGACCCGCTCGATGATCGAGGGGAATGTCAGGGTCGAGGAATAAGTCCCAAATTCTGGGACTTCGGGAGTCGAGGGTTCTTGCTGCTCCATGGGCGACGTGCCGTTTTCCGAGTCCGAGGCGTTGGTGTCATTGTCTCCGTCACCCTGGAAGCCGCCTCCTCCTCCACCGCCTCCTCCGCCTCCGCCTCCTCCGCCTCCTCCGCCACCGCAGTCTTGGTGCTCAGCATGCTGCAAGCCGTAAAGGTCGCAGTGATGGATGTCAGTGCAGGTGCGGTCCCCGCAGCTGCCTTGAGACCAGGGTGTGCAGTCCCAGGCAGGATTGCATGAGTGATTCCCGTGGAGCGTGAAGTTCTGGTCTGATGTCGAGAACCCGGAGAAATTGGCCGAGCCGTTCTTGACCTTGAGGTTGTAGGCGAGGGTCATGTCCTGCCACGAAGATTGGTTGGACCACCAGAGCGTCCATGCGGTCAGGTTGCTGGCGTTCAGCAGCATCTCGGCCACAACCTCGGAGAAATGGTTCCCCGCAAGGACGCTGATGTTCGCCTCGAACATGGTCTCGTTGAAGGCTTGCCTGGTCAATGAGCGGGGCGCAGGCACGAGGAAGCTCAGGTTCGATGTCTTGCTGAGGTTGATGGTCCAGAGCAGGAAATCGCCCTGCTCGCTTGGCACGATGGACGTGCCCTCCTCATTGATGAGGAAGTCATGCGCCAGGAGCCAGGAAGGCTTGCTGACGTTGACCGCCGCGCTGCCTGAGCCAATCCTGAGGACAGGCATCTGGATCATGACATCGTCGCCATCAACTTTGACAAGGCTGCGCTGCAGCGACTGTCCCTCATCAAAGGCCACGAAGCGGTCATGCGTGGTGAAGCCCGAAAGGCTTTGGTTGGTTACGCCCCAGGGCGTGGTCGCGCTGATGGAGAGCTGGTAGGTGGTGTTCGGCGAAAGCCCTTCGATGACATAGCGATGGAGCCTGCTGAAGCTCGCGTTGGTCCATTGGTGGTCGAGGCCGGCGATGCCGTAGCGCAAGGTCGCGTTCGCTGGCTGGCTCGTCTCCCAAGAAACACCGACGCGGTCATAGATCGGAGAGAAGAAGCTGATGTTCTCCAGCGCGAAATGCTGCGGCGGCAGGACACCGAACTCCCAAGTCTCGGGACCGATGCCGCGCTGGCCGTACTGGTCCATGGCATAGCAGTTCCAGCGGTAGAAGCCGGATTGCACATCCACGACGGTGTTCAGTTCTCCTCCCGGGGCAGTCAGGAGCTCCTGCCAGGAACCGCTGATATTGGTGAAAAGGGAGATGTTCCTGATCTCCACCGTGCTGGCTGCGCTGCAGCTGAAGGTTAAGGGGCTCTCGAGGACCGCGTCGTCCGGCGGGCTGACCAAAGTGACGATAGGCAGCTCGGGCAGCGGCCAGACGAGGAGGTCTCCAGAGATGGTTCGCTGGCCATCGAACGTGGCGTCGAAGCGCCATTCAGGTGGATCGGCGATATCGGGGACGTATTCCGCGATCCAGGTCGCGGTGACCCTATCCTGCTCTACCATGACAAGGCCAGGCGAATGCAGCGCAGGTTCCTTGAAATTCGGGAAATCGTGCTCATACACCGAGAGGTTGATGAGTTGGCCGATGCAATGCCCAGTCTCCACGACGAGATTGACGGCGTCTCCCTCCATCGCCTGTCCTCGGTCCCATGATGCGTTCAGGAGCCTACAGGACCCGCAGGGCTCCTCTTGCCATCCCTCCTCGCAACAGAAGCCGTCGCCATGCACTTCGCCCTCGCAGAGGCAAGGCTCGAGGATCTGCTGCCCGATGATGCACGCTTCGTAGGAAGCGTTCCGCTCGATGAGGTACCAGGGTGTCTCATAGGGGCTTCCGACAGAGAAGGATATCTCGCCTCCGGTCGGCGCCACGTCGAACCGCTCGCCCGTCTTGCGTCCGTCAGAGTCGAGAGGATATATGGTGAATCCCGTGTCCCTCGAGATGGACACCTGGGCGTCTATCGCTGCCATCCAGACCGGCGCCCATCCCCATCTCCTGCAGATTGCAGGCTCGCTGGCATTCGTGTAGGGGCATGTGCCATAGGTCCTCGCGGTGCGATGGTAGGCGTCCCATAGATGGTGCGAGTTGTCGGCGTTCCCGATGACCGTCAGCAGCATCTTGGAGGAGCTGTCCAAGGGAAGGTCGTCGAGGCTGGTGAGGAGGATGCCGTAGGAGCTGACGCCCTGGTGCTGGTTGAGGGTGAATGACAGGTGGGGAAGGCGATTCTCGGAGGCGCCGTCGTAATCGCCGACCGCGCCCTCGGTCCCGGCCGTGTGGATGAGCACCTTCCTGTCCCGCGCGTAATAGGTATAGGCGCCGGTCCCAGCCTCGTAGGGCTCTTCGAGGTCCTGGGCGAGGGAAGAAACATCGTCTTGCGTCGCGTTCATGCTCCCCCAGACGACCTGGGAGATAAGGGCGTTTGCGGGGTCCGCCCAGCCGGCGAAGAAGGGAGGCATCCGGTGATAGTCCAACGAACTGTTCCGTTTCAATGAGACGGTTTTCGTCTCTGCCACCGGGATGTCGCGTCGGAACAGCCTGCTCATGGTCGGCAAGAGGACGGCTTCCGGCGAGTTGTAGGCGATGCCCCAGTCCCGTATCCCCTGGGACACGTTGCTATAATAGAAAGTGAAGAGCACCATCGCGTCCCAGCCGTTGTTCCTGCCGAGCACCGGCACGAGCGCGTCCTCGGCGATGTCGTCAGAGAACGAGGTGTAGCTGGTCTCTCCGATCAGCGTTGCTTGGCCTTGGAAGCTCTTTGTCCGAGGCCCGACGATGGTCGAGAAGAAGGTCGGTATCTGAGGGTTGGGATTGATTGCCATGATCGTCTTTCCGTTTTCAGTAAAAGGATGGGACGCGTAAAGATGCAGGTCGATGAGGTCCATGACCTCGCTGCTGGCGAACACGGTGGGGTCAAGGCCCCAGAACGGCTTCCCGGGCGACAGGATCAAGGTGCTCTGGTTCTGCACCGCGTTTTTCATCCAGCCGTAGACCTCGATCTCGCGGTCAAGCAGGATACGCATGGTGCTGTTGATGCGGCCCTCATAGCGATGGTTGTCCTGGTACTGGTTGAACTGGATGATGGAGAGGTTGCACGCAGCAGCGGGATAGGACTGGCAAGGAGCGTACTCGTTTCCGAGGAAGGGGTTGCTCTCTCCAGGGACTTGCCAGGCGCGGACGAGGTCGGTGTATTGGGGATAGCGATCCCTGACGCGCTGGTTGAAGAGCGCCTTGAGCTTGTCCACAAAGTAGGGATGGAGGTCCTCGACCGTCGTCCCCTCCAGCGTGTCCGGGTCGTTCACCACTCCGTCGAGCTTGTCATGCCGGAAGTTGCTGAGCAGGCTCTCCTCGTTCATCATCGTGGACAGCGCCATCAATGGGTCCTGGCCGAGCGGCTGGCCGTTGCTGCTCAGGTTGAAATACCATGCCGAGGCGTTCATGATATACCCCCGGACTACGTCGTCAGAGAAGATGGCCATCGATCCGCTATGCTCCCCCTCCCAGGGATCGAAGCCGCGGTCCTGCCCATACTCAGTGACCGCGGTCCCTTGGCCGTAGGTGGTCATAAAGACATAAACCCCTTTTTCCCGGCAGCGCTCGAAGACCGGCTGGAAATAGCTGATGATCCTCTGTTGGTGGTCGACGTCGCCAGTGACTCCCCATCGGACCATGTTGAAGCCGAACTTCGCGGCGTAATCGCAGATCAAGTCGCCCCAGCCCTCGTAATCATGGCCACCATAAGGCCCTCCCGGATCGCCTCCGACATAATCGCCTTGGGCGTATGGCGGCGAGGTGAAGCCGAAGAACACCGCTTCCTGGTCGTTCGAGAAGAGGAGTCTGCCGTCCTCTTCCCTGACTCTCCCGGTCTGGTTCACCGGCGTGGTCGCCCAGTTGAACTCTGCCGGAGTCGCGAGATAGCCGTCCATGGTGAAATCATAGGCTTTTGAGTAGGTGGCGTTGAGCTTTTCAAGCTCCGGCCTTGCCGTCCCATTCTCCTTCAGCTTGATCCTGAACTGGATGCAGCGCGACACGATGGCCGGCACCTTGATTTTATTGTCGTAGAGCAGGCGGTCTTCGATCCATCCTTTCTCGGAGTTGTTTGCGGCTAAGGCTGCGCAATCATCTGAAGTCCTTGCTGCGACTCTGATTAGCGAATCCTTGAAGACTAGGATGTCATCTATGCGGAAGCTGCTCTTCGGAGCGATGGAGCTGACCTTATCGAAGGAAATATGGGGGAAGCCGAAGTATTCGTAGCCGTCCGGCGTGATGTTGATGAAGAACTCGCCTTGCAGGCGCTGGTAGCCGTCCGACATTCCTGTGAAACTGAAGAGGACTAAATTCTTGGCCAGCTCGTATCTAACAAAATAGGCGTCTTGTCCAGGCTGCCTGCGCAAGAAATAGAGCTTCGGATGGGCAACTCCATGCTCCATGTCTGTTTTTATCCTGGCCGTGAAATGGATATAGTCTCCTGTTTGCACCGGGAAGATATTGTGCTGCTGGGAAAGCGGGCCGCCTGAGCCGTTGACCTTTGCCTGGAATAGGCCGTAGTCCGGCCAGTAGGCGCCTGGCTGAGGAAACTCGAGCTTGTAGGAGCAGCCGGAATAGCCATTGACGCAGTCCAGGCTTCCATCCACCGCTGACCAGGTGCCCCAGGCTTGCTCAATTTGCTCCTCTGTGGCCCCATCAAAATCAGGGTATTCCGTAACTAGGTTCAGGCCGAAATCGTCCCAGTTCGCCTTGCCTTCCATCCAGTTCCATAATCCGCGGAGATCAGGGTCCTCGATCATGAACACCGGCGAAATCCAGGAGCCGTTGAATGAGCCGGGGACGAGTTGGAGCTTCCCGTTGGAGAAAGCAGTGTCATGATGCCCTTCCGGCAGCGGGAAGTAGTCCTCGAGGTTCAGGGGACTTTGGTCGAGGAGGACGCAGCTGCAGTCGTGGGAAACATCCCCTGCGCAGAGAGCCCATCCTTGCTCGCAAGAGCAGAGGTCAAGCGCTTCAGGATCGCAGGCAACGCAGCTTCCGGCCACGCAGCTGTTCTGGCAGCTGCCGGATTCGTGCAGGCTTTGATTGCAGAGAGTTATTCCACATCCCTGCGTATCACCCCATTCCAGGCAGGCGTCCCCATCGTAATATCCGCAGGCGGCAGTCGTTGCATTGTCCATGCAGGTGGTGGCTCCCTCAGGAGAGCACTCGTCCTCGCAATCTCCCTGGACCGTGATTTCAAACCATGGCGTCTGGTGATCCGCCGTTACACTGAAGGTTACGACTCCGCCAACCGGTGATACGGTGAATGCTGTCTCCTCATGCCTTGTGCCATTGAGGTCGAGAGGATAAACCCTGACCGGATTTGGGCTTTCCAGGCTGATTTCAGCGTCTATGCCGGCCATCCAGACCGGAGTGCCTCCCCATGCCTGGACCTTATAATACGAACAAGCATAAGGAGTGATGTTTCCGTCGCAGCGCCCGCTATGATGGTAGGTGTCCCAGATATGGAACGAATTGTCGGCGTTGGCGACCAGCGTGAGCAGCATGCGTTGCGAGCTCGCCAGCGGCGCGTCATCGAGGCTGGTCAGGAGGACGGCCATGCTCGGCGTTCCCTGCACCTGATTGAGCGAAAACTGAAGGAAGTCGAATGCAAAGGTCTTGCCGTCCAGGTCCCCGAACGCCCCTTCCGTGCCGTTGGTCATGATCCGCACGATGCGATTCTCCACATCGAACTCAAAATTCCCTGTCGCCGCCCGGTAAGGTGGCGAAAGATAGGTGGGAACGCTCGGCAGCCTGTCGGATGTCGCGTTCAGGCTTCCCCAGATGACATTGTAGATGAAGAGATTTGCGGGGTCTCTATAACCCAGGTAAAAGGGGGGTTCAAGGCTGAAGTCCCTTGCCGATGCTCTGGTCAGGTTTATTTCCTTGGAAGGCGCTGTCCGCACATCGCGCCGGAACAGCCTGCTCGCGGCGGGCTGCAGCGCAACGATTGGGGATTGGTAGGGTAACGTGAACAAGTTCATGGCCCGGTCAGGGTCAGGATCCTCGACCTCATAGATGAATTGTGCCGTGCCATCCCATCCCTGGCTGGCGAGGAGGAGAGGCATGAGCAGGTATTCTACCGCATGCGGGGAGAAAGGCGTGTAGGCCGTCTCGCCTGCTATCATGGCATTTCCTTCATGGGGGCGGTACTGGATGAAGCTATTGTCCAGGCGCCTCATGATCGGCTGGTTGTCGACGGTGATATGGTAATTGTCCTCCGGCCAATGGCCTTCGGATGTGGATCCATAAGGGTGGCGGTCGGCAAGGTCCGTAATCTCATCCGGGGCATCAGTGATTGGATCAAGGCCCCAACGCGGCTTGCCGCCGGCGACAAGCATATGGCTTTGTGACTGGATGTGTTCCTTCATCTCAAGATAGAAATATTCCTCTCTCTGTAATAGGAATTCGAGGAGGACATCGTTGCGGTCGGCGAATGAGGAGTTGTAGCTGTAGTTGGAATAGGGTAGGATGATGATCTTGCACTGGTCAAGGTCACGCGACTCATAGGTTTGTTGGTCGCAAGCGCCATCCTTGGCCACAAAGGGCACCAGCATCCCTTCTGTGCACCCGCCGAATGCCTCGCAGAGCTCCGGGTAGGTCGGATAGTTAGCCCAGAGCCACTGGTTCCAGAGCCTGATGAGCGAGCTGTTGTAGTAGGGGCTGATATCCCTGATGTACGGCATGGTATCTGTTGAAATGTCGTTGTTGATGCCGTCAAGCTTGTCATGCCGCCATCCGGTCAGCAGTGTTACCTCGTTCATGAGCTCTGAGAAGACAAACGCGGGATCGTCACCCATCCGGACGCCGTTGGTTTGATGGTCGAGGATAAAATCCACGTATTCTTTGTACTTTGCGAGGACCTCGTCCGAGGTGAACTCGACCGGCCCGCAGAAGAGCTGGTTGTTGCAGAGGCCTGTTCCAGGGAACTGGGCGTCAAGGTAGTTGAGCGGCGTGAACCGGAAAAAGAAGCGGACGCCCTTGTTTTTGCATTCTTGGATGAATGGGCCGTACCAGGCCAGGGAGGAGATGATCTCCGGTTCCGAGTCTCCCTGTGACCTGAACTTGATGATATTATAGCCGTATTTCTCGGCATAGCTGCAGATGGATGAGGCGAAATCTTCAGGGCTGCTATAGAGGCCGGATTCAGGGACATTGTCGCCGACCTGCAGGCCGAAGAGGCGCACGTGCTCCCCTGTAGTTGAATCGTAGAGCTCGCCGTCGGTATCGTTGAGGAGGATGACATCCAGGGCAGGAGGATCGTCCATGGTGAAGGAAGAAAGCTTGATGTCCGGCTCAGGCCTGGTGAAGTCGTATGCCTTGGAAAAGGTGAAGTTCAGCCTGCGGAGCTCGGGAGACTGTCCGGCGGCAGGCCCGGAGTCGATCCGTTTCAAGGTGATCCTGAATTGCACGCAGCGGGAGATGATGCCCGGGACCTGCACCTGGTTGTCATAGAGGAGCCTCCCCGGCCTCCTGTACCATGGAGAGAACGTGGCGGGATCGCAATCCGGATCATCGCTCGTCCGCGCCTGCACGATGATGCGCGAGTCCCTGAACACGCGCAGGTTGTCTATCCAAAACAACCTTGCCGGCACATAGCTTTGCAGGTAGTCAAACTCGAACTGGGGATAGGCAAAGTAAGTATACCCGTCATCCGGGATGATGCCGTCCATGACGTACTCGGCCTGGTACCTGATGTAGCCGTTGGTCTTCCCGGCGAAATCGAGATGCGCCATCCGGTTGTTCTTGTTGGTGCGGCCGAAGGTGATGTTGTTGAGGCTGCGGATGGTCTCGAGCGAGGGCTTGGATTTCCCTTGGGGGATGTCGGTGTGGATCCAGGCGACCACATGGATGATGTCATCGTTGTAGACCGGGAAGGTGTTGGCCTGCTCGACCACGTTCCAGGTGTTGTCGGCGTCGAACACGACCCGGGAGCGGAACGCCCCACCCCGATTGTTATAGGATGTATTCACCGTAAATGAGCAGCTTCCCGAATGGCTGTGGCTGCAGTTCCAGTACGCCTGGCGCTCAGAAGTCTCGGAAAGCCCGCCGAGCCACCACATCTCTTGCGGTCCCTCGATGAAGTCTCCCGGCTCGAAGCCGCCCCCCTCGACAAGGTTGAGGCCGAAGTCGTCCCAGTTCGCGTCCCCCTCCAGGTTGTTCCAGAAGCCGTGGAGGTTTTCTTCTGGCACATAAAAGACCGGCGATTCCCACTGCCCTTCGTCAACGCCGGTCTCGAGTTCGAGGCCGCTCTCACCGAGAGAGGTGCCGTTGTGCATGCCTCCGGAGAAATGCGTTTCAAGGTTGACCGGGCTGGCGGTCAATGAGGCATCTCCTTCCCGATAGATCGGCTGTTCTACGACCTGTTCCCAGGGAGGAGGCTGGTCTTCCTGCCTATTGTCGACGATGCCCGCGGCATAGGCGCTGAAGGAGCTGACCGTGAACGTTACGACGTCCTTTGTTTGGGAAAAGGGGATGTCTGTCCTTTCCCAGAGCGGGCAGGTCTCCAGGTCGTAGGAAAAGTCGATGCATCGATAGATCACCGTGGCCGCCTTGCTTTTCTTGAGCGTGATATCCGCAGAGCGGAAGGAGATGTCGCCGGACACCGCAAGGATATCGGTAACCAGATAATCCTTGTCAGGCTTGACGAACTTCGCCTTGCTATAGTCGCTGGTGATGCCTCTGATCAGCGCTTTGTTCGACCGCTCCTTGCTGTCTGAGAATACCTTATCCTTGGCAATCTCCTCTGTCGGAGGCGGAGCGGATTGTCCGTTGGTATTCTGCTGGAGCTGATACGTTATGACCAGGGTGACTTTGCCCTTCTCTTTCGCGGTGACGGTGAGCGGGAGCACGCAGGGATAGCTGATGCAAGGCGAAAGCAGTGCAGCGTTCTTGGAGACGACCGATGCTGTCGCCCAGGACTGTTCTGTGGCGATCTGGAGCATGCTCACCGGCTGGGACAGGAGAATGGTCGCGTAGGCGGATCCAGGTTCGCTGAACTCGATTGCATACCGGACCGGTCCCGGTCCCTCGAGGGCAATGGCCCGCTTTCCGAAAAGGTTCTCTCGTCCCTCTTTGTCATGCAGCGTCAGGAAAAGCACCACGAGGAGGACGGCGGCCAGCGCGGCAGAAGACCACAGGAGCTTCCGCTGGTCTGCGCGCCTGGCCTTGTGGCGGGTATGCGGCCTCATGGCCGCCTGGGCAGGTAGAACAGCTTGGCCTTGCCCACCTCCTTGCAGTTGATGGAACCCTTTGCCTCGAGGATGAGAAGGTATTTTGCCGCAGTGATACGGCTCGTGCGCAGCGCTTGTGCTGCCTCTTCGATGGTCAGTCCGAGCTCTGCGCCCGCGAGGGCATGCAGCAGGCTCTTGTTGAAATCTCCGCGTCGTGGCAATCTACATCAATGTATACTATTAATAGTTATCATTGATATATATTTAAAGCTTTGGATTTTCGTAACATTCTTATTGTCCATCGGCCTCATCAGGCGGATGCACGACTTTGCTGTTGACATCTCCGGGGCGCTGCAGCGGAGGGAGACAGTGGTCTTCTCGATGAACTGCAGCATCCAGTACTCCGGCCGGGCTGAGAGCTTCCTGCCGGACGGCGACCGGCTCGTCATCATCAAGCAGGACGGCACACTGCTCGTCCACCAGCCGCAGGGCAGCGCGCCGGTCAACTACATGGCGGAAGGCTCTGAGCATTCGCTGGTGCAGGACAGCTCTGGTTTGCGGCTGCTGAGCAGGAACCGGGCGAGGAAGGAGCAGCTCGCCATCACCATCAACCACCTCCATTTCATCCAGAGCAAGCAGATGGTCGACGGCCGGAAGATCGAGCTCGCAGGGTCAGAGCGCGACATGGCCGAGATGCTGTTCCAGCAGCCTTCCCTCATCGAGGAAGGCTTCACGCCGCTTTCCCGCGAGGAGCACACCCGCTACGGCTTCATCGACATCTTCGGCTTTGACAGGGACAATGTTCTCGTCGTCATCGAATGCAAGCGCTACACCGCAGACCTCGCCGCGGTGACGCAGCTGCGCCGCTACGTCGAGCGCGTCAAGAAGCGCCGCGGCCTCGAGAAGGTGCGGGGCGTCATCGCTGCCCCGGCGATCAGCAAGAACGCCCTGCGCATGCTGCACGACCTCGGATTCTCCTTCCGCAAGGTGACGCCGCCGAGATACCTCGAAGAGCACGGGAAGAGGCAGCGTCGTTTAGGGGATTTTCATTCAGGGCCTTGAGCATACGTGCCCAGGAGGTTCGCGTGGGCGAGCAATTCCTGGTAAACCTCTTCGGGAGCGTGCGCGCTGTCAGGCGGGAAGGTCAACACGCACTTTCCTGCGATGAATCCGGTGGCGTCCTTGAACAGATTCCCCACTAATTCCCCGTCTGGCCATCCGGTCACATCAAGGGAAGAATCCAGGCTGGCTGCCTTTTCCAAAGCGACCACTTCGTTCGGCGAGACTCCCGCGAGGAGGATCCGACCGGGTTGGTCATAGGTGGCGTGTACTTCTCGGTCATTGTTGTAAGCGCTAATCCCTTGCTCGGCGAGGACACTGAGGACTCCAATCAGCAAGAGCCGTCGAGGCCGGCTATCCAGGAAGTTGCCGACTGACGCAACCCCCTTGCCCAAGGTCGAAAAGAATTGATCCATAGGATGCCTTGAAGTAGGTCCGCCTATATTAATCTTTCAGTGCCGATGAGAAGCTCACGATTTCTAGAACTCAACCTTGCCGCCGCAGAAGTGGCAGAAGGCATGGAGGACGCCGGTCGTTCGCACGGTCTTGAAGCTGGCGCCGCAGTGCGGGCACTTCAAGTGGACAATCTGCATGGTCTGCCGCATATTCCCGCGCTTAAGAAGGTGATGTTACCTGGAGAACAAAATCGTAGGATACAAAATTGCCAAAACTATCCCTGCTGCACAGAGAATTGAGTCTTCTGCAGGACAGCCAATGCCTCGCCCCAGGTGAGCAGCTTGTTCTTCGCGCCGACGTACGCCAGGACGCTCTCGGTGTTGGCTAGGCCGAGCTTGAGGGCGAACACGATGTCGTTGTTCTTGATGAGGCCTGCCACCAAAGAAGAGGCGAACGCGTCGCCCGCTCCTGTGGACTCGACGACCTCCACCTTGTGCGGCACGATGCGGTACAGCTTGCCGTCGTACAGGCAGACGGTCTCGTTGGCGCCGTCGGTGATCACGACATTCTTCGGCCCCAGGTTCTGGAGCCTCTTCGCCAGGTCCTGGCCGGTGAAATTCCCTGCGATGAGCTGCGCCTCCTCCTTGTTCAGGACGAGGAGCGTGGTGTACTGCAGGATCGGCTTGAGGAAGTCCGCGCCCTGTTTCGCGAGGTAGCTGCTCGGGTTGAAGGCGATGGGGATATTTTTTTGGTGGGCGTGCGCCGCGATGGCCGCCAGCGCGTCGAAGCTCTTGCCGGTCATGGAGGAGAAGTAGAACCACTTTGCCTTCATCTTGGAGAGCGGCACTTCCGCGGGGGTGAGGTCGTCGTTCACGCCCTTGTAGGTAAGGATGGTGCGGTCATGGGCGACGCTGTCGAGCACGACGCTGTAGCCGCTCTGGCCATCCACCCTCGGCCCGATGAAGTCGACCTTCTCCTTCTTCATCTCGTTGATGATGCGCTCGCCGTTCTCGTCCTTGCCGAGCTTGCTCAGCCAGGCCGTCTTGAGCCCGAGCCTGGAGAAGGCGACCGCGGTGTTCGTGCCGCCGCCGCCGACCATGAACTTCAATTCCTTCACGACAATCTTGGTGCCGCTGGGGTAGGCGATGAGCTGCTCGGAGCCGCCCTCCGTGCGGATGGTGATCAGGTCGGCATTCGTGTGGGCGAACACGTCGATGGTGGAGCTGCCGACCGTGATGACGTCGTACATGCTCTTACCTGGTATCGGGCGGTATATAAATCTTTGGCGGGCGCTGTCGCACTCGCGAAGTGGCGAAAGGTTTTTAAAGCGAATATGGCTTCCCGAAGGTAGCTTGGGGGAGCGATTATACTGCTGGATAGCTGTCCTCTTTTTTCTAGTGCTATTGCCGGGTATATCTGCGGCGAATTGCGGTGGAGCCGTCCAGTGCAACTGCGGGGACACGCTGACCAGTTCGATCATCCTGAACCATGATATCACCGACTGCGGAAACCACGGGATCATCATCGGAGTGAACGGCGTGACGCTTGACTGCGGCGGGCACACGATAGACGGCACGACAGCCACGTCAAGGTTCGGCATATGGGTGAGCGGCTATTCCAGCATCACGGTCAAATACTGCACCATACAAGAGTACGAGAATGCCATCCGAATGAATGGCGGCCAGGGCAACGTCTTCCGCAACAACTACCTCCATCACATCAGGCAAAGCGCGATCCTCGTTGAAAGCGGCGTCGGAACCCAGGTTCGCGACAACCGCGCAGAGAATAACGGGGCTGGAGTCTATGTCGCCTACGGTTCGAACAACCTTGTCGAGAGGAATGTGGTAAGGAGTGACGCAAATGGCATCTTCTTGGACACCGCCAGCAGCGTGACCGTCCGCCTGAACAACGCGAGCGGAAACATCCGCGGGATCTACATCCTCAATAGCAACCCCATCACCGTTTACCAAAACAAATTCTCGCAGAACACAGACTACGGTGCATACCTGCAAGGGTCGTCGAATGTCGTTTTCTATGACAACGTGTTCACCAACAGCGTCAACCGGAACGCGTATGAGACCACGCTGAATGGCTGGAACTTCAGCGGCCACGGCAATTTCTGGAGCGATTTTGAGCAGAATCCCGGCTATCCCTCTACGTATGAGATTGCCGGGCCAAGCAACGGGACTGACTTCTTTCCCGAGGGTGCGGTCGGTTACAGCGTCGACCTCTCCTTCCTCGGCGACCCGGTCATCGAGGACCCGCTGGTCGAAGGCCACACGACGCTGATCAACATGACTGTCCAGAACACAGGCGACAGCGCGGTCAGCAATGTGATGATGCATTTCTACATCGACGGCGCACTGGAAGGCACGAAGTCAGACGTAACGATCCCGCCGCACAGCTCCGTCCCCGTGATGTTCGACTGGTGGGCGACCGCCGGCGACCACACGTTTGAAGCGGAGATCGACCCGGAGGATGTGATTGAGGAAATTGACGAAGGGAATAATCTTCTCGTCACTTCTTTTTCTGTTATTGAATCGAATATTAAGCTTCTCGTCATACCTTATAACTGGGAAGGAGGATATGACACTTACCGAGACGCCGCATTTAATGCCGTTAACCATTTTCTATCTCGTATTCCTTTATCGGTTTGTCCGGACAGGCTGTCCTTGGTTCTCACCGAGGAAAGGGAGTATGGTTCAGATTGGTCAGGTTTTTCTTGTTATGATCAAGATATGATTTCGCCAAATTGTGATAATCGGGGTTTCCCTTGGCAAAGTCCCAATGCCAAGCTTGCGTCATGCGCGCATGAGTATAGTACAAAAACGGGTTACACCCACTATGATTATCTCATCGGCATTACCGATACGGACCTTGTGGTGTGGAATGGAACCGGAGACCCCGTTGAGCCGAATTGCCAAGATGTCGGGGGTTGGAGCGACCCTATTTTAACAGTCGTTTTATCCGAAACAAATAGGCTCGGGTATGTCACACACGAGCTTGGCCATCAGTTCGGCCTTAGGGATCAGTATTGTGATTGTGGAGGCACCAGCATGTTTTACATGTGCGGTCACTCCTGGGTGATCCCTAATCCTCTGCAAGCAGCGTTGGGTTGCGATCCTTCCTATGATATTAATCAAGAGGATCCTCAATGTGTTGCTCAGTGGGGTGAACGGGACTGTTGTGAAGATCATCTTCCTGAATGTTGTCTGTTTCAGGTGGGCAACTATTATCCATATCACCCTGATTGTTCTTGGGCTTTTGGCAATATTGACTTTCTTGGCGAGGACTCTGATCAGGATGGACGGCTTGATCAGGGAGATAGGACGGTCATGTCCAATGAACCGTTTGTCCTGGGTCAATTTGATTCTACCGAAAGGACATATCTCTCCGGTCTTGCTGAGATGAGTTGTGACCCCACGCTTTTACGTGACCAGAGTAACCTCCAGCATCTTGAAATACTCGTCACGATCAACTCATCGGGAGATGTTGTTAACTGGTCCGTCATGCCATATCTGGGTCAGCCTGCTGTCTATCATCCGCTTCTCGGGAACTATGCTGTTTTGATAAAAGATAGCGCTGAGAACATCCTTTTTCAGCAATCTTTTGATGTGGACTTTTTTATCCTTTCGGATCCCCCGCTCATTGTTGATCATCAAACCCTCTCGTATCGTGTTCCTTTTTCTGCCGATCTCGCCTTCTTTGAAATTAGTGCGGGAGACCAGCTTGTTTTACGTGAAGCCATCCCGCAACTTTGTGGTGGCGATGAGGTTTGTGATGGCTTGGAAAATGCCCTCTTTTGTCCGAATGACTGCCCGCACAGCGGCCCGGACAACCTCTGCCAGTACGACCGAAACGGCCTCTGCGACCCGGACTGCGGGCCTGGCGTCGACCCTGACTGCGGCTGCCTGGTTCCGCATGATGGCATGGTGCTGCGCTACAACACAACGCTCTGCACCGGCACCTATGACCTGCCGAACGGGCTGTTCGTCGACGCGGACAACATCTCCGTAGACGGGAACGGCTCCACCCTGCGTGGGAACCGGAACGGGACAGGCATCTATGTAAACAACCGCCAAGGAGTCACCCTCGGCAACATGACCGTTGCAAACTATTCTTACGCGATCCGGCTCTTCAATTCCTCCAGGAACGTGGTCAAGAACGCGACGATGCGCAGCAGCCTCATCGGCCTGAGCGTGAATGGCACAGGAAACCGGTTCTTCGGGAACCGCTTCTTGAACAATATCTTGAGCGCGCTGGAGGATACGAATGGAAATGCCTGGAACCTCAGCGGGATAGGCAATTCTTGGAGCGACCTCTCTGCCAACCCCGGCTATCCCGCCTATTATGACGTCGAAGGTCTCGGCAACGGAAAGGATTATTGGCCATTGTATGCGATTTCATGCAACCACACGCTGAACTCATCGCTGAATCTGACCTATGACCTCGGCGAATGCGTCAACGGATTCACGGTGAGCGTAAGCAACATATTCCTGGACTGCAAAGGCCACCTCATCTCCGGCATCGGCAACAACAGCGGGATATCGATCCAGAACCTGAAGAACGTCACGATCCGCAACTGCACGGTCGAGAATTTCAAGAATGGCGTCTACATCGTGGGGAGCAACCGCACCGTCGTCACCAATTCCAGGATACTGAGGAATGGCTGGTACGGCCTCTACCTCAACCGCGCCAATTACTCGAGCATCAGGAGCAACCACATCCTCAACGTCTCGGTCTATTACGGCATCCAGCTGTACGATTCGGTGAACACGACAATCCGCGACAATGTCATCTCCGGCAACAACCACACCGGCATCGTCGTGGTGTACCATTCGAGGAACACGACGATTCTCAACAATACCCTTTCGAGAAATCTCCGGAACGCGATCACCATCGACCGCTACTCGAATTATTCCAGGATCGTGGACAATCTTGTCGAGCAGAGCATCATGTACCACGGCATCAGCGTCGCGAATGCCTCCGGTCTCCTCATCTTGAACAACACCGTCAGGAACAACAACCATTCCGGCATCGCGACCAGCAGGTTCCTGACCAATAGCACTATCGAGGGCAATGTCGTCTTCGGAAATCCAATCAACGGAGTAATAATCAGCAATTCGACGCTGCTTCGGGTCGCCAACAATTCGATTTTCGGGAACGGTGTCGGCATAAACCTGACCCGGGGTGTCAACTTGACGACCGTGCTGAACAATACGGTGACGAACAACAGCCGCGGCATGGTTTTTTCGACGAACGCATCTCGGAATACGGTCCGCATGAACTTTGTCCTTGACAATGTGGAGTATGGGGCGCTCTTGGAAGAGGGAACGCGAAATGCATTTGCTGAAAACATCTTCCTGAGGAACGGCATTCCCGCCTTTGTGCAAGCGTTGGCATTCAACAACACCTGGAACCTCTCCGGCATCGGCAACACCTGGGACGATTTTTCGAATCCTGGTTACCCGGCAACCTTCGTCGTCCAGGGCTTTGGCGGGGGCATCGATTGGTTCCCTGCGTGGATAAACTACCCTCCCGTCCTTGAGGAAATCGGCATTCGCAATGCCTGGACGGGGGCAGAGCTGGTGATTGATGCTGATGCTATTGACATGAACCATCAAGAATTGGCCTTCAGTCTTGTGACAGACCTTCAGAATTATTCTTTTGATACTCTCACCGGCGTCTTTAGGTGGACTCCGCAGCTTGCTGACATAGGATTACATGAAGCCAATTTCTCAGTGACAGACGGGATGGAAATCGATTTCGAAATGATTGTTATTAATGTGACCGAAGGCAACAATCCTCCAACCCTTTCAGAAATCGGCCCTTATCAAGTCGACGAAGGCCAGCCGCTCGCCATCCAGCTCTCCGCATCCGACCCGGACAACGACACACTGAGCTTCGCCACAGATGCCGGGGAAGTGCTGCCCAGCCCCTTCTCTTTTTCCACGGAAACAGGTCTCTTTGAGTGGACACCCACCTTCGATGACGCTGGCGTCTATGCCGTGAACTTCTCGGTAAGTGATGGCGAGCTGGACGACTCCGAAATTGTGGAGATCACCGTCCTGGACGTGAACAGAGCTCCGGTTCTCGAGCATGTCGGCAACAAGGTGGTTGAGGAATGGAGCTGGCTGTATATCAGCCTGAACGCCACAGACCCTGACGGCGACACAATCACCTACTCCACCAACGCCGCAGGACAGCTTCCCTCGCCATTCTCCTTCAACGAAACAAATGGCAGGTTCCACTGGAGACCCCAAGGCAACGACTCAGGAACCTACATGGTTGCCTTCAACGCGACCGACGGCCAGCTCTGGGCAGGGGAAGAGATCAGCATCCACGTCAGCGACTACCAGCCGACCGGCAGCCCCATCTTCAGGAAGATCATCAGCGAGGCCGACCTCGCCCCAGACCCCTACGAGCCGGGCGGGGACTAGTGACCACTTTTTTCCCTATCGCAACGCTTTAATGATTTCCTGTCCTCTCCGGGATTTATGGCAAACCACCTCGACACCCACCTGGCGAGCGATCGCCTGCGGCCGCTCGTGGAGCGGCTCCGCGACAGCTTCACCTTCTCTGATGGCGATGACATGGGCGAGTCATTTAGCGACCTTGAGCGCCCCATGCTGGTCATCACCCTGGACCCGAGCATAGAGGACATCATCCGCGAGATCGGCGCGACAGGTGACCAGAGCGCCATCCCTGTGCTGCTTCCCTTGCTGACCACGCAGAGCAAGGATGAGGGGCCGCCCTACCATGATGATGGCTCGCCGTTCATGCACTATGCCTACCTGACTCACGGCGACCGGGAGCGAATAAACCGGGGCCAAGTAATCGTCGACCCTTCCTCCTCTCCGAACTGGACCACGTTGCACCATAACGTGATGGCCGCCTTGCAGGAGATCACAGACGCCTCAGGCGATAAGGATGCCCTTCTCCAGCGTTATCCGGATCTGGCCAAATACGTCCGATGAATCGGGCTGCCACCTGCGGGATACCCTGCCTATTGCCCTTTGCTTCTTCTTGCAGTAACATTTAAATACCCCCGCCGAAACCCCTAATCCATGGTTCAGCGAAGAGGTGGCTATAAGCGGAAGAGCAGGGACAAGTCGACCAAGAAGGCTTCCCAGCGCGGCAAGATCAGCCTGCGCCGCTACTTCCAGTCCTTCAAGGTGGGCGACCGCGTCTATGTCATCCCCGAGCCCGCGGTCCAGAAAGGTTCTGTCCACCTGCGGTTCCAGGGCAAGTCCGGAATCGTGACGGGCAGCCAGGGACGATGCTACTACGTGACCATCAAGGACGGCGACAAGACCAAGCGCCTCATCATGCATCCAGTCCATATGAAGAGGGCCTAACATGACCAACCCGACAGTCCTTTCCGAGCAGCCGATCATGCTCGCCGAGCTCAAGGAGGAGCTGGCCAGGAGCAGGAAGCGCGACACGGAGCTGAGCTTCCGCGCCCAGAAGACCGAGGATTACCTCAACGCCATCACCGTGGTGAAGCAGAGCAAGGCGAAGGAGCTCTACAACGCCATCCTCAAGCTCAACATCCCGCGCCTCAAGGAAGCGCACATCATGAAGATCGTCGATCTCATGCCGAAGACTGTGGAGAGCCTGAAGGTCGTGCTGCAGGGCTACACCCTCACCATCAACAACGAGAACATGAAGAAGATCGTCTCGGTCATCGCCGAGGAGAAATAGGCGTTCTGCAAGCGTAACTTTTAATAACTTCTATTAATTACCTTGAAGTAATGACTATTCAATCTTGTGATCCGGCAGCCGTTTTCCAGGCAGTCGTGCAGCATATCCAAGAGCATCGCATGGCTGGAGGAAGGCCGATGTTGCCGGCCGAGGATTTGGGAAGTCTCGAGCAGGCGCTCGCTTCTTCGGAGATCCCTCGCGTCGCGGCATTCTCTTATAATCCTCGAACCGGGAGGTGCTTGCTGTTGGTGCAGGAGCAACCTGGAGAGGTCGTGGTCGGCGAGATGTACGATCTCGCGGTCGTCCCCAAAGGATACGTCTCCCCTGGATAGGCATGAATGAGACAAAAATTTAAATACTTCTTCCTCTCTTTAAGTCCTAGGGTGGTTAGCCTATGGATCGTCCGGAACGCGAGAAGGAGGAATACGCAATCATTCTTGACTTCCTGCCGAACGGCTACCCGTTCGACGATCGGCCCAGCCATCGCAAGACGTCCATAGTCCAGGCGATCGGCAAGACCCGCTTCATCCTTCTTGAGCTCGTGCCGCGCAAGGACATCATGATGCAGCCGCACGAGGAGATCTACATCGGCGACGGCAAGCGCGACAAGATCCACCATATCGTTGGCAGGCTGCAGTTCAGCAGGCTCACCCAGACGGCGCGCTCGGAGCTGGAGTACATCGTGAAGGAGCAGGTGGAGAAGAACGAGGCGCAGTACGTCGATTTCTTCAACAAGGCCCAGCCGTTGACGACGCGGATGCACCAGATCGAGCTGCTTCCCGGCATCGGCAAGAAGCACATGTGGGAGATCATCGAGTCGCGCACTGAGAAGCCTTTCGAGAGCTTCTTGGACATCCGCGCGAGGGTGAAGCTGATGCCCGATCCTGAGAAGCTGGTGATCCGCAGGATCCTCTCCGAGATCGAGGGCAAGGAGAAGCACCGGATTTTCGTGGAAGGATAGATATTCACCTCCTCCTTATTATAATAAAGACTTCTTAAATAGCGAACTTTTCAATTTGCCTAATAATATAGAAAAATATATAAATATATACTTCTAAGATATGTTAGATACATAAAAAATGTCTAAAATATACATAGATAAGTCAGGCCAAGGCAAGATCAACATCCCCAAGGAGCTGATGCGCCTTAAGGGCTGGGACGAGAACACTGAGATACTGGTCATCCCGCTCGTCTCCGAAGCAAAGGCCGAGATTGGCAAGGAAGTCCCCATCCTTATCACAGAAGTCAAGAAGACCATCGAAGCTGATGATCCGTAAAAAAGAGGTGTGAAGATGAAAACCATTCTCCTTCTGCTAGTTCTTTCGCTGGCGTTCGCTACCGCCCAGGCAGTCAACTGCGGCGGCAGCACGGTGTGCGCCTGCGGAGATTTGATTGTCTCTGACTACCAGATGAACGCTAATATCACCTGCCCGACCGGTGACGGCCTGGTTCTGGGGAACAATGGCATCACTCTGGATTGCCGCGGCCATTCCATCAACGGGAACCATTACAACGGCGTGGCGATAAGCGCGGGGAGGAACCTGACGATGGTGAAGAATTGCACAGCCATTGGATGGTTCATAGGGATTGGCGTGTCCGGCTCCAATAATACCATAACGCAGAATCGGTTGATCAGCGACAGGGAGGGCATATCCGTTGACAATGTGTTTTATGTGGCCGCAAACAACACTCTGTTGAACAACAGTTTTTTTTACAATACCCATGGTATTCATACCGGCACGCACTCCAACGCGACAAGGATAGTGCACAATTACCTTTCAACCAACAACTGCACCGGTATCGAGGTTCAGGGAGCCGGGAACAAGGTCCATAATAACACCCTCTTCAACAGCTCGTACATCGTGCAGAACTGGCTTTGCTCGGTGAATGATGACGCCGGCATAATCGTTGAAAGGGCGTTGTTCACCAGCGTCTACAACAACACGGTCCTTTTTGGACACAAAGCTTTGCGCGTGGAATTGTCGAACTTCACCAACATAACGAACAATTCCATCGTCGGCAATTATTTTGGAATCGACGCGCAACCATATGTCAACAACCTTTCTATCACCGAGAACACCATCCTCGCGAGGATGTTCACCGGCTCGTCGACGACCAGAGGAGTCTCTTTTTTCTCCATCCTCGAAAACAACACGCTCTCCTGGAATTACATTTGCGGCCATAATTCTGAGGATGTGGACTGCGCGAGCGGCTACGCGAGCGGGACGGGCAACAACTTTTCGAGGTACCGGAACGAATATGGGCGTTGCTCTATCGGATACGGCCTCTGCCCCTGCGAGGTGTACGACGCCCTGCTGGAGCCCTGTCCTGGTGGCACATGCGACGAGGGCGAGAGCATGGTCGCGCGGGTCGCCTACTCCTCGACATGCATTGCAGACAGGTTCCAGCTCAGCCTCAAGAGCGTCGGCAATCCGGAATGCGTCATCAACTACACCAAGCAGAACATGACTGGCATCAACGGCACCTGCAGCAACGGTGAGTGCACCTCCACGTGGACGGTGCCGCACATCCCGCAGGCCTGCTTCGGCAAGACCATGCAGGCCCAGGAGGTGTTCCTCTACCCGCCAGGCGAGCCCATCGGCGGGACGCCGGAAACCTACCTTCAAGGGCTGAGCGACACATTCGACCTTACCTCATGCTATCGGCCCATCGACAACGATCAGATTTTCCGTAACCTGACCCTCTGCACAGACCATTACGCTTTACCTCAGGGGATTACCATCATAAGCAACTATACGACGATCGATTGCCAACAAGCTACGCTTGAAGGCTTAGGCTACCTTCAATCGCTTGTCGATATCAGGTATAGGAAAAACATCACCGTGAGCAACTGCCGCCTCAAAACGTACGAATACGGCATCTTTATCCACATGTCGTCCAACGTGGAGGTGCGCGGCAGCCACTTTGACCAAACACCCTCGGTCGGCTCTGGCCGTAATGATATCAGGGTCCAGAGCAATGGTCCAGAAGGGAACAGCGGCAATATCTCCATCCATGACAACACCTTCATCAACAGCCAGTTCGGCATTCTCCTTGCCTACCTCAATGACACAAACAGGGTGTTCAACAACCATTTTTACAACATCACGGGCTCCGCAATATGGTTTTATGGCCCGCGGAACTGGGCATCAAACGGCGCGCTTGACGTGTACGACAATGTCGTGGAAAGGATCGGGCTCATTTACTCAGGAGCAGGCGTGTGGGTCGAAGAAGGGGACAATGCCCGCATCTATGCCAACAACATCTCCCGCACCGAGCCTGGGAACGGAAGATACGGCATTCACCTCATCGAAAGCACGAATATCGAGATTTTCAGCAACATCCTGACCAATGTGACGCAGGCGATCAGGATGGAAAACGCCGACCTTATCAACGTGCACGACAACGTGCTGTCCTCTTCATCCTATGGGATATACCTAAGCGACGGGTCAAGCAGCAATATCCTCAACAACAACGTTGCATGTGACAATGCACTTGCTGATCTCCGATGCCTCGATGCGCCGACATCTGCCTCAGGCGCGGGCAACACCCTGTCCATTATCGACGACCCTCTCGTATTGTGCGTCGCGGTGGCCTCTAGCCCCTGCGTGCCTTGCACACTGGATTCCGCGCGGATCGAGGAGACGTCATGCACCGACTTGATTTGCGAGGAAGGGGAGTCAGTGCAGATGACCGCGGCCATTTCCGGCAATTGTCCCCAGCATCCAAACCTTCAGGTCAACGCCCAGGGCGGCTCCTGCGCAATCAATCATCTTGGCGACATGGTCGGCATCGACGGCGCGCTCGGGCCGACCGCCCAATGGGCCGTGCCTCCTGTGCCAGACGAATGCCGTGGCGAGCTTGTCATGGCGGCCGATGCCGAGCTCTGGGACGGGCCTGTCAGCACAGGCACCTTGCTTTCGACGACGAGCAATGTGCAGGGCTGGCTCATCATGTCCGGCAATCCTCCGACAATGCTCTCCTGTGATGACGCCCCCGACCCCGTGGCCGTGTTTGAGGAGGTCCTCTTTACGATGTGGTGGTCCGGATTCGGCGCCACGACCCTCTATGCCTGTGATGAACAAGGCTTCTCCCAGGGCGCTTGCACGAATTGGGAATTCTGTCAGGCCTCGGTAACAGGTGGTGTCGGTTCCTGTTCCTTTGTGCCGCAGCCGGGTGACGAGGGTATGCAGGACTATTCGCTGGTTGTCTGCAATGCTATCGGTTGCTCTGCTGCCTGCCCCGGCCAGTTCACCGTGGTCGAGCCGGCGAACTGCAACAGCTATCTCGGCTGCTTTGCCGACACTGCGCTTCCTGGCGAGTGCTATTATGATTTCAGCATCCCCTTCGGCCCGGCGTACCATGCCTGCTGCAGCAGCGCATTCTACGACACCTGGCAGTCGGTTGTGGTGTACACATGAGCACAATTTTTATAAAGGATAACAGGCTAAAAAAACAAAAAGAGGGTGAGGACATGAAACGCGTCATTGTTTGGGTTCCATTGGCCATCCTGGTCATTCTGGCGGCAAGCTGTGCGAAGCAAAAAGAAGCAGTCCCTTCGGGCCCGTCCATGGCGGACGCAGCCTACAAAGAAAGGGCCATACAGAACAACGACCTGGACTTCTGCGGCAAGGTCCAGGACGCGGGAATGGCCCAGGATTGCAAGGATGAGATCTACCTCCAGCGGGCGGTCAGCAACTCCGACTCGACCCTGTGCCAGAAGATCGTCACTGCGGCGAAGCGCGACCAGTGCGGCAGGACGCTCCAGCTGAGCGATGCCCTGCGCAGCATGGACACCTCGAGTTGCGAGAGCCTTGCAGATCCTGAGAAGCAGCAGTGCCGCAACGCCATCATCATCACCACCGCAACCACGCAGGACGACATCACCCTCTGCGACCAGCTTGACGAGAGCGGCCAGGCGGTGTGCAAGGGCAACGTCATCATGAGCCAGGCCATCAAGGCGCAGGATCCGGCGCTCTGCGACCAGCTTAACCCCGTGCAGCTGAAGACCTGCAAGGACAACATCATCCTCAACCAAGCGATCACGACCAAAGACATGGCAAAATGCGCGACCATCGGCGACGCCAGGAAGAAGGCTGATTGCGAGAACATCGTGGGACGGCTCCTATGAGACTCGCCCTCGTGCTGCTGGCGCTCGCGGTGCTTGCAGCGCCCGCCTTCGCAGCCTGCAATCCCTGCGACGGCATCGGTGTCTGCGGCCGCGATTTCTGCTGTAACATAACCTCGCCGGATACCGTCTGCCCGCAGGACTTCGGCGACTGGTCGGTGTGCAACGCCCAGACCGGCGGGCTGTGCGACACCTGCGACATGGACTGCGACAATGAGGCCCCTGTCCTCAATCCGCCGGGCGTCTGGCCGCAGGCCCTGGAAAAATACACCCTCAATCCGATCACCTTCACCGCCGGGAGCTGCACCGATAGCTGCGCCGGCCTTGACACAGCGCCCTATGCCGTCGCCTATGCGGACGTTTCCGGGACGCCAGGCATCAGCTGCGATTCTGTGGCTTCCTCCACCTATGATTCCTTTGATTCCGGATTCAAGGCGGACGCGGTGCTGTCTTTCAACGGGCAGACCCTGCATTACTACTGCATCAGGCTCGGCTGCCGCGACCGCATAGCGAACAAGGAATATTTCTTCAGCGTGGGCAAGGTGCTCTTCAATGACACGATCCCGGACACGACCCCTCCGGAGACAACCATAACGAGCGCGCCCTCCGGCTGGATAAACGTCGCAAGCGCGACCATCACGTTCATCGCTGACGAGCCTTCGACTTTCGAGTGCAAGCTCGACAGCGGCTCCTTCCTCGCCTGCACCTCTCCGAAGGCCTACAACGGCCTTGATGAGGGCAACCACACTGTCGAGGTCAGGGCAAAAGACCTCGCCGGCAACACAGATCTTTCACCGGCGAACGCCTCGTTCGCCGTCGACACGCGACGGCCGGACACCGTGCTGATGGCCGGCGACGACATACCTACCATCCCCTCAGAAAACAACACTGTCGTGATGGATGGCATCGCAGGCGCGTCCTTCCAGGGCATCGAACTGATGCCCGGCTCTGGCATCCAGACCTGCTTCCTCGACTGGGGCGACAACACCATCCAGCAGATCTGGCCGCCGCAGATGACTGCCACGCACACCTACTATGCCAACGGCGTCTACCATCTCATCTTCAACTGCACCGACAATGTCGGCTGGCGCGACCTCTCGCCGGCGGAGATGGACCTAACGGTGAATGTCCCGGTGTCAGATTCTGATTTCCTCATCTCGGACTTTGGCTGCGGCACGGGCTCCAGCGAGTGGTCGACAGATAGCATCGTGAGCGCGACCTTGTACCCAGCGGCTGGTTGGGCGCAATGCAACATCAGTTGGAACAATGGCATCACGTGGGATATCATCCTTCCTCCCACTCTTTGCATCGATCCTCACATCTTTGGTGTTCCCGAAGGCATCTTCACTGTTCTGTATAACTGCAAGAACGCCATGGGCTCCTGGGGTATCGGCTCGACGAAAACGATTACGGTAGATACCTATCGGCCGACTATCTTCCTCGTCAATAAGACCCCTGATCCGACGAAGGACACGGACATCAGATATAATGGAACCTCTTCAGATAATCCTCTTGGCAAGATTGGCCTCGTTGAGTATTATTATGATTCTTCCTCCTGGGACAACGCAACAGCGGATTTTGATCCCTTCAACACGAACTGGGAACCGTTCCATTTTTCGATACTTGGCCTGACCGAAGGGTTGCACAGCATCCACGCGCGGGCATTTGACCAGGCTGGCGGGGAAAGCGTATGGGCGATCGACCACGTCGTGGTCGACCACACCGAGCCGGACACGACATTCACGGACGTGCCGACTGATCCTACCACCGACCTCACCCCCGAGTTCAACGGCACCGCTAGCGACACCTTCACGACCATCAGCAGGGTCGAGTATCAAGTCGATTCCGGTTCCTGGAACCTGGCAAACCCTATCGGCAACTGGGGCCAGAATCCGCAGCCTTTCACCTTCACGACGCCAATCCTGAGCCAGGGGCTTCACACAGTCAGGGCGCGGGCCATCGACCAGGCGGGCAACATAGAGGCCACGCCGGCGAGCTACACCTTCACAATCAATGTCATCGGTCCTCAGGTGCTGTGGCTCGAGCTCGGCGCGCTCAATGGCACTCCAAGCGAATATTCCGGGACCTATGCCGTTTATGCGTGGTGGTGGGTCGAGGACACGGCGGACAGCTGCGAGATCAACTGGAACGTCGCCACAGGCGGCGCCTGGAACTTCACATCGCCCGGCACGCCTGATAGCGGTTACCTCAAGGGCTGGAATTATAGCATGGCCGTCGGCCAGTATACCTCCAACGGCACCAAGGAAGTCGCCTTGCGCTGCTCTGACGCCGGGGTTTTGGGCAACACGGAAACGCATTCCATCGTCGTGGATGTCAACGATCCAGTCACCCTGATGGACGCTTTCACGACCCCAAGGAACACAAACGCCACCATAACCGGAAATGCGTGGGACATACCTCTTGAAGGCATCGTTACCCTGGTCCAGTATAATGTGAATGGCAGCCCGTGGACAAATGCGACCTCCCTCGACGGCTTGTTTGACGAGAACTATGAGAACTACACCTTCACCACTGCCCTGTCGGATGGATTGTACGCGATCAACGCGCGAGCCATCGACGCGGTGG
Organism: Nanobdellota archaeon; assembly: GCA_043806015.1. GTDB lineage: Archaea > Nanobdellota > Nanobdellia > Woesearchaeales > JAHIVG01 > JAZDHH01. The sequence continues at coordinate 70,609 of JAZDHH010000004.1, read as the reverse complement.
GCCGCATTAGCCCTGTCGACAGCAAGCAGCTCATCATCGACACGCGCGAGCCGAACACCATCCTCACCTCTGTTCCGGCTGACGATGACCCGAGCCCGACCTATACAGGCATTGCTGAAGATGATGACACCATCATCGCCGTGCCCATTTCGAGGGTGGACTACAACGTTACCCTCGACGGCATAAGTTTTATGGCCGGGTCAGCAATGGCAACGGATGGTGCCTTCGACGAACCCAATGAGGATTTCACCTTCACCATACTCCTTGCCGGCAACGGCGTCTATGGAGTGAGGGTCTGGGCGACAGACGAGGCAGGGAATGTCGAGAGCACGCCGGCCTCGGACAGCTTCTCCATCACCACGATGGGCGCGCCCGTGTTCCTCAGCGGCTATGTCTTCAACCAGACGGTTGGCGTGCCGCTGCCGAACGCCAGGGTCAGGATCATCGGCCAGCAGAACTATGACTCGTACACGGACAGCAACGGCTCCTATCTGCATCCGGTGTTGAGCAACCGGGTCTACACCGTCATCGCGTCCTCTCCCGGCTTCGGGCCGGAAGTGGTCTACAACGTGTTCATGAACCAGAGCAGGGAGATCAACTTCACCCTGTTCCCGCAGGCGAGCCTCTGCCAGGACGACTGCACCATGGGCGACAGCATCTGCTACGCGGATTGCGAGGGCTGGAACAACTGCTATTACTTTGACATCAACGCGTCCCAGCTCTGCAACATGCGGCAGCCAGGCTTCGTGGTGGACTATGACGGCTCCAGGGTCATCGACTGCTGCGAAGGTTCGCCGCATAGTCCGCTGCCGACCCGGATAGTGGAGGTCAACGCGAGCGAGCAGCATGCGGTCCGTGTCACGAGGATTGTGATGAAGGATGGCGTCCCGGTCCGCATGGTCGTCGACGTCGTCGAGTAGGATGAAACGCGGCTATTTTTATAGCATCGACGCCTTCCTAGCGGTGAGCGTGCTCATCTTCGGCCTGTCCTTCATCTTCTTCTCCCAGCCGGTGCGGTTCGCGACCGAGCCCTCGAAGAACATCGCCGACGACACGCTGAACACGCTCGCTGCGACCAAGATCTACCAGTTCAACGACCTCGCCTATCCGGTCCTGCGCCTGCTCAAGTCCGACGGCCTGGTCCCCGACGTCCGCATGACCCTGCTGGAGGAAGCCACCTACCTGTGGTTCATCGACCACGACGACAACGCCACGGCATTCCTGACCGACACCATCAACCGCACCATCCCGCCGCAGTTCCAGGTGCACATCCTCATCAACGGCACCGTGCTCCTGAACCGCAGCACGAGCCAGGCGAAGGATGCCGATTTCCTCATGGCGAGCCGGCAGATCGTGTATGGCACGGTGAACAAGACGCAGCTGTTCGGCCCGTTCACCGCGGAGGTGTGGGTATGGCAGTGATGAGGCTGCTGAAGCGGGGCATCTTCTTCACGCTCATCTCTCTGATGGTCGTCTCGCTGCTCATCGTGATCTATGGCTCGACGTCGCGGTCGAACCCCATCGGAGTCTTCAGCACGCAAGCGGAGAGCGAGCACGCCCGCGTGGCCCAAGCGGATCGCTTCGTGCAGTACCTTTCTAGCTCCTACCTCGAGCAGATCGTCCGCGCGACAAGCTACCGCAGCCTGCTCGCCCTGACAAATTACATCAACGATAATGGGATTTTCGTCACCAACGCGGACGCGGCCCTGCAGGAAGCCATCCGTATGGCCAGTGTCAATGGGGTCCCCCTTCCCGAGATGGACGACAACACGCTGGACGACCGCCTCGACGAGCTCGAGGTCGAGGCCAGGCACGGATTGCTCCTTAACCTGAGCTTCACGGTGCTGGACGTCCGCTTTTACCAGGACAACACGACCGGTCCTTGGCAGCTCGGAGTCAACGCGACCATCAACTTTACCGTGGACGCCGAACTGGCGCAGTGGAACAAGACAGCGGCCATCGTGACCCGGATGGACATCACCGGCCTGGAGGATCCCTATTGGTCAGCGCACACGGACGGCGCCTTCTCCCATATCATCCGGCCGGCCAACGTCAGTGTGTGGGACAAATCCATGCTCCAGGGCCATATCCGCAACCAGACCTACGCCGAGAGCCAGGTCGCCCCATCGTTCTTCATGCGGCTGATGGACGACAGCGGCGCCTCTGACTGCTGCGGCATCGAGGCCATCATCGACTTCGAGGCATTGCCGCCGCCGCTGCCCGTTCGTTACAACATGAGCTATGTGGACTACTGCTACTTCGGCCAGCTCTGCCCCGGCAGCATCCCCAACGTCAACCAGAGCCTGTTCAGCGTCGCGAACATCAGCAACGCTAGCTACCAATTCCTCATCGAGCCCTACCACATCGCCTTTTACAACCTTTCCAGCGACGAAATAACCCAGGTGTTCAACGGGACCTAGCGTCACAGTAACCTTTAAATAGGAGGCAGCAGAACAAATTACCATGGCCACGGTGCCAGAGACCGTGAGGACCGACGTGGACTCACTGGTCGAGCTTATCAAGAAAAAAAAAGAGGTGGCATTCGAGGACGCCGCGAAAGAGCTAGGCGTGCCTATAAGCACCATCGAGGCCTGGGCCACCTTCCTTGAAGAGGAGAAGATCGTCCAGGTCAAGTACCATTTCACCACCCCCTATTTCTCCTATATCGCGAGCGAGAAGACCAAGGACGTCGATGACATCCTCGGCGAGGTCCAGAACCTCATCAAGCAGACGCAGGACCACGTCCGGGACATGAACATCGACGCCGCCCGGGAGAAGCACGACCTCATCAAGTCCTGGCTGCAGAGCCTTCCCGCCTCGTTCGTGGACCACAACCAGGGCGTCATCCACGAGCTCGAAGACCTGCACGACATGATGAATGTCACGATCAACAACTTCTATGTCGAGGGCAAGGACTATGACAAGAACCTCGACGACTACACATCAAAGAACCTGGAGTTCGCGAAGCGCGTCGCCGACCTGAGCAGGGTGGCGGGCAAGGCCCCGGACGCGGAGAGCGCCATCGACCCTGACGAGCACATCGGCCACGTGGAGAACCTGCTCAAGGAGGTCTTCGCGAGCGTGCAGCAGAACGATTTCACCGAGGCAAAGAAGGGCTATCCCGCGCTGATAGACCACATGGACGACCTGAAGAAGGAGGTCGTCCGCCGCTACGGAAAGGACGCCCTCTCCGAGGGCCTCGCGAAGCAGATGGAGGAGGCGGACACGCTCCTGCACCAGAGCCTGGAGAATGTGCAGCAGAACAGGATGCGGGACGCCAAGGAGGCGTTCGTCCGCCTGCACGGCCTGCTCACCGGGATCTTCATCCAGCTGAAGTCAGTCATGGAGCGGGGGCCGCCACTGGCCATGCCCGACGTCGATAACACGGAAGCGCTGCTCAAGATGGCCTACCAGGAGATCCAGAACGGCAACTTCGAGAACGCCAAGAAGCTCTACGCCAGGCTCGAGGAGCACTACACCTCGCTGCCCGGCGAGTTCATGGAGAAGAAGACCAGCCTCAAGCACACCCTCGTCAAGCTCAACCGCGACCTCGCCCTGAACATCGGCGAATACTCGGCCAAGGACATCGTGGAGAAGGCCAACGAGATCTATCGTCTCATCAAGCTCGCCTACGCCCAGCTGCGCGGCTCCGACCTTGTCGGCACGACCACGACGTACAAGAACATCGAGGCGGTGTACTACAGCCTGCCCGATGGCTTCCTGCGGCAGAAGACCGCGATGCAGCGGAAGATCCTCGACCTGCAGGAGCACATCATCGAGCGCAAGAAGGACCTCTACTTCAAGGATTTCCTCGCCAAGGGAGAGCAGCTCTCCAGGATGCTCGCCGAGTTCAAGGGGCAATTGGCGCGCAAGGACGTCGACCAGGCGACCGCGTGGTATGACAAGGTGCGCGAGCTGTTCGGCCAGCTGCCCCCCGGCTTCCTCGAGGAGAGGACCGCCATCCAGATGAAGGTCCTTGACCTGCACCGCGAGCTGCTCATGCTGCAGACCAAGGGCATGCGCGACAAGATGGACCGGATCGAGTCCGAGATCAAGGCGCTGCTCAAGCAGGTGGAGGAGAAGGTCAGCAAGAACAGCATCGAGGAGGCCAACAAGCTCTACGACAAGATCGAGGAGCTCTACCGCCAGATACCGGAGGGCTTCCTGAAGCGCAAGAGCGACATCCAGAACGACATCATCAAGGTCTGCGAGCGCCTCGCCGAGAAGCTCGACATCGTCTCGGAGACGGCCTTCACCGAGAAGAAGGCGAAGATCGACAAGGAGCTCAAGAACATCCGGAAGTACATCGAGAACAACGAGCACGACCTCGCCGGCACGGTCTATGAGGAGGTCGTCCAGGTCTACAACCAGCTCCCCGCGGGGTTCCTCGAGAAGAGGACGGTGCTCCGCTCCCAGATACTCACCATGTACAAGGACATCATGCAGAGCCATGACCACCTGCTCCTCGAGCGCCTGGACGCCAACACCAAGGAGAAGTACAACGAGCTGCTCAAGATCCTGGTGAAGGTGCACGAGCACATCGACGCCCGCGAGTTCGAGGCGATCATGATCGACTATGAGAAGATTGCCAAGATCTACCACAACCTGCCCATCGGCTTCGTGCAGGAGAACCTCAAGATCCGGGACGAGATCCTGCTCGTGTTCCGCAAGCTGCGCCTGTATGAGCTGACCAAGCGCCTGGACACCCTCGCGAAGGAGGGCCGCTGGGCAGACCTCAAGCGCTATCTCGACTACATCTTCACCTCCTACACCAAGCTGAGCCAGAACACCTCAGAGGACGTCGAGCTGTTCAAGTTCGTGAACGAGCGCTACCATGCTAACCTCTCCCTCTTCGAGGGGCAAAAAAAGCCGCAGGAGGCGAAGCAGCCGGAGAAGGCGCTGGAAGTGCACGAGCTCAAGGATAAGATGCTCACCACGGAGAGCAGGCTCAACCGCATCGACCACGCGGTGATGGCCCATGTCGAGACCTCTCCCCAAATGAAGCCGAAGGAAACGCCTGCGCTGGGACCTGCTGAGCAAAAGGCGGCGGAGAAGCAGGCCGCGGGCAAGCCGCAGTCGCCTTTCGACAGGCTGGAGGCGTTGAAGGCCGAGCCTGCGAAGATGAAGCAAGCGCCGCCATCAGCATCACTTGGGGTTGCTCAGCAGCCGAGGCTTGTGGTTTCCACTGACGGGAAGCCGGCCCCCATGGTCGCTCCCATGCCGCCCCCGAAGCCGATGCCCGCGGCGGCGCCGAAAGGTCCGCCCGCGCCAGCGCCAACGCAGCTGAAGCCGATCCCTATCCCTGCTCCGAGAATGGCCCGGCCGACGCCACCGCCTTCCCGGAGGATGCCGCCGGCGCCGAAGCAGGTGCCTGTGGCACCAGCCAGGCCCGTTCCTCCTGCGGCCAGGACGCCGATCCCACAGGCCCCTACCCAAGCCATCCAGAAGTCTCCCATTCCCGCTCCTCAGCTGATCCCGCCCAGGCCGGCAGAGCATGACCTGAGCGACCTGACCATGCCTCCGCCGCCCCCGGCGCCACCGAAAAAGAGCCTCATCGGCAAGGTGTTTGGATGACCGACATCATACCATTGGACAATTACAAGCTGAACGTGAACGACGTCATCGTGAGCGTTGACATCTTCCGCAACACGGACGGCTTCTCGTTCTACTACATCGCCATCAAGAACCTCAGCCCGACCACCAACGTGATCCTGCAGAAGATCCGCGACGAGTTCGTGTCCAAGATCAACGTGGGTGAGATCACGATCGGGGATGACGAGGACCCGGATAAGATCAAGGAGCGCTTCCGGAACGAGATCCTGGTGCTCATCAAGAAGTATTTCCCGAACACGGACAAGAAGACGGCCGACCTGCTGATGAACCAGATCCTGCGCCAGAACATCGGCCTCGGCGACATCGAGATCCTCCTGCGCGACGAGAATCTCGAGGAGATCGCCATCAACAACGCCAAGGAGCCCATCTGGGTCTACCACAAGCGCCACGGCTGGCTCAAGACCAACATCCGGATGCCCTCGGACGAGCGCATCCGCCATTACGCCACGATGATCGGCAGGGACGTGGGCAAGGAGATAACCCTGCTCAAGCCGCTGCTGGACGCGCACCTGATGTCCGGCGACCGCGTCAACGCCACCCTCAACCCCGTCTCCACCAAGGGCAACACCATCACCATCCGCAAGTTCGCCACCAAGCCCTGGACGATAACGGACTTCCTCGCGGACGGCACCATCTCCTACGAGGCCGCGGCGCTGATATGGCTCTGCGTGCACAACGAGCTGTCCATCCTCATCTCGGGCGGCACTGGCTCGGGAAAGACCTCGATGCTCAACGTGGTCGCGTCCTTCATCCCGATCAACCAGCGAATCGTCTCCATCGAGGACACGCGCGAGATAACCCTACCACGCGACCTGCACTGGGTGCCCATGGAGATCCGGCTGCCCAACCCGGAGGGGAAGGGCGAGATCAGCATGCTCGACCTGCTCGTGAACTCGCTCCGCATGCGCCCCGACCGCATCATCATGGGCGAGGTCCGCCGGAAGCGCGAGGCCGAGGTCATGTTCGAGGCCATGCACACCGGCCATTCGGTCTACGGCACGATCCACGCCAACGATGTCGAGGAGACAGTGCAGCGGCTCATCAACCCGCCCATCGAGGTGCCGCGCGCGGTGCTGCCGGCGCTCAACCTGCTCGTGATCCAGAACCGCAACCGCAGGACCGGGCGGAGGCGCACCATACAGGTGGCGGAGATCCTTCCCAACGGGCAGCCTAACCTCCTGATGCAGTACAACGCGAGCAAGGACAAGCTCGAGCAGATCGGCAAGCCCATCGTGGTCGTCAACCATCTCAAGCTCTACACCGGCATGGATGAGCGACAGATCGAGGTTGACCTCGCCGAGCGCGAGAACATCCTGCGCTGGCTGGTGAAGAGCAACATCAATGATATCCATCAGGTCGGCACGGTCTTCCGCAAGTACTATGCCAAGAAATTCATCCGGTGATGGCAATCGACCTCCTCTTCGCGTTGAGCAGGCAGTTCCCGCAGCTGAAGCATGAGATCCAGGCCGCGCACCTCAAGGACACCCCGCAGCGCTTCATCCTGCGCATCGTCATCCTCAGCGTGTACCTGTCCATCGGGCTCACCGTGCTGTTCCTGCTGCTGGCCCTCCGGTTCCGGCTGCCCATCTACCTGGTCCCGCCATTCTTCATCGTCATCTTCTTCGTCGCGTTCTGGTTCTTCTTCCAGACGCCCCGGGTCATCATCCAGAAGAGGCGCCGCGAGATCGAGCGCGAGGTGCTGTTCGCCGGCAATTACATCCTGACCAAGACGGAGTCAGGCGTCCCTCTTTTCAACGCCATGATCGATGCGAGCAAGGCCGAGGGCGTTGCCTCGAAATATTTCAAGGAGATCGTGGGCGAGATCAACACGGGCCTTCCCATTGAACGGGCGTTGGAGAAGGCGAGGGACGCGACCGCGTCGGACAAGTTCAAGCTCATCCTCTCCGAGCTGGTGACCTCGCTCAAGACCGGCGCGGACATCAGCCAAAGCCTCCGCGCTGTCCTCAAGCAGATCAACACCGAGCAGATCATCGAGATCAAGGAGTACGCCCGCAAGCTGAACGCTGTCATCATGATCTACATGGTGCTCGCCGTCGCCCTCCCCTCCCTCGGCATGACCATGTTCATTGTGATAGCGTCCTTCTTCGCCTTCGAGCTCTCTCCGCCTTTCATCATCCTGATCCTGGTGCTGCTCACCTTCATCCAGTTCATGTTCCTCTCGTTCTTCAAGGCGATCCGGCCGGTGGTGAACGTTTGAGCCTGCTCTTCCTTGAGGAGTTCGGCCGCGCCTTCATCCCCAAGCGGCTGCGGCCGCATCTGCACCGGTTCTTCATGAAAGCCGGCATCGTGGACGTTCCCTTCAAGGCTTTCGGCGTCTTCTTCTACCTCAGCATCCTCATCACCTACCTCATCTACTTCCAGTGGGTCTATCCCATCGTCTACTCGACGACCACCACCGCGGTGTTCCTCATCCTCACGTTCATCTATTGGGCCGCGATCCAGATGGGCGTCATCGTGGTCATCGGCCTGGTCATCTACGAATTCGTCGACCTCAGGATCTATAACCGCACCAGGAGGATCGAGGAGATCCTGCCGGAGTTCCTGCGCTACGTCTCCGAGAACCTGAAGGGTGGCATGTCCTTCGACCGGGCGCTCTGGACCGCGATAAAGCCGCAGTTCGGCATCATCTCCGACGAGATACGGCTGGTGGCCAAGCGCGTCATGTCCGGCGACGACGTTGAGGAGGCCTTAGTCGAGTTCTCGCAGAAGTACAACAGCATGAACCTGACCCGGAGCGTGAACCTCATGGTCGAGACGATCCGCGGGGGCGGCCCCATCGCCGACGTCATCGACCAGGTCGAGTCGCACCTGCGGGAGACCAAGGAGCTGAAGGACGAGATGAACGCCACGAACCTCAACTACTTCATCTTCCTCAGCTTCATCGTCGTGGTGATCGCGCCGCTACTGTTCGCCCTGTCCTACAACCTGCTCATCGTGCTGAAGCACATCACCACCAAGGTCGGCTCGGCCGTGTCCAGGGGTGTGGTGCTTCCCATGAACCTCGGCCAGGTTACCGTGAAGCCGGAGGGTTTCGTGGACTTCAGCATCGCCGCGCTCATCGTGATCTCGGTCTTCGTGAGCCTGATCATCTCCATCATCCGCAAGGGCAACCTCAAGGCCGGCATCCGCTACGTGCCGATCTACACCGCGCTGTCGCTCCTTATGTACTTCCTTGTCCGCTACGTCCTGGTCATCGTCTTCCAGGCCGCGTTCCTGAAGTGAAGCTATCCACCCCTATTTTATTACAGATGTATCAATACGATTGTTACATCTGTAGCGTAACCTTGGCTCATCCCCTGAATTATCGTCCTTGATGACAACCAAAACATTTAAATACCAGCAAAGTGAAAAAAGAGGCACAGACCTAAAAAGGAGGGATATCATGAAGCGCGCACAAGCTGCACTGGAATTCTTAATGACCTACGGCTGGGCAATCCTCGTTGTCCTGGTCGTCATCGGCGCATTAGCATATTTCGGCGTCCTCAACCCGAGCATCCTGCTGCCCGAGAAGTGCACCCTGGAGACCGGGCTGAACTGCCGCGACCACCAGATCAAGTCCGGAACTGCTGGCACAGGGCAAGTGGCTCTCCGCCTCGAGAACGGCAAGGGCAAGGGCATCATCATCACGAGCATCAATATCAATGGCGAGATAATCAGTCCGAGCTGCATGGAGGGTGTAAAGGTCGGAACGACCGTCTATGATGGCAATTATTCGGGTCAAACGAATTGCGATCCCGCGACCGATTGTTCACAATGTGATACATTCCCTCATGCCTATTTCAAGTGCAACCCAAGCGGCTTCAACGATGACCAGGTTTACCTTTTTAATAACAAGGTGGGCCTCCACATCCCGAATGGCGAGAGCACCATGGTCGTGCTCAACGGCCAGGACGATTGTGCCATCGAGGATTACAGCGGCAAGACCAAGGGCAACATCGAGATCCAGTGGTATTATGACGACTCTTCCAGCGAGTTCACCCACACGCTCCAGGGCGAGCTCCTTGCCAAAGTCGAAAGCTAAGGGCATGGCCCTTTCTTTTCTTTTTTTCGGTGATTTCTCATGAGCCGGGGCGAGGGCCTGCTTGAGTTCCTGCTGACTTATGGCTGGGTAGTGGTCCTTGTCGTCATCGTCGGCGGCGCCCTGACCTACTTCGGCATCATCAAGCCGGCAAGCTTCTTCCCTGACAAATGCTCGCTGCACCAGAACTTCAAGTGCACGGACTTCAGGATTGACACGGACACGCACCGCATCAACCTCCGCCTCGAGAACAACTTCGCCCAGGGCGTCATGGTTACCCAGGTCAAGGCGCAGGACAAGGAAGGCAAGTACCTCGACTGCGAGGCAAACACGAACCTCTCTGTGGTGACAGGCACCCGGCCCTTCAACGGCCGCTACAACGGCTATGTCGGCTGGCACATCCCCAAGCTGCAATGGGATGATATCGCGATCCCCTGCAGCAAGTTCCTGCCGACCGGGGAGAAGGTCACCGTGCTCTTCCAGGTCGTCTACTATCTTGATGACGCTTCGCCGGCCTTCTCGCACGTCCTCCCCGGCGAGATGATCACCACGCCCCAGTCGACGAAGATTTGATGCGGTCCCTTCTCTGTTTGTCAAGTGTGCGATTGAAGGAAGCAGAATATCCCTCCGCCACGCCGCGGCGTGGCGGCACGGTCCCGGCCTCGGTCGAGGCCGGGCTCGAGGCCGCCCGGGGACCGGGCGGCATGTGCTCCGCGGGCGGCGCCCGCGGCCACCCGTTTCCACCTCCATCGCCGACCCGTGCCCTTGGAAAAAGTTTATAAAGCTGGAGGGTCACTTGTTTCTTCATGAAAAGAGGGCAGGCATCAACAGAGTTCCTGATGGTCACGGCCATCGCGTTCCTCATCCTCATCCCGACGGCGTACCTCTTCTACTCGGAGTCCTTCAAGTCCGCCGACCGCATCTCCCAGGCGAAGCTCAACGAGATCGGCAACAACATCGTCAACACCGCCCAGAGCATCTACTACGTCGGCCCGCCGTCGAAGACGACCCTGGCGGACACCATGCCGGAGGGCGTGAAGAACATCAGCATCCGGTCGGGCGCCGATTTCAGCGAGCTGACCTTCGCCCTGCAGAAGGGCGGCGAGACCGCGTTCTTCTCCAAGGTGCGCCTCAAGGGGAACTTCAGCGAGGGCGCAGCGTCGCAAGGCAACAAGCTCATCCGGCTCGAGGCCAAGGAAGGCTATGTCAACATCACGATCACGTAGGGCACAGTCGACCATCGAATTCACGCTCGTGACCTCTTTCATGTTCCTGGTCTTCACGGTGCTGTTCCTGCTCGTCGCCAACATGAGCATCTCCTCGCAGGAGGCGAAGCAGGCCAAGGACCTGGAGACCCTCGCCGACGCCATCAAGGAAGAGGTCTCATTGGCCACCGCGGTGGAGAACGGCTACGTGCGCACCGTCGAGCTTCCGAAGACCATCGAGGGAACGCCCTACTACGTCTATGTCATGACCAGCGTCAGCCTCAACTACACCGAGATGATCCTCGGCTTCAACAACACCCGGAAGCAGCTGGTCGTCCCCCTGCCTGTCATGGTGACCGGCAACCTCTCGCCGGGCAGGGTGACGATCGCCAAGCACAACGGCACCATCGTGCTGACGCCGATTCCCGGATAATGCTCAGGGCAGTGTTGTCACTTCGGAAAGGGGCTAAATCTTTTTATAGGCCGGAAGGCTTTTTTCCCCCATGCGCAAGGCCCAGGCCTGGTCGACAGACATCATGATAGCCGGGGCCATCTTCATCGTCGGCATCATCATCTTCCTCTACATCATCGGGGGGGCGTCCCAGACGAGGTCGCTCGAGGCGCTGCTCAAGGAGGCGAACGTGGTCTCCGACTTCGTCGTCTCAGGCGTCACGGACGAATGCTCCTTCGTGGACAACAACATCCTGTCGAGCGAGCTGCTCGCGCGGTGCGCCCAGGTGGACTACAGCCACCTGAAGAGCAAGGTCGGCGTCAAGGGCGACTTCTGCATCCACTTCGAGGACGACAAGGGCAACCTCATCAACATCTCCGGCATCACCAACCGCACAGGGATCGGCATCGGCGATGGCAGCCTGCCTTTCATGGTCAAGGACCAGAGCGGCGTCGTCGTCGCCTCAGGGTTTTGCTAGGCCGCGTAGGCGGAGCAGGAAGATGACGAGCAGGGCGATGATGATCGCGGTGATGATGCCCTTGATGATCCAGAAGCGCGTCCAGAACTTCTTCGCGGCCGCTTTCTTACGAGTCTCGGCGTCCATAGGATCACATAGGCACCTAGGTATTTATGCTTTACGACAGGTTCCCGGCCAGCGAGTAAAGTTCCCCATATCCAGCCCCCACCACCAGCGCAGCCATCGAAAAGCATTAAAAGGCAGCCTTCCTCAGGAAGGGCATGGGAGACTTCCGCCGCGTGGCCATCGCCCTCGTCATTGCCGCGCTCTTCTCCATCTTCGTCTTCTCCTTCAACTGGGCGGTGAATCCAAGCCCGCGGTATGATCTCTTGTGCCGCGGCAGCTATGAGACCTATCCGGTCAAGGCCATCCCTCCCGGCACTGTTCCCGCGGGCAACATCACCTGCCCCGCATTCACCGACGCCACGCAGGCGGAGAAGGATGCCTGCGTGCAGAAGGGCGCCGATTTCTTTTACCAGTACGACTTCAATGGCTGCCCGACTGCCTGGAAGTGCGACACCTGCCAGCTCGAGTTCAACGCCGCGCAGGCGAGCTACAAGTTCTGGGAGTTCCTCATCGCGGCATTCTTCGGCCTTGTCGCGATCATCATCGGCCTCTGGCTGCCGACAGACAGGCATAGCCTCAATGAGCTCGTGAGCACCGGCTTCCTCCTCGGCGGCCTCATAACCTTGTTCATAGGCACCGGCATCTACTGGGAGTTCTTCCCGCCGCACACCCTCTGGCTGCGGCCGGTCATCATCCTCTTCGAGCTGCTCCTGGTCATCTTCATCGCCTACCGGAAGCTGGGGAACAAGGAGCAGAAAGGCAAGTCAGGAAAGAAAAAGTAAGAAAATGGGGGTTGTCCCTCCGTCCGGCCCCCTCCACCAACCTTCTTCTGCCCGGCTTTTTCCGACATCTTTAAATACCTTAAACCTTCAGGCATGGGCATGAAGTACCTCTACTGGTTCACGCTCCTCCTCCTCGCGCTGACCCTCGATTCATCCGCCCTGGTCATGAACGAGTGCATGCGGGAGGCGCCGTGCCGGCTCAACAATGTGGGTGCCCGCATCGCCACCGGACAGGTGGAAGGCGGCGGCCTGAGCAGCGTGCTGCTCATCATCCTGTTCGCCCTCATGGTGGCCATCATCGTCTTCCTGGTCTTCAGCATATTCATGCACCTCAAGCAGGAACACACGTTTAAAACCATGGGTGATGCGGAATGAACTTTTTGGACACCTTCCTGTTCATCGTCAAGATACAGGCGGTCTTCCTCATGCTGGTGGTCTTCCTGAAGCTCTGGGCGCTGGACCGCTCCACGCAGAAGTCAAAGATCGCGCTGACCTATGAGCGCTTCACCAAGTATTCCCTGTTCAAGCAGGCGCTGCTCTTCATCATGCTGACCGTGCTCTTCGGCACCGTCGCGGACATCCTCAGGGCGCGCTTCGGCCAGGGCGCGGCAACGACCATCTTCCAGCTGCTCTCCGCTGCCGGCCTGATCCTTTTCTCCTACCTGCTGTTCAGGATATCATCGACAACGGCGGCGAAGCCGGCGAGAAGCGGCTTCCTGCAGGCCATCGCCTCGGCAGAGGACGTCATCGTCCCCCTCGTGGGCGGAGCTGTTACCTCGGTGCTGCTCTTCTTTGCTCCCCTGGGCAGCCCGACCGGCATGGCCGTCTCGCAGAGCTTCGGCTCCAGCGTCTTCGACGTGCTTTTCCTGCTGATGCTCCTCGGGACTCTGGCAATGGTCCTCTGGAAGAACATGCATAAGGTGAAGAAGTAGACGTTAGAGTTCTGGCAACAACACCTTCGGCGGTAGACGGCCATGCTTCGTTACACTCCGCATGTCCTACCGCCCACCCCGACGGCACAGTCACTCCTTTCGGTCGTTCGGTGGTTGCAAGCAAGCTTGCAACGGCCGTCCCCCGGGCGGTCTGCGCCGGTGTTGTTGCGAAAAATCCTTGTGGCGGTCGGCGAGCCGGGGGTTGTCCCTCACGGGGTGGCGAGCAGGGCGCCGAATGAAGTGAGGCGACCGTCGACCCGCCACCAGGAGGATTTTTCGGAATCCCTCGATGAGATGCAAACATTTTTGAATTGCTCGGATTCATGTGTTTCCATGTTTGATTCCGAATCGTTTCAAAAATACCTTTCCGAGGCCTTGGCCATGCCCGAGCCGGAGGAAGCGCTCGGCGCCTTGATCACCGATGCCGTGGTCTCCGGGGCGGAAGGCAAGGTCGGTGTTCTCTTCTCCGGCGGCGTGGACTCGACGCTGATCGCCTTCCTGCTGCAGAAGGCCGGCAAGCCTTTCACCTGCTACACCACAGCCCTTGTCGAGGCGGAATCTGAAGACCTTGTTTGGGCGCGCAAGGCAGCATCGCTTTTCGGCTTCGGGCATGAGATCGTTCTTGTGAATCTTGCCCAGCTCGAAAAAGACCTGCCTGGGATCTTGCGGATCATCCAGCGCAAGGACCCTGTCAGCGCCGGCGTCGCTGCGACCGCTTACTTTTCCCTTAAGAAAGCCGCAGAGGACGGCTGCACAACCGTCTTCACCGGCCTCGGCTCGGAGGAGATCTTCGCCGGCTACGAGCGGCACAGGAAGGCAGCCGACATCAATGCCGAATGCCTCGCCGGGCTTTCCAAGCTTTTTGAGCGCGACATCGAGCGAGACCAGCTGCTCTGCGGCTATTTCCGGATGAAAGCAGCCTTGCCGTTCCTCGACGCCAGGGTCATCCGCAAGGCAATGGCCATCCCGGGCGAGGATAAGATGAATCCGATGGAGAAGATGCCGTTGCGGAAAGCTGCCATCAGCCTCGGCCTGCCCGGGGAGTTCGCCATGCGGAAGAAAAGGGCGGCGCAGTACGGCTCCAGGATGGACTGGGGCCTTGAAAGGCTCGCGAAAGCCAGGAAACAGCCTAAAAGCGTCTACCTGGCCGCCTTGTGACCGGGGTAACATCATCATTAAATACCCTCCGCGGTTACCTCTTCTCAGCGAAAAATATTAATAGGCTCGGCTCCACGAGCCTTGCATCAACGGTTGGTGATGCTCATGGCCAAGAAACAAGCGAAAAACCTGGAAAATCATGTTCTCGATGCAGAGAAAGAGCTGCAAACCAAGGTTCCCGATGATTTCCCGGACGATGCAGGAGCCCTTACAGACCTTTATGACCAACTGCATACACCTGACGTCTTTCAGCTCCGCGAGGATGTCCAGGAGCAGGCCGAGAAGAAATACTCGGATGAGCTCAAAACAAAGTTGAGGCTCACCGCCCGAGGGAAGATCGCCGGAGGAAAGGATGAAGCTGAGACTATCGCGACATCCTATATCGATCACATCATCCGCATGATCAGGCATAAGCAAGACGGAATTGACTATGACGCCAGGCTCACCGACACGATACGGGACAAGATCCTCGCCGATGCCGGTGTCGCAGGGGGCTATGAAGCCCTGCTGACGGAAATGCTCGACAAGTCCGGGCCTTCCCTTTCCTGGAAGAACCTGAAGAATCGGCAGAACAGCCAGCTGCGTGCCATCCTGGAATACGCCATGGGGCAGCACGACCCGATCGGAAGGGCGGTGCAGGTCATCCACAAGAAAGTCTCCCAGCCCGAGTACAAGGGGCACTTCCTCAAGTTTGCAGCCAGGAAGACCGGCATTGACGACCTAGCAACATCCGATGACCCAGGATTCGCGATCCAGAAGCTGCAGGAAACCTACGGCCTCGCAGCCCAGCAGGGCAGGATCAAGGATGTCAAAGGATACAAAAGCTCTGACGAAGAAAAAGTCGCCGGCCACATCGGCCCTCATAAGAAAGAGAAGGAACATTACGATAAAGCTGCATAAAACGTTCCTATGAACCAGCGAGAAATACGCCGAACCACGAACTTTCTTTTTTATAGATGGCTTCCTATTCTTAAACCGATTTTCCACTGATCCGCCATGTTCTGCGACAACGATTCCGGAGAGGGAAGGGCTATAGGCCGCGTGCAGTACATGGCGCTCCCCTCGCCCGCAGACGCAGTGCTATCGGTCGATCCTCTTTTCGCATCCGCCTTGGTCGATCGGGAGTCGGATACCGGCATCGTGCGCTGGTCCATGCCTGAGGTGGAGGATTATTACCACCGCAACCTGCTTCCTGAAATTGACCAGAGCGGCATGACCCCCCGGCAGGAAGCGGTCGTCTCCGCCCACAGGGACACGCTGCAGCAATACGGACTGTATTTCATGGATTTCATCTATTCTAAGGCAGGGAAGCGCTTCAAGGAATTCGTCGAGGCCGAGACCGGCAAGAAAACAGACAGGTACTATGACCTCGACGAGATCGTCGCCGGCAACCTCGGCGAGAAGACCGTCGCGGCGGTCAATAAGTGGGGCCGCGGCAGCCTGCTTTTCAACACCGACGAGATCGGCGATTACATCAGGGATTTCTATAGGTGGCATCCTGGGCTCTTTGATGGCGACGAAAGGCTGCTTGTTCAGCATTTGCTCATGCATGAGTTCATCCACCGGAACAGTCCGGCGACCACCCTCAGGAAGAGCAGCACGCAGAATGAGGTCTATACTGAGCGGATGGAGTTGGAGTATTATCTTGACAACCTGCCCGCATCCGGAAGGGCGCGGCAGCAGTACCTCGCCCTGGCGCGCGACAACGTGGTGCGCTACACCGCGCAGATGGCCACGCTGTTCAGCACGAGCATCTTCGAGGGAGGCAGCAGGAAGGAGATCATCAGCCGCCTGCGCAACGAGATCCGGGAGAGCCACGGCGACGTCCTCGACGAGGCGGAGCTCGAGCTGCTCTTCGACAGCCTCGCAGAAGACTTCCGCCCGGCGGCAGACCTCGACGAGATCACGGAGAAGGCGGCTTAAGTTAAGGTTTCAAATTCGCGCATTTTCTCGTGGACTAAAATAACAAAATCGTTTTCATACGGGGGATCGCAGCCATAACCATTATATCTTCGAATGGTAATATCCCATGACCCATCATTTTTTCCTAAATAACTACTATATGGCCTTCCTAGCGAGTCTTCGCAACCACAATTATCTGGGCATGCTAACAATTCGTTGTAATATTTCAGTAAATGATTGACACCCATTGCGATATTGCATTTGCGGTCATAGACCGTTTTTTCGGTGCATTCATCGACGTTGCATAACGCATCTGGTGGGTGATTAGTGTCCTTGCACCGATCTCTGTCGGTGCATATCTGCATGACTCCTATGCATCCCGTCGAGCTTGACCCGATTGATGTCCTTTCACAATGTTCCCGGTATAGGTCACCATCAACGCAATGTTTGAAGGAATTCTCAACTGCAGCTACGCCTAATGCTACTTTTGGTGGAACCCCGAGCCGAGTCGCCACTTCAATGATCTCATTCTGAACGACAATGCTCCCCGTACCATAATAGTTATTTGGAATTGCAGGGCCACTCGATAATTGTCCGTCCTCATCGCTTCTGTCTTCCCCAATCACCTGTGTCACCGGCGGCGACTCGTCGAGGACGTCTCGCAGGAATTGCCTGTTCTGCTCCTTGAGGGCCTCGTCCAGCGGCGAATAAGGCTGCTCTTCCGAAGGCAAGGTGCAGGTATAGCTTCCCTCTTCCTTTGCGACCGTGACCTGGGCAGTGCCCTTCTGCTTCGTGTCATCTTTTATCGTCGACTCGACGACAAAGAACACGGAATCCACGGTCGTGTCAGTTGGCATAGTGTAGGAAGGAGCTAGCCGGTAGATGCCGGTATTCGGGTCCTGCTTGCTGAATGATTGGAGAGTTGCCAGTGTCGGTTGCCGGTTCGTCTTTGCCTTGATGTCGATGTTCTCCTGGTTGCAGTCGTCCAGCGAGGTCAGCTGCACATCGACCTTGTCGTTGCAGAACATGTTCGCGAGCGGCCAGATGATCTCGACCGCTGGATTGCCAGTGCAGCTCGGGGCGAAAGACTTGAAGTTGAAAGCCAGCTGCTTCTTCTGCTCCTCGCCCCGATATTTGATCTCCGGGTCATCATTAGAATATCCGTTGCCGCTGTTGTCCTTGAAGAGCTTGAAAAAGACTTGGCTGGTGCCGTCGACCCTGAACGGGAAGTCGCAGGCAAGGGCTTGCAGCGAGAAAAGATAATCTTCATTGCTCGAGCCGTCGAAGGAGCTGCTGAAGATTGGGATGCGGGCATTGCTGCTTTGCGCCGTGATCGTGAGCTTGGTGAGGACAGTGTTTTTTAAGATAGTTTTTCCGCTTCCTTCAACAGTTGCTTGCTCATTGACATCGGGGGGTACAATAATCGGAATGGAGAATTGCCACTTGTATTTTATTTTATCATCGGGAATCACCCGGTTGTAGTCCCCTTCGTAAGCGTATAGGGTGACATCCCGTTCCTGCAAGGCCGCGTTGAGTTTGGCCAGCTCCGCGTCTTCCACCACCGCATACGCCACGTTGTGCGAGCCGATGGTGTCAGGGACAGTGAAGAGGTGAACCAACGCTTGCCCATCAGCAAAGTCATCTCCGGGAATCTTCACCCAGTAAGGGTCTGTCTCCTTGTCCTGCGTATAATAAGCAAGCACAACGTTCTCGTCATCGAAGCCCTGGAATGCCCTTGCCTTGATGAGCACGTTCACGGCGTTGCCCGGGTAGTAGGTTTGCGTGGTGGTCGCCGGCGTGTCCACGCCAGGCGTCACCCTGATGCTCTGGAACTCCAAGCCGCCGACGCTCTCCGGCCTGGGCACCGAGCAGCCGATGGCTGGCCCGATGATGTTGCCGGTGATGAAGCAGTTGGCGATCATGCCGCCGATATGCGTGATTTTCCCCGGGATGCGGCGCTCCCGCCATTCATCCCCGACCTTGTACCGCAGCCGCAGCTCCGCGCGGTTGAACCAATACACCGCTTCCTTGTCCCAGTCCTCGACGAAGTCGGTGTATTCCTGGTCAGCCATGACAACGCCGCCGCCGGCCTTGGCCTCGACGGGCTGCTGCGGGCAGAAGTCGCCATCCGGCTGGTTCTTGTCGCAGATCTTCCAGACCTCCCACTCTATTGTCTGCCCGCCGGAAAAGATCGCGGGAGTGAAAAGGTACTTTATCGTCAGCATGCCGGTGAAGGGGTCAAGGCTGTACACCCTGCTCTCAGCCAGCAAGGGCATGATCTGCGGCTCCACAGGCATGGTCTCGATGACCTCGTCGACCTGCGCCCGGAAGCTGGACCAGTCCTGGCTTACCGCTGCCTGGCATGCCTTGTGCGCAAGGCTGCTCGTGCCGAAGCCGAGCTGCGAGCCGATCTGCGTGGGATAGCGGTCCTTGAGGCCGCTGGTGACAAGGTTGGCTGACTGCGCAGGATTGGTCGTCCGGCCCCCAAAGTTGGCGCCGATGGTCGGCCCATGAAGGTCGAGGGCCTTGCTCAGGCCCCAGAATATGAAGTCGCAGGTGTACATGCCGATGATGTTCTCGCAGTAGCCGACGGTCACCTTGCCTTCCTTGGCCTGCTGGAAGCACTTCTCGAAGCTGTTGAAAACGCGCTGCATGTTGCCGAGGTGGTTCTCCATGCCCGAGAGGCAGACGCAGCCCGAGCTCGCAAAGAGGTCATCCAGCGGATTCACGTCGCCCCAGGTGGCCTTGTCAGGGACGCCGTCATAATAGTTGATCAGGCATTTGGTCTGATGGAAGTCGAGCTTGGTCCTGTCGAGTTGTTCTCCTAATACATTTTTCATAGGTCCGCTCGTGGCACCGGAAGCAAAGCTATAAGGGGGGTTGTAATCATCCTTGGTCGTCTCGTAGTAGAAGCCTTTGCTCTTTGTGATGGTGCCGACTGCGGTGGCCTCTATATTGTCAAAGAAATCCTTCCGATTTTGGTTGGTGCAAAGGCTGTTCTGGTTCTGGCTGACGACTCCGGGCAGCGAGATCGGCACGCCGAGGATGTTGACCGACCCTTGCCCTTCGTTCTTGATCTTCACTTCGAATAAGCCCTCTGCGCAGGTGCCTCGGTTATTGGTATGTTCGAGAGTCACGGTTGAGAGTTCATCATTCCCCACATCCTGCTTGAACTTGATCTGGTTGACTGTTCCATCCTTCGGATTTGTATTCCCGAGGCTATTGCCGTCCGTGCTTGTGTATTCAAGGGTATTCTTGAAAGTCTCTGCATCGAAGTTCGGCGGCGTCTTGGGGCATCCTATCCTGTCGCAGACCCAATACTGTTTCTTGAGGTCAGGCCAGCCGCCGGTCGCCTCCTTGACCTTGTTGTAGACGACGAGGGCGGCGCAGCCGATCATGGTCGCCCTGGTCACCGGCTTCACAACGTCAAGGACAGTGCCGATGGCGTTGTTCAGGCCGTGGATGTTGGCGATGAGCTTGTCCATGATCTCGGGCGTGAGCCAGCGGCGATAATCAATAGGCCTATCCACGTCGACCGATTCCTTGAGCCAGAGGTAGTCCGAGCCAGGGAAGTCCTCGTGCATGTAGCAGCCTTCGCAGGTGTAATGCACGGTCACCTTGAGCTCGAATTCCAGGGGATCAGGGATGTCGTTGACATCGTCGCCGAGCCATTTCTTCACCACGAGCGGGATGTAGGCGTAGAGCTCCTGCGTGTCCTCCTCCCAGATCATGGTCGGCCTTGTGCCCATGGCGAGGTACCTGTTGCTGTACCGGTCCCGGTCAGCGACGGAGGCGTCGATGCTGGTGACCTTGAGCCTCGAGCGGTCGAGGATGGTCGGGATGATCTTCACCATGATGCCGAGCGGCAGGTCGCCCTTGACAAGGTCGCCGGAGATGATGTAATTAGGAGAGATGCTGTGCGTCTGCAGGACCCAGAACGGGCTCCCGGGATCATACCGGACGCGGGTGATCTCAGGAGCGCCGCCGCTCTTGGCATTGTCGTTTCCGGCGTCATCCATGACGATGATCGCGATGTGGTTCGTTCCCGGTATGAGCACGACCTCTGCCTCGAAATTGTTGTTGGCGTCGGTTTCCACCGTCTCATCATAGTCGAGGAACAGGTCGCCCAGGTCGCCCTGGATGCTCACGCTGTAGCGCTCGCCGCGGCGGTTGTAGAAGCATTTGTCCGTGCGGTTGTACTTGATGCCGCTGGAGTCGTTGCCAAGGACAATGATCCTGACATGGGCATGTTCCGAGACGTTGCCGCTGATCCTGATGACCTGGAAGTGCACTGTGTCGTCCGAGGCTGAGCCTGGGGAGCTTCCGCCGGCGCCGCCGAGGTCGAGGCCTTGGTCAGTGCCGATGCCAATCAGGGCCTCTTCTATCCGGAGCCGCAGGATCTTGGGCGCGGTGGTGTCGACAGCGACCACGCCGGAGACTTGCGCGATGTTGCCAGCGCTGTCCCGCGCGCTCACCGAGACGTTGTGCCTTCCTTCGGCGAGCTGTCCGGGAAGCGTGATGTTGAAGTTGCCTGGCTGCACCTGCATGGTGATGTCTGGCGTCAGGGTGCATGCTGTCTGGCATTGCTGCTCTGTGCCGAATTTCTGCTGGTTGAGCTGGCAGCACCAGGGGTTCTGCGCGGTGCCGCAGCTGGAGTCGCAGACAGCGCTGCCGAAGGGCTTGTCGAGATAGACGCTGATGTCCGCGGCCTTGCTGATCTGCGAGACGAGCTTGACGCTCCGCTCCTGGCTCGCTGGCGGGAAGTCGACGTCAAGGTCAGGGCCCTGGGTGTCGAGCTGGACCGTGATGTCCTCGTGGACGACGTTGTAGGCGCTGTCCGTCACCTCGAAGGTCACCTTGTTCTGGCCGGAGCGCAGCCGCAGGGAGAACTGGAACCTGCCGGAGGGGCCGACGTCGTAGGTGTAGCCTGAGCCGCCGTCCCAGCTGAGCTGGGCAGGGACGAAGTCATTGTTCAGGAAGACGCGCATCTTGGTCAAGGATTCCGTGCCGCCCGTGAGCGCGAGCACTGGATCGTTCGTCATGGCAGGCGGCTGGGTGTCGAGCGCCACATGCGCGACAACAAGGTCGGCGCTGGTCCAGAATGACTGCGTCCTTGTGGCGACGTTGCCGGCGTAGGCCTCGTAATAGTATTGCGTGTTCGCTGAGAGCCCTGAAAGCCCGATGCTCGGCTCCGCGCTCTCGCCGAAGACAACCTCCTCGGTCAGGGCGTTCGGATCAGTGCCGTACTTCAGCTTGGCGTTGAGCGCCCGGTTGGTGGCCCAGCCGATCCTCGCGCCGACCGCCGAGACGTTGCTCTCCTCAGGGTCGGAGATGGTGAGCGCGTCGAAGTTGCCCTCGACCGTGTTGCATTCAGGCAGGGCGGTGCAGGAGCTGGCGCGGTAGAAGTATTTCCGGCCAGGCAGCAGCGAGGAGATGTCGAGGCTGTGGCTGGTGGAGAGTTCGTTGCTCTCCACGCGATGCACCGGCGTCACCAAGCCATATTCAATGACCGATGTCCCTGGCTCGTCGGTCTGCCAGGTGAACCTCTCCGAGGTCTGGCTCAGCGGCGAGTCCTGAAGATTTAAGACCGTGATGGCCCAGGCAGCCTGGATGAGGAGCAGGATTCCCAGTCCGGCGAAGAGCAGCTTCCTCATATGATCCTCGGCAGGTTCTCCGCGCTGTGGGCATCCACCGTCTCCCAGAAGGCCTGCAGCCCTGCCTCGTCCTGCGGCAGCGGGTCGGTGGCGACTGCATAGACGATCGCTTTCGTGCCGCTGACCACCGGCGTCCAAGTGGTGTCGAGCATGCCGGTGATGCTGTCATTATAGGCCACCGTGACCATCAGGCTATAGGTGTTCTCTCCCGAGATGAGGTCAAGGGTCTGGTTGTCCTCAGGATAATAGATGTCCTGCTGGTAATTATTCGGCTCGTTGGCGATCGAGACCATGGCGATCTCGTCCCTGGCGAGGCGCCGGACAGCAGCGCCAGGATAGCTCACCACCCTGACCTCGAGGTCGAGGCTGGTGAGCGGGGTCATGCTGACGGCCAGCTCCCTCGGCGCGGCATCGCCGACAGTGTCGGCGAAGGTGTAGCCGGGCAGGTAGCCGTCCTTGGTCGCGATGAACAGTCCGTTGTAGCAGTCTGAGGCGAAGGCGCTGAGGCTCGGGGGGGCTGCAACGTTGGGGATGCTCGTCCCCGGGATGAAGGGCTTCGCTGTCTTGCCGAGCTCGCATCTCGCCCTGACGCAGCGCAGGCTGATGGTGGCGTTGTCCACATACTCATCAGTCGCCTTGTCCTTGGCGCGGATGACCATCAAATGCTCTGCGCTGTCGCAGTATTCCTCGTCGTTGGTGCCGAGCTCTTCCGTGTCGAAGGCGTAGAAGCTCTGCTGGCGGTAGGGCTCGTTGTCCTGGATGATGACCGGGGTGGCGAAGTTGAAGGTGAAGCCGCTGTTTTCAGTCAGCTGGAAGAGCAGCGGGAAGTGCAGGTTGTAGCGGTGGTGGTAGACCTTGACGCAGCTTCCCACGAGCGGAAGGCCGAAGCCCAGGGTTGTCACCTTGTCCCCGCTTCCCGGGCGGACTGCCATCTTGAGCCACCAGGCGTCGCTGAACGTCGCGTCAGTGGATACTCTGATGTTCGGGTAGCTCTTGCTTAGGTTGACTTTGTAGATGCTCTCGAAATAGGGATACTCTGAAGGAAGCCTGTTTGTTCCCACGAAGTTGAGGAAGTGGAGGTTGTACTTGAGCAGGTTCTCGAGCATGGGCTTGAGGTCGCGGCGGATGGACCACTGCCTGCGGCCGCAGTAGATCTCGATGCCTTCGAAGGGCATCTCCGAGCCGGCGATCATCTCCATGGTGAGCCGCTCGAGGAACTGGGTCTTCTGCTCGATGGTCATGATCTCGGTGGCGAGGTCGTGCATCTTGCCCAGGCTGAGGTTGACGGTTGCGTAATAATTCTTGAGCTCGGTCGTGTCTCCCGAGCCGCGGTTGACGACCTGGAGGGGATAGTTCAGCTTGAAGATGACTTGTTCATCGGCGATGGTGACGTTCGCTGCCGGCAGGCCGAGCTCGGTGATGTCGAACTGGCCGCGGTGGTCGCTGAAGTTGTCGACGCAGTCGTTGATGTTCTGCTGGATGTGGCGGCTGAGCTGCTGCTCCATGTCCTTCCTTGTCGGGCGGTAGTCCCGGCCGTTATGCCACCAGAGCGGCACCTTGAACGGGCCGAGGAAGGGCATGGTCGCCTCTTGATTGTATGGATTGTTGAAGACGGCGGGCAGCTCGAGGTAGCCGCCGCGGAAGGCCATGGTGTTGACCGCGCTGTAGCCGAGCATGGACATGCAGCTCTCGGTCTGGATCTTGATGGGCTCCACCCAGGCAGGGACCACTTCCTTCGGCCTGAAGAGGGTGGTGTTCTGCTGGACATACACGAACAGGATCAATCCGAGAACAAGCACGAGACCGAGGATTACATAGACCGTGATCTGCCCCTCTTTTCGCATGCTGCATTCCTGCACGCGGATATTTATAAATGTTTGTATGCAGGATGTTTATCGTTAAAATACCCTTATTTTACAATAAAAAAGTAGAACTATGTATTCCGCAATAGTAGGAGGGGGGAAATGTTTCAGAATCCATATTAGCAAACCAAATATATCCTTTATCCAGAAGATATTTTTCTTTTTGCAATTGGACGATTGCAGAAAAAGCTGTTTCTATCGCATTTCCTTTTGCGAATATAAAAAATGTTTCTTCCTTTTTATCAATTAAATCCTTTGCTTGTTTAACAACATTTTGAATCGGATCTTCGTTCCTAACAAAGATTGTGATTTTTTTCCAAGCTAATAATAACATCTCAAATTCTCTTAAAATATCTTCTTGAGAGTAATTATTTTTTTCCTTTAAATTTTTCAAATGATCAAGAACTGCTCTCAACACTCCTTCTGTCACCATCTCAACTAACCTTAAACCCAATAATTTTTTATGGTGAAAAACCTCTTGTTTGATCTCTTTAATTTTTTCAATTTCTCTTTTATGTTCTAAATTTAAGATATATAATCCTGTTCGAACAACATCTGCTCCCCAATGGTTGTGTAACACATATCGAAAATCTCTATATAAAGATTTAACCGCTAATTTTTTTAATGTATATACTTCTTCTTTATTCGGGACAAATCCATACTTCCCTTCATCATGTTTTTCTCTAATTAATTGACAAACCTTATTGATTTGATCTTTACCTAATTTTGTGAGAATTCCTGAACTTACAACGTATTTTAAAAAATCAAATAGATTTAATTCTGATGCCTTTTGAATAATTTCTTCAATTCCAATTCTCCTTTAACTCAATTTTTTCCCTAAGAAATTTGCTTATTGTTAAAGGGGTCGTATCAATAATTTTCATTGAACCTGGAAAAAGTGAAGCATTTTTTAATTTGATAGGTCTTTGTGTATCCTGAGATATGACCGGTTCTTTCAACAAGGAATCGCAGATAATTCCATCTTCATTTACCTCATAATTATATGCTTTTAAAAGCAACTTTTTCTCTTCATCTCCAAGTTCTTCGAATTCCATAAGCCATTATAATACTTGTACCTATATAAACCTTTGGAAAAATTAATCCTAATGACTTCTTATTGAATAATCCGGACATTATGATCCAATTAGACTTAAGGACTCAGAGCTTCCCCACCGCTTCCTTCACGCGCTTGAGGCCTTCGCGGATGTTCTCGACCGAGTTCGCGTAGCTGAAGCGCAGGTAGCCCGCGCCCTGGCTGCCGAAGCATGTCCCCGAGAGGCAGGCCACGCCGCCCTCGTTCAGCAGGTAATCAGCGAGCTCAGGGCTTTGCATCGGCAGCTTCTTCACGTTGGGGAAGGCGTAGAACGCTCCCTTAGGCAGGCGGCAGCTCATGCCCGGTATCTTGTTCAGGCCGTCGATGATGATGTCACGCCGCTTCTTGAACTCGGCCACCATCTTGCGCACCGAGTCCTGCGAGCCTTCCAGGCCCACGACGCCGGCCTTCTGGATGAAGGTCGCGGTGTGGCTGTTCGAGTTGGTCATCAGCCGGGTCATGTGCACAGCCAAGGCCTTGGGCATGACGCCGTAGCCGAGGCGCCAGCCGGTCATGGCGTACGTCTTGGAGAAGCCGTCGAGCATGATGGTCCTCTCGTCCATGCCTGGCTCGGCCATGATGCTGTGGTGCTTGCCTTCATAGTAGATGGCGCTGTACGCCTCGTCGGACATCACCCAGAGGTCATGCTTGACCGCGAGCGCGGCGATCTCCTCGAGGTCTTCCTTCTCCAGCATGCCGCCGGTCGGGTTCTGGGGGGAGTTGATGACGATCATCCGGGTCTTCTTGGTGATGAGCTTCTTGAGGGTATCGACGCTGAAGCGGAAGTCATGCTCCTCGAGGAGGGGCAGGCCGACGGCCTTCCCGCCGACGAAGTTAATCATGGACTCGTAGATGGGATAACCTGGGTTCGGGAAGATGACCTCGTCGCCGGGGTTGACGCAGGCCAGGATGCCGAAGAAGATGATCGGCTTGGCCCCTGGCGTGATGACAACGTTCTCCGGGGCCATGCAGGTGCCCCTGCTCGCGTTGAAGCTCGACGCGACGGCCGCCCGCAGCTCCGGGATGCCTGCTGAAGGCGTGTAGTGGCTGAAGTTGTCCTTGATGGCCTGGATGGCCGCCTCCTTGATGTTCTCCGGCGTGTTGAAGTCCGGCTCGCCGATCTCGAGGTGCACGATGTGCTTGCCCTGGGCCTCAAGCGCCCTTGCTTTTGCCAGGACTTCGAATGCGGTCTCTGTTCCTAACACTTCCATCCGTCGCGCGAACATAGCAATCACCCTGTTTTGTGAAGTATCATACGAAGTATGATGATTAGTATAAAAAACTTTCGGGGAAAGATTATTAAATGGGGGGATTGCATTCAGGACTATGAGACCTGCGATCTTTCTGCTGCTCCTCCTTGCTGCGTGCAATACTGCCGCTCCGCCGGAGACTCCGTCCGCTATTAATAATACCCCTCCGCTCGATGACCAGCCTTCCTGCCCAGCCTCCTGCAACGACAACGACCCCTGCACGCTCGACGGCTGCTCCGCAGGCACGAGCTTCCAGTGCCAGCATGTTCCCCAGCCCTGCTGCGGCGACGGGACATGCGGCAATGGCGAGAACGAGTGCACCTGCGCAGCCGATTGCGGCGCCTGCAACGCAACAGCTTTAGGGTTACGCTACGAGTGCCAGGGCCAGCAGTGCGTCCTGGTGAGGCTCATCAACCTCTCGGAAAATAATACTCCCGCGCTCCCGGACTGCAATGACCGCAATAAGTGCACCTTCGACCGGCTCTTCAACGGCGAATGCGAGCACACGGCCATCACGCCATGCTGCGGCAACCATGCCTGCGAGCCTGGCGAGAGCT
Source organism: Nanobdellota archaeon (assembly GCA_043806015.1). Taxonomy (GTDB): domain Archaea; phylum Nanobdellota; class Nanobdellia; order Woesearchaeales; family JAHIVG01; genus JAZDHH01. The sequence goes on along the minus strand of JAZDHH010000004.1, from coordinate 43,528 downwards.
GCGGCAACTGCTACCGCGACTGCCCCTGCGCTGTCGAGGACGACCATTTCCTCCTCAAGGACTTCCCCGGCTTCTTCATGACAACGCCGCTCCTCATCACCGGCGACGAGGCTCCGGCAGAGGACCAGGTGTCCGCGACCATCATCATGCTCGCCGCTCCGGGGACAGCCGTCCTTGCCTCTGAGGTGGCATCGGTGCAGGGCAAGGATGCCATCGCCATCGGCTCGCCGTGCCTCAACCCGGTCGTGCATGAGCTCATGGGCAGCCCTGACCCTTGCGACCGAGATGTCTCGGCAAGCTACGCGACCGTCATGACCGTTGCGACCGGCGCGGATTCCGTCGCTCTTATTGTCGCTAGCAGCAACTCCTCGATGATGAGGCTCGCGGCTGGCGCCATCCGAGAGCATAGAACCTATTTCGCGATCAGCTGCTGGAAGGCCTCGGTCCGGCGAGGCACGCAGGGCCAGCCGGTCGTCAACCCCGAGGGCTGCGAGTGAGGGATTAAGATACTCTTTTGTTAGAAAAATTTAAATATTAGTTCGTATGGATACTTTTCTTATGATCCGCGACGGGCAATACACGGTCGAACGCTTCGCCGAAGAGCAGGGCTTGAGACGGCAGTCCGCGCTGAACAAGCTGGCGCAGCTCAAGGTGCAAGGCTTGGTCACGGTCTCAGGCGGCGGCAGGCAGAAGCGGATCTACACGGTCTCCGTCACGCCTCGGGCGAAGACGAATGGCTTTTATGATATGGTGAACCGCTATAGCCCGGAGAAGCTTGTGCCGCGGTTCGCGCATGTCGTCCATGGCCGCTACACGGCCGAACAGGCTATCATCGACGGGCTGCGCATCGGGGACGCGCGGACAAAGGAAGCTACTATGCACCTGTTCCGCCATGTCTCCTCTTGGAAGCTCCTGTTCGCGCTCGCGCGCAAGGAGCGGCTTGTCGTGCCGTTGCGGCGCCTCTACGCCGAGGCGAGACAGCAGGTCAGAGTCAAGGCTCTTCCCCGGAGGTACGCCGTATGATCTCAGCGAAAGACCAGGAAGAGCTGTTCCGGCTCATTGCGGATTACCTTCCTCGCGACATCGATTGCCTTGCCATCGGCGGGACCGCGATGATGTTCCTCGGCTACACAGGCTTGACCAAGGACCTCGACATCGTGTTCCGTTCTGAAGAGGACCGGAAGGCGTTCGTCCAGGCGATCGAGGCCCTTGGCTACCGGAAGGGGTCCTTGCTGATCTATGATGAGAAGCGCAGGGCTCAGAAGAACTTGCCGGTTGTCTATTCCCGGGGCGAGGAGCGCTTCGACCTGTTTGTGAAGCAGGTCTTCGGCTTCCCTCTCGAGTTTGAAGGCAGCCATGTTCAGCGCCAGGATTTCATCGGGAAAAAGGAGCTGAGGCTCTTCGTCCTGTCCGAGGAGATGCTGGTGCTCCTCAAGTCCGTGACCAACCGGGAGAAGGACTTCGAGGACATCGAGCGCATAGCCAAGGCAAAGGCAGAGCTGGATTGGGACTGGCTGGTGCTCACCGCGAGCCGGCATCGGGACAGGGTTCCCTGGCTCCTCGTTGACCTCGAGGAGAAGCTCCGGCGGCTCCAGAAAATGGTTTTCATCAAGGAGCGGGTGTTCAAGGCCATCTATGCCACGGAAGGAAGGGCGGAGAAGCGCAAGTAAGTCGAAACCTTTAAATAGCCTTCTTCTTGAAGTCCGTCCGTAGGGACGTGGTAAACATACGCAGGGAAAAGAGGGGAATATATAGATTATTTTTTAGGCTATCTATTATCACGGCCGCCTTTTTTTTCTTGGTGGTGACTCTTCCTGAAACGACTGCCCGTATAGGCGTTTGTCCTTCAGTATGCAACTGTTATGCTGAGGGCCCTCCGGGTCAATGTTACGCACCTTCAGGCATGGGAATAGGATGCAGAGGACCGGGAGTCTTTTGCGATCCAGGGTATTCCTGCATTGGCCGATATTGCATAAAATGCAACGACGGCATCTGCCATCCTCCTGAAGGGGAAGGGGGAAGTGCCCCTTGTTCGGCGGATTGTGGTTATGAATGGACTGGATGCGTCGATGCCTATGAAACCTCGTGCGAGGATGTCTGCGCTTCTCTTGGCAAGAGCTGCAGTGACTCATGCACCTCCCTCATTTATGGCTCTGGCTATGTCAATTATCAGTCCAGGTGGGAATATTCAGGCCCCTCCGCTTGCAGCACGGACCTCTGGGAAAATTCGTGGAGTACCGGTGATTGTTCCTACACGAACAGGAATTTTCCTTATTCCAGCGATCCTTCCGCTCGCTGGAAGTGTTGCTGCTCCGCCGAGTATACTGAAGGAGACGCGAACGCCGAAGCGTGTTCCATCTATGAAGGGACATTTGGAGATGACCTTTTTTGCGACCAGGGGAATGGAGATAATTGCGTCTGCAATGACTTCTTGCCTGAAGGGTGCGAAGACGCGGAGTATTGCTGCGGCGATGATGACGAGGAATTCCCCTTCACGAGTCCACAGACCGGAGCAAGCGCGTGCTGCGAAGAGGCGACCGACACCTGCGTCTGGACAGACGCATCGGGCAACGCCTACTGCAACGACCAGAGCGGCCATGAGGGCGACGGCGGCGACTACGGCTCTTGCTCCGGCGGATTAGACGAGGACTGCGACACGCTCATCGATTGCGGCGACCAGGAGGATTGTTGCTCGCAGCCTGAATGCTCTGATAATCCCGCCTGCAATGGTTACCAAGACTATGGTGAAGGCGAAACTTGTGAATGCAAGTCACACACGGATTGTACGATTAGCATGGAATGCTACTTCAGCGGGGTCGGGGAGAGCGGTACATATTTCATCGATGACCTGACCCTTCTCGATGGGGGAAAAATCATCCTTGACGAGGGAGGCTACCTTGAAATTTCAGGGAATCTGGACATGAGAGGCGGTTCTGCCATCCACAAGACGACCGCCGCCCCGAGCGAGCTGACGCTTGACATCGATGGCAACGCCAGGTTTGACTGTACAGACAGCATGTGCGAGATCCACCACTTTCGCTCCAGTTCTGATGACGGCCTGCCCGTGAGGATATTGGTCGCGGGGAGGACTGACATCATCGGGGGGCCGATCCCGAATGTGCCTTTCTTCGCCGCCGCCTCCGGGGAAGCCCAGCCACCCTCCCCCGCCGGCTGCGGCGATGAGAACGACTACTCCGACATCTTCCTCGACCTCAATGCTGATCCCGAGCAGAACGACATCGGCAGCTTTGATTATTGCGGAAGGCTGCATACTCCCCCTCTTGAGATGCTCTGCTACTACAACAACCCCTGCCCTTCTGATCGGTCATGCATCGAGGACCAATCCTATCCAGACCTCGACCTCCTGCCCGCCCCCAACCTCATCGTCAATCCCGGCTTCGAGATCAGCACGGCCATCGGCGAGGATCCCTTGATGATGAACCCGCCGGAAGTGCAATCCGACACCAATCCCGTTGTCCTCAAGGTCAAGACGAACAAGGACGCTGATTGCCGTGCGTATGTGGATGATGACGATAAACCCTGGGAAGACATGGAAGAGATGCGTGGCCAGGGCACTGAACATCTTATGATAAACTATGGCCTTGGCACAACGGTTCAGCACTACTTTTTCATCCGATGTAGGAGCACTGACCCTGACGAAGAGGTTATCCAAACGACGGATCCATTCTCCGTTACCACTGGCGGCCGGATCCACTGCAGCAGTTGCGAGGAATGCACCTGGCTCCTGGAGAACGAAGACATCGAAGTCTCCTTGTCCCAGAACATCATTGACGTCACGGACAACTGCATCAACATCAGCGCGGCGGGAGTTGTTCTCGACGGCGATCTTGATGGGGAATCCGGCGGGGATAAGTATCAGATCGCGGGCAGGAACATGCCGGATAACGAGTATGCCGTGAAACTGCTCGACGCCTCCAACATTGAAATCAAGAACATCATCTTTTCCGGTTTCTTCTATGGCCTGTATTCCGTGAATTCCAACGGCCTCAATGTCGATTCCTGCGTCTTTAACAACCCGGTGGGCAACAGCCGCAGGGCAATTTATGTCCAAGGCATCAAGGATAATTCCGGCGAGATCGTCATATCCGGCAATTCATTCACATCGAAATATCAGAGCGTCGTTATCAGTGGACGATCAGAAGGGGAGCGCAACGAGGTCGTCAGCATAATTGACAACCACTTCAACAATTTTGTGCCTGTGAACCATGTCATTGTCAACAATGTCAGGGATTTCACCTTCTCCGGAAACGAGATCTCAAGCGCGACTCTCGGACGGGGCCTGGAAATAGATTATGTCTCCTCTTCTATTTCCCTTATTAATAATATAATATCTAACTTGCAATGGGGAATCTACATCCACGGCGAACCGATCACGCCAGGATTCGACATTAGGGGAAATACCGTGTGTTGCAATCCCCCCTACAATTGTTACGATATCTCCGTTGAAAATCATCCCTCGCCGGTCATAGGTCATGACAATACGTGCACGCTGGTAGGCACAGGATTCCACGATGAGGGCTATGAGGGGTGCACCAATGCCTGCCCTTAGGATGAGGCATCTCGGGGGAATCTGCATCCTCATGCTTATCCTTCCTTTCTTTATAACACTGCCCTCGGAGGCTGCTGAGGACAGCATCTTCGGCTGGACCGGGCAGGTCGCTTCGGGGGATGAGCTGGACGTCGAGGAGAATCCCGACGTCTGCATGAACGCGCGCTGCGTGCGGATGGACCTGGAAGCCGTCAGCGAAAGCACATATCTCGAGCAGGAAGTGCCAAACCTTCTAGCTGGCGATTATGAAGTCTCCACTTTCGTCAAGGGCAACGCCCAGATGCGTGTTTTCTGGGATGCAACGCAATTCAACGTCGACTCGGCCCAAACCACTAATTGGGAGCAGCTCACTAAGACCGTCACCCTGAATGCAGCCGGCAATATCAAGATCCGCCTCCTCGGTAAAGCAGTTGGTGATACCTTCTTCGACAACGCCCAGATTGTCAGCATCGACCATGAGGTCCCAGACCATATCCCTTTCCTCAATGCCAGCCTCGGCTACTCCACCACCGGCCCGACAGATTATCCCTATGGCTGTTGCGTCCCCGGGACCTGCTGGGACGGCGCGGAATGCGTGTCGCTTTCCGATCCCACCACGGCATACCCTCAGCCTGTCCCCTACTGCGTCGGCGATGAGACAAGCGCGAGCTGGCGGCTCGGCTACAACAGGACGGCCCAGCAAGGCCTCTCCGACTACGGTTATTGCATTGATGACCAGAGCTGCTACTGGCAGGACCAGAACCCGGCAGAGCCGGATGACAGCAGCTGCTTCGTCGAGAGTGGAATCGAGGGCGACGACAGCTGCCAGGACCTGCCACCGCCGGACTGGACGTCGCGGCAAGCGATGATAGCGGCAGACCTCATCAAGCTCGCGGATGAGCAGCTTGATATTGAGGATTACGCGCTGCTCTGCGACAATGCGGACTGCTTTGACAGCCTCGACGATGAGACCTGCATCGAAAATGGTTTTGCAGTTTCCTGCGTGCTGTTGGCGGATGAAGGCTGGATTGCGGGATCGTATGCGGACATCGGCGGGTTTGATTATTCTTCCTTTGACTGCATGTATAATGAAATAGGCAATCCGATTCCAGCATGTTTCTTGGATCGGATCGGCCTGATTGGGCCGGGGAGCAGCGCCCTGAATAATGAGCTTTTTTTCCTCTTCCCGACGCCATCCGGCGACACCTTTGTCAACGGCATCCCCTACAACCGCCGAATAGGAGATGACTACATCAGCGACCACCGGATCAAGAGCATCGGCTACAGCGAGAAATACAACATCGTGCTCTACAGCAGCTTTGAGCCGAACGAGGTTGATTATTCCCGGCTCGAGGGCAATGCCGATTTCTCTTTCCTCAGGGACCTGTTCTCCTCATTGAAGACCTACATCGAGGATCCTGCCCTCATCCCCGGCGAATGGGAGCGGGACGAGGGCGACTTCAACATCGACCGCATGGTCAGCAGGACAACGGACTATGACACCCTCTTCAGGATGAAAAAGGGCGATAAGCGCGTCGAGGCCATTATCGAAAACCTGGACAATCCGTTCTTGTACCAGTTCATCAGGTATGAAGGGGTAGCGGCGAATGACGTTTGCGCCAATTACCTAAATCTTTACAAGGGTAATTATGAGACAGACCCTGATTATCAAGATTACCGGGATTATTTTGAATGCTGGAATGACCAAGGCACCCATAATAACAACCTTTTCGGGAAATTCGAGCAGATGAACGAGGCGCCGCTCTTTGGTGGCGAGGAGTATCCTTCCCCCCGCTATGTCCTTCACGAGACCTGGCATGACATGACGTCAACTATCCGAAAAATGGCTGTCTGCACCTATGACAACACCTACAATTTCTCACGTGTCCCCGAAGCGATCAGCGCAGGCATCGAGGAAAAAGAGTCAGTCCTCTTCAACAACAGCTTCTCGGTCGGCTGCTGCGCGCATAATGGCTGCTGGAACGGCAGCGTCTGCGTTGACAGCCAAGACTCAAAGTACTTCGGTGACACTGAGTACCTTTGCTACTACGGCAGTTGGACCACGGACATGGACTGGGATTGGAAGCATGACCAAGCCTATTCCTGCGTGGAGGACACCGAATGCTATTGCCCAGAAGGTTTTCCCGGGTGCCCGACCAATGTCGACAATGATTGCGTCACTGCGGGAACTTACGCTTTCCCTGACGACCACATCTGCTTGAATGATGGTGACGAAAGCCTCTGGACTACAAGAACGGCCCTCATCAGCGAGACCTTCCGCCGCTCCTTCCCGGCGCAATTGGCCGCTGAAGATTTCACTCTTCACTGCGATGATTACAACAAGGTGTTCCCGGACGCCGGGGCTGTCCAGCTCCCTGGCATATTCCCTTGGTCAGACACAGTGCAGAAAGCCTGCGTCATGCATTACGGCGACCAGACGGCGTTCGGCCTTGCGATGAGGCACGATTTCCCATTAACCGACTTGAACTATGTCATCACGAATCTGACGAACACCAGCTTTGTCGACGCCTGCAGCAACGTCAACGAGGGAGACGGGCTGAAGGGCTGCCAGGCCATCTACACTTCGCCTAATCCCGAGTTCTGGTATGACAGCCAGTTGCGCCTGCTCTTCTTCAACCGGTATGGGATGCAGCTCGACACTGGCGGAGATTGGTGGGAAACATTCATCGAATTCCTTCAAGATCCCTTCCGTCGCATCCTCTGGTGGATTAATGACCTCTTCCATCCTTCGCCACAGCACCGTGTGCCGCAGAATTTCGACAAGTACTATGAAGCCTATTTCCCTGGAAGGGCTGCCAAGGGCGCGATGCAGACGCAGAGCGTCGATCCGCTGAAGGAAGGCAGCGTCTGGTACGGTGGCTTCACGGACAACATCACTGAGGCCATCAACCGGTACAAGATCGAAAATCCGCCGGCGCACCTGGACATCAATGCCGATGCTCGGACGCTCGAAAACCAAAATCATTATTTCGTGATCCTCACCCGGCTGGGCATCAACTACTGGACAAACCTGACGTCCGGCTTGAGGATCGTTCCAGGCTCAGGTGATACACCCGTTCCGCCACAAAGAGACTAGAGTTAAAATAGTTAAGAATACGTGATTGACCAATGGACAAAAAGCCGATTGCGATGCTGCTCATCAGCCTTGTCCTTGTCATCCCTATCTACTCCGCGCAGGTCTGGGCATACTACCTTGGCAATGTCAAGGTCTACGGCCAGGACGAAAGGGAAGGCTTCCTGCGCGGCGAGGACTCCCTTACCATCACCTTCCGCGCAAGGCATGATACGGTCGACGTGGCCACGGACATGTCAGTGCTCAAGATCGGCCCTGCCAACAGCAACCCGCAGGAATTCTCCGGGGAGTGCGAGCCCTTCCGCGACGGGTACGCAGACTGCACCTACTACGAGGACTCTGAAAGGAATTGGCGCTCGCCTTGGCGCATCATCCTCTGCAGGGCCTCAGATGATTGCTCGGGAGACGGTGCCCTGCTCATTGAGTCAGTCAGCTGGGATACGGACGCCGAGGCGCCTGAAATCTCCCCGCTCACCTTGGATAAGCAGGTGTATGGCAAAGAGAACATCACCGTCGATTTCCCCGCCACCGATCTTCCGGCAGGAGCCTGCTCCGGCATCGCCAGCGTGACCGTGAACTTCGACAACCAGTCCTCTGGGCAGACCTTCCTTCCCACAGGCAACGATTGCGCCTACAGCAACGAAACCAAGCTTGAAGCATGGTCGCTGGTAGATGGGACTCATTACCTCTGCGCCTATGCCGTCGACAGGCTGGGCAACCGCGCCAACGCGACCTGCCAGCCGTTCTATTCTGACCGGACAAATCCCAGCAACTGCCAGCTCAAGCTGGTGAACGCCAACGGCCAGGAGGTGCAGTGGACCAACGGCCAGCCTGCCCAGCTCTATCTTCGGGCGTCCTTCATCGAGGCTGGCGTCGGGATCGATCCAGCCCATACCTACGCAAGCTTCTCCCTCAACGACCAGGTTCAAAATATCTCGAGTCCTTCCTGCGTGAACGCGAGCAGCAATGTCAACTGCACATTCCAGCTGCCCTGGCCTATCAGCGAGGAATCGACCATCAGCGCGGACGTCCGCCTCGTCGACCAGGTCGGCAACATGCTGCCGAGCTGCCCGGCGTCATTCTCAGTCTCTTTGGACGCTGAGGGCCCGGCTGTGGCTGATTTCACCACCTCGGCGCACGGCTATTACGGGCCGAAAAGGAATGTCACGGTCACCGCTGACCTCAGCGACAGCGGCGCCGGCATCGACCCGACGACGGTGAAGGCAAAATTGCCTGGACTCTACATCGGAAACACCGAAGTCAGCGCAATGACTCCCTGGACTTCGCGCAACGGCGATATTTATTCTTGGGAGGGCGTCCATTGCCGGAACTCCTGTCCGGATGAAGTCAATGCCGAACTGGAGGCCAGCGACCTCACCGGAACCGACCTTAGGGATACCGCGAACTTTTTGGTCGATGACACTCCCCCGGAAATCCTGCCGATCGAGATCGACGGCGAGCTGCATGACTTTGACGTCTACACTGGAGACGCGGAGAATCCGAACCGCGAGGTGTTCAAGGGCCACGACCTCCTGCATCTCGTCGTCAACGCGAACGATACTGCTGGCGACGTAGTCCTGCAGGCGAACTTCTCCGCCCTGACAGGCGTCCGCAGGGACATAAAGAATGTTCCTTGCGCCCAAAACCAGGACAGCACCTACACCTGCGACCTCAGCTTCACCCCGATCCTGAACGGCACCAAGGAAATTCCCGTCAACCTGACCGATGTCCTTGGCAACAACCGCTCGTTCCGCGTCCCTTTCACAATATACCAGTCTTCAGACCAGACGCCAGACCTCTTCACGCTCGACTTCAGCCCGAGCGCGATCGGTGGCCATGATTTCATGCCCATCGACCAGCTTTCCTTCCTGTACGCGCCCGGCGGCGTGTATTACCAGATCGTCTACTTCGACGCCGTGCTCCGGGACCCGAGCCAGTGCCCGGCTTCGCAGGTGGACATCATGCACGCGGAGCTGGCCGGCTCCTGCGCTGCCTCGAGCACCGTGTTCCTTCCGAACAAGGTCCTCTATCCCGATCAAAATAACCAGAAGGCATCCGGCTTCCTGCAGCTCGGCCTGCTGAAGGACTACATCGAGGAGGGCTGGAACGTCTACCCCTTCCCGGTGGACCCCTCCGACCCTTGCACCCTCGCCTTGGTGGTGCGCTGCGGAGGCAACGTATACAGCAGCCCTGAGCAGGAGATCCTCGAGTTCAACTTCACCATCACGCAGGATGCGACCGGCGGCACGCCGCCAGAGAAGCTCATCGACACCCTCGACGGCATCCGGGACAAGTGGGACAGCCACAGCTGGCTCTCCGACGCCGAGAAGTTCGTCAAGATGAGCCAGAGATTCTGCAGGGTGCGAAGCATCCTAACCGGAATCGATACAGCGATCAATGGTGTGGGTGCCGCGATAGGAGGAATAGCTGAGGTTTTTCCGCCTCTAGAGCCGGTTGAACAGGCAATTGGCAAGTTTGAGACTCTTTTCAGGAAAATCCACGCTCCTTGGGCGAAGCTCGATTGGTTCCTTGGAGTCTATTGCGGCGTGATGACCTGCCAGATAACGCCATGGATGGCCTTTGGCGAAAAGAATCCCGCTCAGGCGGTTGAGCAGTTCCAGCAGAAATTCAATGTCGCCGGGAATAGAATGACTACGCTTGACTATGCAGAGCGAAGCTTCTATTATTCGGTCTTCACGATGTGCATCCCCGCGATTTTACACAACCTGCACCGCAAGCGGCAGGCAGAGTGCTTCAGGGTCTTCTGTCACCAGAATCTCACCCGCTCCACCTGGACGCACGCGCAGTGCGAGCAGCAGTACGGCTACTATGACTGCCTCGCCAACGCAGGAGGCCTCGATACATCGGAGATCCTAGCAATAGTCAACATCTTCAACCCCTTCGATGACATCATCCGGGCAATCACGAATCCGGGAGCCGCGACCATGATGATAGCGCGGATTGGCTCAGAAGCGGGCTGCGCGGACACAAAAAACCACGCTGCGATGTGGCTGTTGTGCATTCCTTATCTCGCAATCTCCATTGGTGAGACCGTTGCGCTATTGACGCAGCTCGGCGAGACGCTGGAACATTTCAGCGACAAGGATACCTATGACCACGACTTCTGCGTGGACGCGGGGATAGGGACATGAAAAAAATCCTATTTTTTGGATTGGTAATCCTCTTTATTACTTTACAAAGCGTTCTTTCAGCTGTTTCTCCCGATTATTATTCAACTGACAGCGGTTCCTCGACCAGCAGCGGCACCGACGGCGATAGTAGTCCAAAAAGTTCGGCAGGCTCTCATGATTATCAAATCGGATTCTCTTCATCCCTCATTCGTGCTTATCAACGCCTTTTATTGGACTATAAAATTACCGATGCCGAATTTCCATCGAGCTTAAGGGGAATTGACGATAAAAATCCGAGGAATGCTCTCTCCATAGGGATAGCTCAGCAACAACGCCAAATTGACATCGCCCGTTTCGAGAAGTTCACCAACGAATGGAGCAGTCTTGGCGACATCATCTCAAAGCTCGGTTTCATCGCCCAGGGCCCGAGCCTTGGCGACCAGGCGCTCGCGGACGAGTGGGGCTGGTGGAACAATCGCTTTGACGTGAGCAGGCACTTCGACAACGAAGCCGGCTGGTACAATTATGTCCTAGACCCGGAGCTGACCTATTGCGAGCAGAAGTACAACCCCTCCTTCCCTGTGGTTTCCTCGCGCCTGACCACGGGCTCCTACAGCGCCTTCACCTTCCCGAACCTCGGGCAGATTTCCATGAGCCTCCGTGCCTGGCGGCGGGAGAACCTCAATATCAACAACAATCCTCCGACTGCCATGCATGAGTTCTGCTATGACAATTCAAAAGAAAACCATCCGATGCTTTCTTGCGCGTCGACGAACAACAACAAAAAGACAGCAAAATTCCCTTACAACACGGTCGCGACCTGGTTCCCGGGCGTCGGAGCCAACGAGGACGCGCCGCCCCCGCCGCTTGGTTACTATTACCATCTCGAGTGGACGATCACGAATCCCTACACCGAGGACATGATAAAAGAAGAGCGAGACGCCAACGGCCAGGACATCCCGCAGGCGATCATCAACAAGAAAGGCAACATCACCTATCGCATAAGGTTTTTCTGCGACAATTGCCAGCAAAGCAGTTTCACCATCAACGGGAGGCAAGCCAAGACGAGCTACGAGTGGCGCCACGGCGTCATAGAGCCTGGCAAGACAGCCCATTTCATTGCCGAGAATTACACCATCAACTACTACAACACCATCTGCATCGTCTTCGATGACTACCGCTACCGCGACAGCGAGGGGTGGCACAGGGAATACCCGGCGGACTGCCAGCCAAAGACACAGCACGTTTCAGACCAGGAGCCCGCCGGCGTGTTTGGCGGAGATGTGCATATCTACGACGACGTCGGCTTCACCCCAGGCAGGATCCCGCTCTACATCGGGGCAAACCTTCCCGGCGAAGGCGGCTCAAACCAAGATACAGAGGAAGAGGGAGACACGGCAGTCTCGCCGTGGTAGGACCATCATGAAAAAAAGAGGCCAGATAACCATCTTCATTATCCTAGGCATCGTTCTCTTGGCAGCCGCAGGACTGTTCTTTTTCCTCCGGCAGGGGGAAGAGCGGCCTTTGGCCTTCGTGGTGACGGAGAAGACGCCGGGCGAATTGCAGCCAGTCCGCCTCTATGTCGAGAACTGCCTCGACCAGGTGGGCAAGGAGGCGGTCAACTACGCGAGCCTGCACGGCGGCTACACCCAGCAAGCCCTGCTCCGCAACCTCAATCCTTTGGATTACACGGACAGCGGCAACGGCCTTCCTGTGCTCGATGGCGACCTGATCCCCTACTGGTGGTACAACGAGAATCCTAATGCCTATGACACACCAAGCCTAACGAGCGCCATGCCGCCGCTCTGCCGCAAGGAGCGCCAGGACGTGCAGGGCGACACCTGCCCTACCTATGCCACCTCCTCAAGCGAGCCGAGCGTGGAATCCCAGCTCGACAATTTCGTTGAGCGGCATTTCGAAGCCTGCATCCAGGATTTCAAGCCGCTGGAAGCGCAAGGTTTCCAAATTACCGAGAAAGGCCCCCTCGTCGTCACCAGCGCGGTCCGTGACTCCAACAGCGTCCAGGTCTTCGCCAGCTATCCCTTGGAAGTCGCCAAGGCCGGCACAAGGACCGACATGACGCAATTCCTCGCGACGTTCCCGCATTCGCTCTACGAGCTCTACGGCATGGCCAAGGAGATCCGTGATTGGGAGGCCAACAGCTGCTTCCTCGAATGGACGACTATCGAGATGTACACCACTATGGCCAATGTCAAGAGCGACTCTTACCCCCCGCCCTTCAACATGGAAAACAGGAATAGGCCGTTGTTCTGGCTGTTGCGCAACGTCAAGCAGCGCTTCACCATGGATCTGTTCCAGCACGTTCATTTCCTCACCGTCAGGAACACGGCAGGCTACTCACACCCGGTCATCGACTGCCCCGAGGGGCCCTATTGCGGCATGATCCAGGCGTATTATGACAACATCGTCTCGTCATCGCCCAATCTGACGGGCTTCCATCCAGCCTTCGTGAGCTACCAGTTCAATCCCTCCTGGCCCTTTTTCTTCGACATCCCGCAGAGGGACGGCCAGCTCATCAAGCCCATCGAGGTCAGCTGCTCAGGACCAGGCTTCCCCGCGTCCCTCATCTGCAATCTGGCCAAGAGCTTCATGCCGAAGATCTACGAGTTCGACTACATGGTCTCCTACCCGGTCCTTGTGAGCATCACCAACTACCCTGTGTCGGGAGGCAAGGACACCTTCATGTTCGCGCTCGAGGCCAACATGCGCGGCAACAAGTGCTTCACCCAGACCATGACCCAGCGCACCTACGAGAGCGTGCGCAGCGAGGAATGCGACGAGCAATGGCGGACTGACACGCCCATGACCATCACGACTGTCAACGGCTCAGGAGCGAAGAATCCCGTCCCCGAGGCCGAGGTCTCCTTCCTGAGCGGGGCAGGCTCCCCGGCTTGCACCCTCGGCTACACCAACGGCTCCGGCCAGCTCACCACGACCCTGCCGCAAGGCTTCGGCGTGCTCCAGTTCGAGAAGGAAGGCTACCTGGCGCGCTATGCGGACGCGGCAACAGCTGACGGCGGCACCTTCGAGCTGCTCCCCCTCATCCCGAAGAACTTCAGCGTGAAGATCATCAACTACACCGACATCGACCCCATCGCCGATGCGGGCGCTTTCGGCTGGCGCGGCGAGCGCGACAGCCGCGTCAAGGACCCTGAAGTGAACGACACCATCGTCGCCAGCCTCACGCGCGTCAGCGATGACCGGACGGAAGCCGAATACTCGACGTATTTCTTCATCGAATCCGGCGAGGCCGAGCCAGGAGCAATCTCGCTCGTTCCAGGCACCTACACAGTCAAGATCGACCTCATGCGGCACCAGGCCGGCCATCAGCTGCCGGAAGAGCACGACCGGCAGTGCATCCCCAACCCGATCGGCGACCTGACCTGCGACTGCAAGAAGAAGCCTGTTGATCCAGGCTGTTCGCCAAAGGGTGACAGCCGCGCTGATTACGAGAACGGCGATTGCTATGAACAGGGCTACACCTGCGAGGGCAATTGGCTCTGCAAGGATTGCGCGGATGATGGCGACGTAGCCATCACCCTGCCCACGATCAATCTCACCGACTTTCCAAACGGCGGCGTGAACACCACCTGGACTATCAGGGACTACAGCCAGCTTGACAACGACCAGGACCTTACGCTCTTCATCTTCCGCACCATGTTCCCGACGCGCTATCACCATCTTGAAGAGCTGGACATGCAGAACGAGTACTCGAACGACCATCCGCTTTTCGTCCAGCCGAAGTTCGGTGATTAGCGATGGGTAAATTCCTCAAGCAGACTTTTATCCGGCCTTTTACAGATTACATCGCCAGCTTCCGCAAGCTTGTGCTCTGGCAGCCGGCTGTTTTCATCATTATCGCGATTGCGTTCATTTTCCTCCTATCGTTGTTGCTGAATGCGCTGACCGCGAGCTTCGATCCACAGGCGCTATCTGCAGGCCTGATGGTCGGCGAGAACCTGACTCCTGAGCAGATGGCCCAGGTTAAGGAAGCCTATAGGCAGGTCATGGGCATCCTGGCACTGTTCCTTATCTACATTGTCCTTTCCTTGATCGCCTGGTTCTTTGCCTATTACCTGTTCACCAAGACGTTGCATAAGGCGAAATTCTTCTGGAAAAATGCGCTTTCCTTCCTGGGCATGAGCCTCGGGATGTTCGTGGCCGTCATCATCATCATTTTCCTCGCGATGCTGGTCATCAAGCAGGAGGCCATGACAGTCATCATTATCCTGGCCCTCTTCCTTCTTCTTCACCTGCATGCGGTCTTCACCTTCGGCTTCACCACAGCAAACCTTGGCAAGAACCTGAAGCGCATCGGCAGCGTCGGATTCGGCGAGCTTCACCGGTTCATCCTCCCGTACCTCATCATCCTCCTCACCTTGGTGGTTGCCTCCTTGCCGTTCTCCCTCCTCGCGAATTTCGTGCCAGCCTTGAACGTCCTCATCCTCATCCCTGTGACCTTGTGGCTCGCCTGGGCCGGGAACTACCTGCACCTCCTGCTCAAATGAAGCTCACCGCCTTGCTCTGGATCCTGGTCGGGCTGGTGTATGCCACCGCCTTGCTGCTCTCCCTTGTGCAGCCAAAGGAGCAGGACGGCGATATCATCGTGCCGCCGACACCGCCGACGAATCCTCCTCCTGTGCAACCGCGGCCGCCCGTGAACCCTGAGCCGGACGGCGGCGATGAGGCGCCCTCCCAAGCGGGCGGCATCACCATCACGCAGTTCGCCTTCGACAGGCAGAACCGCATCATCGACATCTCCTTTGTGGTGAAGGGCATGCAGCGCAAGGCCATCGTCACGCTCCCAACATTGACTTATGATTGCGTTCCAGGGGAGAAAGTGCCCTTGACGATCGAAGGCCTGCAGAACATGTTCAACAACTCGCCGGTGGACATGACGCTGTATATCAACGAATCCATGCTGCAGGAGATCAACGACCGCATGCCGGCGCAGCAGGTATGCATCCCCAAGGTCGACGATGAGGACAGCGGGGCCCAGTACGTCTATGGCTTCTCTGAGGACATCACCACGACCTTCAAGGGCAGGAGGGTGGATGAGCTGACCTTCATCGGCATCAAGGACCTCGACTTCCGCGGCCAGCAGTATCAGGACGAGGTCGAGATAAGGAACCAGCTCGTGGTGCCGCAGAACCTGCAGCCTGGCCGCTACCTGATGAACATCACAGTCACCGACAAGCTGTCCTTCCGCCAGGACTCGGTCGCGCAGGACTTCGAGATCTGACTTTTCCGGAAAAGGAGCCGAAACCTTTAATAATACGGAGTAATACGGTGTATTACATGGAGACCGTCTGCATCAAGCTGGACGAAAGCCTGTCGAAGCACCTCGGCAAGGCCCTGAAGGAGCACCATTACTCCACAAAAACCGACTTCGTGCGCGAGGCCATCCGGGACAAGCTCCGCGTGCTTGAGAAGGAGCGTGCATTGCGCTGGCTCGAGGACAACTTCGGGAAGTGGAAGCCGAAGCCAGGGGTCGACTACGAGAAGGTGCGGCAGGAAGTCGGCGAGGAGTTCACGCGGAGGCTCTTAAAGTAAGTTTTCAGGCTTTCCTATCTCGACGATATCGCTCACGTTCAAGAAATGGTGGTCTCGACTGACGAGGATCGCCTTGCATTCCTTCGCGAGAATCGCATGAGCCGCATCGACGATAGGTATTTTTCTCTCTTTGGAAAGTCTGCTCGCCGTCTCCCATTGGAAGGTTGTCGCCCAAAGCATCTCCATCCTTTTCCGGAAGGGAGCCATCTCTTGGCTAATGGTGCTTGGGGGATAATAATGCCCAAGCTCGGCGATGACGACATCAGAAAGGAGGATGGTGTCTCCTCGCATAATGCATCTCCTCAGGAAAGAAAGCGTCCAGGCGCCGAACAAACGAGTGCCTTCAGACCGATCAGCGAGAAAATCCATCCAGATGTTCGTGTCAAGGTAAAACTTCATAAGCTGAAGGGAGGATTTCCCATTAATATAATCGAACAGGAAAAATCCGGAAATCACGCGGTCATTCCGGAAAATCGCTTTTCAATATCTTTAAATACTGGCAAGGTTAAGGATAGCGCATGCGTCTCATCACCCTCGGCAGCGGCACCTGTGTGCCCTCGCTGGAGCGGAGCTCTCCCGCAAATTTCATTCAGATCGGCCGCTGGAAAATCCTCGTCGACATCGGCTCGAGCGCGCTGCATCAATTGCAGAAAGCAAGCCTGAGCTACAAGGACATCGACATGGTCTTCATCACCCATTTCCACCACGACCATGTCGCCGGCCTTGGCCCCTTTTTACAGGCGCAGAACTGGACGCCCGGCTTTGACCGGAAGAAGAAGCTTGTCCTTCTCGGTCCGCCAGGGCTGCGCGAACATTATGAGCAATTCCTAAGGCATCGCGGCGCACGGCAAAGGCCGGGAACCTACCGGCTCATCATCAGGGAAATCAAGAGGCAGGCGGTCTTCTCGGGCTTCAAGGTCTATTCCCATAATGTAATCCACAGGCCCGAGAGCATCGCCTACAAGTTCGTGGCTGGGAAGAAGTCGCTCGTCATATCAGGTGACACGGACTATGATCCCGGCCTCGCCAGGTTCGCGCGCGGCGCCGACCTGCTCCTGCTCGAATGCTCATTCCCGGACGGCCACAAGGTGAAAGGGCATCTCACGCCGAGCGAATGCGGGAGCATCGCGAAGGCGGCGAAAGCAAAGCGCCTGGTGCTCACTCATCTTTACCCGCCGTTCTCCGACAGCCAGCGCCTCCGGCAGGCGAAAAGGGTTTTCCCGGTCACCTACCTTGCCCAAGACCTGAAAGGATTTCCAGTGTAGCTTTCTTCGAACAATGAGCGGGTCTGAGAGATAGGTGGTGATAAAAGCACGTCACTCTCCGCGGCCGGGCCGCGGATCAGCCCCTCGCAAGGCGGGCGGCCTCAAGCCGGCCTCCAGGAGGCCGGAGGAGTCCGGCCAGGGCCGGACCGTGCCTCGGAGCGGCGGATGGATATCATGTTATTCTTCTCAGATGTTTAGGTTTAAAGAGAAAAAAGAACAATGAAAGAAAAAGCAAACATTACCCTTTCTGCTGGTCCGGGAAGTTCTCCTTGAGGAAGGTGACCATCATGTCGTTGTCCGCGAGCTCGTACAGCCGCATCGCGGTGCCCATGAGGCCTTCCTTGAGGCAGACGTCGCCTAGCTGGGAGAGCATCACCTTGTCCTCGGCGAGCTCGAAGGCCTTGGCTGCGTAGGCGAGCTGGTTCTCGGTCATGCAGAGCTTTCCAGCCTCGATGAGCTTTGTCTTGTCGTCGAATGTGGAGAAGACCTCGATGGCGAAGTCGTAGCGATGCTTGGCGAGGCAGTCATCGCCGACGGTGATGAGCTTGTTCTTGTCCTCCACGACCTTGAAGGCCTTGATGGCTTCCGAGGTGTGGCCGTCCTTGAGGCATTTCTCGCCGATGCGGATGAGCTCCTCGTTGTTGGCCGCGAGCTTGAAGGCGTTGATCGCGTCGCCGTAGAGGCCGTCCTTCTCGTAGATGCGGCCCACGTCGGCGAGCTTCTGCCGGTTGCCGCCGAGGGTGAAGGACTTGATCGCGTTGACGAAATCTCCTCGCTTGATGTATTCGTCGCCCACAGCGATGAGCAGCCTTATCCGCATCTCGTCGGAGAACATGCTGAGGTTGATGTTGTCGATGCCTTTCTTGATGACAGTCGGCACGATCTTCTTGATTGGCCCGTCGTCGGCCTTTTGGCCGAGGATCTCGCTGGAGCTCTCGGCAAGCCTGTCCACCATCTTCCTGACCACTTCAGTGTCGCGTTCCATTAAGGTCACCTGTTTTTATTATATAATAGCGCGCAAACGTTTTAAATGGGATTTTATGCTATTATATTTAGAGAACCTCACCATTTCCTATTAATCATTCAGGTTCTCTATTATTAAATGGTAAATAGGTGAAAGCTATTTATATTTTGTGATTGGAACGGGTAACCTTTATAAACTACTGTTGCTACAGGTAGAGCATAAACCAAGAGGTGATTTTGATGAAAGGACTATGGATTTTCATGACGGTTTTTGCCATCGCCCTCGCGTGCGCGGGCGCGGAAATGTCGGCGGGGAGCGGCGGAGGCGGCAACGCGGCTGACCTGCGGGGAACGCCGACGCCGCAGGATGACACGACGGCATCGGGAAGCGGTGGATCTGCTGCTGGCGCGCCTGCTGCTGCAGTCACCACTAACTCGGTCGTCGGATTGGCGTGCAGTTGCGCGTTCTCTGCCGAGGATCTTGACACGTACAAGAGGCTCGTCGCCGAGGCCCAGGAGGCAATCGCCAACGGCGCTGATGTGCAGGCCGTGCAGGCGAAGCTCGTCGAGTTCAAGCGGGCGAGGCTGGCCGAATGCTCCTGCGGTGAGGGCGCTGTGCAGCGCTCAGAGCAGGCCGTCGTCGGCCCGACCAAGGTAGACTATTGCAACCAGTATCGCCTCTTGCTGCAGAAGCAGAAGTACTATGCCGAGGCGACCAACATCCCGCCAGAGACCCTGGCGCAGGCGAGAGAGGAGCTGCGGCTGCGGGTTGCCGAATACGGCGCGAGATGCAACGAAGGCGACGCCATCCCCGCGACGACCGAGGATCAGCTCGCCACCAAGATCAAGCTCATCACGCCGGTCGCCACTGCCTCAGGGAGCGCGGGAGGAGGTGGAGGCGGAGGCTATGCGACTGCCACTGCCGTTGTCTTCAAGCCCGTCGCCCCGAACAATGCCGCCGAGGTCAAGCAGTATTACGAAGCCAAGCTCGCCGAAAAAGTCATGCTTACATCGCCTTCCGTTGGGGAAAGCGGAGGCGCAGGAGGAAGCGGATGGGGCATGCCGGCCGGTCAGGAGGAACCGACCGCGGATACGGAGGAGTCGCAGGCTGTTGCTGATGACATCGCGTTCCAGAAGGAGATGGACAAGCTCGTCTCCGACTTCGTCGAGGTCAAGCCCGAGATAGCCTATGCGGATGTCGCCCCGATGGTCACCTCGATGGAGGTCTCTTCCACAGGCATCACGATCGGCGAGACGAAGATCAGCGCCCCGGACAAAAGGATAACCGCTGAGGTCAGGGGCAAGGAGTTCGCCATCGAGAAGAAAGGTTCTGTCGTCGAGATCGCGCCGGACGTGGATACAGCGGTTTCGGTGTCAGCGCCCGTCGAGCTCAAGGACGACAAGCTCTTCGTGGACGACAAGGAGGTCAAGCAGATGCCGACGGTGAAGGACAACAGCCGCGTCCAGCGGATCGTCCTCGAGACCGAACAGGGAAGGCTCCTGTACAAGATCAAGGAGAAGAAGGATTACCGGATCATCGGCATGATCAAGGTCCAGGTGGACGCGGAAAGGTCTGTGGACGCGCAGACCGGCGAAGTGGTAACGGAGAAGAAGCCCTGGTGGGGCTTCGTCGCCTCGAAGAGCGCCTCAGCTGTCGATGTCGCGGCGATGGGGTAATTTTTCCTTTTTTTTCATTACTTTTTTATATGCCTTGCCTTTGTTTTCTGATATGGCTGAGAAGCTCTTCTTCGGCAATGGTGCCGGGATAAGGCTATGCGGCATCCTTTCAAGCAAGGATGCCACTAGGCCAATCGTCATCCAGTGCCACGGCTTCTCCTCGAGCAAGGACTCGAAGACGTACCCTCCCCTCGAGCTCGCCCTCGGCAAGGAAGGCATCGCCTCGTTCCGCTTCGACTTCTTCGGCCACGGCGAGAGCCAAGGGAAGTTCGAGGACATAACCATCACCGAGGGCGTCAGGGACCTTGAGGCCGCGATTTCCTTTGTCAAGGGCCTCGGCTTCAATAAGATCGGTCTCTTCGGCTCCAGTTTTGGGGGCATGATCGTTCTTCTCATCGCGGCTAAGCATCCAGAGGTCAGGGCGGTTGTCGCCAAATGCCCGGTGAGCGATTACATCGGTAAAATTGTCGCAAAATATTCAGACGCAGAGATGAAGGCCTGGGAGAAGACAGGCTATATTATATATACGAATTCTAACGGCCGCGAGTTCCCCCTAAAAAAGACCTTCCTAACGGATTCCAAGCGGCATTCCGTCTACACGGTTGCCAAGCGCATAAGGGCGCCGACCTTAATTATCCATGGCGACGCTGATGTGACCGTCCCGCCTGCGCAGAGCCAGAAGACCGCTTCCCTTATTCCTCATTGCACGCTCGACATCATCCAGGGCGTCGGCCACGATTTCCTGGGCAAGGAGGCCGAGGTCAATGCCCAGGCAACAGTTTTCCTGGCGGAAAAGCTCTTTCATTGACCATTTTTCCTAAATTGTCATCATAGAATAGTAACAAATCGAAACCTTTATATAGGAGCGTCCCCCAAATGCCCAGGGGTTGGTTACCGATGAACGCTACGCAACGGATCGTGCTCTTCTGTCTTATGATAGGTGCCCTGGCTGCCAGCGCTCCTGCGGCTGACGTCGAGCTCGTCGCCATCTTCCTCGGCAATTACACCGAAATCAACGATGTCACGCCCATGGTGCTCAATGTGCGCAACAACGGCGCCACCACCCTGAACAACGTCGAAATAAGGATTGAGATTGCGCCGTCCATCCCTGACTATGAGGAGACTCTCCCTCAAATACTTCCGGGCCACACGGCCATCGTGGTCGCCTATTGGATCCACACGCTGCCAGGCCGGTTCATCATCACCGCAAAGGTCGACCCGGACAACCATATCGTCGAGACCAACGAGATGAACAACATCAAGGTTGCCCTGATCATCGCCATCAACCCTTCACAGGATTATGACGCCAACGCCGCGCTCTGCGACCTCAACGAGCTTCCGGACTGCGGGACCTACGGCTGCTATGCCCGCCGCCATTTCGGGGACCAGGTCGCTGGGAAATATGACGCGGGATGCTGCTGGGACGACGTCAACGAGAAATACACCTATATCGATTGTTATGGCGGCGATCCGGGATGCACGACTGACGTCAATGCCGGCGTCTGCTGTGACACCCGCGGCATCCTCAAGCACCCGTTCAATAACTATCCGCTCTATGGCTGCACCGATGGGCAGCGCTGCTTCAGCCCAACCGAAACAGCTGACATTAACAACGATGGGCACATTGAGGGATGCTGGTTTGGCCGGTGGCGCGATCCTGATTGGAGCTCACCGCACTGCGCCTTCTTCAGCGGTGATTGCTCTGAGGAAGAATTTTGGAGCAATGCCATCCCTGGAGTGCAGGAAGGCGCCTGCCCAACGTCTCCTCACTGGATCCCTGGCGGGGAAACCATACCCTTCGGCGAGTACAACACCGGCACATCGACGGAATGCTGCGGCGATGACCCTGATGAATTTTTTACCAACGTGATTCGGGTTAATAGCGTTGAGGAGACCGCCTCAAACTATGTCTACAATCCCAATGGCATTGACGTTTCAAGCGATGGTGACGTCTATGCGGTCAGCCATTCCGGTGGGGACCTCACCCGATGCGATTTCAATCTGCTCGCTTGCACAAAGGTCTTTGACATCGGCGACGTCCACATCTGGGACGTGGCCGTCGACCGATCGGATGAAGACATGGTATTCCAGGTGGACAACAACGGGCTGAGGAAGTTCGATTGCAGCGGCTCTTCCTGCACTCAGGTCACGCTGGTCCAGGATTCTGGGATAGGGATTGGTGTCGCGACAGACCAGGCGGGCAACGTATTTGAGGTCACGGACCAGCATCATGTCATCAAATATAATCCCGGACTCCAGCAGGTCGTCGATATATCCCTGCCGGACTATTATCTGAACGGCCTCACGGTAGATGACCAAGGTAACGTCTACATCGCCTTCGCTCACATAGGCTCGCCATCATATGGCGGAATTTTCAAGTTCCGCAATGATCTTTCTGAAATGCTCGCTCAGTATCGTTCAGGTGACGGGCAGATGTCCTATCCCACCGATGTCAATGTTGACGGGCGCGGCTTTTTCATAATCAGTGATACTGGTTACCACAAGGTTTACCTCGTCGATCCTTCCAATGGATACAATGAGCGGATCTGGGAATATACGCTTGGAGGCGCATGGGAGCCATCGGGTGTCGCCGCCTATTCCGATTCTATCATCTTCATCTCAGACAGGACCCTCAACGGGGTCAGAAAGCTCGAAATTGAGATGGAATTAACCACAAAATGCTGCAACGACTCCCACGACACGCTTGTCAATGGCCTGTGCGTCCCTGCCTGCCCAGACGAGACACCCATCCGCAGCTGCGTCCCGGGTAATGCTCCCTCCTATTGCGACACTCAAAAAACAGTCGTCAACAACTGCACCCAGTGCGGCTGTCCGGGCGACTTGGTATGCCACGGCCAGAGCGGCGAGTGCGTCACCAGCGTCCAGAGCCTGAAGAACGAGTATTTCCACGAGACCTGTCTCGCCGGCAAGAAACTCAATTTCTGTAGCTATATTGACAGCCCTTCTGCGCTAGACTTGAGCTACATTTCCTTCAGTTCGACATACCTCAACGCGAGCCCTTGCCAGCTGGTTTCTGCTGCAAATCGTCAGCTTTGCCTGGAGCAGGAAGCCTTGTTCCAGGTCCGCCAGGACTGCGGCAACGGCCAGTGTGACGCGGGCGAAAATTGCTTTTCATGCAACGTCGATTGCAGCTCTCATTGTGACAGCTATGACGATTGGCTGTATGGATGGGAGTACTATGAACACCCCCGTGACTGGACCTGCGGCTGGGATCCCGGGCCTGCGCCAGAGAACATCTATGAATGGTATATGTACCCCTTCGCAGGCGGAAGCGCGTATTTTGACGATAACCCTGTGCTTAAAAACATCACCCCCTTCCCCGTCGGCGGGTATTATTGGATCACGTGGGTCTATTCAGGCGGAAACTACCCGAAGCATCTCTACCTTGACTGGGATGACGACCTTAAGGTCTATGTCTGGAACAACTGCGGCACTGGTTCCTTTACCTCCTCGACATGTGTCAGGCAGACCATCTGCCGGGATGAATCAGGCCAGACCTACTGGCATCCGACGCTCACGCCTGGCTGGAACGTCATCCAAGTTGCCGTCCTCAACGACTTCGGAAGGGTGAAGGCGGTCTATGTCAATGACCTGCTTGACACGCTCAGCCAGGACGAGAACATCTGGTACATGGACGGCCAGGGCGCCTACACGCCTGGCCTGGACGGCAAATCCCGGGAGAAGCTGCAAAAAGTCAGGAAGGCAGCCTTCAAGGGCCACATCGGCGAGACCGTTCCTGAAGAGGGTGGTCCTCAATGAGAATACTCCCCCTCGGGGTTATCGTGTTCCTCTTGGTGTTGACCGCTTCAGCGGAAATGACCGTCATCACGAATGAGGCGGATGTCCCTCCCGAAATCCTCAGGCTGAAGAGCGTCCTGCTCAACAGCACGTCGCTGAACAGCACCTGGTCTAATGATTCAGAACCCCGCGGCCGCTCGGTGAGCTGTGACCTCGAGATCAGCGACCGTTCCATCGGCATTGACGAGGACTCGACTGTCTCGGTGGGTTGCCTGAGCAATTATGGGCTTGATTACCTTGAGACCTACCTTGACTACAATGATGAGTGCCCTTCGATCTATGACGATTCGTATATCTATTATGACCCCATGGTGTACGGGTGGTGGTCCTGGAACTTTCCGACTTATCACCATCCCATTGCAGAATGGTTCTTGGAAGACGAGCACAGCTCCTGCGAGGGTAACGAGGAGCGAGCCTACAAGGCGAGGGACATCTGCATCGCGGCTGACGCCGACGGGACCATGTTCTGGGACACCTGCACGCCCGGATTGACGGACAATTATATCACCCTGGAGGTTCCAGAGATTGACAGCAATGCCTATGAATTCGTCCCAGGCCAGCCATTCGATGTCCTCATCTCCGCCAACGCCTATTATGATATCAACCGCGTGGAGATCGACACGGATTGCGAGCTGGATGCGAGCGAGTATTATTGCCTCGACCAATCCTTCAATCATGATATCACGATTTACGCGAGCAGCCTTGGTAACGCACACCAGGTCGTTGAGGAGGAGCACAGCATAACCATTCCCGGCACAAGGCAATGCGTCAGCGAGGATTGGTGCGGCGTGAGCATGCGCGTCTATGACAACCAAGGCAATTACCGCTTTGCGAAAGGCTTCTCCCTCCCGGTATACCAGAATACGGACTGCACCCTGGCTATCAATAATCACGCAACTGCCCAGGGCGACAACGGCCAGGTGCAGATCCAGTGCGACGGCCCGGGCGGAATCCAGCGCATCGAGACCTACCTTGACTATGATTACCCGGGCTTTGCCGGGACATGCTCTTTCACGGCAGTGACGCAATGCGGCGGCTATACGGGATGCGATGCCTCGTACAACCTTCCCGCGCAATTCTATGACAATTCGGTAAGCCCGTGTTATCACAATGCAAATGCTTATCTTGGGCGGGACAGCTGCGTCAAGGCGAAGATCGTGGAGACCGGAGGGAACTCCTTTTATCTGTTCGGGGACTGTGACCTGACCATGGGAGATGATTATCTCACTATCGAGACGCCTGTACTGCGGACAACCTATTCTACAGTGGGGACAGGCCAAAACCTCCCTGTCCTTATCGACGCCATTGCTTATTATGGATTCGATCGCATCGAGATCGACACCGATTGCGAGCGTGTCGGCCTTGGTTACTGCATTGACGACCCTCCCCACTGGGACGCAGACATTGTCATAGACGACTCAGAGCTCGGGAATGACCACAAGATCGACGATTGGAACTTCGATGGCATTCTCTTCCATGACCAGGATTGCATCACGACGGGCGAATGCGGCGTGAGCATGCGCGTCTATGATGCGCGTGTCGGCAATCATTATCGCTTTGCCAAGGGATTCATCATCGATGTGGTCAGCCTGCCTTCCTGCGGGGAGATGGGCGGCGCGGAATGCTGCGGAGCCTACCCGGAACACAGCTGTACGGGCAACTCTATCCCGGGCAGCAGCTGCCAGACGACCTGCTGCAACAGGGATTGCCTGCCCTCTTGCAGCCACGCCGGCGGAGCCCCATGCTATGGAGAATGCGACGGCAGCTTTGTCGACACATACAATCTGGGGGAGGGCTATGACGCGAAATGCTGTGTCGGCTCTTGTATTATCCCAGAAGACCATTGCAGCCGGCTGGGCAATTGGAAGTGCTGTGAGGGCACCGAGGTCTGCGTCGGCGGCGGCTATGCCAATCCCGAGGCGAGCGGCTGCGGCGACGGCATGTGCTATAGCGGCTGCTATTCCCAGGAATGCAGCACCGAGCAGGATATCTGCCACAACGGCAATCCCTATCTCAGTTCATGCACCTCTCAGCACGAGGGCTCGACCGAATGCGGCAGTTCCGAAGTGCTCTGCATCTGTAACAACCTTCAATGGGAGACGTTCCAGTTCTGCGACGAGGGCTGCGAGCCTGAAGCGGGATTCCGATATGACGATCCTAATTTCGCGACTCCTTTCGAGCGCATCAAGATGAACGGCGGCCGCCAGAGCCAGGATTACTGCGCGTTCCCTATCGGCCCAGGCCAGGCTTATGATACGGACAACGGCAAGAACACGCGTGAGAAAGGCAGCTGCTGCGAGTTCAAGGGATGTAAAGATGATGAGTGCGAGGGGCACATTGCGGTGAAGGAATACTTTACCAACAACCAGAAAATGTGTGAGTATCAGACCATCCCCTGCTCCGAAAACGGCGTGTGTGTCGACGGCCGTTGCGTATTGGGAGACAGCCAGTGCCTCGCAGTGCGGCCTATCAATCTCGAAGAGGATTACCTGTGCTCAGCAGACTATGATTCGGCCGGCAGGGTCATAATATCCCAGTCCAAATTCGCCACTGATATCATCAAGACCTGTACCCAAGGCGTCAGGGAGTTTATCCGTGACGAGCTGCTCTTTGACGACACCGTTTCCAAGAATGCCTTGAAATCGCCTCCAGTCTTCGACGGCATGATGGCCCGCATCTTTGACGAGGTCAAGTCGGTGTTTCAATCCTCGCCTTCAAGTTGTTCAGGAAGCCATTGCGGCCCTTCGTCGCCGGCGAGTCCTCCGGACACCATGCTGGAAGGCCTCACCTGCGGCCTCTGCCATGAATGGAGCAGCGTGCTCGTCTCTATTGCACGGTTCTTGGGAGTCCCTCCTGATCGCATCTATCTTGCATCCTACTCGTACCGTCCGGTTGGAGACCTTCCTCCTTTTACTGTCCCTCAAGGCCATACTGTGGCCATGTACAAGGCAGATAACGGGGCGAACTGGAAAGTCATGGATATCGCTTATGTCCATGCCATGTTCGACGAGAGCCAATGGTCAAGCTACCTGTCCTACTGTGACGGTTGCAGGCGGGCGTTCCAGAACGACCAGAGCCTGAATGAATGGAGGGATGCGAACGAGTTCAGCGGCGCCTGCGCGAACGCTCCCTATTGCGGGGATGTCTGCTCTGACCTCACGCAAAAAGGCCAGTGCTCGCAGACGAAGCCGCTCTATTGCGATCCGACCTCAGTCAGTTTGATCTATAGCGCAGCCACGTGCGGCTGCCCGCAGGCAGGCACTAATCGCGACAATGTTATCTTTTATAGCCAGGGACCAACGACAGGAGTATGCCTCTGCAACCTCTCGGACACCTGTCTCGCCAACGACGAAGGGATACCCTATTATTGCAATGACTATGATGTCGGTGCCTTGACCATCAATGGCCATTATTATCCTCACTTGTATTACCTTGAGGTCGATTGCAACCCGGGTTGCTCTTGCCCATCAGGGACGCATTGCGGAAATCATTGGTGCGAGGTCAACGACTAAAATGAAACGAACAACACTCACTCTGGGATTTGCCTTGGCGCTGGCAGCGGGCTGCGTTGCCCCGAAAAAGACCATTGAGGATGTCATGCGGCAACCTGCGCCGTCGGGTGAAGTGGCCAAGCCGGCAGGCGATGACGCCAAGCGGGCACTTGACACCCAGTTGCGTGGATGGGACAATCCTTATCTCTATATGGATATCGCTTACAAGGCTCTCCAGGGAAATAATTATGGGGATGCGATAGCCAACTACCTCCATGCCCATTACATGTTTGACGGCAATGCCTATGGGGAGGCAGCCGCGGGCGTCGGCGTGGCAGCGGCCTTTTTCCGCCATAGGGATCTATCACCCGCCAGGACGAATGTGGTCAATGCTCAGCATGCCCTCGCGGTGTTCGGCGACAGCCTCGCAAAGGATCCATCGGCCGCATTAGCGATGCAGCATCTTGACGATGCCTCAGGAGGGATTGACTCTCTCCTCGCCGGGGCAGCAAGCCCGGATTCTGCTGCCGTTGACAGCAGTCTGATACGCGCCTATCATGCCTTGACAACAGCTCCAGGATACAATCCTCCAGAGCAGGGGCGGTGAGCAGTATGCGCAATCTCGTCATCCCAGGCATCGCCGCTGTCGCAATGGTCGCGCCTTTGGCCCAGCAGGCACAGGCGATTTCCGAGCAGATGGCCTTGGAGACTGTTGACAGCTACTTGCGCATGGTGCATTACAGGGATGCTGAGCATGGCGCTCCTTTGGAACCATACACTGCTTGGGACGTCTGGCTGCCGCACATCGGCGGGGACAGGAGCCTTCCCGAGTTCGGTGCCCTCATCCGGGTCCCGGGCGGCTACCGGCATCTCTCGCCTGGCATGACTGTGCCGGACGGTAATGGAGGCACGAGGACCTTGTCGGACATCGTCGACCTTGCCGAACTGCCGCGCGATATGATCCTCGTCAATCCCGACGCGGCCGTGGGGCAGTGCTTCCAAGCGGTCTATCATCCAGGGAATCCGGGAGAAGGCCTCTCTGGCTTGCTCCTTCAGGAACCCGGCAAGATCGCGCTCGTGAACGTTCGCGGCCAGGGATTCTCCCCTGAGGCCGAGCAGTCCATGCAACATCTTGGGTACCTTTATGATTCGTGCGATTCCTCGACCATGGACCCTGTCGAGCTTTGGGGCTGGCTCAGGGACATGTATAATGGTCTCATCGCCCACTCGGTCAGCGTCGATGAAAACGAGGAGTTGTCAGCGACCTTTTCTCTGCTTGGCCAGAATCCTTCTCGGGACAGGGCGACGCTTTCGCTTGCTCTTCCCGAGCCGGCTTACGCCCGCATCTCAGTAATCAATCCGGAAGGCAGGAATCTCGGCAGGCTGATGGAAGGGAACCTGCCTCCAGGCACTCATGTCCTCGGATGGGATGCGGGAGCGCTTCCTTCCGGCAGGTATTTTTTCCTGCTCGAAGTCGAAGGGTCTTCAGGAAGGAAATCTTTCCAGGTCGCTCCTGCAACCCTCATACGATGATCTCAGATGCCGACAGGGACCAAGGCGCCTGAGCTGCCGCAGTAGAAGAAGCAGCTCGCGTTCCGGAGGTGGAGGATGTTCTTGACTCGCCGCAGCTGCTTCTCAGCCTTATGGATTCTGTGCGAGCATTTCACCTCGAAGATGTCGGTGTGGTCACCCTTGCAGGCGTAGACGTCGATTTCCGCTATCCTGCGCTTGTCGCGAGAAAGAGGTACGTGAGTCCGCACAAGGTCGTACTGCGGCCCGATGCGGTGGCACAATTCCATGACGTACCGGTCGTGTTTGCTGAGTTTCGTGGCGGACACCATGTCGGCTACTATATCAGTATGGAATTATCTATATTATTATATGAACTACTTTTAATATTTTTCGGAAAAAAATGATTCAGCGGAAAACAGGGACGCCGTACACGCCGTCATAGCCCGGCTTTATCGTGATGCGCTGCTCCCTGACGTCAAGGATGGCGGCGGCAAGCTCCTTGCCAGCCCTTTTCTCCAGCTCTTCGGGAGTCGCTTCGAGCATGCAGGAAAGCTCTGAGCCGAAGGCATCTATCAGCGCATTGTAGTATTTCCACGCCTTCTTCGTCGAGGCGCCGCAGCCGAGCACGGCGCTGATGATCTCGTGCAAGGGCACGAGCCTCTGGAAATGCGCTGCATCCTTAGGCCGGAAGCCTGCAGACCGGTCGGCCAGCTCCTCGACCCGGTGCAGCACACCGATGGTCAGCGGCTTGCCGCATTTAGGGCAGCGGTCCTTATGCTCAGCTGAATCTTTAGGAAGGAGCGAGACCGAGCAGCCGCGATGCCCGTCGAGATGGTACTTGCCGTAGCCAGGGTCGACCTCGATGGTCCCGGCGTAGCCTTCCTTCGTGCGGAGGGCATTGATGATCTCGTCATAACGCAGCGCGCAGTTGAAGATGGTCGATTCCCTTCCGATACGCCAAGGCCAGTAGCTGTGGCTGTCCGAGAAGGAGACCAAGGTGAACCTGTCGAGGCTCGAGACCCGCCAGTTCATCTCCGGGTCCGAGGACAGGCCTGTTTCGAGGGCATGGATGTGCTTCGCCTCATCCCCGTAGCATTCCTCGACGCTGTCGAAGCCTGACTTCGATCCCAGCAGGCCGAACCAGGGAGTCCAGATGTGCGCCGGGATGGCCTCGATGCCCTTGTCGATGTCACGCAGGTCGGCGACAAGATCTTTTGCCGGATATTTGCCGAAGATCGGCCGCCCGTCGCTGGCGAGCTTGCCCTTGGTTGTCAGGAAGGCGTTGATCTCCTCGACGACTGCAAAGGAAGGCGCCAGGATGACGTGATGCACCTTGCGCGCCTTGCCTCCCTGCGGGAAGAGGTTGCTCACCTCGGCAGTGAGGAGGAAGGGGAAACCGCCCTTGGTCCTGAGCACGCCGCTCCCGTCCTCGGCAAGGCCTGCCTTGATCTCTGCTAGCCATTTGGGGTGGGTGAAGTCGCCGGTGCCGAGCAGGCCGATGCCCTTGACCTTCGCCCACTTCTCGAGCTTCTGCAGCGTCATGTCCTTGCTGGTCGCCCGGGAATAGCGGCTGTGCAGGTGCAGGTCGGCGATGATCATGGCAATCGCGTGGTGCTTGAGCTATAAAAAAGTAATGATAACCTTTTTAAATTCCATCGCGCCTGAATTCTCCAATGACCCTGCTTTCCCAGTTCTCGCCGGAAGACATCAACGCCTTCCATTCCGACTTCAAGGTCCTGCTGGAGGCCGCGTTCGAGATCGACAAGGAGGTCTCGGCGGTCGACTCGGACACCTCCAAGAACATCCCGCTCTTCAAGGAGATGGTCTCCTTGTTCAAGAAGAAGTATCCCATGCTCCACGTCGAGGTGGACATCCGGCATATGCGATGCCGTCCGAACCTCTTCATCGCCTGCACATCGCTGCAGGAGCTGTTCACCCAGGTTATCATGCAGATCGACGGCCTGCGATCGGTCGGCGATCCGATCGCGGAGCAGCGCACCGTCGAGAACAAGCAGCTGATGCTCGAGGAGGCGGCGAGGGTGCACCAGCACATGGAGGTCTTCTTCGTCGGCTACAACAACAACCTGATCCTGCTCAAGTTCTCGCCCAAGAACCGGGGGGCGCAGCTGGTCTATGACAAGGATACGCTGCTGGACCAGAACAGCCCGGACTTCCAGCTCGTCTGCTACACCGCCTTGCACCAGGGCTTCCGCCGCGAGATCAAGCTGCACGGCGAGCAGTTCCGCTTCGAGACCGACGTCACGCTTTCTATCTGCGAGCCGCGATAAGCATTCTCGCTTTGGTGTATGGAACTATCCATATTAATCTTCATCACTTTTTAGTGGTAAAAATCGAAATATTTATATAGTCGGGACACTATTTACTACCTTCTAGGTGTAAAAAATGATCGGCTCACCAATCGTCAAAAGGCTCTGCCTGCACCATCTGCGCAAGCTTAGGTACCAGACCGGCCTCTTCGCGGCGGCTTCCCAGGCAGTGAAGACCGGCTACAACAAGGCCTGGCTGCGCGACAACCTATACGAAGCCATCGGCCTCGAGAACGCCAAGGACTACAAGGCGCTGCTCAAGACCTATCACGCTCTTTTCAATATCTTGCTCAAGCACGAGGACCACATTGACGCTGCCATCAAGCAGAAGCCTGAGCACGAGAATGGCTATATCCATGCCCGCTACTGCCCGCTCACCTTCGACAAGTTCGATGAGCCCTGGGGCAACAAGCAGAACGACGCCATCGGCGGCTTCCTCTTCAAGGTCGGGCAGCTCATGCAGAGGGACATAAAGGTCATCCGCGGAAAGAAGGACTTCCGCATCCTCAAGAAGCTTGTCCACTATCTCGATTCGATTGAATATTGGCATGACCCTGACAATGGCATGTGGGAGGAAGCCCCAGAAGTCCACGCCTCTTCTGTCGGCGCCTGCCTCGCCGGCCTGAAGGCCATCTCTCCTTATGTATCTGTCCCTGAGCATCTCATCAATAACGGCCAGGATGCCCTCAACCAGCTCCTGCCGAGTGAGTCAGCCACCAAGCTGGTGGACCTCGCCTTGCTCTCGCTGATCTATCCATATGGCGTGGTCTCTCCTGAGCAGCGCGACAGGATCCTCGAAAATGTAGAGACCTACCTTGTCCGCGACCGCGGCGTCATCCGTTATATCGGCGACCTCTATTACAACAACGGCTCCGAGGCTGAATGGACCTTCGGCTTTCCCTGGCTCGCCAAGATCTATAAGGACATCGGCAACCGGAGCAAGTACCGCTTCTACCTCTCCAAGACCCTCCGCTCCATGACATGGAAGGCCGAGATGCCCGAGCTCTACTTCGGCCACACGCAGAAGCACAACCGCAACACGCCCCTCGGCTGGGCGCAGGCCCTGGTCATGGAGGCGGTGTAGGATGCAACCTGCAGATATTCCTATAGATGCTCAAATAAAATTTGAGACTATCGAAGACCTAGCGAATGACCTATTCCAGGAATATGCTGACTCTCTTCCCTATTCGGTCCCTTTGGAGAACCGGCTCGAAATTTATCGCCTGGGGACCGCACTCCTCAATGATGTCCAGGACCTTGTGTCCCAATATGCAATAAATGAAGCTGGTTTAAGGAGACGGATCGCCAATTTCACCTCTTCAGTTATCGATAGTATGGGTAACCATGCCTACTTCATCAGGGCGGCGGGACAAGGAGGGACCGATTTGGAGGAGTACAAGCAGATGGCTGACCAGGTCATTTTTTCAGTCGATCCTTCAGTTTGGCTTGATCGCGAAGACAGGTCCTTAAAGCACAAGTTGACCCTGTTTCCTTCCTATTTATACGAACATGTCTTCCACGTGTATTATTCCGCTTTCAGACGGCTCAACAGTCATTTCGACGACCTTGGGCCTGATCATGTTTCAAGGCCCGAATTCCTCTCTTACGCGCGGACCCTGGTGGAAAGCATGCAGGACTGGGCTGAAGAATGGGGCAATGAACAGATGAATCGGCGTTTAAAGGAATGCACCCAGGTTTATCAGGCCATGATCGGCGGCAAGCCTGAGGAGAAAGGCATACATCCTATGCTCCGAGAGATCATGGAGAATGATGAACGGGTGCGGAAGGACATTGCAGACATCTTCAAGAATGGTGCAGACCCAAATCCCGCCTGCTACACAGAGAACGCAATGCGGCTCGAAGAGGTTTATCAAGCGTATTTCCACGCATTTACCGAGCGGAATCCAGGAATTGAGGCCCAACGCAGGGATTTCATAGCCTATGCACGGGAACTTCTCGGTCGCATGCAGCGTATCCCTGCTTTTTTTGATGGAGAGACCACTGATTACCGCGAAAGGATTGAGGACATGGTGAAATGGAACACTGATCTCGGCGGCAGCAACCATGATCCCCAAGAAACGCCTGGCGTCAGCGACGCGGAGCGCGACGCCCTCCTGGCGGAATACCATGCGCTCAGGCAGAAACAACCGCCTCATGATGGTTTTAACCGCTCTATCGGGCGGATTCCTCAACCCCTGGTCAGCCCGCGCTCCTCAAGGCTCAAGAAGGATGGCTTTTCGCTAGAAAACCTGATGCCCTATCTCCAACCAGATACATTTAAAAATAGCATAGACCTCCTCGTCGAGAATCCCGGCAGTCTCGGGCCATACACCACCCAAGCCAAGCCGGGCGTGAACTGAGGCTTCATCATGGATCTTGAGAGTTGGTACACTACAACGGAAAAGGAGCTATTCGTAAATCTATTCGAAAAGACGAACATGCGTCTCATCTCTGTCCAAGAGGGTATCATCGGCGACCTGGCAACCCATCTCCCTGGTTTGCAGGCCTCTTTCGTGAGGGCCTACGCGTACGCCCTGATGGCACGGGATCCCCGTGCAATAAACAGGGCATCAACCCTTGCCCATCGGATCGGGGCTGCGTTTGATGAGTATGATTCCTGGATGAGCGCGCTTAGGTCTCTCACTCATGATAAGGACCACACTAATGGTGTTTCACTTTCTTTCCCCTATGGGTTTATACTGAAGACCATCGACAGATTAGAGCAAAAAATGAGCAATCCGAAGAGCGTAAGGAAACGCAGGCCTTCTCAGGAGTTTCAGACCGCTTTCGCGACATTTGAGAGTTACCTCATCATCGACTACCACTCCACGCCAGATTCTAAGATGCTTGCCCATAAGGACGCTGAGGCGGCATTGAGACCTGAATTTCCTGACCCCTTTGAGGAAGAGGCCGCAAAGCAATTACGGAAAATTCTCCGCCAAGAGTGGAACGACCAGTTCCTTCAGGATCCCGTGGTAAGGATCCGCAATGACCTTGCCCAATTTCTCGAGGAGACCGCGCCCGGTTCTGAGCATAGTCAGGATGTGAGGGGCTTACAACTCCGTCTTAAGTATCTCGCCAAGGCAATAAATAATACCTCTCGGGAAACGCATCAGTCATCCATCCTTGAATACGCCGAAGCGATTATTGACTATCTTGCCTCAAGGCCGGGATTCAAGGTGCGGAAGGTTCCCCGCTGTTTCGATGGCATGCTTCCAACGGCATTCCAGCCTCCCACCCGCAAGGAGCTTGATGGTCTTGTAGAAGACCTATTATCTTATATCGAGGAGGGTCAGAACGCGTCAGGCTTGCATGGCAAGGGTGTAAGAATCCGATATCCGGAGGAACGTACATCTCACCTCAATGGTACGATGCAGCGGCTGCATTGTGCTTCCATCTCACCAGATTACGGCATCCGTGCTCAAGCTTTTGAATGGGTATCACAGATGCTTGAAACGCCGTATACCTTTCTTTCACATAAGCAGAAAATAAAATTCGGGGATATACATACCGGTCTGTACGAGAGCTGCCTAACCCGGCAGGTAAAGGATTTTCTCACACAGTGCGAAGGCTTGAGAACAGTAACAAATGAAGCCGGGAGGGCGAAAGCGGTCTCCTCCCTGGTGTCTCAATTACCGAGTTTGCCAGAGGGAGCGGTGCATGTCTTCGAGGAAAATGTCCGCCCGCTCCTTATTCAGGCAAGGATGCTGGCAACAAGGGGATTGATGGGGCAACCGCCCAGTGAATATGACCGGCTTTTGACTGAATATTATGGGTCGAGAACGACAATGAGACGCCAGAGAGATGCGTGAGCCCTCTCCACAATCCGGTATCTGGTTTTCCCTTTCATCCGAACCTTTGGCATTCTGCCATTGAAGCAAGGGAGCACCACGACGACACGCCGCGCCTTCGTGGAGCCGAGGAACTCGTCATAAAGCGCATTGCCCCGTTTTCCGAAGAACGCCGAGTTCTTGCCGAAAGGCAGGTCGCTGACGATGGCATCCGCTTTCCGCGGCTTGAGGCCATCGCCCTGCTGGAACGTCGCTGAGGAATGGAAATGCTTGGCGTTGCGCTTGGCCGAAGCGACCGCCTTCTTGCTGAAGTCGATGCCTTCTGCGGTCAGGCCATGGAGCCCGGCCTCGATGGGGATGGTGCCGATGCCGCAGAAGGGGTCGAGGATCCTTCCTTTCTGTAGGCCGGAGAGGTTGACCAGGGCGCGGGCGAGACGAGGGTTCGTGGAAGAGGGATGGAAGCGCGGCCAGGTCGTGGTCGAGGGCAGGCAGGGCGGCATCTCCTTGATGAGCCGGCAGGCATAGGCTTTTTTTCCGAAGAAGAACCTGAACAGCGTGCCGGGCTTCTTCAGGTTCACAGACGGCTTTCCCAAGGATGAGTGGATGATGTCTGCGAGTTGCTGCTCGTCATGCGCGGAGCGCACGCAAAGGCTGCCGCGGAAATGCTTCCGCCAGGCGAAGGACCGCGCCTTTTTCATGAGGCTTTTTTTCGGGCACGAGAACAGCAGCTCATAGATGGCGTGGCTGTAGCCGAGCATCGCGTCATCCCTCGAGGAAGCCCCGAGAAGGTAGTGGCCGTCGCGGGTGACCTGCTTCAGTTGCAAAGCTTCGCAGGCCTCGGCTGCCGCCAGCTCGAGGTTGTCGCCGCAGAGATGGATAAATAGCTTCATGCTGGATGCAGGACCCGGTCGAGCCTACCGTTTCTTGGTCGCGAAGTGCCCGAGCATGACGCCGAGGAAGGCCATGGCGACGACGATCGGCGCGATGACCCAAGCCTGGTCCCTGGCGAAGATGACGACCAGCGCGATCATGGCGACGGTTATGCCGCCCACGGAGCCGGCGATGCTCACCAGCGGGTTTTGTTCTTTCATATATCCCTTTTTAATAGGCGAGTATATAAAACCTGCGACAGCCGCAACGCTTATTAAGCAGTCCGGTGACCCCCACTTATGCACAAATCGCGTGGACCGAACATGAACATTCTTGTTGGAGGTGTGTGCGCTTCGATCACCTACTTGACGCAGGGCCAGTTTTTAGGTGAAGAGTTTCCCATCCTCGCAAGAGTCATCCGGGAGAACGAAGGTCGCATCCCTGAGGCCCAACGTGTCCGAGTCTTGCAGGTCATCGATGCCGCAGCGCTGCACGATGAGCACCTCAGGCAGACGCGGGAGCCTGATGCTGACTGGTATGAACGGATCGGCATGTTCCGTTCATTCATCCGCGACTATCGTTTCCCATAGATTTTTAAGTTCGTTTTCTTTACCTAAGAAAATGCGATCCTTGTTCGACCTTTTCCGGCACCTGCCTCGCTTCTCTGACGGAAGGATTAATTTTTCCAACTCGCCTGAGGCGCCGGTCACCACAATCTTCCTTTGCTGCGAAGGCAAGGTCCTGCTCCTTAAGCGCAGCGAGCAGGTCGGGTCCTACAAAGGCAAGTGGAACGCGGTCGCCGGCTACCTTGATGAGGAGGTGCCCCTGCGGCAGAAGGTGCTTGCAGAGGTCGAGGAAGAGGTCGGCATCGCCTCCGGGAGCATCGGAAAGATTTCTTTTGGGAGGCCCTATCGGCTGAAGGACAAGGAGGTCGGCCGCGTCTGGCTTGTGCACCCGGTGTTGGCCGTGTTGAAGGAGCAGCCGAAGGTCATCCTTGACTGGGAGCACACCGACTTCCGATGGCTAGAGCCGGAAGCGTTGTTTTCTCTGGATCATGTGCCGAACCTTGAGAAGAGCTGGGACCGCATCAAGGATTTCCTACCTTAGCTTTCATGCGAGTGCTTCTTGACGATGAAGTGCGCGATGGTGAAGCCCATGAACAGCCGGGCGAAGAAGCCGGCGACAAGCCATAGCAGCAGGATGAAGCCGGGCAGGTTGAACATGAGGTAGAGGAAGAAGGCCATGGGCACATCTGCCAGGAGCCAGATGAAGAAGCCGTAGGTGAAGCCGCGATTCCAGTGTAATCCCGGGATGCTGTGCACGACGAAATGGTAGACAAAGGCCATCACGATTCCGGTGATGAGGTCGAAGAGCAGCTTCAGGGCGTACCACCAGAAGCCTTGCTGCTTGAAGAATGTCCAGGCGAGGTAAGGCCTGGCGCCGAGGTTGAAGACCGCGGTGATGATGAAATAGACGATTCCTGCGGAGATCCCTGCGAGAAGGGCGCGATTGTTCATGGCGGTTCCCTGGCGCCAGTGGCATATAAATGTTGTGGCTATGAGTGGATCGCGGCGTTCAGCGCGCGATAGAGCCGGGATCCCGGGGAATAGTCTGCCTCATGCACGCCGAGGACAATGCCCTGCCGGTGCAGGTCGGCGGCTTTTGTAAGATCGCCCTGCCGCTCAGGATTGAAGACAAAGAAATTCTGGCCTCCGCTGAAGAGGACGCGGTCCATGACCCGGCCGTCGGACATGCCGTCGCATATGTAGAAGACCCGGGCAGGCTGCTCGAGGGAGATGATGCCGTCGAGGTAGTCCGCCTT
This sequence comes from Nanobdellota archaeon, assembly GCA_043806015.1. Taxonomy (GTDB): domain Archaea; phylum Nanobdellota; class Nanobdellia; order Woesearchaeales; family JAHIVG01; genus JAZDHH01. The sequence goes on along the minus strand of JAZDHH010000004.1, from coordinate 5,643 downwards.
GGCTTGCTCACCCACCGCAGATGCCACCCGCGCGACTTTTCCATCGAGGGGATCCTCATTACCCGCCGGTTCGAGGACAGACGCGAAGATGCCGTCGCTCTCCTGGCCGATGGCGCTGCCGGCGATGGTGTCGCTGAGCCCTGAGCTCAGGATATAGAATCCGAGCTCATCACCGATGTCATCCGCCTCTCCTCTGAGCCCTTCGACGAATCCGGGAGATCCGGGGAAGAGGTTTATCTCTGCACCGAAAGCGGTAAGTTGTCGTCTCGAATAGCGCGGCAAAGCGCCGGATTCCATCATCCTCAGCAGATGCCAGAGGTATACGGTCTCATAGGCGGCGCCTGGATGCGCAGCTTTCCCTTGGCCGAGATGCCGTACCCCTTCAGCGTAGAATTCGGCTTCATCTATCCCGTTGGCTTGGAGGATCGGGGTCTGGGCGGTGTTGGGCGTCTGCGTTCCGCAGAAGTCGCTGAAGAGCAGGATTTTTACCATTTATCCGAGGGATTGAAAACCCTTATTTCAATCTTTCTGCCTTTTAATTATTTACCATATAGTAAAATTAATATAGCAAAACACACTTTTATAGCTCATGCCCCGCGGCCGCCCGACGAAAAGCGCTGTCCGAGAGCGAATCAAGGCGATCCTCTCTGAGGTCAAGCAGGCCTACGGCTACGAGGTCTTCAAGCGGTACAAGGAGCGCTACGGCGACGTGAGCATGCGCCTCGTCTATTATCATCTCAAGAAGGGCGTCGCCCTCGGCGATTTCAAGGTCGACAAGGTGCAGGTCGAGCAGGGCGACTACAGCTGGGGGAAATCTGCTGAGAAGGTATATTATAAGTTGGCGTGAATTTTTACCTCATTTCGTTTTGTTTCGTCCGGCTCTCGAATCGCAAGATAGGGATGAAAGCACGTCCCATCCGCCACGCCGCGGCGTGGCGGCACGGTCCGGCCGCCAGGCGGCCGACTCTGCCTTGGTGGCCGGAGGCCATCAAGCTCGAGGCCGCTCGCGGAGCGAGCGGTGTGGCCTCCGCGGCTCGGCCGCGGTTAGTGTTTTGTCTCCTCCTCCGAGATTTCCACCCAAAAGGAAGAGACTAAAAATTTAAAAACAAAGGCAGGCCTCTTCCCTTCCGTGGGCTCGTGGTCTAATGGCTATGACGCAGCCTTCGCATCGCTGAGGTTTCAGCGGGGAAGAGGCTGAGGCTCCGGGTTCAAGTCCCGGCGAGTCCATTTTATTACATCGAAGAGGCGCATTGCCGGAAGTTTTATATTCTACCCTGCTTTTAAATCATCGGGGTGAGGCAATGGCGATGAGCGTGACAGACATCTTGTTGATACTTCTCATAATCCTGCTCCTCTTCGGGCCGCGGAGGCTCCCAGAGCTCGGCCGCGCCATCGGCGAGGCGGTTGCGGAGTACCGGAAGGCCGCGAAGAAGCCTAAGAAGAAAGCCAGGCGCAGGTCCTAGCCTCAAGGAAACCGGCCATTCCTTTCTTAGTTTTCGGCTTCCTCAAAAACATCGGCTTGATAGACAAATACCTGTGTTGCAGTGTCCTGCCAGCAGAGCTTGGGCATGCCACCTTTTTCGCAGAGGCTTGAGAGGAAGATGTCCTTGTCCGGCAGCTCCTCCCAGACCTGCGGCAGGTAGACGCTCACCAGCCGGCCTTTCCTGAGCACGACGCCATCCCTCAGCGGCGTGAGCTTTTCCTTCAGGTCATCTCCAGAAGAGAACAGCAGCGGCTGGGGCACCGAAAGGATGGAAACCTCGACGATGACAGCCTCCAGTTCCGCGGGCGTCAAAGGAAGGAACCGAGAGTCATGCGCGGCCGCGTTCGCCGCGTTGTCGATGACGCATTGGTAAAGGGCTTCCTGTGGGAAGATGTGGCCGACGCAGCCGCGCAGCGCGCTGTTCTTCTCGATGGTCACGAAGCAGCCCTGCTCCTCGGTCAACGCGGGGGAAAGGTCCTTGGCATCAACGTTCGGCTTTTTCCCTGTCATCGTGTATTCCACGATCGACTGTCGCGCCAACGCCAAAAGCTCCTCCTTGTCATCTGCAGTGAGCTCTGCCTCAGGCTCGACAAAGGCGACGGCGGCGTAGCCGACCACGCTCGACCTGTCGCTGGTGATATCTCCGGAGTTCGCGTAGGAGACCAGCACAGGCTTCCAGCCTTTCTCTTTAGCAAGCAGCAGCAGCGCGGACACAGCCCAGGGAGCGTCGATCTCGGCGGAGAGGATGCCCTGGGCGTCGAGGTCCTTCATCATGCCCATGGCGCTGGAGTCCAGGGCATTGGCCTGGTCCCAGGGATGGTAGTGTGAGAGGTCGGCGCTCACCACGACGAGGTCGTCTTTCCCGAGATGGGCGGAGAGCGCATCCTTGAGCGCGGCGGCATCGGTCTGCCCGACGAGCAGCGGCACAAGGTAAAATGAGCCGATCCGTTCCTGCAGGAAGGGCAGCTCGAGCTCGATTGAATGCTCCTTTGTTTCAGGGGCAAAGAGAGCGCCGAGCCGCCCGGCCAAAGGTGCGGTCTTTCCAGAGACAGGGACCTCGCCCAGCGGCGTCCTGAAATGCGTGTAGTTCGGCACCATGATGCCTCGCAGGGGCAGGTGATGCGACGGCCCGAGCACAAAGACTGTCTCATAATGACTGAGCTGCTTGAAGCCGGCGGCCGCGACTCCGCCGGAAAAGGCGTAGCCGGCGTGCGGCACGATGAGCGCCCTGACGGTGCCGTTGAGCTCGAAACGGGGGATCTGCGCGAACCGCTCTTGGAGCGAGGCGTGGAGCGTCGCGTTGTCGCCCGGGTACCAGCTGCCGGCGACCGCGGGCTCGCGGACGTTCTTCTCAATGGGCGGCGCTGCGCAACCGAACAGCAGCATGACAAGGATGATAGGCGCCATGCTTCGAAAAAAGGATTTCTTCATGAGCTTTCCTTCGCTGTACGCATTCTTAAGGCTTTCTGGCCTTTCTCAAGAATCCGAGCACCGCGAACGCTTCCCTTTTCGTCAGCATGCTCTTGCCCAGGATGCGCTTCCAGGCCTTGCGCTGCGTCTCGCGCTGCCGCTCGCTGGGGAAGTCCATCTGCTTCAGGACATCATCAAGCCGCTCCATGATGACTTGCTTCTCGCGGGCGCTCGCCGCCTGGACGTGGCTTGTGATGTTCTTCCTCTTTTTTGAGAGCTCGTAGAGCAGGATGCCTGCGGCATGGCTGATGTTCAGGGCGCGGTAGCGCCGCTGGCTCGGGATGGTGCAGGAAAAATCGCAGTCAGCGATCTCGTCGTTGTGCAGGCCTTCGCCTTCCCTGCCGAGCACCAACGCGGTCTTTTCAGGCAGCTTCATTTCAGAGAGCCGTTCGGGGGTGATAGGGCTTCGGAGGATGTTGTAGTCAGTCCCTGTGGCTGCCGTGGTGCCGATGACGCAGGAAAAGCGCCTGACCTCCGCCCAGGAGACTGTCTCGGCTTTCTTGAGGATGTCGACGGCATGCTTCGCCCGGTAGAAGGCCTCGGGGCTCAGGGCTTCCTTGCCCGGCCTCACGAGCAGCAGCCTGCTGAAGCCGAAGTTCTTCATCACGCGGGCGACGGCTCCCACATTGCCCGGCAGCTTCGGCTCGATGAGGACGAGAGAGATCATGGGAAATGGACAGGAGCTGTCCTTTTATTAAGTTTACGTCAGCAGAGGCACCAAGGCTTTCCCTAAAAGGCCGCCCACGATGAGGACGACGAAGAGGACGTTGACCGCCACCCAGATCTTGAGCGCGAGCTTCTTGTTCTTCATGTTCTCGACCAGCGCGACCCTGAACATCTGGGCTCCGTCCGTGATGAAGACCGGGATGAAGTTGGCCATGCCGATGAGGAAGTTCAGGATGGTGATGAATCGAAGAAGGTCCTTGAGCCACTTGTATGGCCCTTCCCAGGCCTTGTACTCCGCCTTGAACCGCCGCTCGTTCTTGACGTTGTTGACGCCTATGTAGCCCTTGGCTGGGTCGTTGGGGTGCGTCGTGGTGGTGATGGTGAAGTTCTTCTCTTCGGTGCCGAGCGTCAACGTCTCGCCAGGCCCGGTGCAGTAGAAGGCGGTCTGCAGGAAGTCGGTCGCGTTGTAGGCACGGTCGCCATTATAATACCAGATGAGCGAGTGGTTCTGAAGCCCTGCCTGTGCCGCGGGCGTGGTGCTGTTGGCTAGGTCAAGGGAGAATCCGACCGGCTCGGTGAGCTTGCCCTCGAAGGGTGCCAGGGCCCCTGCGTTGAAGGGGTTGGTGAAAGGGAACAGGATGATGAGGAGCACCGCTAACGTGATGTTGACCATCGGGCCGGCGGCGAAGATGCTGTGCTGCTTGATGCCCTCCTTCTTTTCCAGGTCCTTCTGGTCCTGCTCTACGAAGGCGAGCGGGATGATCGGCGCTAAGATGCCAACGAAGCCGAAGCCGCTGGACTTGACCTTTACGCCGTGCGCGCGCATCAGCAGGCCGTGGCCGAACTCGTGCACGACAGCAAGGATGAAGATAGAGATGATCCAGTGCCAGAAGCCGAGGTAGCCCAGGCCAGGCACGGTGGTGAGCGGCAGGACAAGGGTCATGCCGCTGTCCGTGGTCGCGGGCGCCCTGAAGAAATGCCACATGTTGATGATGATGTTGAGGCCGATGAAGATGGCCCCGAAGAACGCGAAGCCGACGAAGCAGTAGCCGACGAGGCGCAGCAGGCCTCCGAAGCGCTTCGCTGTCCGGTCCATCCATTTCAGGCCGACCTTGGAGCGGAAGAGGAGGATGTACAGGACCGGGAACAGCACTTTCTGGAGCTGCAGCCGCCTCCGGTTAAGGTAGAGCAGGAGGGACAGCACAAGGACGAAAAGGATGAGGCTGATGACGTCCCAGTGCATTTTTTCCTCTTTTTACCTTACTTCTTCTTGACCTGTCTGAGGTAGGGGCTCTTGCATTTCCGGCAGGACACCTTGCCGGCGATGACCTTCATGTTGGATGCCCGCATCTTGGACTTGCACTTCTTGCAGACGAATACGTTCTTGAATAAGTGCCGCTCCGCTTCAGGGAATTTTACCATAGGGATCACTCAACCTTGACTTGTTTCATGACCTTGTTCGCCAGGATGACCCAGTAGAGCACGTGGCAACCCGGGATGCAGGTGTCCTTGAGCTCATCAGGGATGGCGAGGTCGATGGTCTCATAGCTTTCGATGTCCATGACGTTCGCAAGGGCGCCCGTGACAGAGAGCACCTGGGCGGTCTTCTTCTCGATGATGGGGACGTCGACGGTGTCGTGGCCGGGCATGACGACGTTGTGCTTCTTGCCGTCGATTAAGCCAACCGCCTCGATGCGTATCTTGGAGTGGCCGTGCTTCCCAGGCCTCGAGATCTGGACGTTGACACAAACACAGGCAGAGCCGTCGAGGATGATATACTTCCCTTTCTGCATGCTTCCCGCGTCAGTGTTCTTGATATTGCCTTCCATGCATTCACCTGGGTAAACAGGGTTTGGCAAGGGTATTTAAACGTTGCGGTAAAATAGTTAGCGACATAAGTAACGCATGAAGTTTTGTGTAAAAATATGTTCTGTCCAGTAGTTTTCGAGGGCGTTTTGCATGTCGTCTATGGTCGGGAAGTATTGTGATTTTGTCACGTTATTTTTTGTGACTTTCCAGCACGT
>JAZDHH010000003.1:0-40661 GCA_043806015.1 Nanobdellota archaeon | reverse complement strand
CAGCACATTATCGACCAGAAAGGTCGCAACACAAGAAAAAGAACTCACATTAAAAATTATTATCTACAACCTAGAAAAGAAAATCAAGATGACACTCTTTATAGTCATTTTTCGACTAAACACTTTTCAACAAGACCCAATTTTATACTTAGTGCTTGCAAAGTCTGGTCTACTAAAAATATTTGGTTGGTAGCGCAATCGTGCCCCGCATAAGGCATTTCGGAGCAACACCTCAGGTAATGTATTCTTTGATCGAATCGTAGACATTATTCGACTGCGCGTTTCCTTATTAAAAATATCGGGCATACTCTATTGCTTAAAAAAATTATATAAATGAAATTTCTTTACGCCAACCACATTTATTAACGTACCAACACTTAAGATAAAATTTTCCACCGACTTTATCGATGTGAAAAGAAGTCGCTGTTTTACATCCTGGACATCTCCATGTTACCATATTATCACCTGACTCTTTTTATTAATTATTCGTAAAAAAAATTATGTGCTCAATGCCAAATTACTTTCCTGTTGTTTCAGAACGATGTTGTTTATTTCTAAAAGCTTATTAGAAATTTTATTATTGGTATTAATCTTATACATTTCAGTTTTTCCAACCTTGCGAGTATTTGTAACAATTTCAGACTTTATTAGGTTAATAAGAATGGAATCAACTGTTTTCCTTGAGAGACCAGTACCATCACAAATATCGGTAACACTAACATCCATTTCAAGATCTAACAAGTAATCAAGGACTTTCATGGTATTGCTCCTTCCCAGAATAGAAAATAGCGGATTCCCCATTTTTATTACCTCCAAACAGCAGCTTTTACCTCATTTGATGTGATAATAGTATAACATATATATAAACTTTATGCTATTGAAATAATATTATTTTCTTTTATATATCGTATAATATATGAGTATTTAGATTGATTAATTCCCATTTATCGGGGAAAAGTTTATAAATGAAGCTGGACTACCGTCGTCGGGGTGTCGGTATGTGACATATCGACACCTACAACAAGAAGGAGGTGATAACAGTGTGGATCCGATATCCCAAGTGATCTATAGGCGCCTCCTCAAAGCTGGATCTGTCGGCCTTCGTCCGAGAAAACTGAGAATGCAAGTTCGACGAATTTCCCGTCACAAGGTCGCTTCGGCTTTGAAAATCCTCATAGAGGCGAGGATAGTGGAAATCCACCGAAACAGATACCGTGTCGTCAAAAAGATGAACGGAACTGTTTAATCTCCACAAAAACAATTTTTTTTGAGGATGTGTCTAATTGGGTAAAGGTGAAAACACATCCTTCTATTTTAATTTTCCGATTTCTAAAAAAGTGCAAAGGTTCTATAAAAATGTGCAAAACAGAATTAATGTGCAAAGCCCAGAAAATAGCAACCTTTTTATAGTACTGCTCATTCACCTTTTTCAATAAAACAAGGGGTTAAGGCTACAATACGGAGGCGATTCTCATGGCACAGCAGCAGATACAGCCCATCTTCATCATGCCGGAAGGCACCACCCGCAACACCGGGCGGAACGCCCAGCGCAACAACATCATGGCCGCGAAGCTCGTCGCGGAGACCGTCCGCACGACGCTCGGCCCGAAGGGCATGGACAAGATGCTCGTCGACAGCCTCGGCGACATCGTCATCACCAACGACGGCGTCACCATCTTGGAAGAAATGAGCATCGAGCACCCGGCGGCCAAGATGCTCGTCGAAGTCGCCAAGACGCAGGAGAATGAGGTCGGCGACGGCACCACAACGGCAGTTGTCCTCGCTGGTGAACTCTTGAAGCAGGCGGAATCTCTCCTTGATTTGGAGATCCATCCTACCGTCATCGCGAAAGGCTACAGGATGGCGGAAGCCAAGGCCCAGGAATACCTCAACCAGATCGCGGAGAAGGTCTCCGGGACAGACCTCGATATCCTCAAGAAGATCGCCATCACGGCGATGACCGGCAAGGGCGCGGAATCGTCCAAGGACGTCCTGGCGGACATCGCGGTGAAGGCCGTGAAGCAGGTCGCCGACGTCGAGGACGGCGTCGTGGTCGTCGACCGCGACAACATCAAGATCGAGAAAAAGGCAGGCGGCTCGGTGGACGAGTCCGAGCTCATCCAAGGCGTTGTCCTGGACAAGGAGCGCGTCCATCCAGGGATGCCCAAGTTCGTCAAGGCGGCGAGGATCGTGCTGATTGATTCCGCCCTTGAGATCAAGAACACGGAGAGGGACGCCAAGATCCAGATTTCTGATCCTGAGAAGATGCAGGCGTTTCTTGACATGGAGGAGAACCTCCTGCGCAGCATGGCCGAGAAGATCAAGGCGTCGGGCGCGAACGTCGTTTTCTGCCAGAAGGGCATCGATGACATGGCCCAGCACTTCCTCGGCAAGGTTGGTATCTACGCCGCCCGCCGCGTTTCCAAGAGCGACATGGAGAATCTCACCAGGGCTACTGGTGCAAAGATTGTTTCCAACCTCGATGACCTCGAGAAGGGCGACCTCGGCTTCGCCGGCATCGTGGAGGAGCGCAAGGTCGGCGACGAGCAGATGACCTATGTGAAGGAGTGCAAGAACCCGAAGGCGGTCACCATCCTGATCAGGGGCGGCACAGACCACGTCGTCGACGAGGTCAAGCGTGCCATGACCGATGCGGTCGGCGATATCGCCGCTGCGCTGAAGAGCGGCAAGGTTGTCGCGGGCGCAGGAGCTCCCGAGATCGAGGTGGCGAGCAGGCTGCGCAAGTACGCTGACTCATTGTCGGGCAGGGAGCAGCTCGCTGTCGTCGCTTTCGCGGACGCGCTTGAGATCATCCCCCGGACTTTGGCGGAGAATGCCGGCTTGGATCCCATCGACGTGATGACTGAATTGAAGAGCGCGCACGACAAGAAGGAGAAATGGGCTGGCGTGAATGTCTTCACGGGCAAGACCATGGACGCCTGGAAGAAGGGTGTCATCGAGCCGCTCAAGATCAAGACGCAGGCTGTCTCGAGCGCGGCCGAGGTCGCGGTCATGATCCTCCGCATCGACGACGTCATCGCCTCGGGCGGCAAGGACACGCCCAAGATGCCGCCGGGCATGGGCGGCGGGATGCCGGAATACTGAACCTTCCCTCATTTTCTTTTATTTTTAGATAATTTTATTAAGTCATCCTGTACGGATTGGACCTTATGATCGACAACATCGTTGGCCTCGCCTGCCTGCCGGTCGGCGTCATCCTCTTCCTGAACCAGTTCGGCGTCACCAAGATAACTTCCCTCTTCGGCATGCCCATCCTCCTTGTCGCGGCCCTCGCGCTGGTCGCCATCCAGGTCTCCAACATCCTGGCGTCGCACTTCATGGACAAGTGGATAATCCTAAGCTATATTGTCCACGTCATCATGGCCTTCCCGGCGATCATCTACTTCCTCAACGCCATCTTCGCCTTCCCGGCCGCGGTCACCGCGCCGCTGCCGATGATGTTCGCGAGCTTCATCTTCCTCGAAGGATTGTATAGTGTGTTTTTCTGAAAAATTATTAAAGGGGCGGTCCCTCCCTGCTTGTATGGTCCAGGCAGTCATCTTCGACATGGACGGCCTCATGGTCGACACCGAGCCGATTTAGTCCAAGGCTTTCGAGCAGGTCATCCGCGATTACGGTAAAACCCCGGTCCTCAACGCGCAGGGTATCGTGCATACCGTCGGCATACGGGCGAGGGACAACTGGGAGCATCTGCAGAAGAAGTACGATATTGACGAGAGCGTCGACAGGCTCTTCGAGAAGCGGCTGCACATCTACCTCGAAATGCTGAAGAGGGAGCTCGCGCCCATGCCCGGCCTCATGGACCTTCTGGACCGCCTGAAAGCGTACGGCCTGCGGCTGGCGATAGCATCATCTTCTGTCCGGCCTCATATCGATACGGCGGTTGATCTGCTCATGATCAGGCAATATTTTCAGGTCATCGTCTCCGGGGCCGAGGTGAAGAAAGGGAAGCCGCATCCTGACATCTTCCTCGAGGCGGCCCGCCCGCTCGGCCTCGCGCCAGCAGACTGCCTGGTCATAGAGGACGCGGAGAACGGCGTCATGGCGGCCAGGGCGGCGGGCATGAAGGTCATTGCGGTGCCGAGCAGGTTCACCGCGCACCATAATCTCTCAGCAGCAACGGCTATCGTCCCTTCTCTGCACGCCATAACCATAGAATTGATTCAAACAATATAAGAAGGAAAAAAAGGAAAAGAAGAGCTTACTTTCCCCAGGCCATCATGCCCATGAAGACCCAGCCGACGACGGGGATCGCGCAGAGGACTCCCCACCATTCAGGCTTCTTAATCGCCCGGGCGATATACAGCCACCAATATACCATCAGGCCGAGCGCGACGATGCCGCCCAGGATGGGGATCCAGGCAAGCAGTACGCCGAAGATCGTCCACCAGGGCGTCTTGCCGATCGCGGTCATCAGGTAGAGGTTGCCGATCGGGATGAATCCGAGCCATCCCCTTGGTGTGTTGGTCTTCTTGGCCAGGGCCATCAGCACAAGCGCTGTGAAGATGTAGACTGCCAAGCCTACTACTATCATAACTCCCATGAAAGCGGCGAAAAGCCCTAGCATGGTCGTCATCGGGTCTGCCATGATTATCCCTCCTTTATTCTTGATATCCCTATCCTCGGGAACCACTTATAAAAAGCTTTCGCTGGGAAAAGTTTAAATGCTCGCCGCTTCCAAGATGCCCGATGAACGAGTACATCGCTGCGCGGAAGATCATCGAGGAGGCTGAGAAGGAAGGCGACGTCCGGGGCGTCAGCGTCATCGTGGGCGAGCTCGCGCCTGTGACCTCCACGGAGCTCTCGGCGGCGTTGTCCAAGGCCAAGCCGGGATGGAAGGTCCAGGTGGAGACGAGGAAGTCGCAGGTGGCCTGCGCGTGCGGCTACAAAGGCGAGCCCAAGATCACCGGCCGCGAGGAGGAAATCCCCCTTTTTGAATGCCCGAAATGCGGCAAGGAGCCGCATATCATGGTCGGCGAGGAGATTGTGCTTGAGCAGGTCACCTTAAAGGAGGCGGAAAAGCAGGTTGCCGAAGAGAAGCGTGGCAAGGTAGGCAAGAAGGAATGAGGGCACGAAGGGGATGCCTTCCTTCACGAGCACCCGCTTCACCTTGAGTTTCTTGAGGAGCGCTATCTGCTCCTTCGTTATGCCCAGGTCTTTCGGCCCGCAGACCTTCTGCTTCCTGACAATGACATCCTTGACGATCCAGTCCCCCTCGGTCAGCCTGGCGGTCGGGTACCATTTTATCATGCAAGCCTTCTCGATAGCCTTGATGAACAGCCAGGCCTCGAGGCCGAAGAACGTGATCGCCACGAGCAATCCCCCCGGGATGAGCCATTCGCTCCAGGACACGACGGAGATGATGCCAAGCACCAAGGCAAGGCCGGCGAGCGCCCATCTCCCATACTTGATGGCCGGTTTCTTGGTGCGCAAGGCCATCTCCTTGCTGAACTCCTTCCGGTGCTTGATCGCAAGGGCGCCGCTCCAAACCAGGCCGTAGGCGGCCCCGCAGAGGAGGAAATTGACGAGATACGACACCAGGGCCGTGTCCCAGGAAAGGCGCAGGCCGAAAAGCAGGCCGACGCCGAGGATGAGCTTGCTGTCGCCGCCTCCCCACTGCCCGGCATAATACATCAGGGCGGCGATCGCGGCCGCGAGGACGAGGCCGAAGGCTCCCTCGACCAGGTAGCTGGTGTCATGCCATACAAGGGCGGCGATGAGCCGGACGCCAGCGGCGGCGGCGAAGAACGCGTAGCTCAGCCAATCAGGCACTTCGCGGGTGCGCAGGTCATGCACCGACGCTATGAGCAGCACGATCCCGGCAAGGGTCCAGGCGACGATGAGGAACATGCCTTCACCAGGCACCCTTGGCTATAAAAAGGTTGCTTTGTTTCTGAAAAATCATCACTCCCTGGAGCTAAAAACATAAAAATAACCCTTTCTCAACAGCCCCATGATAGACAAAGTCCTTCGCTTCGGCAAGGAAGTCGCCATGGAGCGGTCGCGGCTGCCCAAGCATATCGCCCTGGTCATCGGCGGCAACGAGCTCTACGCGGCGAGCCATAATATCGGCCTCGACCAGGCCTACCAGAAGTCTTTCGAGCATTTCAAGGCCATCCATGAGATGACGCTCGGGCTCAATATCCCACTCTTTTCTGCTATGCTCCTGAGCGAGCGCATGAGGGACTCGCCTAACCTCCCGACCTTCGTGGAAAAGCTGATACCCTTCCTGGACCAGCTCGCCGATTCCCCGCTCATCCACAAGCACCAGGTCAAGGTCTCGGTGTTCGGGAAATGGTACAAGCTTCCTGACCAGCTAGTCGAATCCGTGAAGAACCTCATCGAGAAGACACGGGATTATGACCGCTTCTTCCTCAACCTCTGCCTCAACTACGATGGCCAGGAGGAGATTGTGGACGCCTGCAAGCTCGTCGGCAAGCAGATCAGCATGGGCCGGCTCGACCCGGACCTCATCACCCGGCAGGTCATCAAGGAGAACCTCTACACCTCGTCCTTCCTGCCCGTCTCGCTCCTGATAATCACTGGCCCGCAGAGGAGCTTCCAGGGGCTGCTGCTCTGGGACTCCAAGGACGCAATGATGTACTACGCCCGGAAGCGCTGGCTAGAATTCACCAGGAACGACTTCCTCGAGGCCTTGGGGTACCATCAATCGATATGACGACCGTCCTCACCTTCGGAACCTTCGACCTGGTGCACCCAGGGCATCTGGATTACTTCCGCCAGGCGCGGCAGCTCGGCGACCGCCTCATCATCCTGGTCGCCAGGGACACGACGGTCGCCTATGTCAAGGGCAAGATGCCGATGCATCACGAGAAGGAGCGCCTCGCCCGTGTCAAGGAATTCTCGCACGCCGATGACGTCTTCCTCGGCTCGTTCACCGATTTCTACAATGTGCTTGACAAGGTCAAGCCTGATGTCATCGCTTTAGGCTATGACCAGACCGCATTCGTCGACAAGATCGAGTCTGAGCTGAAGAAACGCGGCCTTCAGACGAAGATCGTCCGCTGCAAGCCATTCCATCCTGACCGGTGGAAGACCTCGAAGATCCAGCAAAATCTCGGCGAAGCCGCGAGGTAATAGCATGTCGCCGGCTGTCCAAGCGATGTATACGGCTGACGGCCTCCCAATCCTTTCGCCGAATATTGTGAGACATGCCATCGCCAATATGGCCCTGGAAGCTTCTGTCTCATATCTCGAGCAAAAGTTATCTGGTCTTGATGAAATGCTACCGATGATCTGTGGCCGGTTAGCCGGTCAAAATGAAATAAACCGAAGAGGAGTAGCCTTGGGAATGCTGTATGTCTACGACGCTTTCAGGCTGCAGCAGCTCGAAAATAGGAAGAATCGTTGTTTTCAGGAATTCTCTCCGCCGCGATTATACCACGAATTTGTTGTGCAATATTTAGCGCACAATGCAAGGCCTTATGACCAAGAGAAAAATCTTGAAGGAATCGAAATTTCCGTGAGTCAAGAGAATCCTCAATTTTACCTTGTTATCGATAAGCTCATTGAATTGTACCCCTCCCAACAATGTTTTCTGGCGTGCATTATGATCGGGATCGAATTCCAGTACATGTTCATCCGGGGCCAGGTGCAGGCAAACAGGGTTGGGGCCATGCTGCAGGTCCGTGGAAGTGATGGATGAGCTGGGCTGAAGTCCAGGATGGTCTGGAGTTGAGGAAAAAAATAGTCTGTCTTGCAGCAAAAGTCAATGTTGATAAAGAGCCGGATTGCCCTCTTCTGGCAGCGGGTGTCCAGTCCTTTTCTCGAAATATTCCGGGTCCATGCCAAGGTCGATAACAGCCTGGCGAGTAAGTCTAGGCGCATCTTCTCCAGAAAATCTTCTTAATAACCCTGGATTATCCTGTCCTGGGAAATCTTGTTTAAGCACCATTGTTAGTGCTGCGCCTAATGTCGGTCGCTTAGGCGTAAGGCTCCGTGAGTTCACATAAGACCGAAACCCCATTGCAGTCTTGATTTTCTGTGAAGAACCTATCGACTGCTCAGCCATTTTTCCCATTTTTTTTACCCGTGAGGGTAAAAAAAGCTGGATGGGCCCGCCCAGATTCGAACTGGGGACCTCCACCGTGTCGAGGTGACGTCATAACCAACTAGACCACAGGCCCGATGTCGAGAGTAAGCAAGGACGGATTTAAAAAGCTTGCGGCGATTGCGTTAAGGAAATCCTTTCAGGCGATGCGCGATAATCCGCCCTAGAGAATCTACCAACATTGCCTCATATACCCTGTCGCTAGGCCCTTGCAAATATCCGTTACCCGCGGGTACGCGTTTTGCCGAAACTGCTTCCCAGAAATGTTCAGGAAGGGGATCTTGGGGCTCTATCCGGACATCCAGCGTCGGGTACTCGCTTTTCCCTTCAATAGACACTCTTATTGCATGATGATCTACGGAATATGATCCTCCTAATCTCCTCTTGATCGCAGGTCTAATCACTCTGAATTTTATCCCGGAGTCATTTTCGATAGACCACAAGGGGGAACTGGGAAGGGGAGAATCAAAGAGCCTCGATAATTCTTGACGCTCGCCGTCATCATTCATGATTTTCCAAGCATCCTCGTATCCCAACGGGAGCGCCATGCTGCCATCAAGATGGATTAGTGCGATGTTTCCAATATCATTGATATGGTTAAATGTAAGTCCGACGGTCCAAGATTCTGTGGGACCGGGATGGTCATACGCAATCTTATCCAATCGCACAGGTGGCATAAACCCGTAAAAAAGGCGCTTCTATTTATAAGTATGCCTCAAATCGTTATTTTCGAGTGGTACTATATATTATAATACTCTGTCGGCATTTTTCCGGGCATGGCCAAGCCAACCATCCGCAAGCCGACCGCGGCCGAGAAGAAGGAAGCGGCGTCCTGGCCAATTTGGGAGAAGGAGCCGTCGACTTTCCCCTACAGCTATCAAGAAAAGGAAACATGCCTCATCCTCGAGGGCAAGGCGCTCGTGAGGACCGACGAGGGAGAATTCGCCTTCGCTGCCGGCGATTTCGTCGTCTTCCCGGCAGGATTGCGGTGCACCTGGGTCATCAAGGAGCGTATCAAAAAACATTATCGATTTGGATAATCTTAAGTTAAATGCGTGTTTATTGGCGTATTTATAAATGAATATTTCTCTGGATAACATCCTCTCTTCGAGGGAAATCTTTATAAATGGAGAACGAGAAAATGACCTGGGATTAAAGCGATTCTTCGCAGCGACAACCGGTGTGAGCAGCATGCAATTCGCGACCAAACCTGGAACCGAGAACCTCAAGAAGCGCATGGCAAGTCTTCTTGATCGGCCTAGTGATAGTTCCGATAGTTATGGCCCTCGTGTCTTCCAGGCGCTCGACAGGGCATATTCCCCTGCGAAGGGTGGCTATGTCCCTACAGAGTCCCAGGCATATCTCGATTCGCCGCAACTTCTCGCGATCATCAATCCCAACATGGCGATCGCGGAGCAAAGCGGAAATCCGCTGACACCATGGTTCAGCGTCCCGCAGAAGGAATTCCAGCCGCCCTATTCGGATGGTGCGCGGCTGTATGAGCTGAAGCGCAGTCTCGACAACGTCGTGGATCATGAGCGCAAGCATCCTGATGCAAAGTCCATGGTCCCCCTCGAAATGGAGCTTTCGAGGGATGCGGTCGCGGGCGAGATCCTTTCCTATGTCGGTAACGATTATCAGCCTGAGCAGACCCGTGATGACGCGAAGAACCTTTCGCCGAAGGCTGTTTCCCCCGGATACCAGAAATACTCGTCCCGCCTGAAAAAGAAGAAACCAACTCGCAACAGCCGCAGGCTCCTCTCTCCAATCACTGCCATAGCCGCGAGGTTCAAAGGGCAGGACGGCCTCGAAGCCAGGCTTCCTGATGAGATCCACATCGTGACCGAGGACCAGGACAATGGCAAGCGGTCCTACAGGCTCGACGACCAGACCATCGCCTTGGTCGGCCAGGAAATCATGGAGGCGCAGGGCTACTCGGCTCTCGAAGCGGCCGCCGAGGTTCCCGCTCTTTATGCCAGCACCGGCCAGCCGAATTACAGGCGTTTCATCTGGGACGCCATGGTGCAGTCTTCCAGGAACAGGATCCAGCAGAAGAGCGTCATGGGCCTTCATCCCAATGACCCGGAGATGGTCGGCGCGTACGGATGGACGATCCCGGGAAACAATGTCGGCCGCCTCGCGACCGACAACCAGCTGCACGGCTCTGATTTTTACGAGTTCGTCCTTTTCCATGAGCTCGGCCACCACAGCACGCCGCTCGCCGAGTATGACACCAACCGCGTCACTGAATGGCGGCTCGCGCCAAGCCTATTGATGCCGCAGTACAGGCCAGAAATGCAGCCGAGGAACTAAAGATGGGAAACGAAGTATCGCTCCAAACAATCGCGCACGAGGAGAATGTGAAGAAGTGCCCGGAGTGCGGCTCGACCGAGATCGGCTACCGCGACGGCGAGGCCTACTGCATGAAGTGCGGGCTGATTTTTGATTGAGCATTCTTCCTTTTTGATATTTTGTTGTATCGCACGATAAAGATAACAACAATTTACTCCGCCGCGGGCCGAGCCCGCGGAAAGGCGCCGCTCGCGGACCGAGCGGCCTCAAGGCGGCTGCCGACGGCGGCCGGACCGTGCCGCCGCGCTGCAGCGCGGCGGATGGGGGCTTTTATTCATCGCCTTTTTTCATTGTCTCAAATTGGATAACTAGGTCCTGAAGAAATCAAACATTCGAGAACAGCTTCAGCACTCTTTCCTTCCCCAACACGAGCAAAAAGGGCGCCAGCTTCGGGCCGCGGTCCCTGCGGAGCAGCACCTGGTAGCATCCCTTGAAGAACTCCGTGTTGGCTATGCCAGCCTCCTCGCAGATAGTGTAAAAGCGCTGGAATAGGGAATGCTCATCCCATTCCTTCGCCTCCAAATCCTTTGCAAGGATGCGGATGGCCTGCCGCTGCTTCTCGTCGAGGACAGCGCCGTCGGCGGACTCCTGCAGCTTGAAGCGCGCCTCCTCGGGCGCGAAGTGCTCGAGCCAGCGCTTCGCCTGGCGCAGTCGCAGTAGGAGCGCTTCCTCCCGCCCAGCGTCGAAATGCCCGGTCTTCTGCAGGCTGGCGAGCATGTCATCCTCTTTCTCATAGAACTGCACGAGCATGATGGCGTGGGAAAAGCTCATGGGCAGGGGCTTCTCGAGTCTTGGAGCAGAGTAGGAGAACAGCTTCTTATGGTGCATGACCTCTTTCTCGTTGTCCAGCTTCTTCTCGCCGATGGCGATGGCTTGCGTCTTATCAAAGTCCTCAAAAAGCAGCGGGAGCTCCTTCCAGGCGAACGACCGCGAGCTCATCAGCCGCTTGTTATAGAGCAGCCTGAGCATCTCTGGGGTCGCGACCTCGAGCCATTGCCGGGGATAGACCACGTTGCCGAGAGACGCGCTCATCTTCTTGCCGTCGATCATGAGGTGCTCGTAGAAGATCGGCTCCGGCATGGGGAAGTCGAGCACATGCTCGCAGATCTCCGCGTTGACCCACCAGGCACTGTGGGGCACCTGGTATTCCTTGCCTGCTCCCTCTGCCGACACCTTCCAGAAGGCCCACTGTGCCGCCCATTCGCTTTTCCAGAGCAGCTTTCCCTCATCCTTGAGCGGGTCGGCAATGCCTTTGTGGCCGCAACCCTTTGCCAAGGTCTTCTCGAACGCGTAGTCTTCGCAGGCATAGTGGACTGTCGTTCCGTCAAAATGCGTGATCCTCGGCGTCGCGATCTTGCCGCAGCCCGCGCAGATAGGCTTCCAGGGCGACCAGTCGGCATGAAGATGCTCATCGCGATGCGCGTTCTGTATCCCCTTGATCTGTCCGATATTCTCCATGAGTTGCTTGATGTACGGCCGGAAGTGGCCTTTCCTGTACTCTTCCATCATGGAATATTTCTTCATGCGGCAGAAGACGAACTGGTCTATGACCTTGAGGTACTCCGCCTTGTGCGCTTCGGCGTAGCTGCCAAAGACGCCCGTAGGGTCAGGCACGCTGGTCACTGGCATGCCGAGGTATTGCGCGTAGGATTCAGGGACTCCCTTGGGGATCTTGCGCAGGGGATCCATGTCCTCCGCGACCCAGATGAGCTCAGAGGGCGCCCCCGCGGCCTCGAGGGCCATGTGCACGGTGCTGCCCCTTATCGTATCCGAGAGCCTGCCGATGTGGAGCACGCCCGAGATCGAGGCTGAGGTCTTCACCACGGAGACGAGCTGCTGCGGCAAGGGCTTGTCAGAATAATGGAACGATGTCCGGTCGATGATCTGCCGCGCGAGCTTGTCAGCCCAGAAGAGCTCTTCCATAACCTTCCTTGAACCCACTCGGCTATAAAAAGATTGCCCTCGCACAACCTTTTTATACTCACCTCCCCCATCAAGCGGTGGTGATGCTCATGAAAAAGCAGATCAATGTGGAGATCAACAGCGGCGAGGCGTTCTTCGCCGACGAGGTGACCATCGTCCACAACCCGACCAAGATGGTGTTCGACTTCAAGAGCGTCACGCCGCGCTTCGACGTCCGCAACCGCGAGGTGCAGCCCATCAAGATCACCCATGACGTCGTTGTCGTGGACATCTTCATGGCCAAGGAGATCATCCGCATCCTCGACGAGAACATAAAGAACTATGAGAAGCGGTTCGGTAAGATCTCTGTGCCGAAGGCCATCGAGAAGGCGAAGAAGCAGGCAGAAAACAAGGAGATCGACCTGGACCAGCCGACGTATTTCGGCTAGCTCTCGGCCTCGATGGCTTCGCAGCTCCCTTTGACGCAATCCTGTCCGGAGGGGCACCCCTTCTCGACATGGTACTCGTCGTTGCAGCAGTCGTAGGGGCAGGGTGGCATGCCGAGCTTGCTGGCGACCACAAATCCGGTCGCCCGGTTCTTGCCGAGCAATGAGCCTTCCTGGGTCACGCTGACGAAGCCGATGCCTATGATGATGAAGAGCAGCGCGGCGGCGCCCACAATGGCGGTGCGTCTCGAATGTCTGCTCTGGTAATCCTTATGCGTCCCGATGAGGTTGGTGAGGTCATCCAGCTTGACGCCCGTGTCCAGGAGGATGCGCTTCACCACGTTGTGGTCGATGTTGTAGACCTTGGCGATCTCCTCGACCGTGAGCTTCTTGTGCTTATAGAGGCGCAGGATGTCCGCTTCGTTGTACTCAGGCACGGCTTTGGTGAACATGCCTTGTCCTGGCCAGAGGCACTATAAAAATCTTGCGGGAGAAATCAGCGCTGGTCGCAGTCCCGGTAGTCCTGGCACGCCTTGCCGGTGAGGCTGCAGCGGCACTCGCCCCTGAACTCGCAGGGTGGGCAGCTCTCGCCCAGCTCCCAATGGCCCCCGCCAACGCCTTGCACCCATGAGTCGCAGGGCGCCTCGCACGTGCGCTCAGCGCAGTCGCAGGTTTCCCGGCCTGTTTTTTGGCCGGCAGCATCATCTCTCGGAGCCAGCAACAGGCCAGAGACGAGGATAAGGAAGAGGCTGGTAATCACGATCCCGAAGGTTGTTGTCTTCTCCATGTTGCCCTCTTTGGGGAGGTATCCTCGCGGTTTATAAATGTTTTGCGGCCGCAAGGTTTAAAAATGGAAGAGGTTTCCGGATGCCCGTGGGCCCGTAGCTCAGCCTGGTAGAGCGTCCGACTCTTAATCGGAAGGTCGCGAGTTCGAACAGCTGCCGAAACCACTGGTTTCGTGCACCTGGGAAATACCTGGTGGCCTTGCGGTTCCTGACGGAATCGATTGGCCATAGGGGGTTTCGGCGTACCGCCTCAAGCCCCCTGAGCTGCTGCAAAGCAGCGTCCCAGAAGCGTCGAAAGGCTCGTCGGGCTCACTTTTTTTCTCCCCATCTACCAAAACATTTATAAAAAGCGTTGTCCATAGCCGGTGCTAAATGCCGAAAAAATGCATCATCTGTGGGGAGGCAGCGACCCTCATGGTCAAGGACTCCTCGGACTATTACTGCGTCGGATGCGCCGACGACTGCTTTGCGGACAACAGTCTGCTTGAGGCGGTAAGAGAAAAAAAAGGGGATGACGAAGATGAAATGCAGGATTTGCGAGAACTCCTTCCAGAACAGCCCTGACAGCATCGTGGTCTGCAACCACCATTGCGGCGTCGTCCACCTGGGATGCTGCCGTGACCGGTGCAGCAATCACAAGGCGCCATGCATGCATGCCCAGGGCGTCTACGACAAGTTCAGCGCGCAATGAGCTATAATCTGCGCCCTGTCGTGCTCCGTGGCGTCCTGCCCCAGCTCGTGGGCAATGTCAGCGCCATCATCCTGCTCTATTTCGGCGTCAGGCTCAACCTGGGCCTCCTCAAGCTCGACATCGGGCAGACCGGCTCCATGTTCCTCCTCTTCCTGTTCGCCAGCCTCGGCGTCCTCTTCCTCGTGGATTCCTTCCGCGTGCTCAAGCTTCTGTATCTCTTCAGCTACGGCCAGGTCTTCATCCAGGGCAAGAACGTGATGCTGCGCCTGTCGCAGCCGGTCGTGCGGCAAAATGTCCTCGACAAGGCGTTCGGCACCTGCTCGCTCACATTCGCGGACGGCAGGCTCGAGTTCGTCCCCTATGACCAGCGCATCATCTCCTACATCGGCCAGCTCGCCTCGTACCGGGCTGTGTAGAAAGATTTATATAGCGCCCTGACGGAAAAAGGACTGGGTGGTCGGCATCAAGGTCTATGATTACTCTAAGTATGTCTTCATCATGGTATTCGTTTTCATCCTCTTCCTTACTTTTCTCACCCTCCGGCCGTTCCTCTACATCATCATCCTCGCCGGAGTGTTGACCTATCTCTTCTTCCCTGTCTACACCCGGCTCCTGAAATTCATGAAGCGCAGCTGGCTCGCCGGTGGCATTACTGTCTTATGCATGATGCTGGTCATCCTGGTGCCCATCCTCCTGCTCTACAACGCCCTCTCCACGCAAGCGGCCGGAGTCATAGGGTTCGTCCAGCAGGGCTTCTCCGACCCCAACACGACTAGGAGCGTCTGCCAGCGCTCGGAAGGCGTCTGCGGCATCGTGACCTTCATCGAGCAGAATCCGGGGATCAAGGTCGCGGTCGAGACGTTCATCCAGAACTCCCTCAACTACTTCGTGAACCTCTCCCTCAACCTGGTCACCTCCATCGCCAACTTCGTCATCCAGATCGTCGTCCTCTTCGTGCTGTCCTTCACCTTCCTGACCAATGGCGCGGTCATCGTCAAGCGCTTCTGGCTCATGATACCCCTCGCGACGCAGCACCGCGCGCGCATCACGGAAGCCGTGAACGGCATGATCCGCGGCCTCATGTACGGCACCATCGTCACCGCGATCGTCCAGGGCGTCATCGGCGCCATCGGCTACGCCATCTTCAGCGTGCCCAGTCCGCTGTTCTGGGGCTTCCTGACAATGCTCGCCTCGTTCGTGCCGTTCATCGGCACGACCCTGATATGGGTGCCTCTTTCACTCTTTCTCCTCTTCTCACCGCTTTCCCCTTCGCCATGGATGGGCATCGGCCTCATCCTCTACGGCACCTTCGGCATAAGCCTGGTCGACAACATCATCAAGCCCAAGGTCATCGGCAAGCACACCAGCACGCACCCGGTCCTCATCTTCCTCGGCATCGTCGGCGGCCTGGCCTCCTTCGGGCTCATCGGGGCCATCATCGGCCCCATGATCCTCTCCCTTTTCGTGATGTTCATCAAATTCTACGAGGATGAGAAACATGATGTTTAAGGTCCATGACATGGATATCAGCACCGGCGGCCCTTTGGTTGTCAACATCAACGCCCTTGACGCGGCCGAGCTCGACCTGCACTTCGGCGACCGCATCAGCATCAAGTGCCGGAACAAGACGGCCGTCGCTGTGGTCAACATATCCACCGGCGATTCCATCCCTCGTGGCGTGATCGGCCTGTTTGACGAGGTCGTCCAGAAGCTCTGCGTGAGGAACGGCGCCATCGTGCGCTGCCAGCTCGAGGAGCGCCCCAAGTCGCTCTCCTACATCCATGAAAAGCTGTTCGGCCACACCCTGGGCAAGGACAAGCTGCAGGCCATCATCGCCGACATCGTGGCCAACCGCCTGAGCGACATCGAGATCACCTACTTCGTGGCGGCCTGCCATCTCCGGCGCATGACCACGCACGAGACGCATGACTTGACCCGGGCCATGATCGACACCGGGGAGGTGCTGAAGCTGCGGCGTCGCATCATCGCCGATAAGCACTGCATCGGTGGCGTTGCGGGCAACCGCACCACCATGCTGATCGTGCCCATCTGTTCCGCCCTCGGCGTCACGATGCCGAAGACCAGCTCGCGCAGCATCACCAGCCCGGCGGGGACCGCGGACACCATGGAAGTTCTGGCGCGCGTGGATTTCAGCCTGGCGGAGATGCGCCGCATCGTTGAGAAGATAGACGCCTGCATCGTCTGGGGCGGCGCCATCAACCTCGCGCCCGCAGACGACCGCATCATCAGGGTCGAGCATCCGCTCGCCATCGACTCGCGCAGCCAGCTGCTCGCCAGCATCATGGCGAAGAAGGCATCTGTCTCAGCCACCCATCTCATCGTGGACATACCGATCGATCCATTCGGCAAGGTCTCGTCGCCGGCCTATGCAAAAGTGCTAAAGGTCGATTTCGTCAACCTCGGCAGGGAGCTCGGCATCAAGACAGAGGTCATGATCACCGACGGCTCGCACCCGATCGGTCTCGGGCTGGGACCACAGCTTGAAGCCCGGGACGTCCTGTGGGTCCTCGAAGGGGATGACCGCGGCCCGGCGGACCTCCGCCAGAAGTCCATCAGGCTGTCAGGCGCGCTGCTCGAGCTCACGGGAAAGGCGAAGCGCGGCCAGGGCCAGCAGCTCGCGGAGAAGGTGCTCAGCAGCGGACGCGCCCTCGACCAGATGCTCATGATCATCAAGGAGCAGCACGGTAACAAGCCGTTGGCTGAAAAAGTGCATCACGCGCGTTATTCCCTGGAGATAAGGGCGAAACGCGACGGCATGGTGAGGCATATCAACAACAGCATCCTCTCCAAGCTCACGCGCATCGCGGGGTCACCTGCGGACAAGGGGGCGGGCATCTATCTGGACGTGAAGATCGGCGATCGGGTCAAGAAAGGAGGGATCCTCTACACCGTCTTCGCCAACAACCAGACCCGGCTCGGCTACGTGGAGAACGTCATCCGGGCGGTCGACGGCGTCAAGGTTTCTTAGGGATCGCCTGCGCGAAGAGATAGTAGCTCGTGAGCATCATGGCGAAGCCGACGAGCGCATTCGCGTACATGGTGACCGCCCATCCGATGAATTGTATCTTGCCGATGAGGTTGACGATGCCGAGCGCCATCCCGTAGGCGATGCTGAAGAGGAGCACGACCAGCGCCGCGAGCAGGTAGTTTCCTGAGAAGGCTGTCTTGAGCACAGCGCCGAGGGCGAAGGCGTCGCTGAACCTTTTTTTCCGGCAATAGAAAAGGATTGCCGCCGGGATGAGGAGCGAGACGAACACGCTCACGATGATCAAGGCGATGACCCATGGTAGCGCGGCCCAGAGAGCGAGCAGGACCGTCTTCCAGGCTTCGGTCGCGGCCGGTCCCTCGGCAAAGAGCGATGTGAAGAGGTCCGTATGCTGGAAGATGAAGAAAAGCCCTTTTAAGAGGAGGATGGTCAAGAGGATCAGTGCGGGCAGGCTATAGATGAACGATATGATTGTCGCATAGGCCCCGTCCTTGAAATCCTCGCCCCAGCGGTATTCCGGCTTTTCCTTCGCCGAGCAGCTGAGCCGCAGCGTGTAGCCCAGGTTGACCCAGTTGAGGATAGGCACGATCTGCAAAAGGCCGCCCAGGAAGAATTGGCTGGTCTTCTGATAAGGTCTCAGGAACGCGGTCTGGATGTCCATGGTATCACCTTACGGGAATTTCGGGCATGATGCTTAATAAACGTTTCGTAAAAACCTTTTAATACTCCACCGGATCCTTGGAGACATGGACACGGTGGTTGTGCTCGATTTCGGCGGCCAGTACGCGCACCTCATCGCGAACCGCGTCCACCGGTTGAATGTCTTTGCAGAAATAATGCCGGCAGAGACCAGCGCAGGGCGGCTGTCCTCCGCCAAGGCCATCATCATTTCCGGCGGCCCATCGAGTGTTACTGATCCTGATGCGCCGAAGGCGGACAAAGCCATCTTCTCTTTGGGCATCCCGATCCTTGGCATCTGCTATGGCCATCAGCTCATCGCAAAAGAGCTCGGGGGGAAAGTCTCCCCTGCGGGCGGGAAGGAGTACGGGCATGCCCTGCTGCGTGTCGGAAAGAGCGCGCTTTTCAATGGCTTGGAGCCAGAGGAGAGCGTCTGGATGAGCCACGGCGACCTCGTCGAGGACCCGCCTCCCGGATTTTCCGTCATCGGAAAGACGGAGGATTGCCCTGTCGCCGCCATGGCTGATGAGCGAAGACGCGTCTACGGCCTGCAGTTCCACCCTGAAGTGACTCACACGCCGAACGGCATGAAGATCCTCGACAATTTCTTGGCGATCTCCGGCTGCAGGCGTGAATGGACCATCGACCACTTCCTCAACAGCCAGGTCGCGGGACTCTCGAAGATAGACCGGAAGGTGTTCCTGCTCGTCTCCGGCGGCGTCGACTCTGCCGTCTGCTTCGCGCTCCTTGGCAAGGCCCTCGGCAAGGGCAGGGTGAAAGGCCTCCACATCGACACGGGGCTCATGAGGACGGACGAATCTCAAGGGGTCCTCGCCGCGATGGGCAGCCTCGGCCTCGGCCTCGATTTCATCGACGAGTCTGAGCGCTTCTTCGCCGCGCTTGCTGGAGTGACCGACCCTGAGGAGAAGCGGCGGGTCATTGGGGAAGCGTTCGTGGAGGTCGCCCAGGAAGCGATGCTCGGCCTCGACTCTGAAGAATGGCTCCTGGCCCAAGGGACCATCTATCCCGATACCATCGAGACGCAGGGCACCAAGCACGCGGCGCTCATCAAGACGCACCACAACCGCGTTCCCATGATGCAGAGGCTGATCGACCAGGGAAAGGTCATCGAGCCGCTGCGTCAGCTCTACAAGGATGAGGTGCGGGAGCTCGGATCGCGCCTCGGCCTCTCAAAAGAGATCATCTCCAGGCATCCTTTTCCCGGGCCAGGCCTCGCGGTCAGATGCCTCTGCCATGACGGTATTAATCAGGAGATTG
The DNA here is from genome assembly GCA_043806015.1 of Nanobdellota archaeon. Classification (GTDB taxonomy): domain Archaea; phylum Nanobdellota; class Nanobdellia; order Woesearchaeales; family JAHIVG01; genus JAZDHH01. The sequence continues at coordinate 21,430 of JAZDHH010000003.1, read as the reverse complement.
ATCCGGACGACCAGGAAAGGCTCCGGGAGCTCGCGTGGCCCCTCCGGGCCGTGATCGCCCCTGTGCGCAGTGTCGGCGTGCAAGGCGACAGCAGGACATACCGGCATCCCGGCATCGTCTTCGGTAAAGCCGAATGGCAAGAGCTCGACCGGCTGCATACGATCCCGAACAAGCTTCAGGCAGTCAACAGGATGCTTTATCTGTTGAGTCCCGGCGAGCCGCAGATCACGCTCAAGGCGGCTTCAGTGACCCGGGAGCGCATCAGCCTCCTTCGGAAGGCAGACAGGCTGGTCCACGCGTTCGTCGCGGCGCACGGCCTCGGAAAGGACATCTGGCAGTTCCCTGTCGTGCTCCTTCCCATGGGCGGTCGCTTCGGCGAATCCATCGTGCTCAGGCCGGTGGTTTCCCGTGAGGCCATGACAGCCGGCTATGCCCGCCTCCCCCTCGGCCGGATGCGGGATCTTTCGCAGAGCCTTCTCAGCCTTGGCCTTGACGCGGTGTATTACGATTTCACCACCAAGCCTCCGGCCACGATCGAATGGGAGTAGAAAAATATTAAAACATCCCTGGTTCCGGTTGTGTATGCGAAAAAGAGGCATCCTTCCTTTGGTCTGTTTGTGGTCCGCTGTTTTCCTCTTTAGCCTATCCGCTGCCCTCGGCGCGACCATCCTGGACAGCTGGGTCTTCTCCGGGGAGCAGGTCGAGCGCAACGGCACGGTTTACCAGTTCCAGCTCGACGGATCGGGAGAGCGGCTGCGCATCATCAGCGACATCGAAGAGGTCTACGTGCGCATCAACAATTCGGAAGTTGGCCCTGATTACGAATATTATTTCCTCGGCAAGAGGCTCGCGAACGATTCCCGGCCGCAGGCGCACGTGAAGATCGTGCTCCGCGAGCCGGCGGTCAATGTCACGCTCACCGCGACCAACAGGACCCCCCTCCTCGGCAGCACGGTCGTCTTCTCTGGCAAGATCAACAATTCTGGCGGGCGGATCATCGACACCTATGTCTTTCGCCTCAACCTATCGCCGGGATTCGAGGGGACCTCCGCTGAAGAAGGCATCATCGAGGACAACATCTTCATACTCGACGGCAGCGAGCTGATCATCGGCGATATCGTCGAATACCGGGTCGAGGCGGTCGCTGTCAGCGGATCGAAGAGCTCGCTGAAGGGGAAGCTCAACTATTCCTTCGGCCTCTTCAACCGGGGCAGGAATTCGTCCGTGCTCAACATGACGCCGAAGAAGACGCTCAACGTGACCGCAAGGGTGACGCCGAGGAACGTGAGCGTCGGCAGCGAGGTCCTCATCAACATCACGGCAAGGAACGTCGATAATGTGCATGCCGTCACCCTCACCGAGTTCAGGATCCTCATCGACAGCAACCTCTCGGTCGTCTCGGCGCCCAGCATCAGGCGCGAGGGGGACTATTACCTCGATTCCGGGACGATCTCGGCGGGCGGGAAGAGGAATTACCTGTTCACGGTCAAGCCGGCTGTCGGCGGCACGCACCTGAAGCCCTGGAACTTCACCTATAAGGTCGAGGGTGTCACCTTGAAGGAATCCGGGCTGCTCAACTTCAGCGCAAAACTCGTCCCCTTGAAAGTGCGGATACGCTTCAGCTCGGACAGGGCGAAGCTGTCCGGGGGTCAGGACTCCTATGTGCAGGTCAGCTTGATCAACAACGATTCCTCGATCAGGTTCTATGACGTCAAATACGTGGTCACGAGCAACGTGTTCCCTCCGAAGCAGGGCGAGGTGCAGTCGATCGCGCCGCGCGACCAGGCGGATGTCTATTCCTATGATTTCGTGACGCCGTTCAGCGAGACAGACCTCATCTACAACATCTCGGTGCAGGTCGACTACCGCAATTATTATGGCAACGAGTTCGCCGCTGCCAACGCCAGCAGGATGAACATCACCAAGACCGCGTTCGCCCACGACCTGGTCGTGAACCGCAGCGCGCCTGCGCAGCTGAGCGCAGGAAGCAATGGCACGGTCATCGTGCTGGTGAAGAACATAGGTCCGCACGCCATCGAGAACATCACCACGGCTGAGACGCTGACCAACCTCGCGCTGGCCTCCGGAGGCCTGAAAAACACTTTGACGCTGCTGCATCCTGGCGAGACGAAGGAGGTCAATCGCTACACAGTCAGGTTGGTGAACGCATCGAGGAACGCCAGCATCTCGTGGCTGATGACCTACGCGGAGCTCAAATTGCCCTACCGTTTGCAGAACACCACCAAGGTCCAGTCGGTCAAGGCCGACCAGGCAACGACGCCGAAGACGCCGCCGAAGAACGAGACCTCCACGAAGAAAGATGAGGCTCAGGTGACCGGATTCCAGAAGCTGCTCCGCTCCATCGACCGGTTCTTCACCAGCCTTTTCACATGAGCCTTCCCCCAGAGCTCTTTTCCGCGGTCAAGGACGCAGAGAAAATCATGGTCCGCACAGGCATCGGGACCTACTACGAGCGCTGCGCGGAGATCATGGCCGCCCTGATGGGCAAAGGGATGAACGTCATCCTCATCACCTTCGACGTGCGGGTGCGCGAGCTGTTCGACCTGCTCGAGAAGGAGAAGGCAGATGTCCGCGCCGTCTGCGTCATCGACTGCGTCTCGCTCCTCGCGGGCAAGGGCAGCGCCCCTATCCCGAAGCTGATCAACGTCTACCGGCCGGAGTATTTCGTGGACATCCAGATATACACCTACCTGTTCCTCAAGAAACTCAAGTTCGCTAACACCTTTGTCTTCTTCCTTTCCATGGACAAGCTGGAGCATTACCAGAGCTTCGACGAGGTCGGCATGTTCCTCTTCGTCTTCGACCGCTTCGTTCGGAGGCACCGCGTCGCGCAGATCGTCGTCGAGCACGACAAGATAGACTTCGCGCTCCGCAGCATCATCGCGAACTACGCGGACAGGGAAATAGTTATTTGAAGTCTTGTGCCCTCCCTGGCGCAGAGGCGGCGGGGGTCGTCCGTTGGAAATCTCCTATTTCCAACCACCGAGAACCTGTAAGGTTCGACTGTGCCGTCGGGGTGCCACCTAGGGCAAACCGAAGGTTTGACCGTCTGCCGCCAGAAGGGAGGGCTCAGGGCCGACACTTTTTTAAACAATGCACGCCATCACACATTTTCATGCCGCAGTGGCATACACAAAAACACGAAAATGTTTTTGGTCGCCACTGCTCTGTTCGTTACACTCGCGCCGCAGTGGCACAACCTGGTACTGCGCTGGCCTTGAGTGCTCCCGAAGCAAGCCAGTTCCCGCAAGGGTTTCTCGGTTCAAATCCGAGCTGCGGCGTGTTTTTCCATTAGAATGCTGGATGATTGAGTAGCTTTCTAAGGTCGGGCACCGAGCGTAGTGTAACGGAGCGACTGTGTCCGAGCTGCGGCGTGTTTTTCCATTAGGAATGTTGATTGTTTTATGCTGAGTTCTAGGCTCGGATCACGAACGTAGCGTAGCGAAGTGAGGACAGCGGAGTATAGCTCCGAGCACCGAACGAAGCGAAGCGGAGTGACTGTGTCCGAGCTGCGGCGGTTTATTCCTTTCAGAATGTTGGTTTTCTTGGTAACATGTTAGGCTCGGATCCCGAATGGAGCGAAGCGGAATGAGGATATCCGAGCTGCGGCGCTTTTTATCACTTTATAAGAGAAACTTATTAATAGGGCCTGAACGGCGCAAGCGGAATGAAGACGCTGTTCGCGCTGGCGCATCCAGATGACGAGATAGCCTGCTTGCAGAGTGTGCGAAACAGGCTCGGGGAAAATCCTGCAGGGACGACAGTCCTATGGGTAAGCAACGGCGACACCATAACGGGCAGGCCGGTCACCCAGGATCTGGAGGATGCCGTGGCGACGCTGAAAGACTGGGGCCTTCAGGATTCCCAGGCCATCCGACTCGGTGTCTCGGAGAAGGAGAATTACCGTGCGCTGTCTGAAGGCAATGGCGAGCATTTCTATCGCATCTCGCGGCAGCTCCTCGGTGTCCTGCTGCGGGTGCGGCAGGACGAAGTCCTTGTCCCTGGATTACAAGGCGGCAACATCATGCACGACCTGCTCAATTTCCTGATGTCTTACACCATGCGAGAATGCCGAAGCAGGGGATGCGAGGCAGCATTGCTCGAATTCCCGTGCTATGAGTTCATGGAAGGATATCCGCATTTCCGCTTCGGCAGGTTCGGCAGCTATGACGCGGCAGTGCCTGAAGGAGGACGCGGAATCAAGCTCACGGATAACGATCTTCGGAAGAAAAAGGGATATTTGCGTCATTACACCGCTGATGCCGATCTCTTTAGGATGATCGAGGAGGAGACGCCCCGGCATATCTGGAATGAAGAGCATCTCCGGCCTGTGCCTCCAGAACGGGATTACACGATCCTTCCGAGCGATCCCTTGGTATATGAAGTCCACCTGAAGGCGGTGCAGGCGAGAGGAAGGCTGATAACGCATCCTGTCGGATTCGCCCATTTCTCCAGGATGGTGTCAATGTTGCAGCGGCGAGAAAGATAGGCTTAAAAAAATAGATAGGGATATGACTGAAGATGCTCACTCGCACCGCTGGACGTCCTGGAGGCGGAGCATCTTGGTCTCCGGGTTGAATTCCAAGGAGTACTGGACGCCTTGGATCCTGACCGTCGCCGGGTAGCCAAACTCTCCTTGGGTCGAAAGGTCATAGACCGCATGGTACAGCTGGCCGGAGCGCTGGTCCTTGAGGTAGACGGTTTGTGTCTCCATGTCGAAGCTTTGGAAAAGCATTTTCTTTTCGCAGCCGCTGGTGCCGACGGTGAACAGGTCGCCGCGGCGCTTGAGGGGGCAATCCGGGAAAACCATCTCCAGGAAAAGTTTCCCTGTGGATTCCGCATAGCGGAAATAATAGGGGGCGCCGTCGATGATGAATGCTACCGGGTACCCGTCGCTTTCGCCATTCTCTTCGGAATAGGCGGCATCCATCTCTCCGCTACCCTCCAATTTGACCCTCACCGTGTTCTCCGCATGGTTCGCGGAGAGGAAAATCCCCTTCTGGACGCAGGCGCCGACGCCGATGACGAATGTGCCGCCTTGGCTGACAAAGGGGTTCTGGAAGGATCCGGAGGCGCGGCCGGCAGGATTGTAGCTAAGGGACCAGAACATGAACGAAGTGACTAAGATGATGGGGACACCGAGGATCATTAGAAGGTGTTTTTGTTTCATGGAGGCTTATCCTTTTTAAGGATGGTTGTCTGTTCATCGGTTAGTATTTATTTCTTTCTTATTTCAATGGAGGAAGGAAAGGCTCGATTTGAGAAAAGGCGTCATAACCCCTTTTATCTTCTTTTTGACATGAATAGGGGGATTCTGCATAAAATTTGTTATATAAAATCCCATTTTATTAATTGAAGCGTTTTTAAGCTTTCCTTGTTTTTGATATCTGCTATTTAGCCGTTGAATGCCTTTATCGAGAGAATGCCCCTTTCAAGGCCGTGTTTCACATCAATCACCCGTCTATAACGGCAACGCGGATTTAAAAAACTTTCGTAAAACGCGTTTTTTTCCGATAAGTTTATATAATAGAATCGGCAAAGATTTAAAAATCTTGTGTAATTGGGGGTCCAGGTAGCATACCTACCTGTAAGTCATAACACTGTTGGGTGGTTAGCATGCACTCTGCTTATGTAAAAAAATGCCCGGAATGCGGGGGGATTAACCTCTTCTGGAACAAGGAGAAGGGGGAGATCATCTGCAAGGACTGCGGCCTGGTCATCGAAGAGAAGATGGTCGACTTCGACCAGGAATGGCGCGAGTTTGACAGCGATAGCGCACAGAAGCTCCGGAGGACAGGAGCGCCCATAAGTTATACCCAGTACGACCAGGGCCTTGGCACCGAGGTAGGCAGAAAGAGCGACCTGTACACGCTCGGAAGCAAGCAGCGCAACAAGTTCTTCAGGCTCAGGAAGTGGCAGTACCGCATCTCCACGGCCATCGAGCGCAACCTCAAGCTCGCCCTCGCGGAGCTCAAGAGGGTGAGCTCTTACCTCAAGCTTCCCGAATCCGTCGAGGAGGAGTCCGCCAGGATCTACACCCTCGCGGTTCAGCGCGGCCTTGTCCGCGGCAGGTCGATGGAAAGCGTGGTCTCCGGCGCCCTCTACGCGGCCTGCAGGCGCCATGACGTTCCGAGGACGCTCGACGAGCTGTCCGAGGCCAGCGGCATCGAGAAGAAGGAGATCGGCCGCACCTACCGCTTCGTCACGCGCGAATTGGGCATCACGATCCTGCCGAGCAATCCGGCTGATTACATAGCAAGGTTCTCCAGCGCCCTCAAGCTCACTGCGGAGACCCAGAGCAGGGCCATCGAGATCCTGGACTCGGCGCAGAAGGCCGAGCTGACCTCTGGCCGCGGCCCAACAGGCATCGCGGCGGCCGCGCTGTATGTCTCAGCGCTCATCCACGGCGAGAAGAGGACACAGCGCGAGGTCGCGGACGTAGCAGGAGTTACCGAAGTCACGATCAGGAATCGCTATAAAGAGCTCCTTGACCGCCTCAAGCTCGAGCGCGAGATCAAGAAGACCAAGAAGAAGAAGCGGGATTGAAGCAGTATTCTGTGAAAAGGGGTGACGGATAGTAGAACATGGTAGTACAAACGCCCCACATCGAGGAACCAGTGTCTCCAGAACAGCTCATTATTTATATGGCTCCCTCAAGGTACAGCCGCCCGCGGCCGGACGCTCCCATCGTCTATGAATCTGTCTTTCCGTTCTGGGACATCCCCGGCGTCTCCATAGTCCACATGGGCGGATTCGACAAGGCATACGGCCCTGTCCTTGAATTGAATCCTGAGGCCCAGCGGAAGGCCGGAGCCTCAAAGGGGACGTGCCACGGTATGGAAGCATTGGATGATCTCCTCAAGGCCATGCCTGCTGATGCGATCCGCCAGGTCTTTGTCAGCCCTGCTGTCTTCGACCGGTCGAGCGGCGAGGCTGAAGCTCGTTTCAACAAGCATTTCCTCGATGGCCGCCTCGTCAATCCTTATTCCCTGAGCCAGAGAGAGCCGATCGATCAGGTTTTCTCGGCGATTAGGAAGATAAGCCCTGATACCTTGGGATTCATGGAGTGGTACCTCGCTTTCGCCAACTCAAGCCTCACCCCTGAGGATGAGGTCCATCGTGCGGTGGCTGAGCTTGACACCGCCCTTGACTTCAAGGCAGAAGAGATCTGGGCGCCCATGAGACTCCAGGATCCTCGGTCGGTCCTCTATGTCCCAGATCATTATATCCAGCAGGGCATTGGAAGGCGCCTTGCAAGTAGCGGTGATGGGGATAAAGTTGAGTTCGAGGAGGGCGGCTATTACGAGCAGGGTCACGTACCGCCCTTCATGATCGGGAGGCCTTCCAACACCCTGGGCAATGATCTGGTCCTGCCGCATCCGTATATAGGTTCCAATGATGTCTCGCGTATAAGGTCGGTATGGCTTGCACTCTATGATGAAGCGGTCATGAACGGGACGATCCCCCCCAAGCCAGGATTAGGCGTCCCAGCCCTCATCCCCTCGAAGGGAAATAAGCTGGTCATCGCCACGAACATGCATGAAGCGATAGCCTTGATACCCGGAGCTACCGTCGTAGACGGAAAGAGTATTTGAGAAGATCCACTTTTCCGTCGATGATCCTGATTCCCTCATCCTCTAGCAGTTCTTCCTTCATCCTTGCGCCGTCAGCGAACCCGCCGACGGCGCCATCGCTGCGCACGACGCGGTGGCAAGGCACCTTCGGAGCGAAGGGATTGCGATGCAATGCGTTGCCGACGGCGCGAGGACCATTACTTCCTACCGCGCGGGCGATCACGGCGTAGGTGCTGACCTTGCCGCGCGGGATCTTGCGGGTGACCTCGTAGACTTTCTTTTCGAACAAAGTAGGCATGAACGGGAAGAAAGCAAAAAGCTTTATAAAAGCTCTTCTCCTGCCGCTATCAGAAACGCGCCGCAGTGGCATACACAAAAACCCGAAAAGGTTTTTGGTCGCCACTGCTCTGCTCGTTACACTCGCGCCGCAGTGGCACAACCTGGTACTGCGCAAGCCTGGAACTTTGGGGAAACCTCAAGGAAGCAAGCTTGTTCCCGTAAGGGTGTCTCGGTTCAAATCCGAGCTGCGGCGGTTTATTCCTTTCGGAATGTTGGTTTTCTTGGAAGCATGTTTAGCTCGGATCCCGAATGGAGCGAAACGGAATGAGGATATCCGAGCTGCGGCGTGTTTTTTCTTTATGAATGCTGATAAACCGGGCTGCATAATAGGTTCGGACACCGAACGGAATGTAATGGAGTGACTGTGTCCGAGCTGCGGCGCTTTTTTTTTATTCGCGATCACTGGTGAGCCATTGGCAGAGACCCCACGTCCCATAGAGCCTGAGAGCACGTTTCCCTGGCTCATGATCGGCGGCATACTCATGGCAGTGCTCGCGGTCACGGGCATCCTCCTGTTCGTTTTCCATCGGCGGATCGGCGCCCCTGCCGGCGACTATCCCCACCTGACGACCTACATCAAGACCCAGCTCGCTTCCGGCTACAAGGAACCGGCCATCAGGGCCAGGCTCGTCCTGGAGGGCTGGGACCCAGAAGTTGTTGATCGCCACATCTCGAGATGCCGCCCTCAGGAAGCATCTGATTACATCAGGACGCAGATGGGAAAAGGATACAGCGCGCCGGCCATCCGGGCGAAGCTGATCCAGGCCGGCTGGCCGCCAGAGGTTGTCGACGAGCAGTTCAAGAAGCTCTGACTCAGGCGAATCGGAAAGGGATAGGATTCTCTAAAAGATAAATCGTGCCCTTCCCGCGTACATACCGCCCTTCGGCGTGCGGGGAAAAATGCAGCAGCGCTTCAAAGAACTCGTTCATCTTCGAGGGATATAGGCTGATGCAGCCATGCGTGTTGTTCCTTGATCTGCCGCGGTCGAAGACATAGCTGGTGCCGTGCAGCCGCAGTTTCGAGTCTGCGGGAGGGAAGATGCCATAGGTACCTCGTACGGGCGCCTTGCAGAGCTCGGCAAGCCAGGGCCCGTAAGGATTATCAGGGCCAGGGGGCACTGGCTTCAGGTCCTTGAACCATGCTGGCGGATACCACGTGGGATTCTCCACGACGCGGACGAGATAATAATCCCCTGGCGGCGTCCGGAAGGTGCGCATCCCTTTCACCCTGTGGTCGTATGCGAGGCCGCCGATCGCCACCGGGACTTTCCAGCGGACAATGCCTTGTGGGTCCTCAGATAGTGTTAGTATCTTGGGGCCTTTCTCTACGAGGATGGAAAACTCCATTGAGGGCTTCAAATAATCCGCTGGAAGCTCGAAATGATAGGGGATCGGTGGATCTTTGCTCGCCAATTGTTGTAGGAAATGATCCCTTACCAGCGTTTCCAATGAATCGAGCTCAGAGCCGAAGAAATAAGCGTCAGGGAACTTCGCCTGCACCGTCTCCTTGATGATCTTTCTGGCTCGACATTCCTGGCCGCGCGGGATGTTGACCTCGATCAAGCGCTCGTTCACCGCCTGGGGAGGACTCGCAGCCTTCTCAGTGTCGGTGGAGCATCCTAATACCAAGCTCGGCCCAGCCAAGGCAGCGAGTTTCAGGAAGGTGCGGCGGTCCATAGTTTATTGTAGATTGTGTTTGGTTTGCCGTTAAAAGTCATTATGCATTAGTGACTCGTTGCCTAGAGGCAAAAGGTTGTATAAAAAGGTAATGAAATCGGATTTCCGGGAACTCAACGCTTTTTTCCGGAAAAAGCACAGTCGATTATAAATCCGAGAGTTCTTGATCTTTTATCAATGGAAAAAGCTTTTTTTATCGGACCGCATCATGGTGTCCAAATCAAAATTTCGCGCAAGGAAAGAGCGCCGCCCTCGACAGCTAGGACTACGCCAGCTGACCGGTCTGGCAGTCCGGATCAATTCCGGCCATGCAGTCAGCGTCGCAGTTCCCATCCTCATCACTATTGCAGACGCCATCCGAAGCCCAAGGCCTGCAATCCTCGACGCAGCTCAAATAATTCTCCCCCTCACCACAGACCCCGTTGCGCACGCATAAATGCATAAGATCCTCCGAGAAGACAACATGGTCCCCCCGAAGAACCTGCAAGGTCGCCATGTGGCAATCATAGCGAATCTCGTCAAAGACAATGTCCTGCTCTATTTCATGAGGCGGGTCAGAGAAAAGGATGAAATCCAGGGAATAACCATGGCTGGAAAGCACGCTGCCATCCCGCCCAAGGATACGGACAAGCACATCCTCCCTCCCAGGGGAAGCTTCAGACAAACGACCAGAGGTGACTTGAAAATCGCTAAACACAACAAAATAATTCCTGTCCAACGTGATGTCGTACTGCAGAAATGCTCCCTCGTTCGTCAGGCAAGAGAAGGGAGCAGGGCCGCGCGTGGAAGAGCAGGCCGCCAGGAAAAAGGCCAACAAAAACCCGGCGAGGATAACCTTGACCATAGGCAACCTATCATAAACCCGCTTTATAAATATATTCCTTGTGCAGGGTCTGTAACTAATGCCCAATTTTTAAGTACGCAACCTGCTGTCTTCTCTCCGGGGTTGTTCATGCAAAAACTCATCAGCACTCTACTCCTATTATTCTTTATTTCCTCTGTTTCTGCCGCCACGGCGCCCCTGCCGGGCAGCCAGCAGGGCACCTATTATTTCCCCGGCGGAACGCTGACCACGGGCGAGCACGCCATCATCTTCGACGACAAGGGAAAAGGCCACGAGCTCAACGCCCCCACCGTCACCGATGAGGACATCGCAAAGCGGAGGGCCAGCATGAAGGACGGAGCCGCCCTGAGCGACGATGAGATCTCCCAGCGCATCCTCTCCGACCTCCCGCCGCCGGTCATCCTCGGCCAGCCCAGCATCATCAAGGAGAACACGTCACGGGTCGAATTTCCCATCCTCGAGCACTGGAAGTACTGCCAGAGCCGCGCCTTCCCAATATGGAACGGGGCATATTATGACTGCGACACCCTCCAGAATACAACTCACCAGCACTGGCAGGACTCCTGGACTGAAATGGATCCTTATCCTGAATTCTATCGGATCCTGAGGATGTTCGGCCCGTACCAGTGCGTCCAGTACCACAACCCGGCAAAGTGCGGAGGCAACCCCAACGTCTGTTGCCTCGCCCGCTCGCATTACAACCTCACTGACCGGCAGTACGTCGACGGCAACTGGAACGGTGATGATTACGAGTACAGCATCCACAACGTCGAAGCTGACCTCTATTCAAACAATGAATGCTCAAATCCCGAATGCGTCCCTGTGAATCCAGAGTTCTACACGAACGCGCACGCCTACGGCGGGAAGGTCGCCAGCCAAAGCGCAGAGTCTGATGACAAGTACGACATGAAGGACTTCATGACCGGACAGAACCACATCGCCATGATAGATCAGCTGTTCTCCATCGACGAGCCGCAGGGTGAGAATCCTGACAGCATCAACAACAAGGTGGATTACTTCCACCGCTTCTTCTGGAACAATCAGGAAACCCGCTTTTCCGATGTGCCGGCGCTCATGGACGAAATCCTCTTCTACTTCGATGACGATGACCAGTATCTCGGCGAGTGGGGCCTCATCCAGGGCGGCCAGTTCTGCCATGGACAGGTCGGCAGCCACGGCCACTGCGACAGCGGAACAGACTACTACGAATGGGTCAACGGCTTCAACTACTACCTCGACGACTACACCTTCTTTGAAACGGGCACCCTCACCGACCAGCAGATAAAGGATGAGATCGACGCCGGCAGGCCGGTCAGCCTGCGCATCGGCTGGGACGCGGGAGGGGGCCAGGCAGCCCTCATCGTCGGCTACAACGACAGCCCGCTCACCTGGTTTATTTATGATCCCATCAACCAGCTCCAGGCATATAGTGATGCTTGGCTGGATACCTACCCGCACAAGAGCTGGACAGGCTTCTTCCAGGAAGTCATCACCTACGACCTCGACTTTGAGCTGAGCAGCATCACCACCAATCCAGCAAGCCCTGTCGAAGGCGAAACGGTAAGCGTCAACGCCACGGTCATCAACCATGACAACGCATCCTTCACCAACGTGCCCGTCTCCTTTAGCGTAGACGGCGAGCGCAAGCAGACAAAGTACGTCAACCTCAGCCGCCTCGGCAGCAACAAAACAACCTTCACCTGGAAGGCGTCTGTGGGCCAGCACACCCTCACTGTCAAGGTCGACCCGGACGACGCTTACGACGAGAGCAGTGAAAACAACAACGAAGCATCAATCGACCTAGACATCCCGATCCCTTTGAGGGTCCTCATCATCCCCTACAACTGGCAGGGATCATATGCTGATTTCCGCGCTCAGGCAGCTATCCGTGGGCAGAAAATCCTATCCGGACTCCCGCTCCAATCCTGTCCAAACCAGTACGTCTTGATAATCTCCAATGAGACTGATTATGGCTCAGATTGGGATGGGTTCACCTGCTATGACGAGGACATGATCCCTCCCAAGTGCCACGAGCAGGGCAGCTATTTCAACCCTGGTACCTTGAGCATGCTCAGCAAATGCGGCGAAGAGCTAACCAGGGCTCATGCGGATATCTATGATTATATCGTCGGCATCACTGACAGGGATATTTCGACGCAACGCGTCTCCTCCCTCCCACCCAACGGGTCAAACTGCATCGATGCTGTCCGAGGCTTCTCAAACGGCCGAGGGAAGCAAAAAGCCATTGTCGCGGAAACCACCCTGGTCTCCACCCCTAGCCACGAGCTTGGCCATCTCTTCGGTCTCGCGGACGAGTACTGCGACTGCAGCGGTACGCCGTACAGTGACTTCTGCGGGCCGACAGCGCCTACCAATCCCCTGCAAACCCAGCTGGGCTGCCAAGCAGGCGACGGGAACGGGTGCTGCTCAGATTACAACAACTCCGTTTCCCACCCCTACTCTACCGCCTGTGGATGGTGCCTTGGCAACTTCGACCGGTTCGGCATCGACACCGGCAACGACAGCATCCTGGATGATGGCAACAGGACCATGATGTCCAACCTCATCATCCGAAACCATTTCGACCAGAACGAGTACTCGCATCTGCAAGGGAATCCACGTCTCCAGTGCTCCAATCGCGGGGCCCGATACAGGGACGAGTTCCTCGGGACGCTTTTTGTGGTTGACATGGATATCAACCAGAACGGCAGCGTGTACGTCAACACGCTCAATACCACCTTTGGCCGTCTCCCGAACAGCGAGTACGATCCCGGGGAATACACCCTCGAAGTCCTGGCCGCCTCCCAAGGGGTCCTCTACTCTGAAAACTTCGGCCTGCCACCATTCCTCTTCTCAGATCCGCCGACACCTACAGATCAAAACTCTTTTCATACCGAATTCCCCTACGATCCTCAAATGAGGAGCGTTAGGCTGAAAAGGAACGCGACAACGATCTTCGCATCGCCCATCGACGTGTTCTGCGACTTCGACCTGGTTTGCGAAGGCTCTGAGAACTACCTCGTCTGCCCTTCAGATTGTGGCAACTCGAGCGGGGACGGAATGTGCAACGCAGAGATGAACGGTGCCTGCGACCCGGACTGCGTCCTGGACGCTGATCCGGACTGCTGTGTCGTTCCCGTCGACAGCATGGTCATCTATAAGAACACGACGCTTTGCGAGGGTCATTACGTGCTTCCGACTGGCATCAGCATCAGCGCAGGCCAGATTTCGCTCAGGGGGAAGGGGACCGTGCTTGAAGGATCAGCCGCTGCCAACGGAATATTCCTGACAGGCAGGCAAAACGTCTTGATCGAGGGAATCAGGCTCCAGAATTATTCAAAGGGCATATTCGTCGCAAGCGGCGGCAACGTCACCCTAAGGAACGTCACGACCAATGGCACTTCCATCGGCGTCTTGTGCCAGGGTTCCTCCTGGTTCACCGTCGCCGATAGCAGCATAAACAACACGCGGCCAATCAATCCCCCCTCCTCTAATGGGATTGGTGTATATCTTTCAGGCTGCCATCGTGCCACGCTGGAACGCAACCAGTTGATCAACAACCGGAAAGGCATCCTCCTGGACTACGCCGATTGGGGGACTATAAGGGAGCACGAGATAAGGAGCTCATCCACCGCGGGCATCGAGATGCAGGGCGCTGACTATTCCTTGGTGGAGCGCAATAGCATCTCTCAATGTAGTTCCGCTATCCTCGCCAGCTACGGTTCGAACAACACGTTTGTCTCGAATCGCTTTGTCCAGCAAAGCTCTAATGGAATACGACTATATGCGGAGGGCGGAGGGATTGTAGCCTACAACAATTTCACGGGGAATGGACTCGGTCTCGAGTTCTTTGCCGACGGAAACCACCACCTTGTCTTCGGTAACAGGTTCGATAACAATGTGTGGGGCTACTTCTCCAACACACGGCTCAACAACACGCGTTTCTGGAACAACACCTTCCAGGGGAACAATTACGTCTTCCGTGTCTTTGGGGGCCCTTTTGAGAATGTCACCATCTTCGGGAACAGGTTCCTGCAGAGCGGTCATGCGGTAGAGGAAGGCCCAGGCGTAACGGTTTTCTGGAACCTGAGCGGCCTCGGCAACTACTGGGATGATTTCGAGCAGAACCAGGGATATCCGGATTATTATGACATCTCTGGAGATGGCTTTGGAGTCGATTGGCATCCGAACACGAATGCACCACCGCGGATCGATTGGTACAGCCCTAACGCCTCCATCCTCCAGCTCCAGGTCGGTGACAGGATTTTTTTCCACCAGCAGAGCTCTGACCCCGACGGCGATGAGATGCTCTTCTTCTGGGCGCTGAACGGGCACTATCGCGCGAACGCCTCGTCGTGGAACTACACGGCCTCCAACCAAGGTCAATTCCCGGTCAACTTCACGGTCTCTGACCGCCGCGGGAACGCGACCGTCGGCTGGTTGCTCAACGTGACCCGGGCGGATTCGGGCTCACCAGTATTCCGCAAGATACAGGCGTATGCCATCGCGCTGCCGGAGGATTAATCCATTAGTCCGGGGGATCAATCGCGAAGGATGACGGACTCATGGACTGAGCGCGGCGTCGGCCTCTCGGTGCCAATTCCCGGCTCCTGCGCGCTTCCCACTAAGACTTTCCCCTCCGGGTCGGCTAAAAGCCGGAGGCTTTCTTCACGCCTAAAGCCTTATGTGGAAGACGCGCCCGCCGGTTCAAAAAAATCTGCGGATTTTTTGACCTCAAACCGAGTTTGAGGAATTGGTGGTCAGGTGACCTGTAAAGGCCTTGCGCCTTGGAGGGGGCAAACATGACCGAGAAAGTGGAACATATTGTGGCAGAGCTGCAGCAGAAGGGCTTCAAGATGACCACGCAGGAGTTCTGCGCCACGAGGGTCTTCAATGCAGTCGTCCTTACAGGACTCGGTAACTTTATACAAGCATAAAGTGATCTTCGAAGCCTACGGCATCGACGAGAAGCTGACGGTGGACGAGTACCTGCTGCTGGTGGGGAAGCTGTTCTTGATCTGCAAGTAGAAACTACCTTTTTATTTTATTTTCATTTATACAATTATTTCGCATTTTGCGGTAAAAAGCATGATAAAGCGTAATAATAGTACGCTTAATACATGTTAGTTGCAATTATTTTCAAGGGCTACGACGGATAGAGACAATTTTAACGAGAAACAGACGAACGGGGGGAGGGGACGACGAAACGACGACTAACTTCTACTTGCAGTAATGGTTCTTGGTCATTTACAGATAAAGTAGCAGAGATTGAAAGATAAGCTCATTAAAAGTTTCCTCATTATCCAAACAACTGTTTAAAAAAATCGATAATTTTTTCAAAAAAACTCCTTTCTTCAGTATCAATATCTATAAGATTATTATCTCCCTTAATTTCAACATCTGATTTTGTAACTACGACTCTTTTCCCCATATTTTTATTTTCACAAATTTCATCTTTAATAACCCAATTACATTTATCAGGTTGAGCATAACAAGCTTCCCTTTTTCCGTCAAACTGGGCGCAAAAACTATTATCAGGAAAGTTATCTTTATCCAAATCCTCATCTTTCATTAGCTCGCTTTTTCCTTCGCATCCACCCTGCTTACAGTCCTCACAACAAGTACTTTCAGTTTCTTCCTGAGGTTCACAATTACCATTGCCGCAGCTATTGAGAGAAGCCATAGATGAACTTAATTCATTATCAATACTGCCAATGCTTTTTCCTAAGTAATTCATTATAGGCTCCGGTTGGATAATTTCTTTGCAAACCACTTCTGTAGAAGGTACGCTATTCCCCTCAAAAAAGTATTCTCTCGGCCCAGTGCCGGCAACAATATACTCTCCATTAAAATCTATTTTTGTAACCCAGGTATTAGATAAATATTCCCATAAAGGTGTATTGCTATTTTTGGAAAACAAATATATTATCTTAGTTGTTCCCCCAACAGCTAATAAACTTCCATCCTGATTTAGTTTTAAATCTCCAAACTGAGAAAAAAAAGCGGAAGAAGTAAATTTCCATTTTGGCTTATTGCTGTCTTTAGAAAATAAATAAATATGCCCGGCAGAAGTTCCCGCAGCAATATAATTTCCATTCCCGGATATCGAGACGGCTCTGGCTGTTCCATCTTCTGAAGAAGAAAAGCTCCAGAGTTTCTTTCCCTTATTGTCAAATAAAAACAAAATCTCTTTTCCTTGCATATTGTCTGCAGAATAAGCCATCAAACTTCCATCATCAGAAATAGCTGATTTATGCACTGGAGAATCATAAGTCAGCTGCTCGCTTCTAAAGATTAAATCCCCTGTTCCAGAAAATAGATGAGCTCTGCGGTCCGGACAGCCGGTAGAAACTGCCACATATTTACCATCTGGAGTAACATCGGGCTGATAAAAGTTCCCGGTTTGGTCATATCCAGGATGCGGAGCTTTATACTCACCTAATTTGTTTCCCTCTTTATCAAAAAGGAAGATTTTATCTCCTGTTTTACCGGCATTACTTACGCTTACTGCAATTACGCTGGCATCATCCGCCATATCGATACCTTCACTGCCGGATTCAATATCTGCGGTCCATAAAGGTTGATTATTGTTTTTTGCAAAAAAGTAAAGTTTGGCCTGCATAGTCCCGGCAACATAGTTGCCATCGTGCGAGATGGCTATTCCTTCCATATTCCCAGTCATGGTCGAAGAAGGTTGACAATTAACACAAAAATTCCATAAAGGCACATTGCTCTCTTTAGAAAAAAGATAAATATGAAAGCCAGTTACAGCAGCAATATAATTGCTATCTTTAGATAAAGCAACTCCCTCCACCCATTCTTTCCCGGTAGGGTAATTCCATAATTCTTTTCCGGCTTTATCTAATAAAACTATTTCATTATTGTCTAGTTTTTCTGAAAATAAAACCGGACCATTATCTGGACTATCAATGATGCTGGCCCTAATTTTTCCCACTCCATTGCTCGCTTCATAATAATAAAAGTTGCCTTGACCGGAGGTGGGAACATAATTATATACATAAGTAGCTCCACTTTGGGGTGTCCCTTCTAGAAGAGTCAAATCATGCCACTTATCATTTAACCACAGCCGAACATATTCTGGATCTCTACCTTGTTCATCTTTATATTGAGCATAGTAAGTGAAGTTCATGCAGGGAACGCCCATTGAAGGATAAACCCCTCCGCTTAAAGTTGGTCCATCTTGCATCTCTTCTACAGTAAGTTTAGGCACAATCCCGAAAGTAGATTTCTCTTCGGCTAGTACAAAACTCGACAGACAAATTAGGGCTAATATCAGGAGAATTTTTTTCATCTTAATTCTCCAAGCACAAATTTCCTTACAAAATTATCACCATAAGTCGCGATAATGTTTTTCTTATCTTTGGAAATCGCGACATTCGTTACTCCGACCAGATATTCGCTGCTTGACGCTTCTGTTTTTCTACAGTCCTGCCAAACTACAGAACCATTCTCATCATAAACCACTATACAGTTTCCCGGCGCAGTTCCCGCAACAATTCTAGTTCCATCTTCAGAAATGGCTATAGCGTTATGGCCGACAGTGGCGTCACCCCTGCCAGGATTCATAGTGCCACGCTTCCATAGTAAATTTCCGCCATTGTCATAAAGATAAATCATTCCTCCCACTGAACCTAAAACAATTCTTCTGCTGTCAGGTGTTACCGCTCCTGCAGTAATAGTATGATCTGGAATTCTCTGCTTCCAGCGCAGATTGCCCGCAGCATCAAAAGAGAAAATTTCTCGGCTTTTTCCAGCGGCATAAACATTCTTGCTGGAATCTATAGCCAGGAAAAGAGGAAATTCTCCGATCACATAATCCCATTTTTTGTTTCCCGCAGCATCAAATCCGGCAATAGTTCTGGCACCGACAACAAAACTGCCATCATCAAAAAACTTACAGTTCCTAAACCATTCGTCAATCCAGGTCACATCGGTCTTTAAGCCAGTCTCAGAATTAAATAAGTGCAGTGTTCCGAGGCCTCCCGAAAATGCTTTTTTGCCATCTTTTGAAAAACAGGCGCTTCTGGCCATGTTTCCATTGTCAAACTGCCACAGTAATTTGCCGCTTCGGTCAACAGCGTAAATCTTACCATCATGGCATGCGGCAATAACTTTGCTTCCATCAGCAGTAATATCAATTCCCCAGCATTCATTATTTGTCGGCTGTTTCCAGAGAATATTTCCGTTACTGTCAAACAGATAAAAGCTTGTGGGTTTGCCGAACTCAGGAGGATGCTTTGCCTGTGAAACTGCAAAAACACTGAAATCAGCAGATGGCTTGATCCAAAAGAAACCATAATTATCCTCAACTTTTTTCTCCCACTGCAAAGAATATATTTCTTCTGTCTTTGTAGGAACAGTGATATTGAGGTTAACAAATTGTTCTCGCGTTGGGGCTAAATTATTTTTAAAATAAAATCCATAATTATCATCTACAAAAGTAAGAAAATAATCTTTTGTAGCGCAGGCTACTTCTTTCTCACCATAAATCTCATTAATATCTTCCATAGCCATAACTTTAGCTGAGTATCTTCCATCACCATCCGCTATTCCAATAAAATCAGTCCTGCCACAATTCATAGAAATAGACACCATCTTCCCAGAAACAGGCTGCCCTTGGTTATCTTTGATATATCCGTAAACATAACTTGTTTCAACGTCTGTTCTAAAATCCTCATAAACCTGACCAAAAGTTACTGGCAGTTCCATTTTACTTCCAGAGCTGCTGCCCAACCAGAGCTTAAAATTTACCGTGAATTTTCCGGGTTGATCAACAGAAGCATAATACCAAATTTTTTTGGTTTCTCCCACTTTAATATGGAAAGGATAATTTTGAAAAGAAAAGAAATGCATATTCGATTTTGGCACATCATCTATCAGTTCGTTGTCAGGCGTTACATAGACATCAACATCGCGGCTTCCTTTATTTTCCAAAGTCATAAAAAAATCAATTCCGCTTTCGGTCATGCCTCTGGCGATGGCCGTTGAGAAATAAGAAATTTCCAAATCTCCGAGTAGTCTAGTCACCAGTTCTCCTTCCGGTTTGCTTGGTAATGATTTACTTTTAAAATCCTGAAATGAAAATTCCTCTTTTGGTGGCACATTCGGACTATTTCCTCCCACGAGTCCAGACGTATTTGTGTCCTCTACCGGACCAGATCTACAATTTTTTTTAAGACAATAACAATCGGGAGGAACGCGTTCAATACAACCGCCATTAAAATTAGTATTTTTAGAAGTATCAGTATTTTTAGAGATACAGCCGTAACAATCAACGATAAAACAGTCAGAATTTTTCGTACAAGACAAATCAAAATGATTTTGTCCAAATGATCTTTCTGTGTTTTCTCCTGCAGGTAAAGCGCCTCTTTCTTCTTCAGGCAGGCAACCAACGATTAAAAATAACGATAATAATATTAAACTACAAATAATCTTTTTCATTTTAATTATTCCCCCTAACTTTATTTGCAGTGTGTATTGCAACCTCTACATAACGTGATTGCTTTTCGTGAATATCACTAATTTTATCACAAATAGCCGTATCTAAGATGATATGTGTGCAAAAATCACCAATGCAATCATCTCTTTTTTCGCCAGAGAGAGATTCACAAATCGACAGGTCCTTATCAGTCATGGCTCTATCCCTGATGCAGTATTCCAGTACGCGACCCTTACCCGTACAAAAAGACATGGGCTGCTTAAAAGATGTTAAACAGTTTACATTATTTTTACAGAGTGAGACATTATTGTTTTTAAACGCCAAGCAAGTATCTCTTTGCTCGCTGACAGGAAATTTGTTACAGAATTCTGGTGTAATCTTAGCAGATTGGTCCCACCAGTGTAAATTGCTTATGAAATTATAATAACATTCCTCTCTTTCGTGCTCATCATAATCAATTTCATCGCAAATGTTGATATTCTCGTTTATTACCGCAGTCTGATAATAGCAAACATGTTTTGGCATAGGATCGTGCATATTTTTACAATAGGATGTATCTCCACTTGCCACTGCCTTACAAAGATTAACCTGATCTTCTTCATCATCCATCTCATTGCAAACTTCAGGATTTTTATTCACAACAGCAAGGCAATAATACTTGTTCACTGTGCCTATTTGTTCTATAAGCGGTATATTCTTACAGATTACTTCAGAAGGAGTATCAATCTCTTCTACTATCTTTGTAGGTGCTGTTGATACATTTTCAGGAAGATTAGGAGTAACCTCTTCTACTTCTTTTTGTTCAGGCTCTTCTGGAATTACGGGAGTTTCTTCAATGTGTTCTGTTGAGTCCTGAGGAACTTCTTCTTTAGGCTCTTGGACCAATGTTCCCTTTTGATTAATATTATTAGAACAGCCCACAACAAAAAGTATTAAAATCAGGATTAAGATTATCTTTTTCATGATTACAACTCTCTCACATATAAATCATAAAACTACTATTTAAATGCTTTCTCACACGCCCCCTCCCCCTAACGACGACGGACTAAATTTGTCCCTCGATACTTGTTCTTGATTGTGCTTCGCACTCGATAGAAACGCCCTTGAAAATAACTCTGCGGACGCAGGTCGCCAGAACTCCGCTTCGCTCGTAAACTGGCGACGCAACTAACAGGAATTTAACGGTTCGCAGGGTCGGCTTCGCCTAAAACGCCAAGCGTTTTCCCCTGCTCTCCCAAATTGAATTTCCCACGAGCCTCAGGGTTGCCGAGTCTCGTGGGAAATTCAACTTCGTTAAATTCCGATGTTAAGTGAAATTTTTTGTCGTCTTTACAGATACGTTCCTATCGAAAATTCTTATCATTGACACCTTCGTTTAGCGATGAGAAACAACGATACTAAATCACTTCGTGACTCTGCCTAACATATGCTAAACGACTTCGCTTTGCTTCGTCCAAATTTTTCAGATTTAACTAATTATGGGGGGGACTTAAGAAAATAAAGTTGGTGAAAGTA
>JAZDHH010000002.1:0-35592 GCA_043806015.1 Nanobdellota archaeon | reverse complement strand
TTGCAGCACATTATCGACCAGAAAGGTCGCAACACAAGAAAAAGAACTCACATTAAAAATTATTATCTACAACCTAGAAAAGAAAATCAAGATGACACTCTTTATAGTCATTTTTCGACTAAACACTTTTCAACAAGACCACTATTTACATAAAAAATTAGAGATATACAAAAGACTAGGTCGTCTTCTTCTTCAAAGCCAGGAATGGCGGCTTCCTTAACTCTTGCAGCCACATCAGGCCGATGCGGATCATCTCCTTGTTGAACTTGTCGGAGATCTTATAGCTCTTAGAGTAGAGATTGTAATCAATGAGCCCCATGCTTTTCATGGGTGTTAAGATGCGGTCGTAGAACTGGCGCTTATTATAGGAGATACGGACTTTCTTGCCTTTGAAAGGGTCTTCATCGATCTCGGTGATCAGGTTCCCTTCATGGAGGCGGGTGGCGAAGAAGCTCATCTCTGTCTTGGACATCTCGCCGCCCTTTTCCTTAAGCTCTTCAATGAGCAGTCTGCCTACAATCTTCTGCTGCTTTGTAGCGAAGATGATCTCGAAGATGTCCTCCGGCAAATTGAACTGGTCAAATAGTATAACCATTTATACCCCCGATACGCCTAGGAAGCGCCCTAGTATATAAATGTTACCTTTTGTATTCTGGAGTACACCTTTTAGTAACTAATAATCATTATTCGGTTGCGATTCGATAATCATTCAGTCGATGACGGATAATAGGGATAATCATGATATCTGCATAATAATGAAAAAATGGGAGAAAAGTCATGAGCAATGGCCGGTTTATCTTCGAAAAGAGTGGACCAGCCATTGTCATGACAAGCGTCTTCTTGGGATTAAAGGCGGAATCGTGAAGCTGTCTGTTATCACTTGCTTTTTTGTTTCTTGTTTCCAAAGAGTGTTATGAGGCCGGTACTGGATAGCCCTTCCCTGTCGCATCGCGCCAGGCTACAGTAGGCCTTTTGTGACACTTCGTTGGATTCCGTGTTCTCTTTTTCCCCGCTTTTTTTCTCCCGTTTAGTTTAGTTTTTCGTATACTGATAGATTTTATTTGCTATCAGTATATCTTTTCTATGAACGTTCTTATATTTAAATATTTCGGTGCTGCAGAAGCTATGTATCGACGCTGTCTGCAGGAATATTCATCTATATGGGCGATTGTTTCCCGATCTTAAGATTTTCCAGCGATAACTTTATAAATCGCCCCCGGTTCGCCCGTCGTATGGGAAGGATTAAGACGAAGCGCGTCAAGAGGGTCTCGCTGAAACTGATCGCCGAGCACCTGGAAGAGTTCTCAGAAGACTTTGCCAAGAATAAGGCGATGCTCAACAGGCTCGTCATCATCCGCTCCCCGAAAGTCAGGAACGTCATCGCCGGCTACCTCACCCGCCTCAAGAAGATGGGGCCGAGAGAGGAGTGAGCGCTGCCCGGACCCGTTCGTATAAGGTTTTTGCTTCTCTTGGATCGATACATACTTTACTTACGAGTAATGCTGGCTCGGTATCAGTATAATTCGTCTGCCGATAGCGAATGTGTCTCGCATCAAGTTGAGCTTGTGCAGCAGCAAGTCTCCGCTCGTCTGGTCCAACGATGTAATAGTCCGCCTCGAGACTGAAATTTCCGTCTATTGTGCGACGGCCTGTGAGGGTCCCATAAAGGCAGGGAACCTGCGGATCATGGAAACGGGTGTGGAGGATGGGACCGAACACTCGGCTAAGCGAAAGGAAATCATAGGTTAATCGCTGATCACGAAATTCCATTGTTACATTCTCCAGATACTCATTGGCGGCATATACGCGTTGGACTTTTTCCTTTTGCTCCCTTTTCCGTCTGTTCAAGTCGGTTCGGATGGTATTTAACCGTCTTTCCAGGCCGGTCAATTTTTTATTATTAAGATTGATCCGGTTCATCAGAGGTGCCGCTGCTCTGAATCTTTCGGCAAATGATTTATACTTCCCAGCCTGCTCAGGATAGAATGTATCGACATAGGCAAATTCGTATTGCATTGCGAGATCGTGATCACTTGCCTCCTTTTCGATAATCTCATGCACGGCCATAGCCTCGCCAATGACAGGCCATAGGCCTGGAAAAGCCTCTTCAATGATAGAACGGTATCGTTCTGCAATCGTGAATTCGCCGTCGAGACGGATGGTCTGGCTAAGCCTCAAAGCCATTCTTTGCGTCGACGCCCAGCCACCCGACGAGCCCGAGGTGAAGCCTGTGACGTCGCTATGGCGATATTCGTATTGACGCGAGCCCCATCGAATGGCATAGGAGTCGTCATGCTGCTCAGCATGCACTCTGCCGCGATTTTTTATGTCTAAAAGAATTGATTCAAGTCCCATATAGGGAGTAAAAAACTGCCTATTTAATAATCTTTCGAAATTATACTACTCTTTAGTGATAATAATTCAACCTAAACCTTTTTTAATGCAAGCCGCGACAGGCTAGCCATGCCTCCGCTTCTCGATATCAAGGGCCTGGTCAAGCGCTACGGCTCCTTCAAGGCCGTCGACGGCATCTCCTTCTCTGTAAACCGCAACGAGGTCTTCGGCCTGCTTGGCCCGAATGGGGCCGGCAAGAGCACGCTGATGTGGATGCTCACCGGCCTCTCAAAGCCGAGCGGCGGCGACGCGACCGTCGAAGGCATCAGCATCAGGGAGAAGGCGAAGCTCAAGCGCCTCATCGGCTTCGCCCCGCAGGAGGACAGCTTCTACCACTCCCTGACCGTCGAGGGCAACCTGCAGTTCTTCGGAGAGCTGTACGGCATGAAGAAGAAGCAGGCCAAGGCGAGGGCCGAAGAGCTCATCAAGGCCTTGATGCTCGAGGACAAGGCGAAGGCGAAGGCCAGCGCCCTTTCCGGCGGCATGAAACGCCGCCTCAACATGGCCATCGCGCTGATGCATAAACCAAAACTCCTCTTCCTCGACGAGCCGACCGTCGGCGTTGATCCCATATCCCGCGCCGCGCTCTGGAAAGTCATCGAGAACATCAAGAAAGAAGTCACGATTGTCATCTCGACCCACTACCTCACCGAGGCCGAGCGCCTCTGCGACCGCTTCGCCATCCAGGCAAAAGGGAAGATCATCGCCGTCGGCTCGGTCAAGAGCCTCGCGAAGCCAGGAGAAAGCCTGGAAGACCTCTTCATCAGGCTGGTGGGAAGATGAGGATCCTCACGCTCCTGGACAAGGACTTCCGCCTGCTCTTCCGCGACAGGCGCTCGCTCGTCCTCGTCTTCCTCACGCCGATCATCGTCATAGCCGTGCTCGCTCTCGTGTTCTCGCAGAAGCCGCAAGGCACTGGTATCAGCGTCGGCGTCTGTGGCGACGACTTCAACATCAGCCTCGGACTCATCAAGCCGGAGCGCGTCCTCGACTGCGACGCGGGCAGGCGCATGGTGCGCGGCGGGCAGCTCGCTGCGCTCATCGTCGTGCCGCCCGAATTCCAGGAAAGGGTCATGTCAGGCTACGGCGAGGGCATCGAGCTGTACTATGACAACGCCCAGTCCAGCGTCGCGACATTGCTCCTCACCGCGACCCGGGCGAACATCCAGCAGGTCTCGGACGCCATCGGTTCCAGCTTCATCTTCATCGCCTGGTCGAACCTGAAGGAGCTGAACACCAAGCTGAAGGTCGCGAGCGGCGAGCTGGACACGGTCATGGAACAGGCGCAGATGGCGAGGTCGCGGCTCGCGGACGTCGAGCTCCAGCTCGCCGGGCTGCAGCTCGGCAGCGTCGAGGAACGCCTCAACGCGAGCCTCGGCAAGATAGGAGAGAACAACGGTGCCGCCAGGGAGCAGCTCGCCCGCAGCATCGAGGCGGTGGACTATCTCATCTTTTCTCTCGGCAACATAGGCCAAGCGAATCTGACGAGCATCGAGCGCCTCTACCGGGAGGAATGCCTCGGCCAGAACTCGAGCTTCTGCATCAGTCTGAACGCTTCGTTGAACAACCTCAGCCAGCAGCAGAATGTCACCGGCGCGACCCTCGCCGGGTCAATCGCCCTGCTCAATGACCTGAGACAGCGCCTTGCCATGGCGGACGAGGCGGTGCTGCAGACGCAGAACATCTCATGGGAAGACTTCCAGCCTGTCTTCGCCGGTTATGAGCAGGCGAGGATGTCCGCCCTGGAGAACCTCAGCAGGGCGAAAGCCGAGCTCGACCATATGCTCATCCTTGCCCAGGGATTCAAGGCCAACCTCGACAAGACGACCAAGGTCCTCGACGCCTATGTGTCCATCGACCCGGTGAACATCGTCCGGCCGATAGCGCTGACCGAGCTGCCGGTCTTCCCAACGGTCAGCAACCTCAAGGTCACAGCTCCCGGCCTGCTGCTCATCGTGCTCCTCTTTGTGAGCCTGCTCATCTCCACGACGCACATCGTGCAGGAGAAGAGCGCCGGCACCATGGTGAGGATGCTGCTCGCCCCCATCCCTCTCGGCCTGTTCCTGCTCGAGAAGCTGCTTTTCCTGCTGATCATCACCATGATCGGCGTTGCCGGGATGCTCATCGTGCTCATCGGCTTCGGCATCACCTTCCCCGCCGGGTTCGGCTTCCTCCTGGTGCTCGGCGTCGCCAGCTTAGTCTTCCTCTGCCTCGGCTTCCTCATCGGAGCTGTCAGCAAGACCGAGACGACCGCGGTGCTGACGTCGCTCGTCATCGGCCTGCCGTTCCTCTTCCTCTCGGGGGCTTTCCTGCCGCTGGCGCTCATGGGCAAGGCGGTGCAGACAGTCAGCTTGAAGCTGCCGCTCACCCAGCTCATCATCCAGCTCCAGCGCGTGAACATCTACGGCCGGCCTGCCGACGGGATGACATTGCTGGGCCTGGTCGCCCTGTCGCTCGTGCTCTTCGTCATCACACTGCTCATCCTCAGGCGGCAGCTGAGAAGATAGCAATCTTTAAAAGTCAAGGCTGATTCTCAAAAAGCATGAAGAAGATGCCAGAATCCAGGGAAGAGAAGGAGGATTTCGTGCCGGCGGAAGGCTACGACGAGGCCTATCCGGAAGAGCGTGCGAGCCAAAAAGCCAAAAGGCGCTACACGCCGTACAAGCAGGGCGGCCATGGCAGGACGAAGGCGCTCGGATTCGGCTTCTCCGGCATCGAGCTGCAGCATCTTATCATTTCCTGGCTCGCCATCTCCCTGGCCTTCGGCCTGCTGCTCTCGCGCGACAACCTGCTCCAGGGCATGGTCATCGCCGCCGGCACAGTTGGCTTAGGATTTATCGGCCACGAGCTCGCCCACAAGCTGCTCGCGCAGCACTACGGCTGCGTCGCGGAATTCAGGGCTTTCTTCCCCATGCTCGCGGTTGCCGTCGCCCTCGCCTACTTCGCGGGCATCGTCTTCGCCGCTCCAGGAGCCGTCATGATCGGCGGCCGCGCCACTCCAAAGCAGATCGGCAAGATCTCCCTCGCCGGCCCTGTCGCCAACATGGCGCTCGCTCTCGTATTCCTCAACTTCCTGCTGCTCGGCTCCGGCATGGTCCAGGAGATCGGCAAGTACGGCTTCATGATCAACTCCTGGCTCGCCCTCTTCAACCTGATCCCGCTCGGATTCCTGAACGGCGCGAAAGTTCTTAGGTGGAACAAGTCGGCGTACGCAATCGCGGTCGGCGTCGCCTTCGCGCTCTCGCTGGGCCAGATGGTGCTGTGAACGTCGGGCAGGCAAAGCTTCTTAAATGAAAAGCAATTCCGCACGCCCATGCATGAGTACAAGGGCTTCACCCTGGACCAGTTCCAGGTCGATGCCATCAAGGCGATAGAGGAGAACAAGAGCGTCGTGGTCTCGGCGCCCACCGGCTCCGGAAAGACGCTGATCGCGGACTACATCATCAACCGCGACATCCACAAGGGCATCAAGGTCATCTACACCGCCCCCATCAAGGCGTTGTCCAACCAGAAGTACAAGGAGTTCACCAAGGAGTACGGCGCGGACAAAGTAGGATTGCTCACCGGCGACGTGGTGCGGAACCCGCAGGGCATGATCCTCATCATGACCACCGAGATCTACAGGAACATGGCCATCGCCCGTGACCCCGCCCTCAACGACGTCTCCTACGTCGTCTTTGATGAGATCCACTTCATCAACGATCCCGAGCGCGGCTACGTCTGGGAGGAGTCGATCATCTTCTCCCGCCCTGATGTCCGCTTCCTCTGCCTCTCCGCGACCATCCCCAACGCCGGCGAGTTCGCGGCCTGGATCCAGGCCATCAACCGGCACGAGGTCAAGGTCATCAGGCATGACATCCGGCCCGTGCCCTTGCATGTCGCCTTCTATGACAAAGGCCTAGGTATCACCACGCTCAAGGCCATCAAGGAGCTGGCTGACATACCAAATTATCATAGGGCGATGCGGACGCCGAAGCATAGCAGGCCGAAGATCGTCCCGCCGTCGCCAGGCGACCTCATCAACGACATCCAGGACAAGCTGCCCGCGCTCTATTTCACCTTCTCAAGAGGAGGAACCCAGAAGAACGCGCTGGAGCTCGCCAATAAGAAGATCCTGCCGCATGAACCGCGCATCAGCCCGATCATACGGGACAAGCTCAAGGACGCTCCTCCTGAGGTGAGCCGCCTCGAGAGCACCAAGCAGCTGCGTCAGACCCTGCCGTATGGCATCGCCTTCCACCACGCCGGCCTGCTGCCCATCATCAAGGAGCTGGTCGAGGAGCTGTTCTCCCAAGGCCTCATCAAAGTGCTTTTCGCCACAGAGACCTTCGCCGTTGGCATCAACATGCCGGCCAAGAGCGTCTGCTTCGACTCGATGCGCAAGTTCGACGGCCGCGCCTTCCGCATGATTTCGGCGAAGGAGTTCTTCCAGATCGCCGGCCGCGCAGGGCGCCGCGGCATCGACACTGAAGGATTTGTCTTCATCATGGTCAACATGCGTGATTTCGACTATGCGCGGATGAAGAGGGTGACCGAGGTAGATGATGAGCCGATCATGTCGCAGTTCAAGCTGTCGGTCAACACGGTCGTCAACCTGATCAAGCGCCACGAGCAGGAGGAGATCGACCAGATCCTGTGCAAGTCTTTCCATTCCTTCCAGCAGTGGCACGCAGATTTCAACAAGCGGAAAAATTATCGCAGCCATGCGTCCTTCGTGAACATCCGCAAGACGCTCAAGCGCCTCGGCTATCTCACTGACAAGGGCATCACGTGGAAGGGCGAGTTCGCCTCAAAGATCTATGCCGACGAGATACCGATCACCGAGGCTTTCGGGACAGATTTCTGCAAGAGGCTGAATGAGTATCAGATGCTGCTCGTCCTCGCCTGCCTGTGCTACGAGGCCCGCGAGAGCACCGAGTTCCACCGCCGCTTCCCCACGCAATGGAGCCATTCCCTCAAGAAGATGCTGCTCAAGCATGACGTGCTGCGGCGGGAAGCAAGATTCCGCGACCTGGAGAAGCTCACCGCGCTCATGCACCCCTGCTACAACGGCGCTTCCCTCTTTACCATCATGCAGAACACCAGCCTGCTCGAGGGCGACCTCATCCGCTTCTTCCGCCAGATCACGGACCGGGCAGGCCAGGTGAAGAAGGCGACGGACGACGAGTGGCTGCGCGACATGATGACGAAATGCGAAAATGTCATCGACAACTGCCTGAAGGACATTGATGCGATCTGAGTATTACTTTTTCCGGTACTCCACGAACTCGAAGCTGCCCTTGTCCTCGCGGCGGACTTCCTGCCACTCCGCATGATTCCATTCCGGGAAGAAAACATCGCCGTCATAATCTTCTTTGATGAAGGAAAGATATAGTTTGTCCACGAGCGGCAGGAACTGCGCGTAGACGCTCCTGCCCCCGCAGATGAAGATCTCGGTGCCGTAAGCCTTTGCCATCTCGACGGCTTGCGGGATGGACGTCGCAACATCTGCGCCCGGAATGTCCATCGGGTCCTTGCTGAGGATGACGAAATGCCTGTTGGGAAGCAGCTGGCCGATGCCTTGATAGGTCGTCAGCCCCATGATGCAGGTATTGCCCTTGGTGATGGCCTTGAAATGCTGCAGCTCCTCGGGGATGTGCCAGGGGAGATGGGGGCCTTTTCCAATCACGCCTTTTTTCGTCATTGCGGCAATTAATATCATAAGCTTCCTCGTCCCAGGATAGGCGCCGCCAATGGCGCCGGCGGGCGAGGGACGACCCCTCCGGGGTGCCCGCAGGGCAAACGCGGAGCGTTTGACCGTCGGCCGCCATTATTGGCGGCGCAATAATCATTTGCCAATCGTGTCATACAGCCACATCATACTTGATCTTCGGATGCGGAGTGTAGTCGTGCAGGGTGATGTCCTCGAACTTCAGCTGGTTGAATGGCTTGTCAGCAATCTTGACGGTCGGGAGCGGCTTGGGCTCGCGCAGCAGCTGCTCTTTCAGCCCGGCGATGTGGTTCTCGTAGATGTGCGCGTCGATGAGCGTGTGTGCGAACTCGCCCGGCCTGAATCCTGTTTCTTTCGCGACCATCAAGGTCAGCAGCGAGTAGCAGGCGAGGTTGAACGGCACGCCGAGCGCGATGTCGCAGCTCCGCTGCGTGAGGTGGCAGTTCAGCTTGTCGCCGAGGACGTTGAAGGCGAAGGTGTAGTGGCAGGGCGGCAATTTGCTTTCAGCGGCGTTACCGGGGTGCCAGGCGCTGACAACCAGCCGGCGGAGGCTGCGGTGCTGCGGATCCTTCTTGATCTCCTTGAGGCTGTCGATGATGAACTGGATCTGGTCGAAGGTGCGCTGCCCGTTCGCTTCCGTCCTGACCCACCGCGACGCCCATTTCTCGCCGGGAAGGCCGCTCGCGGGGATGGGGAACCTTCGCCAGAACCTTCCGTACGCCGTTTCCAGGTTCCCTTCGCTGTCCGCCCAGGCG
Organism: Nanobdellota archaeon; assembly: GCA_043806015.1. Taxonomy (GTDB): domain Archaea; phylum Nanobdellota; class Nanobdellia; order Woesearchaeales; family JAHIVG01; genus JAZDHH01. The sequence goes on along the minus strand of JAZDHH010000002.1, from coordinate 26,733 downwards.
TCCCAGATCTTGGTGACCTTCTGCAGGTTGCGGATGTGCTCCTCGCCGCTGAGGTACCAGAACAATTCGTGCAGCATGCTATTGAAGTACATCTGCTTGGTGGTCAGCAGGGGATAGCCCTTGCCGAGGTCGACCTTGTAGAAGTAGGCGAAGCATGCCCTGGTCGCAACGCCGGTCCGGTTCTCCTTGCGCACGCCGTGCTCAAGCACATAGCGCACCATGTCGAGGTATTCTTTCATACGAGCCCCAAAAAAGCGACAGATGCCGCCGTATAAAAATCTTTTCTTCCCTCTGGCCGAAAGGCTTAAATAGTAAAGCATACTATACGTACAGTAAACTTTACATCACCGACGATGGCACTCACCAAGAACAACCTCAAGGCGCTCAGGGAGAAGCGCGGCCTGACGCAGGAAGCCCTTGCCGCGAAGGTCGCGGTGACGCGGCAGACCATCATCTCCATCGAGGGCGGCCGCTATGTGCCGAGCCTTGAGCTGGCGCTGAAGCTCGCGGCGGCCTTCAGGTGCAGGGTCGAGGACATCTTCGGCATCAGGTGATCGAAATGAAAACTTGGAACGCGGTCAGGGTCTGGATGGGGGCGGTGTTCATCATCGCGGCGGCCATCATGCTTTTCAGCAGGGTCGAGGCCGTCATCTTCGGGAGCATGCCTTTGGCAGGCTTCCTGCTTTTCGTCGGCGTCGTCGCCGTCGCCTTCGGCTACATCCGCGAGAAGAGGCCGCAGGAAGCTGACGAGCGCTCCTGGCACATCGTCCATCGCGCGAGCCGCGCCACCTTCATCGCCATGGTCCTCTCGGCATTCGCGGTCATGCTCATCGACAGCATGGACGCAATAACCCTGCGCTACAGCTACTTCATGGCGTACTGGGTCTGCGGCATGGTCCTGGTGTACAGCATCAGCTACAAACTATTGGAGAAAAAGAGTTGAGGTGATTCAAATGATCGGCAAGCCTGAATGGTTCACGTACCGCATCTTCGGCTGGGGCTTGCGCCCCAAGACCTGGCAGGGCTGGGTCTATATCCTGGCATGGCTCGGCCTCTTCGGCATCTGGTATGTCCTGCCCCTCGAGGGCTTCGCGAGGCAGGCGGCATTCATCGCGATCCTCGGCATCGGCATCCTCGACGTCCTCGTCATGATGCTGCAGCTCGACAAGGTGCATGACGAAAGGCAAAGGATGCACCAGCTCGTCATCGAGCGGAACTGCAGCTACGCGGCCCTCGCCACGATCATCGGCGTAATCATCGTGCAGAGCTCGCAGCGCCCCGGCCTTGCGATGCCGTTCGACAGCTCATTGGCCATAGTGTTGGGCGCGATGCTCCTCGCGAAGGTCCTTTCAACAATATATGTGAATGTGAAGATGTGATCCGTATTTCGGGGGATAAGCTTTCCAAAACATTTAAATAGCCGAGAAAAGGAAGAAGACCCCATCCGGTATGGAAAAAAGAGGTATAGTGGTCAAGCCTGAATGGCTTATGATACGTCCTTCTCTAGACACTGATTTCTCCTCTTTCAAGGCGATCCTGCAGAAGCGCGGCCTCTCGACCGTGTGCCAGGAGGCGCACTGCCCCAACATGGCCGAGTGCTGGCACCAGGCTAAGACCGCGACCTTCATGGTCCTGGGCGACACCTGCACCCGGACGTGCAGGTTCTGCGCCATCGCAAAGGCCACCCAAGGCAAGCCTCTCGACCCTGACGAGCCGCGGAAGCTCGCGGAGGCCATCGCCGAGATGAATCTTGATTACGCCGTCATCACCAGCGTCGACCGCGACGACCTCCCGGATGGCGGCGCGGACCATTTCGCGGCCTGCATAAAGGCTATCAGGCAGCAGCGTCCAAGCGTCCGCATAGAGGTCCTCATCCCTGATTTCAGCGGTAGCGAGCAGTGCCTGAAAAAGATCGTCGAAGCCCGGCCGGATGTCATCGGCCACAACATCGAGACCGTCAGCTCACTGCAGAAGAAAGTGCGCGATCTCCGCGCCGGCTACCTGCAGTCCCTCAGCGTCCTCAGCGCCGTGAAAAGGCTTGGTCCCAAGATCTTCACGAAATCCTCGCTCATACTCGGCCTCGGCGAGAGCAAGGAAGAGGTCATCGAGGCCATGCAGGACCTGAGGAAGGCGGGCTGCGACATCCTCACGCTCGGACAATACCTGAAGCCGAAGAACCGCTCGCTCGAGGTCGAGGAGTTCATCACCCCGGATGCCTTCGCTGAATATCGGCGCATCGCGGAAGAATTAGGATTCCTTTTCGTGGCCTCAGGGCCGTTTGTCAGGAGTTCCTATCGCGCAGGGGAGCTTTTCATGAAGAGCCAGAAACCGAATCATGATCACATGGAGGTGGGACTATCCCAAGAAACATAATCCAACGCTTTGAAGTCGAGTCGCTCAGGATCATGGACGAGGAAGGCAATGTCGACCCCAGCGTCGACCCCAATCTTTCTGAGGAGACGCTCAAGGTCATGTATCATATGATGGTCCTCGCGCGCATGTTCGACGAGAAGTTCTTCAAGCTGCAGCGATCCGGCAAGATCGGCACATACGCGTCGTTGCGCGGCCAGGAAGCCTCTGAAATCGGCTCTGCCATGGCCATGGAGAAGACGGACTGGATGATCCCCTCCTTCAGGGAGATGGGCGTTTACCTCACGAGAGGAGCGGACAGGGTCAAGATGGTGCAGTCCTGGAAGGGCGACGCGAGGGCATTCCATGGAAGCTACCGTGATCTTCCCGTCGCGATCCCCATCGCCTCGCAGACCCTTATCGCGTCAGGCATCGCCTGGGCCGCGAAGCTGAGAGGCGAGAAGGTCGCCGCGGTGACCTATTTCGGCGACGGCGCCACAGCCCAGGGAGACTGGCATGAGGCCATGAACTTCGCCTCGGTCTACCAGCTGCCTGTCGTCTTCGTCTGCCAGAACAACCATTGGGCCATCTCCACGCCGACAAAGGTTGAGATGGCCGTCGACAGCATCGCCCAGCGCGCCATCGCCTACAACATGAAGAGCATCCAGGTGGATGGCAACGATGTCATGGCCGTCTACGTAGCCACCAAGGAAGCCCTTGACCGGGCGAAGCGGGGGGAAGGCCCCACGCTTGTCGAGAACGTCACCTACCGCATGGGCGACCATACCACGTCTGATGATTCCAGCCGCTACAGGAGCGAGGAGGAAGTCAAGCCCTGGATAAAGCGCGACCCGATCCTGCGCCTCAAGCTGTTCCTCCAGAAGAAAGGGTGGTGGACCGACGATTACGGCAAGTGGGTCGAGGACGAGTGCCAGAAGGAGATCGACGCCGCTGTGGAGAAGGCCATGGCACTGCCTCCGCCTCCGCCGGAAGAGCTGTTTGACCACATCTACGAGAAGCTGCCTCCCTTGCTCGAGAAGGAGAAGGCCGAGCTCCTTGAGGAGTGGAAGGACAAGACAGGTGGTGCCTCATGAGCAAGCTCAACATCGTCCAGGCCTTGAACCAGGCGATCGACCAGGAGATGGCGCAAGACCCGAGGGTGCTCGTTATGGGCGAGGACGTCGGCGTGGACGGCGGCGTCTTCAGGGTAACTGATGGCCTCTTCAAGAAATACGGGCCAAACAGGGTCATCGACACGCCGCTTGCGGAGTCAGGCATCATCGCCACCGCTGCCGGCCTCGCCATCAATGGCATGAAGCCCGTCGCTGAGATGCAGTTCATCGGCTTCGCCTTCGAAGCCTTCCACCAGATCAAGCTGCACGTCTCGTGCTTCCGCCAGCGGACCAGCGGGGTCTTCACCACGTCGATGGTCATCCGCGCGCCTGCCGGCGGCGGCATCAAGGCCTTGGAGCACCATTCCGAGAGCCCGGAGGCCATCTTCACGCACTGCCAAGGCCTCAAGGTCGTGTATCCTTCAAACCCGTATGACGCCAAGGGCCTGCTCGTCTCCGCCATCAGGGACCCTGACCCGGTCATCTTCCTCGAGCCCGAGCGCCTCTACCGCGCGTTCAAGGACGAGGTGCCTGACGAGCTGTACGCCGTTCCCCTGGGCGAAGCGAAGGTCGTGCGGGAGGGCAAGGACCTCACCATCGTGACCTATGGCGCCATGGTTCGGCTGAGCCTCGAGGCAGCGGAAAAGATAGCCGCGGAGGGTAAGCAGGTCGAGGTCATAGACCTCAGGACCATCTTTCCGATGGACACGGACAGGATCATCCAGTCGGTGAAGAAGACCGGCCGGCTCGTCGTCGTGCATGAGGCGCCGAAGAACGCGGGCATGGGCGCCGAGATATCCGCTCGCGTCCAGGAGGAATGCCTCTACTCCCTTGACGCGCCGATCATCCGCGTCGCGGCCATGGACACGCCCTATCCGCAATACGCCCTTGAGGACTACTTCCTCCCGGACGTCAACCGCATCCTGCGCGGGATCAAGAAGTGCCTGAGCTACTGACTATGGCAGAATTCAAGTTCCCTGATGTCGGGGAAGGCATCACCGAAGGCAAGCTGGTGAAATGGCTTGTCAAGCAAGGCGATGCCATCAAGCCAGACCAGGCCCTGGCCCAGGTCGAGACCGACAAGGCAGTGGTCGAGATCCCTTCGCCGGTGAAAGGCGTTTTGGAGAAGCTGCTTTACGCCGAGGGTGATGTCATGCAGGTCGGCAAGCCCATGCTGATCTACAGGGATGAAGGAGCGGATGCGTCCGTGCCATCACCTTCGGCAGAAAAGCTAGTCCAGACTATCGTACAACTGCAGCAAGCCTCTTCTCTGTCAGCAAGGCATTCCGACGAAGTCCTCGCGCTTCCGAAAGTCAGGAGGATCGCGCAGCAGCGCGGCATCGACCTTTCTGTTGTGCCCGCGTCTGGAAGCCATGGTGAGATCACGGTCAAGGATGTCGAGGCCTTCACCGGCCAATCCGTCGTCAAGGAGACGCCGCTTCAGCTCGCCGCCCGGCAGGACAGCAGGGAGATCCTTGCGACGCCATCCACGAGAAAGCTCGCGCGCGAGCTCCATGTCGACATCGAAGCCATCAGGGGAAGCGGGGACCACGGCTTCATCACCAAGGATGACGTGCTTGCCGCCGCGAACGGCCCGAAGCCAAGCGTAGCCAGCACTGTTACCACCCAGCACCTTGAGGCATCGCCGGCGCCGCTGGCGACCCAGGACGAAGTGGTCATGCCCATGAGCGGCATCAGGCAGGTCATCGCCCGGAAGATGATGACCTCGCTGCAATCATCCGCGCAAGTCACCCACACGGACGAGGCGGATGTCACCGAGCTCTTCGCCATCCGCGAAAAGGAAAAGGAGCTGCTCAAGGCGCGCGGCATCAGCCTCACCTTCCTGCCCTTCTTCATCAAGGCCTGCGTCTCCGCGCTGCAGCAGCATCCTCTGCTCAACGCCCAGGTGGACGATGAGGGGAAGCGCATCATCCTCAAGAAGTATTATCACTTAGGCATCGCAACCGACACCGAAGAAGGCCTAGTCGTGCCGGTCATCAGGAACGCTGAAGCGAAAAGCATCATCGCCCTCGCCAAGGAGATCGAGGAACTTGCTGCAAAGGCTCGCACAAAGAAGCTCGCTCCCGCGGAGATGTCTGGCGGGACGTTCACCATCTCGAGCGTCGGCAGCATCGGTGGCGGGGTCTTCACGCCCATCATCAACTATCCCGAGGTCGCGCTGCTCGGCATCGGCAGGATCAGGGACAGGCCGGTGGTCAAGCAGGGCAAGATCGCCATCGCCAAGACCGTCATCCTCTCGCTGTCCTTCGACCACCGCATCATCGACGGCGGGGTCGCGGCGCGGTTCGTGAACTCTCTCATCACGCTGCTGGAGAATCCGACGCTGCTGTTCATGGAGCTGAGGTAGATGGTCGTCGGCTCGCTTACCGTCGATGTGGATGTCGCGGTCATCGGCGCCGGGCCTGGCGGCTATGTGGCCGCGATCCGGCTGGCACAGCTGGGCAAGAATGTCGCCCTGGTCGAGCAGGAGAAGGAGCTGGGCGGCATCTGCCTCAACCATGGCTGCATCCCGACGAAGGCATTGATCCACGCCTCGAACTTCTTCGCCGCGATCAAAGACCTTGAGGCTGTCGGCATCCACGTCAAGGAGTACAGCGTGGACATGCCGAAGATGAAGGCTTGGAAGGACGGCATCCTGGCGAAGCTGAATTCTGGTATCAAGACGCTCTGCGATAAGTATGGCATCGAGGTCCTCGAGGGCAAGGGCGTGTTCAAGAGCAGCACCGAGCTGCGCATCGAGGGCAAGAGCGACATCAACACCATCCGCTTCAAGAACGCGGTCATCGCCACAGGCTCCCTTCCTATTGAGCTTCCCGCCTTTCCTTTTTCCCATCCCAAGATCATGGATTCTTCCAAGGCTTTGCAGCTGGATGAGATCCCCAAGCGGCTTGCTGTTGTAGGCGGCGGCTACGTCGGCACTGAGATGGGGACCGTGTATGCGAAGCTCGGCTCTGAGGTGCACATCATCGAGCGGGCGCCCCGGCTTCTCTCGACGCTGGATGCTGAGCTTGCCCTCCTCTGCGCGAAGAAGCTGCAGGAGCTCGGCATAACGATCCATACGAATACGCTCGTCGAAGGCATCGTGGACAAGGACGGCAAGACCTTTGTCCGGGTCGAGGTCGAGGGCAAGGAACAGCTCATGGAGACGGACAAGGTCTTCGTCGTCGTCGGCCGGAGGCCGAACAGCCAGGACCTCGGCCTGGAGAACACTAAGGTTAAGCTTGATGGGAAAGGTTTCATCGTCGTGGACAAGAGCATGCGCACCACTGACCCTGCGATCTTCGCGATCGGCGATGTGGTAGGGCAGCCGATGCTCGCGCACAAGGCCAGCCGCGAGGCCAAGGTAGCTGCCGAGGTCATCTCCGGGCTTCCTGCAGCGTTCGACAACAAGGTCATCCCTTACGTCGTATTCAATGATCCGGAGATCGCCTCTGTCGGGATGACTGAGGATGAGGCGAAGGCCAAAGGCCATGACATTGTTGTCGGCAAATTCCCCTTCTCTGCCCTTGGCCGTGCTCTGACTTTGAATCATACGGAGGGCTTTGTCAAGTGGGTCGCGGAGAAGAGCACAGGCGTCATCCTGGGCATGCACTGCATCGGCCCGGGCGCGTCAGACATCGTCTCGGAGGCGACCCTCGCCATCGAGATGGGCGCGACGCTGGAAGACGTCGCGCTGACGATCCATCCACACCCGACGCTCCCCGAGTCCCTGATGGAGGCCGCGGAAGTGACGCTGGGCAAAGGGATACATATCTTCTCGCCAATGAAGAAAGGATAACTTCAATTCAGCTGGATCTGCGCTTCCCCTTTCTTCGGAATCACGATTTGATAGTCTAATTCTCCTTGGAGGAATTGCTCAATAGTTTGCCCACTAGGTAGATGGATTGTAAACAGTGATCTCCGAAGATTGGCTGGATCATCCCTACTCGATTCATTGACATCGTCCTTTTTGACTTCAGTGGGATGGCTCCAAAACTCTTGGAACCATTGTTCGAATGGGGAAGCATATGCCTCATTCAACACGATATATCCTTCTCTCAAGCCTCCTTGTTCTATGTCCCCTTCACAGATGACCAAAGTATTAATTTGAGGAAAATAAAAATATGCATGATCGGATAAGGGGACAACAGAATAGGGTAAATTTGCGTTTGGCTCTGCTGGACGCATGTCACCCCAGCGCCTATCCCATCCTTCCACCACTTCGTCAGAAAGCGTCTTTCCCGAGATATTGCGAATCATGTCGTTTAACGCTGTTCCTTGGAGCCTCCACATTTCAGCGGGGCAATCTCCAAAAGCAGGCTGGGCGAGAAAAGATGCTATGCTAATAAGTCCTGTCGCAACGGCAGATCGTTTGTTCATAAGGTTCACCAATCCCATGAAAATTTGTGAGTATATAAATTTTTCGTTATTTATCACTGTCAAGTTAATAATTTATTCGGTCTTGTTTTCCTTTTCCCGTATCGTGTCGAGGAATTCGCTACCAATGTGAATGAGCGATTGGCGCTCATTCGCAGAAGGTCTGATGATTGAGGGTGAATGATCGCATCCCACGCTCCCCGAGTCCCTGATGGAGGCCGCGGAAGTGACGCTGGGCAAGGGCATCCACCTATTCTCGCCAATAAAATGAGGCAGGCTCTTGCTTAGGGTTTGCGGATCCCGAGTTCTTTCTCAAGGCTATGGTCTAAATAAGCGTTGCCGATAAAGATGATCGATTGGCTGTCCCTTTGGCAAGAGGCGAGTATTTCCGGATGATGGTCATAGCCGAGGATGAATCCTACGACCTCAGGCAGGCCTTCTCCCCGTATGTTGGAGAGCTCGTTGACGGCGCTCTCGACAACAATTACTGATCGCTCGGCGTGGGCAAGGTGCCAGTATCCTTCCTCAACCCGGTCAAAGTATGAACAGACGGCTGAATAGTCACGTCTGCCCTCGACGGTGCGGAAAGAGTCCGGGATCCTCGGGAACGAACGGCATCCTAACCTGTCGTTGAGGTGATCAATGCGCCGGTTGTAGACATTAAGGACTCCAGGATACTTTCCAGCTTCATGGGAGAATGCGTTGGCCATCAGGTGGTCCATTAGTTCGTAATATCCCGGCAACAGCTCGTAGAGCAGCCATCCGTCCTCAAGGCCAAAAGTCCTATAACCTTCACTGCAAATTTCAGCCATCGTCCCCTTCCCTGGATCAATTTCGAACGCGCCGTTGGTTACCTCGCCGGGAGTTGGGTCAAGGGTCTGGTCATAATTCCGGAAGTAAAAATCGGTGAGGTCATCAAGGTCCATCTCCGAGGGCAAGCCCTCCAGGCCAATGGATGACACTTGTTCGCCTATGAGGGGAACGAGTGCGTTCATGAATCCTTCATAGTCGAGGCCATGGTCTGAACCGAGGTACACGAGGATTCCTGGCGAGCCATAGTCCTGTGTCTTGACATACCATCCCGCCTTGTCAAGTCCGGCAGCGACAAGATCCTGAGCGATGTCCTGGCCGATCTGGGTGGCTGTCCGGATGCTCTGCCTTTCTTCAGTGCGGAGTGGGCTGTCTTGGCCCATAGTCCCAGACACTTGCGCGACTGCCAAGGAAGGCACGCAGACGCTCATTGCCCCAAAATAGAACCCCATAAGCCTGGAAACAGTATTATTGGTTGGGTTCATGGGAAAAAAGAACGGACAGCAATATTTAAGCCTTTCCATTTTCACCACCGACCAATAGTCATGAATAATTGACGAAAGGTTTAATAATCCGCGCGAGAAGCAGCTCTCCCGGAGGGATGCCCTATGCCAGCGAAAAAGAAGATTACGAAGAAGGTTGCAAAGAAGAAGCCAGCGAAGAAGAGCGACGAGTGCTGTTGCTGCTGCCGCTGATTTTTTCTTTCCTTTTTTTCTTAATATAGTTTACTCAACGAAAAGTAAATCAGTACAGTTTTATGTATATTTATATAGTAGTATAGAAAAGAGTATATTTCTAAATTAGTATATGAAACAGTATATTACCTTTGCCCGTTCCAGTCGGCCGCCCCGTACTTCTGCCGCGCCAGCGTGTTCGCCCGGGCGTGCTCCTCAGCGCTGTAGTCTCGTTCTTCTCCCGGAAACGCCGCGGCGAAAGCCTTGGACAATGAGCGGGAAAGCTCTGCCTGGCTGGCAGTGTAATATTCCTTGACGCAGGTGACCCGCTTCTTCACGCTGTGGACGAGCTTGTCCCGCATCTTCTCGTCGCTCACTTTCAGCAGCGAAAACATCCTGTCGACGTCAACGTCCCAAAGGATGGTGCCGTGCTGCAGCAAAATGCCGCCGCGTCGCGTCTGCGCATTGCCAGAGATCTTCCTTGCGTTCAAGCCCTCGCCGACGATGATGTCATTGATAGGCTGGAATGCCGCGGCGATGCCGAAGTCCGCCAAGGCGTCGATGATGGGCTGGCAGATCCCGCGATAGCTTTCGATGATGTTCTTCGGAAACATGCCTTCAGGAGCGATGAGGCTGTAGGTGACCTCCCCTTCCTTGTCGTGGTAGACTGCTCCTCCGCCGGTGATGCGGCGCACGACAGTCACCCCCGCTTCCTGGCACGCGCCGACGTCGACCTCGTTGCGTAAGCCTTGGAAGAATCCGATGGAGACCGCGCTCGGGCTCCAGCCGTAAAGTCTGATCGTCGGAGGGCTCCTGCCTTCGCGCACCGCTTCCATGATGGCCTCGTCGATGGCCATGTTCGTGAAGGCGTCGAAGCTCTGGAACGGGATGTGGCGCCAGGTCATCGAAGTGCCTCCAGGTAGACCTCGGCGATATCCTCGGCCGAGCAGCCGATGAGCTCTCCTTGTGCGAGCACTGCGTCGAGGAATGTCACCAGCTCTTCTTTCCCCAATTTCGGCGAGAGGCATGCTTCAAGCGCCTTGATGAGCTCTTCAGGATAGAGGAAGAAGTCGCCGGTGATGACGGCTTTCCCCTCGGCGACGTCCACGCGGACGAGCTTGCCGCCAGGGACCTTGCGCACTGCGAAACCCATAAGATACTCCCTAATCCTCAGCAATAAAAATGTTCCGCTAATACTTGGAGCAGTAAACGACGGGAAGCAAGACGTCCTTCTCATCTCCCTTGAACTGGCCGAGGACCAAGACCCTGCCATCAAGGTCTGGGTTCGATCCACCCCTGAGAGGGAACCTATTTTCGCCGTGATTTTGCCCAAAGACATCTTCCCTGAGCAGCTTAAGGCGGTTCAAGGCCAGAAGCAATTCGTCCTCGCCCATGCTCTCAGTGCTCAGCCCGCCAGTCCTTTGCAAGAACTCGATTTCCGATCTGGATAGGAAATCAATCTCATGGTCCAGGCAGGAGGTTTTCGTAATCGGAGTCGAGAGACGGTAAAGCCGCACGTCATCCGGCCTGAGCCAGGTCGGTGAATACCTTGCTCTGCTGGCGGGAACCAAGGATTGGGTTGTGTAGTCATATACCGGCTGTGCCAATTCACCTGTAAAAAGAATATAGAACTGTCCTCGCGGCTCTGCGCCTTGCCGCAAGCCATTTTCAGGGTGTGCCGTCGTGCAAGTTGCAGCGGCAACAAGAAGCTTTTGGTCTTCTTCTTCAAAACTTGTTGACACAATCATTCCGCGAAGGGTGGCTCTGGCAGCTTGAATAGCAGCCTCATTTGAAACCCCTGAGGTCTTCATCACTTCCATGATCCGCGGAGCTTCCCTAAGCATTATCATTGTATACCACCCTTGAAAAGTAAAAGAATGAGACAATATTTAAAATTTTTCCTTTCAAGACTCAGTTATGCAAACCTATTTAAACCCGGCTGCTCGGATATGGGTTATGCCAAAGACCCTGTCCCTCTCCAGCCTGGTCGCCTTCATCGCCATCGCCATCGCGCTGCTCGTCTTCATCCTCCTTCGCGCGTCCGGCAGGGTGTAACCAGGCAATTAAGACAAACCTTTAAATAGCCTTCTGGGGATTTTAGAGGCATTAAGAGGTGGATCCATGAAAAAGCAGCAATTCATTCTCTGGTTTAACGAGTTGAATATCGAGGATGTTCCCCTGGTGGGCGGCAAGAATGCCAGCCTTGGCGAGATGTACCAGAACCTTTCCAAGCGCGGCGTCGCTGTTCCGAATGGCTTCGCCATCACCTCCTTCGCCTATGATTACCTTCTCGAGAAGGCCGGCATCAGGCAGAAGATCAAGGACGCCCTCAGCGGCCTCAACACCAAGGACATGGACAACCTCGCAGCGCACGGGCAGAAGGTGAGGGATATCATCCGCTCCGCCGAATTCCCGCCGGAGCTGACCATGGCCATCCACCAGGCGTATGACAAGCTCTGCAAGGAGTACGGCGCCAACGTCGATGTCGCTGTCCGCTCTTCGGCAACCGCAGAAGACCTGCCGGACGCCAGCTTCGCCGGCCAGCAGGAGACCTATCTCAACATCCGAGGCGTGGTGCAGCTTGGAGAGGCATGCAAGAAGTGCTTCGCCAGCCTCTTCACCAACCGCGCGATAAGCTACCGCGTGGACAAGGGCTTTGACCACTTCTCCATCAAGCTGAGCATCGGCGTGCAGAAGATGGTTCGCTCGGACCTCGCCTGCAGCGGCGTCATGTTCTCCATCGACACGGAAACAGGCTTCAGGAACTCCGTATTCATCACGGGCGCCTACGGCCTGGGCGAGAACGTTGTCCAGGGAGCAGTCAACCCTGATGAGTATTACGTCTTCAAGCCGACGCTCAAGGCGCCGTTCCGTCCGATCATCATGAAGAAGGTCGGCGAGAAGCACATCCGCATGGTCTACAGCGCCGAGGGCAACAAGACGACGAGGAACGTCAACGTCCCCAAGCACGACCGGGTGAAGTACGTTCTGACCGACGACGAGATCCTGACCCTCGCCAAGTGGGCGGTGATCATCGAGGACCACTACAGCCAGCGCCGCGGCAAGTTCACGCCCATGGACATGGAATGGGCAAAGGACGGCAGGACCGACAACCTGTTCATCGTCCAGGCGCGCCCAGAGACCGTGCAGTCGCAGAAGGACTTCAACACCTACCAGACGTACAGCATGCAGACGAAAGGCACGGTGATCGCCAAGGGGCAGAGCGTCGGATCGAGGATCGGCCGCGGCATCGCGAACGTCATCCTCGACACGCACAAGATCAACCAGTTCAAGGCAGGCCAGGTGCTCGTCACCGACATGACCGACCCGGACTGGGAGCCGATCATGAAGATCGCCAGCGCCATCGTGACGAACCGCGGCGGCAGGACGTGCCATGCGGCGATCATCTCGCGCGAGCTGGGCATCCCCTGCGTGGTCGGCACGAATGACTCCACCAAGCTGGTCAAGTCCGGCATGGGCGTCACCATCGACTGCTCCAAGGGCGAGCAGGGCTTTGTCTACAAGGGCCTTCTCGACTTCAAGATCGAGAAGACCGACCTGAAGAGCATGCCGAGGCCGCACACCAAGATCATGATGAACATCGGCACGCCGGAGCAGGCCTTCGAGCAGAGCTTCATCCCCAATGATGGCGTCGGCCTGGCGCGCGAGGAGTTCGTGATCAACAGCTACATCAAGGTGCATCCCTTGGCCTTGATGCATTTCGACAAGCTCAAGGATGCGGCGGTGAAGAAGCAGATCGCCGGGATCACTGCCAATTACAAGGACAAGAAGCAGTTCTTCATCGACAAGCTGGCGGAGGGCATCGGCGTCATCGGCGCTGCCTTCTACCCCAAGGACGTCATCGTGCGGCTGTCTGACTTCAAGACCAACGAGTACGCCAACCTCATCGGCGGCCACGAGTTCGAGCCGAAGGAGGACAATCCCATGATCGGCTGGCGCGGAGCGTCAAGGTATTACCAGGGCAACTACCGGGAAGCGTTCGTGCTGGAGTGCCTGGCGCTGAAGAAGGTCCGGGAAGTCTTCGGCCTGACGAACGTCAAGGTGATGATCCCCTTCTGCAGGACTGTGGAGGAGGGCAAGAAGGTCATCGCCGAAATGAACAAGAATGGCTTGAAGCAGCATGTCAACGGCCTCGAGGTCTATGTCATGTGCGAGATCCCCAGCAACGTCATCCTCGCCGACCAGTTCAGCGAGATCTTCGACGGCTTTAGCATCGGCTCGAACGACCTGACGCAGCTGACCCTCGGCCTTGACAGGGATTCCGAGCTTGTCGCTTCGATCTACAATGAGCGGAATGAGGCGGTGAAGCGGCTGATCCAGACGGTGATCAAGGTGGCCAAGTTCCACCACCGCAAGATCGGCATCTGCGGGCAGGCGCCCTCGGACTTCCCTGACTTCGCCGAGTTCCTGGTGGAGTGCGGCATCGACAGCATCTCCCTGAACCCGGACACGGTCATCAAGACCACGCTCAGGATCGCGGAGAAGGAGAAGGCGATGGCGAAGCATTAGATGTCAAAAGCTCGCGAGCTTTTGACTGCTGAGTGCACCACCGTCGGAGACCGGTGGAAACGATAGCATTTTAAACTTCTTTCTTTCTTTTTCTCTTTATGAGACTCCTTGTTACTGGGGGGGCCGGCTATATCGGCTCCATCTGCACGGCCGTCCTGCTTGACCGCGGTCATTCTGTCACTGTGCTTGACACGCTGGAGAACGGCCACCGCGAAGCGGTTGACAACCGTGCGAGGCTGATTATTGGAAGCACGGGCGACCCCGCGGCCTTGAAAAAGGCTTTTTCTGGGCGGATTGACGCCGTGCTGCACTTCGCCGGCTACATCGAGGTGGGAGAGTCTGTTCTCAAGCCGAAAAAGTATCTTGACAACAATGTCGGGAACGGAAAGTCTCTCTTGGCTGCGATGAAGGCTCATGGCGTTAACAAGATCGTCTTTTCCTCGACAGCCGCTGTGTACGGCAAGCCGGCAAAGGTGCCTGTCACCGAGGCAGCTGCCCTCAAGCCGATCAATCCGTATGGAATTTCCAAGCTGCAGTTCGAGCGCCTCATCGCAGGGATGCAGAGCATTAGCCTGCGCTACTTCAACGCCGCCGGCGCCATCCCGGGATTAGGCGAGGACCACCACCCTGAGACGCACCTCATCCCAAGGCTGCTCAAGGCGATCATGCAAAGCAAGGAATTCACACTGTATGGCGAGGATTATCCGACTCCGGACGGCAGCTGCGTCCGGGATTACATCCATGTCGAAGACCTTGCCAGGGCGCACCTGCTTGCTCTCGAGGCGCTCGGCAAGGGGGCAAAGGGAGCATACAACCTTGGCACCGGGGAAGGTTATTCTGTCCTCGAGGTCATCAAGGCCGCGGAAAAGGTGACGGGCAAGAAAGCCAGGGTCATCATCGGCAAGCGGCGAGCTGGCGATCCTCCGGTTTTAGTGGCGAGCGCTGAGAAGATCAGGAAGGATCTCGGCTGGAAGCCGAGGCACGGCCTGAAAAGCATCATCTCTTCCGCCTGGGACTGGCACCGCTCGCATCCTGACGGGTACGATTCCTAAAAAACCGCGATAATTGTAACCTTTTAGTGGTAACTAACCGAAAAGTTTAAATATTACCTGGCCCTTCTCGGATGGATGAACCCTATGCCATCCAGCTTACAAAGGAAAATCGCACTAGCCACCGGCTTCGCGGGCATCGCCGCCTTTGCGGCAGGCTGCGGCGGCCCGGATAACCTGGAGACGCTCCGCAAGGACGCAGAGATCCATGATCAGACCATCCGAGACGGGATGAATCGACCTACCCACCCGGATACTACGTGGATCACCCAGTATTTCAGGGTCGTCGATGAGACCAAGCCCTCTGTCCCGGACGGCATCCCGCTCGAACAAGATTTCACTCTCGCACTCTATGATAATCCGGAAATGACCTGCGAGGCAGGAGGGGTCGCTCAACGATGGCCGACGGGCGTCGCGAAGGTGGGCGACACCGGTTACGTGCTGAGCGCAAGGATCTGCCGCGACGACCGGCTCCTTTCGACCATCGGCCCCACGTATATCTTGGATCCTTAAACCGGAGGACCCCCTAACTTCGGGTTCATCGAAGACGGAAAATAAAGGGCAGACATTCTTGCTTCCGGCAGCTCTTGCATACGGATCGAACTGCCTCTTCTGCCTCTATGAACGGGAGGTAACAAGCCCGTGGGGAGTCGTCCTCTCGAAGTATGTCGATGTCGAGCCTTTGGATATCCGCGAAGAAGAAGGACAGATCGAGATGTTCCCAAACCCTCCAAAAAAGCGATACCCTGCCTGATTATGTGCGTTTCTTAGAGATGTAGTGCCCGACCAGCAATCCCCGCATCGTCAGCCAGCCGAACAGGAAGCCCCATGCGACAGCGAACAGGGCGAGGATGAGGCCGCTCAGCGTGGTCCTGACCCTTCGTGCGAACGCCGTCGCGATCCAGCCGAAAGGAATCGCAAGGGTGAGGTAGATGAGCGAGTGGGTGAACAGGCTGAGCATGCCCGCTTCCGGCGGTGAGTTTTTCACACCGAAGAAGTAGAACAAGGCATAGGCTACAATCGTGATCGCGATGGTGATAAGAAGGCGCTTGTTCATGTTCCCTTTGCAGCGGCCTCAAACCTGCTGAGGAACTCGTGGATGTCCGCTTTTGTCTGGGCGGCGCTGAGCTGCACCCTGATCTCGTCCCTTCCCTTGGGGACGACAGGGTAGGAGATGTTCGTGACCAGGACGCCTTTGGCGAAGAGGCTGTCCACTAGGGCTTTCGTCTTTGCCGGGTCGCCGATTAGGACAGGCTGGATGGCATGCTTGGAATCCGCCGCGAAGGAAAAGCCCATATTCTGCATGCCCTTCTTGAAGAGCAGGATGTTGTCGTGCAGCTGCCTGATCAGCCCTTTGCCCTCTGCGGAGTCCACGAGCTTGACGGATTCGAGGCTTGCCCCGGCTGTTCCCGGGGCGATGGAGTTGGAATAGATGTAGCTTGCGGCTGACTCGCGCAGGTAGTCGATGAGCAGCTGGTCCCCGGCGACGTAGCCGCCGTCCGCGCCGAAGCCCTTGCCGAAAGTGGCAACAAGCAGGTCGCAGCCGCCTCTTGTCATTTCTTCTGTGCCGCGGCCGTTGCTGCCGTAGGCTGCGACGCCGTGCGCGTCGTCCACCAAAGTGATGATGCCTTCCTCGTAGTCGTTATCAAAATCCCTGGTCACGGCCTGCAGCTTTCCCAGGTCCTGGTGCTCGCCGAGCATGCTGAACACGCCGTCGGTGATGATGAGGCAGCGCTTGAACTTGCCCTTGTTCTCTTCGAGAACTCGCCTCAAGTCATTGAGGTCGAGGTGCTTGAAGATGGCCTTGCTCGCCTTTTCCAGGCCCGCAACTCTAATGCCGTCGATGATGCTGCGGTGGTTGAGTTCATCTGAAATGACAAGCGTGTTTGGGCTGATGGCCGAGTCCTTGCTCTGGCCCTTGATGAGGCAGTGGATGACTGCTAAATTCGCTGCGAAGGCGCTGGAGAACACCATTGCTGCCTCCCGCTTGTGGAACTTTGCTATTGCGTCCTCCAGCTGCTTGTGGACCTTGAGCGTTCCCGAGATGAAGCGAACTGCTCCCGGCCCTGCGCCGAATCTGCGCGATGCCTGCTCTTCGGCGTCATGCAGCCTAGGGCTGAAGCGCAAGCCAAGGTAGTCGTTGGAATTGAAGATGAGGTATTCCTTGCCCTTGATGATGGCATGGGGAGCATGCCCCTCCTTGAAGTCGAAGGCATCGATGACCTTCTCCTGCCGCTTTGCCGTGCTGAGGCTGTCGATGCGGGCGAGCTCTGCCTGCAGACTTTCGTGGAAGCGTTCCTTGCTCATTGCTTCGCCTCGAAGCCTTGTATCATGGCCTTTGCCAGCCTCGGCAGGTCCACCTGGGGCTTCCAAGCCCAGTCCTTCCTTGCCTGGCGGTCGTCAATGCTGTCCGGCCAGCTGTCCGCTATCTTCTGGCGGAAGTCCGGCTTGTAGGTGATCTTGAGGGGGTGGTGCTTGCTGATCTTCTTGGCCAGCTCCTCCGCGGAGAAGGTTAAAGCTGCGAAGTTGTAGCTGGTCTTGATGCTCAGCTTGCTCAAAGGAGCTTGCATGAGCTCTATCGTGCCCCTGATGGCGTCATCCATGTACATCATAGGCAGCTTGGTGTCCTTGCGCACAAAGCACTCATAAGGCAGCTTTTGCACCGCCGCCTGGAACATGGCAACCGCATAGTCTGTGGTTCCGCCGCCCGGCTCCCCCTTAAAGCTGAGAAGCCCTGGGTAGCGGAGGGAGCGGGCGTCAACGCCGTGCTTGTGGAAGTAGTACTGGCACATGAGCTCTCCCGCCACCTTGGAAACGCCGTAGATGGTCGTCGGCTCCATGATGGTGTGCTGCGGGGCGTTCTGCTTGGGCGTTGTCGGCCCGAACGCTGCTATCGAGCTGGGCCAGAAGACCCTCATGCTTTGCTCTTTCGCGAGCTCGAGGACATGGCGCAGGCTGTTCATGTTCACGTCCCAGGCATACGCCGGGTTCTTCTCTCCAGCCGCGCTAAGGATACCGACTAAATGGTAGATGGTGGTGATGCCTTCCTTCTTGACGACCTGCCGCATGGCCTCTGGATCTCTCGCGTCCGCTATGACGTAGGGCTCCAGCTCCATGGTCGGCGGCGTGTGGAAGGCCATGCTGATAACGTTCTCCTTGCCATGGCTCTTCTTCAACGCGGGGACAAGATCGCTGCCGATCTGGCCAGTCGCACCAGTAACGAGTATCTTTTCCATCGCAACTTTGGTTTAATTCGCTCTTATTAAGGGTTTCGGAAAAGCCTCGCTTCGACTTCAGCGGCGTCGAGGACTTCGATTCCCGGCAGCCTCTTCAGAAGTTTTTCCTTCGACCAGAGAGGGATATGCAGTGCAATGGCAAGAGCAACATACTCTGTGTCTTTGATATGACCTGCAAGAGAATTGTTCGCCTCCTTGAGCGCATGGGAGAATTCCGCGGGGGAAACCTCTTTGATCCTTCCCCGCAGCGCGAGAAAGGCCTTGTTGCAATCATCTTTAGAGAGCCCTGTTTTCTCGGAAACCCGATCAAGATTCCGTTGGACCTCGTCGAAGAGCAGAGCAGGAGCGACAGGCTCAAGCCTCTCGTTGAAGAGGAGCTCAAGTGTTTTCCCTTCAGAAAATAAGGCTGCGATGAGGACGTTGGCGTCGATTACAATGCGCATTCATTTTAGGCCGGGATAGAGCTTTTTATATTTTTCATGCATTCCTTCGGAAATCTTCCGGCCGAGCTCCTCGACATCCGCCTCGGTGAGCTTGCTCTTGCTCACGATCTTCTTCAAGGCGCTGAGCTGCTCGATGCGCTCCTTTATCGCTTCCCGGGCAACGGCTGACCAGTTGATGTAATCGAACTGGTCCATCTTGCCCTTCAGGTCCTCTGTCACGGAGAGGGTTACAGTTGGCATAGGACTGTGTAAACTGTGTAAATATTTAAATGTTTCGGTAAGCTGCCTATCGCTCATCCTTATGATAAAGGTCGAGAAGAACAAGTTTCTCTTCTTGTTTCAAGTAGAGATAGGACAGCCTGAATGAGTGGATGTAGACCTCCCGGGTTCCCTTCCGGGAGAACCGCATGGGCTTTCCGATTTCCGGATTGTCTCGGATCTTAGCTACCTGTTTAAGGACCTGGTCCTTCACATTCGGGTCCTTAATCTTAAGAAAGAGCTTCTTGAAGGAAGGGTGGAAGAGGACTGTTACCATTTCCTTGCTTGCTTCATGAACGCATCGAAGTCCATTTCGATGAATTCACCGGCTTCATACCTTATTAAGGCTTCCTCAGTCTTTTTCGCAAAAATCAAGTCGTCTGCCACGTTATTTCCGAAGTCAGCGACCTTCTTCATGATGAGATGCCTGTCATCCTTGATGATGACCAGCTTTTCCCCTTCGTGGAGGTCTTGCCTCAAGCTAGCAGGGATGACGATCTGCCCCTTTGAGCTTATGGTGGTGATGCCGATGTCCATACGGTAAGACATTTCTTACCCATTAATAAATGTTTCGGCGGAAAGAAGGCGTTGTTTCCGGTTAGATCGGGATATGCTGTATATCCGCGATGGGTGGCCGACTTCGATATTGAGGAGGGTCAGCTCTTGGTCCTTTATGTCGATGATGACACGGTAGTCGCCGACCCTCAGGCGGAAGAAAGGGCTGCCGACGGCGCCTGACCGCCGCCCAGATCGTCAGACTAAGCAAGAACTAGGAACAGGAACGCGAGATTCTCAGCTTCCAAATCATAACTTTTTTATATAAGTTGTATATACAACGTTAATATGGCAATCGAACTCATCACCTTTAAACTCGACAACGAGATCCGGAAGGATCTCGATGAGGTCCTTCATAAGGCAGGATTCCATACAAGGACCGAATTCATACGGACAGCAATCAGGGAAAAGATGCAGGATATCAAGATGAAGCAGGCCATGATCATGGCATTGAAGGGCAAGGGAACTGGTTCGATCACTGATGAAGACCTTCATCGCGTCAGAGAGAAGGTTTTCAAGGAGTTCGATAAAGAGTTCTTTGAGCCTCCGAAGGGGTCATGATGGCGCAGATACCTTTTAGAACAAAGAATTAAGGAGTAGCGCGACCGGATTGTTGCCTGCATCTTGGTCGGAAAGGCTTATACAACCTTCTTTTTTCCGATGACAGTAGTGATGTTAAGGACGAACGTCTTTGCGTTTTTCAGGGATTCCTCAGCAGGCACCTTGTTTGCCTGCCGGATGGTCTGGTAGGTGAAGTGGCCGCGCTTCCACTTCTCGTCCTTGAATATCTCTAGGAGCTCGTCCGCCCTGACGACCAGCTTCTGGTAGATTTCGAGCAGCTTGACATCAAGAATTCCTGAGTCCACGAAAGTCGCCTTGAAGGCGTCGAAGGTCTTGCGGTGGACGTCTGGGTACTCCGTCTGGATGCGCTTCGAGAGGAGGATGGCCTTCGCAGCATAGAAGATGGAGTAATAGCAGTGCGAGATGACCCCGCTGTAGAAAGTATCCTCAGGAGGGAATCCAAAATCGTCCTTGATAGCTTCGTCGTCGCTTATCCGCTTCAGGGCTTCCGCAGCCTTAATCTCGTTCTCCGCCCGGTCGAGGTACACGCTAACCGTTGAATCCATGCCGTATCGCCTCCCAGAGCATCCGATAATACGCGTCCGCTCCATAGATGATGAGGTTGTTCCTGGCGAATTCCTTCCCGTAGTTCTCCTTGTCGTCAGCGAGCATCAAGAGGAATTCTTTAGGGGTGAACGCATAGGGATGAAAAGGAGGGATGTGCATCTCGGAGGGGAATCGCAGCTGCGCATAGACACGCTTTGTATCCTCTGCGATGACCACGATGTCTATGTCCGAATCCTCACGCTGCGTGTTCCTGGCATAGCTTCCGGTGACAAGAAACACGAACAGGGAGGTTTGGATTTTTCCTGCCAATTCGTTGAGGTCTTCCAGCGGCAGCTGCTTCGCGTGCCAGGCAATGTGCTCCTTGACCATTCCAGCGTAGGCCCTTGCCGGGCCATGCTCCAGGTTCAGGGAGTAGAGGATCGCCTTTCCTACCCGCTCCTCTTTGAGGATGCCCTCCTTGACGAGCCGCTTCAGGGAGCCGAACACATAGCTCTCCGACGTCTTCTTCGTTGAGTTCATAACTTCCTTGAACGTTGCCTTCGCCCATGGCTTCTCGGCAAACGGGCTGAGGATGTCGGCTTCCTTTTTCAGCATGATCAATCATTCCTAAATTCAGGATTACTCAATCCTAATAACCGGAATATATAAATGTTATCCTTTTTCAGCAGCGGATCGGCCGCCCTTTTCGTTCCATGAACCAGTCCATCCAAATTGCCGTATCAAGGTAATACAGGACCATCGTTCTTCCTTACGTATTCGTCTTTTCAAAGGTTGACCCTCTTTTTTCGAAATATTTCCGAGAGAACCGAAAAATGGCTTTTGGTAACGTAAGTGGGTTGCCACAAATCCAAGAGGGCACCGCGCGCTTCCAGCGGACGCCGGCGCTGCCTGACACTCAAGTTTTTATTGCTGAGGACGTTTTTTCCGGAAAAGCGAGGAGCAGCTATTTATTTGTCTACTTCTGTGTTTTTCGTATGGTAAAACCTAGATGGGAAGTCTCGTTTGTTGTGTTGCGCAACTGCACGAAGCCATACAAGGTGACCAGGAGGATTCCTGACCTTTCTGTCTTCGAGACCCTGATCTTCAGCGACAAGCGGCTTGCCTTGCGGAAGATGCGGTCATGGCTTGAGAAGGACTGAGACTTTCTCTTTGATGAGCGCTTTCAGCTCGGGCTGGTTATGGGCGAAGACGTCTGGGATGTCCAAGGAGAGGATGCGCTTCTGGAGGTATTCCTGGAACCGCTTCCCGATCTCTGCCCTCTGCCGGTCCTCCATCACCAGCACGAGGTCTGCCCAGGAGAGCTGCTCTCTGGTTAGCGGTTTCTTGTTGAAGAGGCCGGCTGACCGCACGTTTTCCCTGTCCTTGAACAGCTCCTCGGCTGTCTTGCTGCGATTCTCGTTCTGGTTGCAGACGAAGAGAAGATTCATGGATGCTCAAAAGAAAGCCTCGTTTATATGCCTTGCTGATTTTTCCTCAAGAGAAGGAGGCTGCGATGAGGACATGGATCACGAGGGCTGCGAGTGGAGATCCCACGGGTAATCATCACCACCAAGTAGGGCGTATTGGTCACCCTGTGGATGTCAATCCTATCCGTTAAATAGCGGATGTTCTTAGTATTCTTGTTTTCCCTCAATTTTTTGAAACAAGTAGGCAAACCAGTAGGTAAAATAACAGAAAAATTGATACCGTAAAATTGAAGCCTGTAGTGAGACCTGTAGTGGTAAATCTTAAATTGGAGCTAACCGCCTAACTAACCGCCTGAATTGATTTCTAAATCGAAGCCTGTAGTCAAGCCTGTAGTCTAAATGTGAAATTGAAACGAGCCCTCTTACGAACCCTCTAAAATCCTATAAATCACGTTTTATTGGTGGCACAGGACGTTTGAAACCCAGTCTCAGACACAGTCTCTGAAAATGAAGTTATGATGAGTGGACATAACATTCAACAGTGACACTTCTCGACGGAAGACGTTTCCAAAAAAAGATTACTAAAATTGTGGATGAGTCCAGTGCTCCATTTGTCCAGTCTCACGAGTCCACTGTTAGGAGTTCATAAGAAAGTGTGTCCACTGAATTGTATTTTGAGAATTTACTTGTCAAGTCCGACCTGTTTTCAAACGTAAAATGCTCCATAGACTTGACATGAGTCCAGTGATTTACACTAGTCTTGTTTGATTTTCAGTCACTGGACTTTGCATTGCTTTAGTGAGAAGTTCTTTCCAATCTGCTTTCTGGTCTATCTTGGCTTTTTGTGCAGGAGTCATACCAATTTTTGAATGTTTTCATACAAAGTTATAGTATGTTTGAAAGTTCTCTGCATATTGTCTTTGATTTCCTTTGAATCCACGCATTACCTTATCTCTCTGCCTAAATGTTTCGTGGAAACGTTCAATCTTATTGTTATTTCCTGATTTCTGTCTTAATGAAACATAACGCTTGTGCGGTTTAGGATTTTGATATGTTGCAAATTCTTTTCTTACAGCTTTTGAATAGTTGAATGAGCCATCTGTGACCACCGTCTTGGCTTTTTTCCCTGCAACTTTTTTTGCTCGCTTGAAGGTTCTTCTTGCATCTTCATAGTTTCGTGTTTTACTCGCATTACTTGCTAAAAGAAATCTTGTTTTGTTGTCAAGTACATTCCAAACATATTGCTGGTTGCCTTTTACTTTGATGAATTGTTCATCTGCAAGCCAGTAATCTCCAACTTGAGGTTGCATAGACTTGACATACTCTGTGATCTTTGTCAAATAAGTATTAACCCAATTCAAAACAGTAATGTGGCTTACTTCAAGTCCATAGATTTGTTTTAAATGGTCTGCAATTGAACGATAGCTTACTCCTTTCATGTACAAATCCATTACAGTGACCACTGTTTTAGGATCTCCCTTAATGTTTCTGATTGGAGAATTAACCCAACGCTTTCCACAAGCTTTGCAAAACCATCTTTGCTTATCGCAAAGCAATGTTTTTCTTACGCTGTCCTTTCTAGTTTTACTGCTGTTGCAGACTGGACAGTTTGGTCTTTTTTCGTCTTGAATTTCCATTTTTGTAACCTTGTTTCTTACTCGTATAAGTATAACCTTAGAAAGGCTATTTTGTATATAAATCTTGTCGTTTCTTACTTATGAAAGTAATACTTTTATGAGAAGTTTTATATAAGAGATGCACTTTCTGTGTTCTATGGCAAGGATAACTGTTAAAGTTCCGGGATTTCGCTGTGAACGATGCAAACATGAATGGATTCCAAGAATCAAGATAAAAGAAGATCCAATCATCTGTCCAACTTGCAAAAGTCCATACTGGAACATACCAAAGAAAAAGAAAAAATAATAAGAGATATATCTATCTAATATACTTACAACTACTATGAACTATTTACTTCTCTGTTCTATACGTTTTTGCTTCTATAAATGATGCGTCAATTTACTACTGATTAGTTCTGTGATGTTGAAAACGGGGGAGAGACCAGGTATTTGTTTTCTGAAAATAATATTGTGCCTCTCTCCCCTGTTTTTTGAGCTACTGGAGTCATTAGTAGTAACAGTACATGTCCAGTCTCGAGGGATATTTACTTTTTCTTTCTGAACTATTTTTACAGTCTGCTCTCTCATGAAAGATATTATTCCATTTTTTTCTTTATATTATTTTATCAAAGAAAAAATATCTGTTATCTCTGTCCAGTACGATGTTCCAAAAACGAGGGAATTAGCTTCGCGTGTATTTTTTGCACACATATACGAATCTGTAATGTCCGCACTTTTTCATAATCGTACTGGACAGGAGTTACAGCCAAAGTCAAGTCTACACGAATAAAGACAGTAGACATGTCAAGTCTAGAGAGCAGGACTGGACTCGTTTACGATAAATTTATAAATATATGGGCTTATATGTTCCCATATGGGGAGAAAAACTTTTGCTTTAAGTCTGGATGAGAAAGTTTACGAGAAGTACAAAAAGTACTGCGAAGAAAACGATATGATTCTTTCTAGAAAAGTTGAGACGCTCATGAAAAAAGAATTAGAGGGAGTGAAAAATGGCAACTAATGGTCACGGGTTAGGATTTGAACAAAAACTTTGGAGTGCTGCAGATAAGATGCGTAACAATATGGATGCGGCAGAGTATAAGCACGTTGTCCTTGGATTAATATTCCTCAAGTACATATCTGATAGTTTTGAAGCTGTTTTCAATAAATTAAAGACTGAAGAATTAGCAGACCCCGAAGATAAAGATGAATATCTAGCTGAAAAAGTATTCTGGGTTCCTAAAGAAGCAAGATGGAAACACTTACAAGACCATGCAAAACAATCTGAAATCGGAAAAATTCTCGATGCTGCAATGGAAGCAATTGAAAAAGAAAATCCTTCACTTAAAGGAGTTCTTCCAAAAGATTATGCAAGACCAGCTCTTGACAAACAAAGGCTTGGTGAATTAATTGATTTAATAGGAACCATAGGCCTTGGCGATGCTGAAAGTAAGAAAAAAGATATCCTTGGTAGAGTGTACGAATATTTCTTAGGAGAGTTCGCAGATGCTGAAGGAAAGAAAGGAGGACAATTCTATACTCCACGTTCAATTGTTAGAGTTCTTGTTGAAATGCTTGAACCATATAAAGGCAGAGTATACGATCCTTGTTGTGGAAGTGGAGGAATGTTTGTTCAATCAGAAAAATTCATTGAAGAACACCAAGGAAAAATTAACAATGTTTCTATCTTCGGGCAGGAGAGTAATTCTACTACTTGGAAATTAGCTAAAATGAATATGGCAATCAGAGGAATTGATTGCAACATCGCTCTTGGAGACACATTCCATAATGACCAACACAAAGATTTGAAAGCAGATTTTATCATAGCAAATCCTCCATTCAACGTATCTGATTGGGGTGGAGAGAGGTTACGAGAGGATGCACGTTGGAAATACGGAACACCGCCTGTTGGAAATGCAAATTTTGCATGGGTTCAACATATGATTTATCACTTAGCACCTCACGGCACAATAGGATTAGTTTTAGCTAATGGGTCAATGTCATCTAATACATCTGGTGAAGGAGATATTCGAAAGAACCTTGTCGAAGCAGACCGAGTTGATTGCATGATTGCGTTGCCATCACAACTATTCTATAACACACAAATTCCAGCTTGTCTTTGGTTCTTCAGAAGAGAAAAAGGCGAAAGAGCCAATCAGGTATTGTTTATTGATGCCAGAAAATTGGGTGAAATGATTTCTAGAAAAAATAAGTCATTAACTGATCAAGATATTACCAAAATTGCTGATACATATCACAACTGGAAAAAAGGAAAAGAAGTTGATGAATTAGGATTTGCAAAATCCGCTTCACGAGAAGAGATTGAGAAGCATAATTTTATTCTTACTCCTGGTCGTTATGTCGGAACAGAGGAAGAGGAAGATGATGGAATCCCATTCGAAGACAAAATGAACGAATTGACTTCCGAACTTGCAAAACAAATGGAAGAAGGGAAAAGACTCGATAATGAAATCAAACATAATTTGGAGAGTTTAGGATATGGACTATAATCAACTCATCAGAAATTGGCATACTAAAGCATCTGAAGACGATTACTTTTCAAAATTCGTATTTGAATACTTAGCATTTATTGCGCATTTGAAAACACAATTATTTGAGAGTTCAGATTTGGATAGACAAGCAATCCAGAAACTTAAACAAAATACAACCTTGAAAAATAGCTATCTTGCAAGGATAGAATCTAACACTAAATTGAAAAATGATTGGCAACATATTAAAGAGATATTAAACCAAGTAAGATTAGGAAACGCATCAAAAAACCTTAATGCAGTTGAAGAGATTAAATGGTGGAATTGTTCACATGATGAGCTACATCAACAAACAACTGAAGAAAAAGATAAACTTAAAGGTGTTATTCATTCGCTTGAAGATTGGGAAAATATGATTGAATTTTGGCATAGTGTAAGAAATAACTTATTTCACGGTGCAAAGAATCCTGAAAATGAAAGAGACCAATTCGCTGTAAAATATGGATACCTGACTCTAAGAGAATTAATGGAGATAATGTTACGTGAAAACTAAAACTCAATTCAAGGAAACCGAAATTGGAATGATTCCTGAAGATTGGGAATTATCAAAAATTAATACTATTGGTAAAGTAATAACGGGAAAAACTCCTCCCACTAAAGAAAAATCATTTTATGGTTCCGAGTTTATGTTTATAAAAATT
>JAZDHH010000001.1:0-32552 GCA_043806015.1 Nanobdellota archaeon | reverse complement strand
ATGATTACACCTATGCGCAGTGCAAGCATGACTCGCTGAATGCCAATGCGGGTTCGACCGACTGGTTTTCGCTGGAATGCTATGCAGTGAATGCTTCCTTGGCGGCGCGTGGCTGCTACCATTCCAGCACGGGAGACTGCGGCTACACCTTGGTTACAGCTGACAAGAAGACGGGGCCGATCAGCATTAACTGTTCGGACTTCTTGGTGAACGAGTCCTTGGGCAGGCAAGCAATAGACGCCGCCTTCACCGAGACAGGTATTACTGATTCATGGACGGACAAGCAGATCTACACCCGGAACGCCTCTGCCCAGAACCTCGGCCTCTGGGACAAAGCCGCAAGGCTTGCCAACCAGTTCTGGACCATAAACTATGTCACCAACGGCGAGTCCTGGCAAGGCACCATGAGCCTGCCACCAAGCTTGTACCAAGCAGAATTTGCCAAGAAGACCTACGAACAGCTGAAGCTAACGGTCGAAGACCTCATCAACGCGACGAAAACAGGATAAGACAGAAAAAATATTCACCACTTAAAAGTAACGACCGCCCCGGGCCAGACTTGAACTGGCGACCTCGCGATCGCTTCCCGCTTCCCGCGGATAACAGTCGCGCGCTCTACCGGCTAAGCTACCAGGGCACAGCGACATGGTTTCTCCGGGCTTTTATAAAGGTTTCGGGAAGATTTATATGCCCAGGTCACCACTATGCGGCGCATGGGGTTGTGGCGGAGATTAAAAGCTTTGAAGAGGCAAGTCTATCCTTCGAGACAGGATTTGGAGGAGCTCATCACGTCCTATCGCGATGCGCCTTCCGTCGATATTCTCACTGTGAACTCCCCCACCCTAAAAATCCGTTTTTCTCGCTGCCGGGCAATAACGACCGTTGCCGAGCCTGCCATCCAGCAGCAGGTTGTTTCAAACATCGAGGAAATCGTTTCTGACAAGGTCGGCACGGTCATCTTCGGGGATGATGACAAGATCCCTTTCTTTCCGGTGGGATCTTATGTTGAGACAGGGCAGTCCCTCGGAGTCATTCGGTTTATCTATTCTGGCCCCCCAGTCATAGATTCAAAAGGCATAACGAGAAGGATGGGTATTGGCAAAACCCCCTTAAGGGGGCTCTTGGCCGAACTCGGTCACATCGTTGATGCAGAATTCGGGGCTCAAGGCGTCACAGGATACTGCCTCAAGACCATTTGGAAGGAGCTCGCCAAATTATACCGACAGAAGCAGCTGAATGGCGAATCCCTTCGAGCGACATTGAAAAAATATGAGCCGCCGTTTGACGGCATCCTGGACCAAAGGGCTGTCCTGAGCACAGGCGACGTTGTCCTTGACGTCTACAAGCAGATCCATGTTCCTTCAGGCGGAAGAATCGTGCAGTATCACGTCGAGAATAAAAGCCCTGTTGAGTTTAACCAAGCTATTATGTCTATTGACAAGGCGGCGCCAAAGCCTCCCCAATGACGGACCTTAACATATAACCTTTGACGCGGACGTCGTAGCTTGTTCCCAGATGCAGCTTTTCCTTGACGCCGACGACGAGGGGATAGGTGCCCCATTGCCTGCCGAAGGTGTTGTTGCCGTCGCGCACTTCCATCCTGACTCCTTTCAGCACTGTGCCCTTGGGCAGCACCCGCTCGAGCATCGGATGGTCGATAGTGTTCCTGATCTCATGCTTCCACTTCCAGTACAGGCCTTGCGTCTTGACGCGGAAGCGCTCGGAGAAGAGCGGAGTGCCAGGATAGCGAACCGCCTCGCGGATGTTGATGCGACGCAACAGCAGCCCCTCGGCAACCATCGCCTTGAGATGGCGCATGTTCATCGCGTGCGTCTCCTTGGTCTCGCCAGGAAGCCCGAGGATGAGGTTGATGCCGGGCAGGAACTTGGGCATGCCGTTATCTCCCCGCTCTGCGCCGATGCGGTTGATCAGGCGGGCGGCATCCATCACCATCTCCGACGTGCAGTTGAGGCAGTTTTTCTCCTGCACACAAGGATCGAAGCTCTCGACTCCGAATGCCGCGACATTGCCCGGCGTGCAATGCTCCACAATGAGCCTCGTTATTTCCTCACCATGCTTCGCCACGATATACTGCGGGTCTGTGTTGTCGATGTGGATGGTGGAGAATCCGAGCCCTGACGCTGACTCGAGGATTTTCTTTATCTCCGCGGGACGATGATGCTGGTAGCTGTAGAAGTCGGCCTGTTTGCCGAAACGCATGTGCTGGACACCGTTCGCCTTGAGCGCCTCGAGCTCCTTCCTGATGTCGCCGGCGTCCCTGAATTCAAGCCGCTTGAGTCCCTCCATGCAGAAGCTGCAATGCCTGCTCCGCATGCAACCGCGGCCTGTCTCGATCTCGGCGAGGACAGGATAAGGGATCTGCTTGAGGACATCTGCTCCGAGGGGCGCGTATCTCGCGATGGCGTCGAAGCTTTCCTCGCTGGCGACAATCTCATCGAAGATGCCTTCCGGCATTTCCGCCTTCTTCCCACCCTCTGCCTGTGATCCCATGGACGCCGGTCCCGTCAGAATCTTTTCCGCTTTCACGAGGGGAAGCAGCCGCGCCAGCTCGTGCATGCTCGCCGGCATGGCACTGAGGTACTTGCCCGGCGTGTGGACGCCGCCGACCACGTACAAGGTTTCGGTCTTGCCAAGGATGTCCTTGGTCGCCTCCCTGCTTCGCGTCAAGTTCTTCACAGAAATGTCGGTCTTGTGCGGGTTCCTGTTCCGCTCTGTCAGCGCGTTGCGCAGGTCGTCGATCGTGAGATAGGACGGCTGGTTCGCATGCAGCTTGCCGAAGAGGTACCGAGGGTAGACACCAAGATAGGGGGGCACGCCGAGCCCGGAAGGCTCGTCCGTATAGCAGTCCAATATCGTAATCATGATGGTAACGGAAGAGTTTAGTGTTTATAAATGTAGCCAGGCCGAGGCGTTCAATAGAAGCTCGCTTTCCGGATTTTATACGTTATGTGATGCTTTTGAAGGATGTCCTCGAACTCCTGCATATGCTCGAGCGGGACTTTCAATGCACCTGCTCCCAGCTTCTCCCCGCGTTTTTCCTTTAGCAGCCCGCTTTCTCCGCGCCTCCCGTGGAGTGCATAAAAAAACATTTTCTTCTGCGAGGCGGTCAGGTTCTTCTGGGACAAGGTGATGACCGCGCACGTGCTGAAGCCGAAGAGCGTGTGGAGGCAGGCGTTTCGCGTGATGGAATACCCTTCCGCGATGATCCCCTGCCGGGCGAGGAATGTTTGATCGAGGAGGTCGGAAATGGCGACCGCTCGCACATCCGCCTCAGGGTTGGCGATGGTTGATTTGAATTCCTGTGCAAGATGCAGCTTCTCGCTGAGTTTCGCGTCCGTAGAGAGGATGATGGCTACATCGAGATCCCGCGGCTGTTCTTTGCCTCTGACCGTGGAGCCGTAGATGACGATGTCCCAGATTGCGTCATGGCTTTTTTTGAATTCCTTAGCCCGGGAGATCAATTCCCGTGATCCGGAGAAGCTTTTTTGCATCGTTGGCAAGCACCTCTGCATATGCTCTGGTGAGCTTTGTTCTGTAGCTGTCTTGGTAGATAGGGAAATCCTTGTCATGGATGAGGTAAATCTGAGGGTATTTCTTCTGGAGAAGGCGGAAACGTTCCGCGTGGTTGCTGGGGATGACTCCTTCCTTCCTCAAGAGGTAAAGGTCGGTGAGGACGGCGATTGCCTTGAAGGACAGCGTGACCGCGACATTGTACGCTTGGTTGTCCATCGCGCTCCTCGCTGCAGAAAGGAACTCGAATGCGTTGTCCCTCAGGTCAGTCTCGTGCGTCATGTTCTTAGGTATAACCATAAAGGCCTATTTAAGTTTTTTGGTTACCTCCTAGAACCAGTGTTACCATACAGAACCAAAAACAGTTTATAAGCTTATTTGGTTACTACAAGGAACCTCAGTCGGCGAACCCTTCAGTAAGATAGCAGTCGAGGATAGTGGGCATGACTTCAAGAGAGCCAAAGGACTATTTAAATATGCTGAAGGAAAGCGATGAGGCGCTCCTTGCCCTCGGGATGCGGCCAAGGATACTCCCTAATCGCGGCAGCGAGCTTTTGCCGCGCTGCGAGGGAAACCAAGATGTTCCCGGTGGGGAAGAGTTCCTGAACGATTTTTTGCGCGATGAGGTATTGTTCGCATTTCTGGGCGAATGCCGTAATGGCTTTGAGCTCCTTTTCCTGGATGGCCCCCATCTTCTGGAAGATGAACCGGTCAATGCGCTCAGGATAGGATCCTCGCAGCGCAAGGAAATAGTGAAGCAGGAAAAAATGGGAAGCCGGGCTGCCCACATTGAGGAGATAGGCTTCGGCTGGAAGAGAGAGCAGCGTCTTTTTCAGCTCGTCGAGCTTGATCTCGACGCCTGCGTGGCCCAGATGGAACACCTGCGGTTCGCACGTCTTGAGTACCGCTGGATCGTACCGGGTCTTGTGCAAGAACACTGTGATCTTCCTGCCCGCGAACATGAATTCCGCGACATCAAGCTTCCTGCTCCGCTTGACGAACCGGGGAGCGGTTCCAGGATCACAAAGATGGCGTATGCCGTCGATCTCGACATCCGTGCTGTAATGCTCCTTGTTGCGGGCATCTGACCAGATCAGGTCGAAGAGGTGCATCTCCGGGGGATAGCCGAGGGCGAAGCAGTGCTCGACATCGGACAGTGCCCCGACGCCGACGAGGCATCGCACATGTTTCCCTCCTGTAATCCGCAAGAAAGCCTCCCTTTCCTCCTGGATGACCGAATGTACCATTCTCCCAACCCGTTGATCAGGCGGAAGGAGCCGGGGGTCTACGAAATGGGAGTGGAACAATTGGGGAGCTTGCTGTTGGAATATTCCCGCCTTATCCAAATCCCTTTTAAAGCCATCGTCCCTCAGCCAGGCTTTGAGGTCTGCCAAGAATTCACGCTCGGTCTTCTTTCCCGAAAGGAAGTCGACGATAAAGGGATAGCGAAGCAAAACCATACGTTTCCTTTCCGAGAGCCACTCAAGCATGGACAAAGAAATGGTGCACGTCGTTTAAATATCTTCCCTCCCCGCGGTCTGGGTGGTAAACAGGTCTTCCCTAAAAGAAAAGCTTATAAATCAATTAAAAATCCCCTAAACCATGACCAACCTGGACAAGAACCTTGAGGACATCAGGAAGTCCGAGCTGTTGGCCAAGCGTATTCTTGAGAACGCGGCTCGCAAGAAGGAGACCATCCTCCAGGAAGCTGTGGGGAAGCACCAGAAGGTCGTGCAGGATGCCAGGCGCGACGCTGAACAGAATCGCAAGGAAGCCCTCGCCACGTTCCAGTCCGAGATCAAAGCAGAGAAGCAGAGTATCGGCGGACAGGGCGGACAGGAGCTTGAGGCTCTCGAGAAGCGCGCAGACCTCAAGGCCGCGACCGCCAAGGTGGTTGAGCTTTTCGAACAGCGTGTTTCCCATGCTTAAGCCAAAACCCATGCAGAAAGCCACGGTCTACTGCTCCCGGACACGGCTGCAGGACGTCATCTCCACGCTCTATTCCCTCGGCGCCGTGCACCTCATCGACCACGTCAAGGACAGCCAGGCGGACATAGGGGAGCCGATGCCCCAGGCGGCGGCCATCTCCGAGGTGCTCACCAAGGTCAACGCCGTCGCCACCTTCCTCGGCATCGACCTCCGGGCTGTCGAGCCAAAGAACAACAACAAGTTCACCTTCGCTGAATACAAGGAGAAGGTCGAGATCCTGTTCGAGAAGGTCTCGGCGCTCCAGCAGAAAGCGATGTCGCTCCAGGAGCAGCGGCAGCGCTCCGCCAAGGAGGAGCGCCTGAAGCTCATCCTGGACAGCCTTGAGCTCAGGCCGGACATGCTGCACGGCTTCGATACGCTCACCTGCCAGCTTTTCACGGCAAAGGAAGCCCCCTCCCCCGAAGAGCTCAAGCAGGTCACCAAGCACGTGACCATGGTGCACGCCCCTTTCGAGCAGGGAGAGGCCTTCGCCCTCTTCTACACATCCGCCGCCAAGGAGGACATGCAGGCATACCTCGCCAAGTGCACCGCCACCGAGGTCCAGCTGCCCAAGGACTTCCAGCCGGAAGAGCTCAAGGCGAGGCAGGAAAGGCTCCAGGCCGAGCTCACGGACATCTCTTCCCAAAAGAAGGAGATCAAAGAGAAGGTCATCCGATTCCTCAAGCGTTCCGAACTGGTCATGCAGGAGCACCTGGAGAAGGCCCAGGCCCCGCTGCACTTCGCTGCCACGGAAAATACGGTGCGCATCACCGGCTACGTGCCCCATGACCGCACCGAGGCTGTCAGGACAGCCCTGGTCGACGCCACGGCAGGCAACATAATGGTGCTGTTCTCGCTTCCTGAGAAGAATGACTCTGTTCCTGTGCGACTCTCCAACAAGGGGGGCGCGAAGCCGTTCGAGTTCCTGATGCGGCTCTACACCCTGCCGGGCTACAAGGATCTCGATCCCACAAGCCTGATGTTCCTAACCTTCCCTTTCTTCTTCGGCTTCATGCTTGGCGATATCGGCTATGGCATCGTTGGTCTGATCCTGTTCATGATCCTGCGCAAGGCCATAAAGACCGGCAAGGATCTTTGGGGCATTTTGATGGCGGCGAGCGTCGGCACCATACTCTTCGGCTTCCTCTTCGGCGAGGTCTTCGGCTCAGAAGAGATCTTCGGCAGGGAGCTCTGGCACATCCTCAGCAGGGCGCACGAGATCAACCAGCTCCTCCTGCTGTCCCTCATCGTTGGAGCCATCCATGTCAATTTCGGCCTGCTCCTGGGATTCTTCCAGGAGCTGCACCACGGCTTCGTGCACGCCTTCTGCGCCAAGATCAGCTGGATGGTCCTTCAGGCCGGCGCGCTCATGATCTACTTCAAGGTCAATCCTTGGGGCTATGGACTCGTAGGCCTCGCGATCGTGCTGCTGCTCATCGGCGAGGGAGTCCGCGGCATCGTGGAGCTGCCATCCATCTTCGGCAATATCCTCTCTTACTCAAGGCTCATGGCGCTCGGGCTCGCCAGCGTCATGCTCGCTATCATCATAAACGAGAAGGCGGGAGGGATGATCGCCTCCGGCGGCTTCGGCATCGCCGCGGGCATCCTCGTCCTTGTCCTCGGCCACGCGATCAACCTCGCGCTCGGCCTCCTCGGCCCTTTCCTGCATTCCCTCAGGCTGCACTACGTGGAATTCTTCAGCAAGTTCTTCCACGGCGGCGGCCAGCCCTATCGGCCTTTCGGGGTGCAGAGATGATGATAAACAAAACGGAGGAAAGAACATGGCAGATATCAATGTGGGTTTGATTGCCCTCGGAGCGGGCATCTCCATCGCGGGAAGCGCGTTTGCGGCAGCGATGGCGGAAAAAGCGATAGGCACAGCAGCGATCGGCGCGATGGCCGAGAAGGAGGAGCTCTTCGGCAAGGGGCTCATCCTGACCGTCATTCCTGAGACGATCGTGATCTTCGGCCTGGTCATCGCCATCATGATCATCGGCATGGCAGCAGGGCATTAAGATGGGACTTCAGGAGCTCAAGGACGAGATTGTCCAAGAGGCCAAGGAGAAGGCGAAGGTCGTGGAGACCGAAGCCCTCGAGGAGGCTAAGCTCGACGAGCTCAAAGCGAAGGAAGAGGCCCAGGCGATACGGCGCAAGGCCGATGAGGAACTTGCGATGGAAAAGCAGGAACTCATGCGGCGCGAGCTCGCTGCGGCCCGCTTCTCCCAGAAGCGGCAGCTGCAGGAAGCGAAGAGCCGGCTGCTCGGCAGCTGCTTTGCAGAAGCGTCTGCGCAGCTCTCGCGGATGCCAGACAGGCAGCGCTCCGAGATCATGCGGCTCCTCATCGACCGGGCGAAGGGCAACCTCGCCGTCGCCAAGGTGTACTGCAACGCCAAGGACCAGAAGTATGTCGAAGGCTTCCCATCCCAAGCGATGGATATCATGGGCGGCCTGATCGCCGAGGACAGGGAAGGCAAGGTGCGCCTGGACTTCAGCTTCGAGACCTTGCTCCAGGCCGTGCGGGAGAACAGCAGCGAGACCATCGGCGCGGTGCTCTTCCGATGAGGCTGGCGTTCAACCCGTACACGTACGTGCGCGTCGCGGTCATGCGCACCCTCCTCATCAAGCCGGAGGGTTACCACAAGATGCTCAAGATGAGCTTTGCCGAGATGGCTGAAAGCCTTCGCCAGACGACCTACAAGCAGGAGATCGAGGCGCTGGCATTGCGCTACCAGGGGGCGATGCTGCTCGAGCACGCCCTCAACCTGAACCTCAAGAAGACCTATGAGAAGCTCATGCGCATCTCGGATGAGGCCTTGCGTGAGGTCATCAAAGCATATTTGTTCCGCAATGACATCTGGAACCTGAAGACCATCATCCGCTCCAAGACCACGAAGATGGGCGACGACGAGATCAAGGACATGCTTCTTCCTGGGACGCTCAAGAACCTGGATGCCCTTATGAAGAAGCAGACCGTGGTCGAGGTCATCAAGGCATCAGGCCTTTTCGAGAGCGCTTTCGTCGACGACCTGAAGGCTGTGAAGGACAACGTGGTCATGCTCGAGAACAGCTTGGACAAAGAGTATTTCCACCGCATGGACAGGTTCGCGAGCACCCTGTCGCAGGGCGGGATCATGCGGGAGTTCCTCAAGGCGGAGATCGAGGTCACCAATATCCTCACCCTGATGAAGCTCAAGGAGTTCGGGCTCCCGGACGAGAGGATCGAGGCGTTCGTCATCGAGGGCAGGATTCCGAAGAAGGCGCTCAAGGCCAAGGACCGCCAGGCCGTGGTCGAGCGGCTGAAAGGCACGCCCTATTACGCGGTCCTCAAGCAGAACAAGGAGCACCTCTTCGCGGAGGCGGAGCTCAAGCGGCACCTCCTCAAGCGGACAGTGACCTTGCTCCACAAGAACCAGCTCACCGTCGACGTCATCCTGGCGTACCTGCTCGCCAAGGAGATCGAGATCCTGAACCTCAAGCGGCTGATAAAGGGAAAACAGCTCGGCGTGGAGGACGCCGTCATCGAGAGAGTCCTCATCACCTAACATGGACATCGCGATCATCGGGACTCCGGAATTCATCCTCGGCTTCCAGCTCGCAGGTATCCGGAAGACCATCGAGGCGGGGGATAACCCGCTCAAGGACATCCAGCAGCTTCGGGACGATCCCGAGGTTGGCATAGTCATAACAGACGAGGAGACCATGTCCCGGCTCAAGGAGCACGAGCGCTACGCCATCGAGCGGTCGGTGAGACCGACATTCGTGGTGCTCAGCGTGAAAAGCTCGGGCCAGGACAACCTGCGGCGCATGATCCGCAAGGCCATCGGCGTTGATCTCCTCAAAGACTAACCAGGTACAATCAGATAAAAGGTGCTAACTATGGAAGACAAAGGAACCCTATACCGGATCGCGGGGCCGGTCGTCGTCGCCCGCGGCATCCACGCTCGCATGTTCGACGTCGTCCGCGTCGGCCAGGAGAAGCTCATGGGCGAGGTCATCCAGATCGACGGCGAGAACACGACCATCCAGGTGTATGAGGACACCTCCGGCCTGAAGCCTGGAGAGATCGTCATCAACACCGGAAAGCCGCTCTCGCTCGAGCTCGGCCCGGGCCTGCTCGCCAGCATCTACGACGGCATCCAAAGGCCGTTGCCAGTCCTCGCCGCCCTGCAGGGCAACTATATCATGCGCGGCGCTGAGGCTCCCGGCCTGGACCGCAAGAAGAAGTGGGACTTCAAGGCGACCGTCAAGAATGGCGACAAGCTCGGGCCCGGCGCCATCATCGGCGAGGTCGAGGAGACAAAAGGCATCATCCACAGCGTCATGCTCCCCCCGAACGTGGAAGGCAAGGTCGCTGAGATCAAGTCAGGTTCCTTCACCCTTGAGCAGCCGGTCGGCAGGCTGGAGAACGGCGATGATATCCTGATGTACCACACCTGGCCGGTGCGCCAGGCGCGCCCCTTCAAGAAGAAGCTCGCGCCCGTCATGCCCCTAATCACGGGGCAGCGCATCTTCGACGCGCTCTTCCCCCTGGCCAAGGGAGGAACAGCGGCCATCCCCGGGCCTTTCGGGGCAGGGAAGACCGTCGCCCAGCAGACGCTGGCGAAGTGGTGTGACGCGCAGATAATCGTCTATGTCGGCTGCGGCGAGCGCGGCAATGAGATGACAGAAGTCTTGAAGGAGTTCCCCGAGCTCATCGATCCCAAGAGCGGCAGGCCGCTGCTTGACCGGACAGTGCTCATCGCCAACACGTCGAACATGCCGGTTGCGGCGAGGGAGGCATCGGTCTACACCGGCATCACCATCGCGGAGTATTTCCGTGACATGGGCTACTCTGTTTCCGTCATGGCGGACAGCACCTCGCGCTGGGCAGAGGCCATGCGCGAGATCTCCAGCCGCCTCGAAGAGATGCCCGGCGAGGAAGGCTATCCTGCCTATCTCTCGACCAGGCTAGCGGACTTCTACGAGCGGGCAGGAATGGTCATCCCGCTCAGCGCCGCCCAGAACGGCTCTGTCTCCATCATCGGCGCGGTCTCACCCCCTGGAGGGGACTTCTCAGAGCCCGTTACCCAGAATACGCTTCGCGTCACCAAGACCTTCTGGGCGCTCGACGCCAAGCTGGCGCAGCGCAGGCATTTCCCCTCGATAAACTGGCTCACGAGCTACAGCCTCTACCCTGACACACTGGAGCCCTTTTTCCGTGAGCATGTAGCCAAGGACTGGAGGGAGTATGTCACCAGGGTCATGAGCATCCTGCAGGAGGAGGAGAAGCTCCTCGAGATTGTTCAGCTCGTCGGCTCGGACGCCCTGCCGGAGAAGGAGCAGGTCACCTTGGAGGTCGCCCGCATCATCCGCGAGAGCTTCCTCCAGCAGAACGCCTATCACGAGGTCGACACCTTCTGCCCTCTGCCCAAGACCTACCGGCTCATGAAGGTCATACTCGCGTTCGGCGACCACGCGCAGAAAGCCCTGAAGCGGAGCGTGCGCGTGCAGGACATCCTGGCAGTAAAGGCCAAGGACGCCATCGCAGAGATCAAGTTCCAGAAGGACTATGACAAGTCAATCGACAAGATCGAGAAGGAGATGGAGCAGGAATTCGCTGCTCTCGGGTGATCAAGATGAAAGAATACAGCACGATTACGCGGATCGCAGGCCCCCTGGTGTTCGTGGAGAAGACCGACCCCATCGGCTACAGCGAGCTGGTGCGCATCAAGCTGCCGGACGGCAGCATCAAGAACGGCCAGGTCCTGGACACGAGCGACAAGATCGTCGTGGTGCAGGTCTTTGAAGGGACATCCGGCATCGATCGCGCCTCGAAGGTGCGCTTCCTGGGCGAGACCCTGAAGCTGCCGGTCGCCGAGGACATGCTGGGCCGCATCTTCAGCGGCGCGGGAAAGCCGATCGACGACGGCCCGGAGATCATCCCGGACAAGAAGCTCGACATCACTGGCGCGGCAATCAATCCCTACTCGCGCCAGCAGCCGAGGAACTTCATCCAGACTGGCATCTCCACCATCGACGCGACCAACACCCTCGTCCGCGGACAGAAGCTCCCCATCTTCTCAGGATCGGGCCTTCCGCACAACGAGATCGCATTGCAGATCGCCCGGCAGGCCAAGGTCACGGGCCAGGCAGAGAAGTTCGTGGTCATCTTCGCTGCCATGGGCATCACCAACGAGGAAGCCTTGCATTTCATCAAGAACTTCGAGGAGACAGGCGCCCTGGAGCGCTCGGTCATCTTCCTCAACCTCGCCGACGACCCAGCAGTGGAGCGCCTCGTCACCCCGAGGATGGCATTGACCGCTGCCGAGTATTTCGCCTACGAGAAGGGCATGCACGTCCTGGTCATCCTGACGGACCTGACCAACTACTGCGAGTCCCTGCGCGAGATCGGCGCTGCTCGAGAGGAGATTCCCGGGCGGAGAGGCTACCCCGGCTACATGTACACCGACCTCGCCACCATCTACGAACGGGCGGGCATGATCAAGGGCCAGAAGGGCTCGATCACCCAGATCCCGATCCTGACCATGGTCGGCGACGACATCACGCACCCGATCCCGGACCTCACGGGATATATCACCGAAGGCCAGATCGTGCTCTCGCGCGAGCTGCACCGCAAGAACATCTATCCGCCGGTCGACGTCCTGCCTTCGCTGTCGAGGCTCATGAACCTGGGCATCGGCAAGGAGAGGACGAGAGAAGATCACAAGATGGTCTCTGACCAGCTCTACGCCAATTACGCGGAAGGCCGCGACCTGCGCGGCCTGGTCGCCATCGTCGGCGAGGAAGCGCTGTCCGAGAGGGACAGGCGGCTGCTCAAGTTCGCCGAGCTCTTCGAGGACCAGTTCGTGCGGCAGGGCAAGAACGATGACCGCGACCTGGCGACAACGCTCAAGATAGGGTGGCAACTCTTCAGCACCATGCCAAAGAAGGACCTCACCAGGATCTCGCCGGAGATCCGCGATAAGTACTATCCCGAGGCCAAGAAATGATCCTGCCCGTCAAGGAGCCTATCGTTCCTTACCTGAAGGGAAACCGGAATTATGCCGCCGCCGCCGGAAAGACGCTGCAGCGCTGCCTCGAGGGCCAGCACCCTCCGGTGACCTGTGTGTCCTGCTGCGACTCCCGCGTCGTGCCCCATGAGATCTTCCAGGTCTCGGGGCCGGAGCAGCTGTTCAAGATCGATGTCATCGGCAACCAAGTCGCGGTGGCGCAGGGCTCGGTAGACTATGGCGTCCTGCACCTCCACACCCCGCTGCTGTTCATCATCGGCCACACGGGCTGCGGCGCCATCAAGGCAGCCTCCGGGGATTTCTCCCAGGAAAATCAGGAGATACAGAAGGAGCTGCGGCCACTTGTCGACGCGATCGACGATGAGGGCAGGTCGCCCCACGATCTCACCCGGTTCGCCCAGAACAACGTGGACCGCCAGGTCGCCATCGCCCGCAAGCGCTACGGCGACAAGGCCTTCATCATCGGCCTGATGTTCGACCTGCACAACCACTACGGCGGCGGCAACGGCAGGGTCTACATCGTCAACATGAACGGCGACACCGACATCGACGGCATCCAAAACCATCCGCTCCTTTGCGATTTCCATGAGGTTGCGAAGCGACTATGAACATCAAGCCAACACGCTCGGAGCTCATCAAGCTGAAGCGGCAGATCACCCTCGCGCGGTCTGGCCACAAGATCCTGAAGAAGAAGCGCGACGGCCTCATCCTCGAGTTCTTCGACATCCTCAAGGAGGCGAAATCCGTCCGGCAGGAGCTCAACGAGATGTTCAAGGAGGCGCAGGCCAAGATGAACGTCTGCCGCATGCTGGAAGGCGACCTGCGCGTCAAGAGCATCGCCCTCGCCATCCAGAAGAAGCCGCGCATCACCGTGCAGCAGAAGAACGTCCTCGGCGTCACGGTGCCCAAGATCTCCTCCGAATTTTCGATGCAGACGGACCTTTTCGAAAGGGGTTATGGTGTCATCAGCTCCTCCGTCGCCCTGGACGAGGCCGCAAAGGCTTATGAGCGCGTCGTCGATACCGTCGTGCTCGCCGCCGAAGTCGAGATCTCCATCAAGAAGCTGCTCGAGGAGATCGAGAAGACCAAGCGCCGCGTCAACGCCCTGGAGTTCGAGCTCATTCCCCGCATGGAGCGCATCAAGCGCTTCATCACTCTTCGCCTCGAGGAGGCCGAGCGCGAGACCACATTCAGGACGAAGCTGGTCAAGAAGAAAAAGCGGGTTTAGTCAAAGCGGTCGGTCATCAGCGGTTCACGGATGGACGTGTAAAACTTGTCCGGCTGCTTCTTCTCTTTGAGGCGCTCGAAGATCTCGGTGACCAACGCCGTGTCCCACTGCGGCACGTCCTTGAGAATATCCTTCAGCTCGGCGCCGTCGTTCATACGCGCTTCGACGTAGCGCCGCATCTCGGTCTTCAGCGGCTCCTTTTTCCTGCCCAGCTGGTCAAGCTCTTTTTTATCCATGTAATTTGCCAATCTCGCGAGATTAATAAAACTTTCGTTCAGGATTCTCTACTGTTTTCTGAAGGCTCTGGATAGAGGCGATCCTTTTCATGCAGTATGAAATCAATAATATCATTTCCCCCCAACAGACCATCAAAATCCTGTTCCACCCTGCGGATGCGTTCCTCGTCTGAAAAGAGGTCGATGCAGAGATTGCATCCTGTTTCCGCGGAAAATTCTGTCTGCCTTTCGGTAAAGCGCACCATCTCCAGCACACCACGCAGTCCGAGGAGCCTGAACATCTGCCAGAGGGAGCTTTGCCTGGTTTCCTCGAGCATCTCCGCGAGCGGCCGCTCCAGGACATTGCCCATGCGTTTGCCGGGCACCACGCATTGTCCTCTGCCCCAATATAGTTCACCATCGTGTCTGACCGTGATTCCGGGATTTTCTTTTGTATTCGCTACGGGAACGTCCCGCGTGCGGAAATGCCGCATCGGTCTGGGGAGATATTCTCTGCCGCGCCCAAAGGGCATGATGCGGTTCATTTGCACCCAAATGAGGCCGTCTGGGGTTCTGATGATAAAATAGGGCTTGGAAAAATGATCGGGTCCAATTACCAACTTACCCTTCAATTGCTCCTGAAGTGGTGTGACCAGCTTGGAAATCAGATTTTCATCTCTCTTTGCATGGTCGAGTGTTGCTGAATAGTCAGCATGGTATTGTATCCGGAAGACTTGTTCGAGATGGATTGGTGTTGCGACCTCATACATGAACAGGGGGAGGTATGCTCGGGCGAGGTTAATCGCGTGCTGATAAGAATCCTCGCCATGATATTCGTCCGCAGAAGGGCCAAGGCATGAATTGACTTCAAACCCGAGAGTCCTATGGGATTGGCGACGAACAGTGAAACCAGTGGCTCGAAGCTGGGATAAGACCTCTGAAGCCCGTTCATAACTGACGGCGAAGCTTGCGTTCGTGGCTATGCCGACCGGAAGTCCTTCGAGGACATCGACCATGCCAAGGAGATTACCGATATCATGGAATGGCTCGCCGTCTTCAAACCATACTTTGCCTATATGGGTATCATCGATGTCCCTTCTGGTCTTTTTTACGACTGCAGGAGTCATGTAAGCGCTTTGATCCGACCCACACCCGCACATGCAGGTTGGACAAGCCTTTGTGCAGTACGGCCCGACCGCGAACCATAGCTGAAGCTCAGGGACATTAAGCACTTTCTCGAGGTTTTCCCTTGTGATTTCGCGATCTTTGGAAGTACGAACGTAGTCGACGGCTTCACGAGCAACAGCGGTATCGAGCATTTGCTTCAAGAAAAGCAGTTGCTTTAAAAATGTTTCTTAAGTGACTATTTTAGAGTGGTGAAAAATGGCTTAACGATCCAGCCGGGGAAGAAGTGCAGATAGTAGTTTCTCGAACGCCTCTGAACTTTGTGTCCGCTTGTACTCCGCCATGACCTCTCGAGAAGGCTCGCTGAATCCGAGCTTGCCCTTCAGCGGTTCCCTTGTCACGAACTGCACGAACTGCGTCACGTTCTGCGGCTTGCTCGTCGCGTGGCAGCGCTCGAAATCGATGAGCACCGGCTCCTGTTTCGGTGTCACGAGGAGGTGCTTCTGCGGGTGCGTCATCTCCCCCTTATCCACGCCGAGGATGTCGAGCTGGCGGAGCTGCTGGAATGTCGTGAGAATCACTTTTTGCAGCTCCTCTTCGGTGGCTTGCTCTGCAAAGGCGAGGATGAACTGCCCCTCGACGAACTCATAGATCAGCGAATCGTCTTCATAGGCAAGGAAGCGTGGGCCGATGCCATGCGCATTCAGTTTTTGCAGCCATTCCGCCTCGTTCCTGATGCGGCCCTCGGCCTTGCTCTCCTGCCGCTTCACCTTGATGGCGACCTTTTTTCCGTTGTAGATACCTGTAGAGATCACGCCGCGCTTGCCGCGGTCGAAGAGCTTAACGTTGGTTATTTCCGAGAGTTTCATCAGGCGTTTCCCTCAGCGTGAGCCAGACCTTGGCCCCCTTGTAGCTCCGGACGAAGATCTGGGTGGGTACTGGATGACCATCCACCCATTTGATGTTCATAGCGACCGGGCCGTGGACGTTCTTGAAGACTTCGCCATCGCCTAAGATCTGGTATTCGTACCTTGTGCCGTCGTCTTCGCTCGTTTTCCGTATCGTGGCGACATCGGCGCGATGCAGCATGCCCTCGATCCCGGGCTTGATGATCGTGAGGCTTGCCGTGTCCTCCTCGCCGACCAGGAAGGCAGCTGTCCCGCTCATCGGGCCATGACAGCCTCGGGCGTCCATCGTATCGCGGTCGGTGTAGGCGAAGCCGTCCCTGAAGTCGATCCGCAAGGAATCGTCGCTGTCCGTCTCGGTGTACCTGACCGGAATGATGCCATCCCCAGCGAAGAGAAATTCCTCCTGCACGATGAGGTCGAGGTCGATACCATCGCCCTTGATGCTTGCGAGAGTGAAGAGTGAGCCCTGCTTCGAGTCGATCTTGCCCTCGAGCCTGCCGATGTTGCCGTAGCGATAAAGGGTGACATGGCAAGTCCCCTTTCCTGAGGAGGGAATAATATGCAGGATCTTCTTCTTTGCTTGTATGTCATAGTCGAGCCGAAGGCTGTCGGTCTGCTGCGGGGCTGGCTGGAAGGGAAAAGAGGGCATCGTGGAATGCGCCTGCGGCACCGCCGAAAGCGCCGCGACAAAAGTGACCATCGCGACCTTATTCATCGCCACACCTTGTGCACGCTCAGCAGCTCGAATGCGACCTTCTGCTGGCCGACGACCTCGTGCTTGAAGCCTTTGAGCAATTCCTCGATGCGGTCCATCCGCGTGAGCGAGCTGGTGAGGAACAGGATGCAGCCGGCAAGCTCGAGATGCTCTGGCGCCTCCTTGAGGAAGTGTAGCAAGACCTCGTCGCCGTCCTTGCCGCCGTTCAGCGCGATGTCTTCAGGATCTTCCTCATTCGTCGGCAGGTAAGGCGGGTTGAAGATGATGGTGTCGAATTTTTCTCCAGGGAAAGCGGAAAAGAGGTCGCTCTGCTTGAAGATGATATGCGGATACGTCTCTTTCGCCTCGGTGACCGCTTCCGGGTTGATGTCCGCGCCGACGACCTTGGTTGCGCGCTCCGCGGCTGCGGCCGCGAGGATGCCACTACCCGTGCCCATGTCCAGCACGTAGCCCTTCGCAAACAGCCGCACGGCATTCTCCATCAGCCAGCTGTCCTCTGCAGGTTCATAGACGCTATCCATGAGTGGTGGTGTCTTCGAGCGGTTTAAAAAGGTTGCGCATTAAATATTAATAGATTGGAACTTTAATAAGAGGTATGCTCGCCTCCCAGGACGACTTCGACCGCTACATGCGCAGCCTTCTGCCGAGGGAGCCGTGCAAGTTCATGAGGGGAATCGCGGTCACGGTCTGCTCCGACCCGCGGTTCTCCTGCCCCTACCGCGGAGACGAGATCTACACCTTCCAGGGCGAGAAATTCAAGGAGTGCAAGAGGGAGCAGATGCTCAAGATCAAGAGGATCCTGGGGGAAGGGCGTCAGCTTCGGCTAAATAGTCTTTGAGCCGTTCGGTGATCGCAGGTATCAAATAGCGTTCGATCTTCTCGGTGAATACTGCCTGCAGCGGCAGGAACTCGGTGATGCGGTATTGACTGCTGATCTTCTCCAGCAGGAAGAGCTCGCGCATGCGCTTGAGGTGCCTCCGCACGTTCGAGCCGGCGATGCCGACGAGAGGCAGGTTCTCCCGCTTCCGGAGCGCGATGACCTTCTCGGTCACCTGCTCGGCGGTGAGCGCCTTGCGCTGCTTCTGCGCCATGAGCATGACGAACAGCACGTCAACAACCACGTCCCTGCTGTCGCCGGGCTGCAACAGGCCGAGGGAGAGGCACACTTTCTTGATGAGGTCTCGCCCGGCAAGGGTAAAAGGCTTCTCGTAGCGCCGGAGCGTGATCTCGGACAATGGTGTCTCTTTGAGCACTTTTGCCATGCTTAAAGGTTTTGAGCAAAGCTTGTTTATATAGTTCACGGTTCGGAGTGACAAAGTTTAATAAATCCCGACTCGGTCAGCCTGTTTATGAAAGGAGTCCTCCTGGTTCTCATGTTCCTGGCACTGCCCTTCGCGCAGGCAGCCTACTCGAT
Organism: Nanobdellota archaeon; assembly: GCA_043806015.1. Classification (GTDB taxonomy): domain Archaea; phylum Nanobdellota; class Nanobdellia; order Woesearchaeales; family JAHIVG01; genus JAZDHH01. Next base: position 14,438 of record JAZDHH010000001.1, on the reverse strand, counting down.
CTCCGGCTATGTCAACGACTATGCCGGCATCATCGACGCCGCCTCGAAGGCGGAAATCGAGGGCATCGCGCAACAGCTCCAGCAAAACGGCTCTGCTGAATACGCTGTCGTGACCATCCCTTCCTTGGAAGGCCGGGACATTGAAGGCTATGCCTTCGAGTTGGCGGAAGGCCATCTCGGCAACGCCAACAACAACGGCCTGCTGCTCCTGGTCTCGCTGCAGGACCGGAAGTACCGCTTCGAGGTCGGCCGCGGGCTTGAAGCCCGACTGAACGACGCCAAGGTCGGCCGCATCGGCCGCTATTTCCTCGTGCCTAATTTCAAGAGCGGGAACTACAGCAAGGGCATTTTGGAGGCTACGAAGGCGGTACAAGAGGAGCTGACGTGTACAGAATGTGCGACTGGAGTGCCACCACCCATTCCCAGGACGGTGGTCATCGTCCTCAGTATCCTCTTTGTGATTCTGTTTATCGTTCTTCCTATTACTGTGTCTGTCCTGAAGAAGAAAGGGATCATCAAAGATGTGAAGTCCCAGCGCTACTTCGACGCCGCGAGCGGCGCCGTCATCCTCTTCGGCTCCGGGCCGAAGTGGGGCGGAGGCCATTCCGGAGGCGGTTTCGGCGGCTTTGGGGGTGGCAGTTTCGGAGGAGGCGGCGCAGGAGGAGGATGGTAACCATGAAAGAACCGATGTTAGTATGCCCACGGTGCAAAATCAGGATGAAAAAATTAAAAAGGCAGGGCGTCACCATCGACGTCTGTAAAAAATGCAATGGCATGTGGCTCGACGACGGCGAGATCGTCAAGCTCGCGGCCATGGTGCGGGGTGAAACACATGAAAAAGCTTAAGCCGGTCACTTTAGGCCTCATCGTCATCGGCGCCATCATTCTCATCGGCGCGCTCTGGCTCTGGGGCAGCTACAACAGCCTCGTCAAGGCGGACGAGCAGGTCAACAACCGCTGGGCAAACGTGCAGAGCGCCTACCAGCGCCGGGCAGACCTCATCCCCAACCTGGTCACCACTGTCAAGGCCTATTCTGATTATGAAGGCGAGGTCCTTACGGAGATAACCAACGCGAGGGCAAGCATCGGAAGCGCCCAGACTCCCGCCCAGCTCGACGCGGCCGACGCACAGCTCAACTCGGCCCTCGCACGCCTGCTGGTCGTGGTCGAGAATTATCCCAACCTGAAGGCGAACGAGAACTACCTCAGCCTGCAGGACGAGCTCGCCGGCACCGAGAACCGCATCAAGACCGAACGCGACCTCTTCAACGAAGCTGTGAGGAATCTTAATATCAAGATCAGGGCGTTCCCCTCCAACGTCGTGGCTGGCATGTTCGGCTTCGAGAAGCGCGAGATGTTCGCATCACAGCCAGGCGCAGAGAACGTGCCTATCGTGAACTTCGGGTGATCGGGATGTACGCGACACTCAATGATATTGACGTCCTAGGGAAAAGGGTCATCGTCAGGGTGGACTACAATGTTCCCCTGAAGGACGGCCGAGTAAGCAATGACAAGCGCATCCGCGAGACCCTTCCGACCATTGAGAACCTGCTGCGCCACGGCGCGAAGGTCATTCTCATGTCCCATCTCGGCAGGCCGGACGGCAAGGTCGTCGAGGAGATGCGGCTCGCCCCGGTGGGAGAACAGCTGGGGAAGCTCTTGAATCGGAAGATTGTCCTCGTGAACGACTGCATCGGCCCTGCTGCCGAAGCCGCAGCCCATGACTTAAAGGAGGGCCAAGTGCTTTTGCTGGAGAACCTCCGCTTCCATCCTGAAGAGGAAGCCGATGACCTGTCCTTTGCGGAGAAGCTCGCCAATCTTGCCGACATTTACGTGAGCGATGCCTTCGGAACGCTGCACCGGGCGCACGCCTCGGTGGAGGGCATCACCCATTTCCTGCCCTCCGCAGCGGGTATGCTCGTCGAACGCGAGATCAAGATGCTCAGCAAGGTCAACAACGCTGAGCGGCCTTTCTACGCCATCCTCGGCGGCGTCAAGGTCTCGGACAAGATCAAGGTCATCAACAACCTCCTGCAGAAGGTCGATAGGCTGTTCATCGGCGGCGCCATGATGTGCACCTTCTTCCTCGCCAAGGACTATGAGATGGGCAAGAGCAAGGTCGAGCCTGCTCAGGTTGACCTCGCTAAGTCGCTCCTGGCCAACCCAAAGATCGTGCTTCCTGTAGACGTGCTGTTGGACGACGGCACCGTATGCAAGCCGGACGCGGTCTCCAAGGAAAGGGCGTGCTTCGATCTCGGGCCGGAAACCGTGGCGCAGTGGAAGAAGAGCCTAGCGGACGCCAAGACAGTGGTGTGGAACGGTCCCTTAGGCAAGTTCGAGGAGCCGCAGTTCGCTAAGGCCACCGAGGCCGTCGCCAAGGCGCTTTCCGAGCTCAAGGCGACAACCATCATCGGCGGCGGCGACAGCGCTGCTGCGATCGAGAAGTTCGGCCTTGAAAAGCAGGTGAGCCACGTCTCCACAGGCGGAGGCGCTTCGCTGGAGTTCTTCGAGGGCAAGGTCCTGCCAGGCATCGCCGCGCTCAAGCGCAATTACGAGAAATTTTTTTAGGATCGGCTTTTTTCTTTTTTTCAATAATAAATTATGATAAACTATAAATAAAAGATATCATCCCGCTTGTTTATGGACGAATATAAACCTCTTTGGGACCCCGAGGGGTACGATTGCCCAAATTGCCCTTCGGTCGAAGGGGAGGTCCTCCTTGCTCAAATAAGGGAACTCCTTGAAAGAACCATTTCTGTGAGACCTCCGACACAGGAGGAATGGATGCAGGCGGCCCGTGCCCAGCGAGAGACCAACTGGCGGCGGGGATCAGGTTGGCATCATCCCTTATGATCGGCAGGATCGTTTGAGCTGCTGGTTTTTTTCTTCGCGTTCGCCGCGTAGCGGTGCGCGACCTTCAGCGGCTCGGGCAGCTTGTGGCCGCGCATCGTCGCGTTGAAGATCTCGAGGCAGCTCTTCAGGCTCACCTTGTGCCCGGGGCTGATGTAGATCGGCTTGGCGAAGGGTTTTGTCCTGATCTCATAGCCCACGACCTCCTTGTCCAGGATGACCGCTCCCCCGCTCACCTCGCCGCAGAGCAGCTTGGTTGCGACGCCCAGGGTCGGCGTGTCGATGGCGAGCCCGAGGTGGCTCGCGAGGCCTATCCGCCGAGGGTGCAGGATTCCATTGCCATGCACCATGAGCACGTCAGGCTTCTTGTCAAGCAAGGAGAACGCCTCGACCAGCACCGGCATCTCGCGGTACGCCAGAAATCCGGGTATGTAGGGCACGGCCTGGTCTTGGCAAGCTGTGCGCCATTCCTCGAGCCTGAGGTCTTGATATGACAGCGTGACGACCGCGCCGATGATCTTTTCCGCGGTGAAGGCGACGTCCGCGCCGCCGATGAGCTTGAGCACGCCGAACTGGTCAGAAGTCAGCACCTTCGACGCAAGCTTGACTTGCTCCTCCCGCATCTTCTGAAGGTTGAGCATGCAGCATGATCCTCTTTTTTGATTATTTAACTTTTTTCCTTCAGTTCATCGAAGAGCGCCTGCACCTTTTGCGCGACAGCCGGGCCAAGCTCTTTCCTGTAGCGCTCGGCTGCCGCATCCTCGCTGATCTCTCCGCCGTTGTCCACCAGGTTGTCGGCGGCAGTGATGATCTTTTCCTCGACGCTGAGAGGGAGGAAGTTACGATTGGGCAGCGGCAGCTTCTCGGCAATGACCTCTTCCTTGGAGATGCCTGCGCCGAGGTGCCGCTCGCAGACCAGTGCGAAGTCGGGAAGCCCTTCCTTTCGCAGTATCTCGGCACCGATGATGCCATGGAGGATCGCCTTTTTCGCCGAGAAGCGGCCGATGTCATGCAGCAGCGCCCCGATGCGGATGAATTCCTTGTCAGCCTCGGGGTGCGCCTTCGCCATGCGAAGCGCTATCTCCTTGACCTTTTGCGAATGTGCGAGGACTATCCTGAAGAGACGCTCGTCAGGCGCGTGCTTGCGGAGCAGGGCGATTGCCTCAGATTCGGTGAGCATCGAGCATCTTCTCCTCGGTGAAGTGCAGCTTCGTCGGGATGATGAGACAATACGGCGGGGCTTTGAAGGGATGCTTGGCGACGCGCTCCGCGCTGCCATAAACAATCTCCTCGTCCTCGAGCCCGAGCCTTGCGCAGCCGACGGCCAGGGTCTTTTCTGTCAAGCGCTTGTCCTTCCTCTTTTTCGCTATGAGCAGTAAAAAGTCGATCGCTTCCTTGACCGTCAGGTATTTGCCCTTGCTTGGATCCATGTCGAGGAGGAATAATGTGTGCGCCCCGGTCTTCTGGTTGTCGAGAAAGAGGCTGAAAGGCGTCTCTGGCTCGAATCCTTGCTTGGCGAACGGGATGCTCGCGGTCTTGCCGAACTTGTAGAGCTGCAGGCCCGTCCTGGCAACCGCGGTGAAGACAGAAGAATTGGGGATGATGTCCACCTTTACGCCGGCCTTTCGCGCCCGCAGGATGAGGTCGACGTGCGTCGTGGCGCTGAGCGGATCTCCTGCAATTAGGATGGCCAAGTCGCCTTTCGCCGCCTTCGCGATGAGCTCGTCTCCCTTGCCTTCGATGCATTCGCGGTCAGCCTTCTCGAACCGCTTGCCGATGAGCCTTTCCATCACAGCGTCGCCCGGCAGCCAGTTGGTGTAGGCCTCGACAAGGACTGCGGACTTCTCGACAGCCTTCCGGCCGCGCTCGGTGAGCGAGAAGTCGACGCCGAGGCCGATGAGGTACAGCATGGGCTGGAGAGAACAATCAGATGTTATAAAGGTTTCTTTGAAGGGAGATTTATCTCGCCAGAAAAGGATGAAAAGAAAAAAAATTCCCCCAAAATGGGGGAAACGCCTTCATTTTTTGGGTTGGGGGTGAAAAAATGAAGGCAAGAAGACGCTTCACACAAAGACTTAAGGGGGTGAGCGTGAATCTTCCTTCTCTCACCAGGTAGCCGTGCTACCTGATGATTTCTATCCCGAGCTCGTCGCTCATGGCGCGCATGTCGCGCGCTGTCCGCCGGCCGTCGTCCTTCCCCAGGATCCAGGGGCTCTTGACGCCGGTGATGATGGTCATGACGGTGAGCTTGCCCTTCATGTCCTCTGAGACGCGGGCGCCCCAGATGACATTGGCGTCCTCGTCGAGGCTCTCGGTAACCATCTCGCCCACGCGGTTGATCTCCTCCAGCGTGAGGTCAGGGCCTCCCCAGACATGGATCATGGCGCCGCATGCGCCTTCGTAGTTGATGTCCAGGAGGGGGTTGGAGAGCGCACCTTTCACCGCTTCCTCGACCCTGTTGTTGGTGTCCGATGCGCCGACGCCGATTGCGGCGACGCCGCCATTGGTCATGATGGCCTTGACATCGGCATAATCCAGGTTGACCAGGCTGGGGATGGCGATTGTCTCGACGATGCCCTTGATCATGGTCGCGACCAGCTCGTTGGCGACCGCGAAGGCCTGCATGATGGGCAGGCTTCCTGCGATGCTCACGAGCCTGTTGTTGTCGATCACGATCACGGTGTCGGAGCTCTGCCGGAGCTGCTGCAGGCCGAACTCTGCCTTGTCGACCCGGGCGCGCTCGATCTTGAATGGCATGGTGACCGTCCCGATCACGATGGCGCCAATCTCCTTCGCGATGTGCGCGATGACTGGCGCCGCTCCTGTTCCGGTTCCTCCTCCCATTCCCCCACAGACAAAGACCATGTCAGCGTCCTTGAGACTTTCCTTGATCTCTTGGAGGCTTTCCTTTGCTGATTCAGCTCCCTTCTCCGGGAAGCCGCCGCAGCCGAGGCCGCGGGTTAGGGTCTTGCCGATGAGGAACTTCTTGTCCGCATCGGTGACCTGGAGATGCTGTTGATCGGTATTGCAGGCGACGATCTCTGCTCCTTTGACTCCCTTCTTGTAGAGCCAAGAAACCATGTTGTTGCCGGCGCCCCCGACGCCGATGACCTTTATGCATGCCTGGTGGGCCTCAATCTCATCAAAGCTCTTGTTCTTCTCATCTGCTGCTTGCAGTGCATTCCTTACGAGGAAGTCCATCTTTTCACCCTCCTTTTTGTCTTCGGATTCTCTCGAACGGGCAAAATCGTTTCTGCCAACTATAGTTTCCACTACATAAATGTTTATATTTATGTAATGCGTCCACTACTCAGAACACAACAGGTTTTATCTGTCGCCAACAGATAAAATCAACCGTTATATAACCTTTTTTCGCCAAAAAAAGGTTATAATCACTGTTTTCCGCCAATCTGGGTTGATAAAACGGGTTTTTCGCCAAAAAAACGCCGTTTTATTTATATATTTTTATGTCAAAACTTCTATTTAAACATTTCGTTTATTTAAAATATAGTTTAAATTCGTATGGTAATCATTACACCGGTAGGCAAAACCGTATACTGACAAGATCACCCGGTCTTTTTACCAGAAATCAGGCGCCGGCCATGCTCCACCAGCCTCTTGCCATGGTGGATGATCGTGTTGGCGTGCCGGGCCGCCTCCTTGTTGACCGTGACGCTATAGTTCTTCATGACCCAGTTGACGTCCCTGATGCGGCGGTCCCATTTCTCGAGGTGGGTGACGTCATAAACACGGTATTCCCAGGGCTCCTCGACCTTCCCCGCCGGATAGCCGAGGGTGATGATGGCCTGCGGCCGTACGTAGTCCGGGATGCCGACGACGCGCTTGAGCATCTCCTCGTCGAAGGCCCCGATCCAGCAGGTGCCGAGGCCGAGGGCGTGGGCGGCTAAGCTGAGGTTCTGGATAGCGGCGGCGCAGTTCTGGATCGAGTAGAGCCGTTCGCCCCTGATGCCATAGAACTGCCGCGCCTTCTGCGGCTCGGTGCAGACGATGATGTGCACCGGAGCCATTTGCATCCAGTACTGCTGCAGGCACGCTTCTGACACGCTGGCGCGCTTTGCTTTGTCCGTGACCACGATGAACTTCCAGTTCTGCTGGTTGCCCGCAGAGGGAGCTTGTTTCGCAGCCTCGATGACCCGGCCGAGGAGCTCCCAGTCCACCTCCTTGTCGAGATAGTTGCGGATAGAACGCCTGCTCCTGATGGCCTCAAAAACGTCCATGGTGGTCCCCTTTTCAGAAACCAATTTATATCACCACTCCTATTTAAGTCTTTATGAAGTACCTTGACCTCGTCGAGGTCTACGAGCGGCTCGGCTCGACGACGAAACGCATCTCCAAGACGTACGTCATCTCCCTTCTGCTCAAAGACACGCCTGCCGCGGACCTCCCGGACATCACGCTTCTCGCGCAAGGCCGCCTCTTCCCTTATTGGGACCAGACCGAGATCGGGGTCGCGGCGAAGATCGTCATCAAGGCCATCGCCCTCGCCTCGGGAGAGTCAAAAGAAAAGATAGACTCGCTCTGGGCGAAGACTGGCGACCTGGGAAAGGTCGCCGAGGAGCTGAGCGCGAAGCGCAAGCAGCAGTCGCTCTTCAGCGCCGATCTCACCGTCAAGAAGGTGGTGACCAACCTCCGCAAGCTCGCGACCCTGCAGGGCGCGAAGAGCGTCGACCTCAAGGTCAAGCTCATCGCCGAGCTGCTCACGAGTGCACAACCGCTCGAAGCGAAATACGTCGTCCGCACCGTGTTGGGTGACTTGCGTGTCGGCGTCGGTGAAGGCTCTTTGCGGGACGCGATCGCCTGGGCGTTCTTCCCTCCGGTCATGGGCATCTTTTTTAGATGCCCCTCGTGCGAGGCGCTCGTCCCTGTTCAGGAAAGCTGTATCGCCTGCAAGGCGGCGCTGCCCAAGAAATTCGAGGAAGAGGAGGATGCGAGGGAACGCTACAAAAGCGTCATCGGGCAGGTGCAGCATGCCTATGATGTCGTGAACGATTTCGGCGTTGTCGCCCAGCTCGCCAAGGAAAAGGGCCTCGCTGGCCTTGGCCAGGTCGACATCCAGGCAGGAAAGCCGCTGAAGGTCATGCTCGCCCAGAAGGTCAAGGACGCCGAGGAAGGGCTGAAGAGCGTAGGCATCCCTGCTGAGGTGGAATTCAAGTACGACGGCTTCCGGATGCAGGTCCACAAGACCGGCGGCAAGATCATCCTGTTCACCCGCCGCCTCGAGAACGTGACCGCGCAATTCCCTGACGTGGTCGCCACGGTGAAGCAGCAGGTGAAAGGCGAGGAGTTCATCCTCGACGCCGAGGCCTGCGGCTTCGATCCGGAGACAGGCCGTTACCTGCCTTTCCAGAACATCTCCCAGCGCATCAGGCGCAAGTACGACATCAAGGAGCTTTCCGAGAAGCTGCCTGTCGAGCTGAACGTCTTCGACTGCCTCTTTTTCAATGGGAAAAGCGTCATCAAGCAGCCCTTCACAGAACGGAAGCGGATCCTCAAGGAGCATGTCATCGAGGCCAAGCAGAGGATTCGGCTTGCGGAGTGCATCCTCGCCAAGAGCGTCGCTGAGGTGGAATCCTTCTACAGGAGGGCCTTGGCGGCCGGCATGGAGGGCGTCATGCTGAAGAAGCTGGATGCGGAGTACAAGCCAGGCTCCAGGGTCGGGTTCATGGTCAAGCTCAAGCCGGTCATGGACAGCCTTGACCTCGTCATCGTGGGAGCGGAATGGGGCGAGGGCAAAAGGGCGCACTGGCTCACCAGCTTCACCCTCGCCTGCGTGGATGATGATGGGGAATACCTGGAGATCGGCAAGGTGGGCACCGGCGTCAAGGAGCTGGAGAGCGAGGGCCTCACCTTTTCCCAGCTTACTGAGATGCTCAGGCCGCACATCGTCAAGTCGGCCGCGAAGGAGGTCAGCGTGAAGCCGATGGTTGTGGTTGAGGTGAACTATGAGGAGATCCAGAAGTCGCCGACCTATTCATCCGGCTTCGCCCTCCGGTTCCCCCGCGTCGTCCAGGTCCGGGAGGACCGCGCTCCAGAGGACGCCTCCCCCATTTCCCTGGTCAAAGAGTATTATAATTCTCAAAAAAGTTCTTAAAAAAAGCACTTTTTTATGAAAAACTTTATCTCTTGAGGATTATTTCAAATTTGGAATGACATTCCAAAAATGGAAAGATATAAATATCACTATATACCTGGCTATGCCTCAATGGAACGCTGGGATCTTCTCAACGGGCTTTTCGACAGCAAGAAGATCGGCTTGCTGCAATGCTTCTTCCGGGAGCCGGACAAGCGGTGGTACCTCCTGGAGCTGGCCAAGACAGCGTCCTTGCCGCCGGCCACAGTGCTCAGGAGCCTCCAGCTATTCCTCAAGCTAGAGATTATCACCTTGGAGGTCGCCGGGCCTGCCAAGCTCTACAAAGCCGCCTTGACCGAGAACTACCGTTTCCTTGAGGCCTTCCTCCAGCAGGAAAGGCAGCTCCTTGCCGAGTTCGTCAAGGTGGCGGCTACCATCTTTGGCGTCGATTCCATCCTGCTGCACGGCAAGGCGTCCAAGCAGCGCGCCAACATCCTGCTGATCGGCGATTCCATCGACCCCCAGGCGGTCAAGGAGCTCTGCTCAAACTTCTTCGAGCGGCACAAGTTCACGATCTCTTCCTTGACCTTGACAAGGGAGCAGTTCGAGCAGATGACCTCGATGGGGCTCTACAGCGGCGAGAAGCGGCTGCTCTGGGCGAAGCCGTGAAGAAAAAACGCCCCCGCCGCGATTCGAACGCGGGTCCTGGGGTCCGGAACCCCATATCCTATCCAAGCTAGACTACAGGGGCAGAAGGCAAAGGAACCTTGACCGAGAATATAAGCCTTTTGGGGGCTTGGCCGAGCGAAGCGAGGACAACCCCCATTTGATGCGACTTTTAAAGGCGCTCCGGTAGCCCATATCCTATCCAAGCTAGACTACAGGGGCAGGATTTAAAGGAAAAGACAATGGTTATTAAGGCTTACGGCTGAAGCGGCTTATGATCGGGAAACTTGACGTGATAATAGTCATGTAAAGCCCGAATGTGTTCTGGAAAGATTCCACAACATCCCCATTTAAAAATGACATGAGGAAAAAGCGCGTCCAATTGTTCATAGAAACGCACGAATTCCTCGGAAGGCAATGTTTGAACACCCTGAATCTGTGCGCGATGTGCTGGATCGGTCTCGCTGGGATTGATGTGGACATCTCGTATAAATGGGAGGAGGCTAGGATCATAATCGCCTACTCGCCGGAGCCCGGCGAGAACCGCTTCTGGAGGCGAACAATTGAATCCGCCGTAAAGCACGACGTCGCAATATTCGTCCTTGATGCGTTCCATTACGGCTCCGGGATGACTTCCATCCAGTATCTTTCCCATTCTTGTCGGATCGCCTGCATCAGGAATGAGGACAAAACTTACGCCGGCCATTCTTGCGCCATTCCCCCGATCTGCATAACTCATGTTTACGTCACGCAATGCATCCAAGGCGCCCCTCATCTCCTCAGCGCTTGGGAAGGTCTCAAAAAGGAAATAGTCGACAAATGGGTGGAGGGCGTGAAGCTGGGCATAATGCAGCGCCCGTGCCTCTTCTTGAGACGCACAATCCGTTGGATTGTAGCAATCCCCGCTCGGCCCAATTGAGGCGACGGTCAAGACATTTCTCCTTCCCGATACGCGAAGGACATGTTCCAGGTTGTGGGCAGCCTTCCTGTTGAGTTCCTCAAGCCTTCCCTGCAAGAGGCCCTTGGTGAGGATTTCCTCATTGCCACGAAAGGTGTTCATCAGGAGGACAGTCCAGAAATGGTCGCTTGTGGCATCCAGATACTGCCGATGTGATTCCCTGACCGCTTCCTCTCCCTCCGGAAACATGTTCAGCATGAACGACCAATAGGGATCTCGGTTCCGGTAGCTTTCCGCTGCCTCTTTAATCTCTGAAAGGATTCTTCCGCGAAACATTTGAGGGATGAGAACCCTTTCGACAAGGACTCCTGTTGAGCCGTCACCCAGGATGACTGGCTCGGATGCGATGATCCTTCTGAGAGCATCATTGTTAAGGCGGCTCATGGAGAAGTGACAGAAGAACTCCTTTAAATATTTTTACACTTTCGAGTAGTAATTAGCAGAAAGGTATTCTTCATGCCGCGACCGTAAAAAGAGATCTAGTGGATCCGAGAGAAGAAATGCTAATCCCAAACAGGATTGTAGCCCTCGCCGCCTGGCTGGGGTCTTTCGTCGCGGTAGAACGTGTTCGGGTCTGGCACGTAGCTCAGCTTGCCATCTATGGATAAATAGCTTGGAAGCGGCTTGTGGTCGGCTCTCGCCTCTTGCACTCGCTGCACTTCATAGCTAGGAAGAGACCAGAGAAGCAGCTCCACAGGGACCTGGGCAGATTCGAACCGCGAGTTGCCACTGTCCCGTTGCATGATATGGACGTTGATCGTGTTCTCCAATCGAGCCCTTCCAGGTTTGCCGCAACATGTCCCCGTCATAGGGCGGTGGAAAGGCTGAAAGGTAATAACTCTTATGTTAGCCTCGGAACAAATACGTACTCAGAATGTTACGCCCCCGCCGGACCTCGAATTCTAGGTTACATGGTTTCGGGAAAGATTTTGTTTGTCGTCGGAAAGACCTTACATGCCTTGTATCTTCAAAATCGAAACATTTATATACTTTGTATGCAATGTATACATTGTATACAATGAGACAAAATCAAAAAATGGAAAATGAAGACAAGTCAACCACTGTCAGGTTGAATGAAAGCACAAGACAGTTACTGGCAAGTGTAGCAGTTGGCCAGGAATCGTTTAATGATACTATCAGGAGACTTGTTTCAACATATAAGAATCTAAATGAAACCGGTCCTCAGATCGTGAAAAAGAACAATGTTGTCGGAACGGCGTATGAACGAATGAGACGGACGTTTACGCCGTATGGCCATTTCGATTATGATGTGACCTGTTCATTTAATGATGTTAGGGCAATATCCGCTTTTCGGTTGAATAAATCGTTATATGAAGCACTAAATACTAATGTTCGTGGATCGACAGAATGGACATTAGATTTGGAAATTTTAGAAATTAAGAAAATAGATTCTCAAAAAGTAGAACATGATAATCAAAAAATTGATGAAAGATTCAAGACTCTTGTTTATTTTATCATTTTAGAAAGAATTTTCAAGGAAATCCTGCAAATCCCAACATATGGTTTTATTACTGAGAAAGATTTTTTATCGTGGGATAAATGGAAGGAGTTTTATACATCAAATAACCTCTCAGAAGAATCCTTCAGTAAAGATGTTGAAAAAAAGTTACGAGACCTAGAATTTGATGGATAAACAGTTAAAACGAGAAGTCAAGAAAGAATTATTCGCTTTCAATGTATTTCATGTGCTACCCGAATTCTGCAATTCAAAACAGCTTCAACATAGACCAGGCGCTGACGATACATGGAGAATCAGCTATGATGACCACGGGAGAAGAATCCTTTTAGAAGAAGTTATATCAAGAGATTCCGGAAAACACATCCTTGAACTGACCTCAATTTCCGTCGAATTAAATGAGAAAAGAGAAAGTGCGATTCACCACCACCCGCAAAAAGGGCACCCCGGTTATCACCTGCAGTTCATGATTAGGCTGAGTGGAACTAGAAAAATACGCATATTCCTCGAAAATCTTGACAAAGAAGGTTATCTTAGATGCGTCCGGGGATTTCTGAGTGTCGCGAAAGATATTATCGAAAATGAATGCAAAAGGGATAAACTCCCTTCATTGACAAGATATTTCTTCAACGACACCATCGATGACTTGGAATCAGATAAACTATATCTAAGAAAACAAGTGCTACTAAGTCAAGTCCTCGGAGACGACAACAAGCCCCTCGGCAAGCCAGAACTGGAAGACCTGAAACAGGATGCCCACGTTCTACCATTCTTCCAATAAATCTAAACCACAGCGAAACTTGGGGATATTAAACTATATTTGCCATAAAACGTTAGTAACTCAATAGTCAGCGTACACTAATTCAAGAACTTTGTGTTGCAGGTTGTTGTTTAATAAAAATTGGCGAACCAACGGGACAAGTACCACAATCAGACCCACAATTATGACAGTTTTCTGTATTGTCACAAAAGCCATCCCCACAATAACTCCTGAGTAATTTAGGAATCAATTTGATAGATGTGTCTCCCTCAGTTTTCATGCAGGTAATACACTGAGGATATGCAAGCATCGAAATTTGAAAAGCGGTACCAACATCATATCCTGTAGCTAAAAATGCAAACAACGTATTTTGCCAGTTCAAGGATTCCGTCCAGCATGATGAACACCTTGGAAGGCTCATCCCCGAATATCCAACGACAACAGCTTTTTGATCAGACCCTTTCCGAAAGTTATAGGCAATGCTTCCGGGATAACTTATTGACAAAGCATCACAACTTGCAAGGAAGGTAAACGGCATTTTAGGGCTATTATGAATCCATTGCTCAACTTCAAAATAGGCTATATCCTCGGGCACACTTTGTTCACAGCCAATAATATACCCCATATAACTTCCATGGCCTATTTCATAAAACACGGAAACATTACTTGAGTTGATCGCAGCTTTTACAATGTCCTGAACAGGTAATTCATAAGCTCTCACATCATAACCCATTTGGAGGAAAAATCCTTGAGCACTTTGATACCATGCCCTCCAAGGACTTGAACAGCCGCCTATATAGTATTGGGGACCAGACATGCTTATACCCCCTGATGGGGGAGGAATACCTTGTCCAATATTGATACCAGTAACGGAATCAATCAGTGAAATTTGATATGAATCTCCAACTTTTTGATTTACTGCCCAAACAGGATTTAACGGAACCGGCTTAATTACGAAAACAACTGAATCAGGAGAAATAATCCACAAATCACTAAAAAGAACCTGCCCCCCAGCTATCTTCTCAGCGTCCTGCTTTGTAATTTTTGGAGATGGAATATTTCTTGGAAGATCAGACCTCCAATGTCCTTTCTGCTCAATGAATTTTGAAGTAGTTTTTTCAAAAATTTGTATCTTTGAATCGCCTTCAACAATAGCACCATTTATTACTCGTGGCTGATACATGACTATTTTATTGCCAATCTCAACAGACTGGTATCCTTCGTTGTATAATTGTTCGATGGTGGGAGACACCGTGATTATTTGGGTTTTATCGCCGGATAAATTAGTTTTACAACCCGAAAAAATTAATAACAACAACATGATAATATGAAAAAATTTAATAATTTTCATTCCAACAATTATTAGGTCTTCTAATATATAAAATTTATGCTATTAAATTAATCATAAATGCATTTCTTGTCGTTGGTCTTATAGCAACCAAACACATAAGAATTGATCACTTGATAAGGTTCTTCACCGTTTAGTATTTGAGAATGGTCTTGTTGAAAAGTGTTTAGTCGAAAAATGACTATAAAGAGTGTCATCTTGATTTTCTTTTCTAGGTTGTAGATAATAATTTTTAATGTGAGTTCTTTTTCTTGTGTTGCGACCTTTCTGGTCGATAATGTGCTGCAA